>NZ_WTVN01000006.1 GCF_012910905.1 Aromatoleum toluvorans
GGGACGGCGCGATCAGGTAGCCCTCGGCGGGGAGGCGGTGCTGGTCGCGCTGAGCTCGATCCACTGGCGCGAGGCGTGGAAGTACGGCATGCGCGCGTGGCGCTACTGCCAGCACGACTGTGGCCATGCGGTGGCCGCGCTGTCGCTTGCCGCTGCGGCGCTCGGCTGGTCTGCGCGCGTGCTCGACCGCGTCGGCGACGACGCCATCGCCCGCCTGGCCGGACTCGACCGCAAGGGTGATTTCGGCACCGCCGAGCGCGAGGCGCCCGAGGTGCTGATGTGGATCGGGGGCGCGCAGGGGGAAGTCGATGTCGATGAACTCGTCGCGCTGGCGGCGGCCGCTTCGTGGCACGGGCGGGCCAACCGCCTGAGCGCCGGGCATGTCGACTGGCCCGACATCGGCGTCGTCGATGCGGCGGCACGCAAGCCGCGCACCGCGGCCGCGCCGGCAGCGGCACGCCCGGCCCTGCCCCTGCCCGCGGCCGCTGCAAACGATCCGCCCTTCGCGACGCTCGCGCGCCGGCGCCGCAGCGCGGTGGCCTTCGACGGCGTCACGACGATGGGCCGCGCCGCGTTCTTCGCGCTGCTCGATGCGCTGCTGCCGCGTGCGCACGTTCCACCGTGGTCGGCGTGGCCGTGGCCGCCGCAGGTGCATCCGGCATTCTTCGTGCATCGCGTGGACGGGCTGGAGCCGGGGCTGTACGTGCTCGTGCGCGACCCCGCGGCCCTCGCCGAGCTGCGCGCCGCGCTGCGCGCAGACTGGCTGTGGCACAAGACCGGCCCCGCGCACGTGCCGCTCTACCTGCTGATTCCCTACGACCTGCGTGCGGCGGCGCAGCTGGTGAGCTGCCACCAGGAGATCGCCGCCGATTCGTGCTTCGCGCTCGGCATGCTGGCGCACACGGGGCTCGTCGCGCGCGAGCCGTGGCGCTATGCGCAGCTCTATCGCGAGTGCGGCCTGATCGGCCAGGTGCTCTATCTCGAAGCGGAAGCGGCGGGCCTGCGCGGCACCGGCATCGGTTGCTTCTTCGACGACGCGATGCACGAACTGCTGGGCCTCACGGGCGATGCGTGGCAGAGCCTGTACCACTTCACCGTCGGCGGGCCGATCGAGGATGCGCGCCTGAGTTCGCTGCCGCCGTACGCCGGACGCGGTGGCTGAAACGGTCCCGCTCGCGCGCTGCCGTTGTCGGCGGCGCCGAAAACTCGCGCCGGACGCGATGGTCATAGCCACATGGAGGCCGGTGCGGCGGGGGCGGTGCGGATTCGATGGCGGCCGCGGCGTGGCGCGTCGCAGGCGACCCGGGCAAGGAGGTCGTCATGAGAGGCTTGAGGAGGCTGTATTTCCTGCTACCCGATGTCGGAATCGTGCGCAGGATCGTCGATGAGCTGCTGCTCGCCCATATCCCCTACGAACACATCCATGTGCTGGCGCGCGCCGAGACGCCGCTCGAGGAGCTCCCCGAGGCCGGCGTCGCGCAGCGCACCGACCTCGTGCCGGCGATCGAACGCGGGCTGGCCGTCGGCGGCACGGTGGGCGTGCTCGCCGGGCTGGCAGCGCTGGTGTTTCCGCCGGCCGGCATGGTCGCGGCGGGGGGGGCCATCCTGTTCGGCGCCCTCGGCGGGGCGGGCTTCGGCGCCTGGGTGTCGGCGATGATCGGGGTCGGCATGCCCAACTCGCATCTCGCGCGCTTCGAGGCCGCGATCGGGCAGGGCATGCTGCTGATGATGGTCGATGTGCCGAAGGACCGCGTCGAGGAGTTCGAGGACATGATCCGGCAGCATCATCCCGAGGCCGACATCGAGGGCACGGAACCGACCATTCCGGCGTTTCCATAAGACAAAGACAACGCCCGCGGGCGGGCAGCGACCGGAGGACGGTCCATGGCAATGGTAATCGCGCTGGTGGTGATCGTCGTCGCGTCGGTGGTGTTCCACTTTGCCAGCCCGTGGTGGTTCACGCCGCTGGCGTCGAACTGGGAGCAGCTCGACGACACGATCCTGATCACGCTGGTGATCACCGGCGCGGTGTTCGTGGCGGTGAACCTGTTCGTCGCGGTGGCGATCCTGCGCTTCCGCCATCGCGAGGGGCATCGTGCTGCCTTCGAGCCGGAGAATCGGCGCCTCGAAGGGCGGCTGACGCTGCTGACGACGGTCGGCATCGTCGCGATGCTCGCGCCGGGCCTGTACGTGTATTCGGAGATGATCGGCCCGCCGGCCGACGCGACCGGGGTCGAGGTGCTGGGCCAGCAGTGGCAGTGGCGCTTCCGCTTTCCCGGTGCCGATGGCCGCCTGGGGCGCACCGACACGCGTTTCGTCGCCCTGGACAATCCCTTCGGCGTGAATCCGGACGATCCCGCCGGGCGTGACGACGTGCTCGTCGACAGCCCCGAGCTGCACCTGCCGCTCGGCCGCCCGGTGCTGTTGCTGCTGCGCTCGCGCGACGTGCTGCACGATTTCTTCGTGCCGCAGTTCCGCGCCAAGATGGACCTGGTGCCGGGCCTGGTGTCGCGCTTCTGGTTCACGCCGACGCGCGCCGGCCGCTTCGAGGTCCTGTGCGCCGAGCTGTGCGGGCTCGCGCACTACAACATGCGCGGCCTTGTCGTCGTCGAGGACGAGGCCGCGTTCCGCACCTGGCTTGCCGCCCAGCCGACCTTCGTCGCGGCGGGAGGGGAGGGGCGATGAGCGAGCACGATGCGCACGGCGAACCGCGCAGCTTCTGGACGAAATACGTGTGGAGCCAGGACCACAAGGTCATCGCGATCCAGTACAGCCTCACCGCGATCGCCGTCGGGCTGGTCGCACTCGTGCTGTCGAACCTGATGCGCCTGCAGCTGGGCTTTCCCGGCGCCTTTCCCTTCATCGATCCGGCGCGCTATTACCAGTTCGTGACGATGCACGGGATGATCATGGTGATCTACCTGCTCACCGCGCTCTTCCTCGGCGGCTTCGGCAACTACCTGATCCCGCTGATGGTCGGCGCGCGCGACATGGTCTTCCCCTACCTCAACATGCTGTCGTTCTGGATGTACCTGCTCGCGGTGCTGGTGCTGATGGCCGGCTTCTTCGTGCCCGGCGGGCCGACCGGCGCGGGCTGGACGCTGTACCCGCCGCAGGCGATCCTCCCCGGTACGCCCGGCACCGAATGGGGCATCGTGCTGATGCTGGTGTCGCTGCTGATCTTCATCGTCGCGGCGACGATGGGCGGCCTCAACTACGTCACCACCGTGCTGCAGGCGCGCACCCGCGGCATGACGCTGCTGCGCCTGCCGCTCACGGTGTGGGGCATCTTCGTCGCGTCCATCCTCGCGCTGTTCGCGTTTCCCGCGCTGTTCGTGAGCGGCGTGATGATGCTGTTCGACAAGCTGCTCGGCACCAGCTTCTTCATGCCGGCGATCGTGTCGATGGGGCAGCCGCTCAAGCACGCCGGCGGCAGCCCGGTGCTGTTCCAGCATCTGTTCTGGTTCTTCGGCCACCCCGAGGTGTACATCGTCGCGCTGCCCGCCTTCGGCATCATCTCGGACCTGATCAGCACCCATGCGAGGAAGAACATCTTCGGCTACCGCATGATGGTGTGGGCGATCGTCGCGATCGGCGGGCTCTCGTTCGTCGTGTGGGCGCACCACATGTACGTCTCGGGCATGAATCCGTACTTCGGCTACTTCTTCGCGACGACCACGCTGGTCATCGCGGTGCCGACCGCGATCAAGGTGTACAACTGGGTGCTGACGCTGTGGCGTGGCGACATCCACCTGCGCGTGCCGATGCTGTTCGCGATCGGCTTCATCAGCACCTTCGCGATCGGCGGGCTGACGGGGCTCTTCCTCGGCAACGTCAGCGTCGACATCCCGCTGTCGGACACCTATTTCGTCGTCGCCCACTTCCACATGGTGATGGGCGTGTCGCCGGTCCTCGCGATCTTCGGCGGCATCTATCACTGGTACCCGAAGCTGACCGGGCGCCTGCTCGACGAGCGCCTCGGCAAGCTGCACTTCTGGGTGACCTTCCTCGGCACCTACGCGATCTACATGCCGATGCACTACCTCGGCTTCCTCGGCATGCCGCGGCGCTATTACGCGTACGAGGGCTACGAATTCATCCCCGCGTCGGCGCAGGACCTCAACGCCTTCATCACCGTCGCGGCGCTGGTGGTCGGCGTCACGCAGCTCGTGTTCCTGTTCAACCTCGCGTGGAGCCTGCGCCACGGCCGGCCGGCGGGGCCGAACCCGTGGGGCGCGACGACGCTTGAGTGGCAGACGCCGGACACGCCGCCGCGGCACGGCAACTGGGGCGAGACGCTGCCCGAGGTGCATCGCTGGGCCTACGACTACAGCGTGCCCGGCGCCGCGCGCGACTTCATCCCGCAGAACGTGCCGCAGTCGGCGGCGCCCGCGGGCGACGACGCGCCGCCCGCCGATCGGCACGCAGGGGAGGGCCACGCATGAGCGCGCGCTCGGGCATCCTCGCCGCCCTCGCGACGAAACCGTGGCTGCCGCAGCCGCTGCCGCCCGTGGCGGCGCCGCGCCTGCCGGCCGCGACGGTGGGGCTGCGCGTGCTGCTGGGCGTGATCGGCGTGCTGTTCGGCCTGTTCGCGATCGCGCTGCTGGTGCGCGCGCGCCTGCCGGACTGGCAGCCGCTCGCGGGCACGCCGACGAGCCCGCTCGCGGGGCTGGGGCCGCTGTGGACGAACACGGCGCTGCTTGCGGCGAGCAGCCTGGCCTTGCAGGCGGCGAGCGGCGCGGCGCGGCGCGGCCGGCTTGCGGCGACGCGCTTCGGGCTGGTGCTGGCGGGCGCCGCCGCGCTCGCCTTCCTCGCCGGGCAGGGGTGGGTGTGGTGGCTCTTCATCGCCACGGGCCATTTCGTCGCGAGTCATCCGGCAGCGAGCTTCTTCTACCTGCTCACCGGCGTGCACGGCCTGCATCTCGCCGGCGGCCTGGTCGCGCTGGGGCGCAGCGTCGCGCGGGCGTGGCGCGAGCGGTCGTGCGTGCGCGTGCACGCCGGGGTGGCGCGTTGTGCGCTGTACTGGCATTTCCTGTTCGCCGTGTGGCTCGTGCTCTTCGCGCTGCTCGCCAGCCCGCCCGCGACGCTTGCCGCGCTGGCCGACATCTGCGGCATCCGCTGAGGGAGGAGGTGCACCATGACCACGATCGCACCCCCCGCTGCCGGCACCGCCGCGAGCGGCTGGCGCGGCCTCGTCGCCGACTGGTCCGGCGACCGCCTGGCCTTCGCGGTGCCGTGGGGCAAGGCGATGATGTGGATCTTCCTGATCTCCGACACCTTCATCTTCGGCTGCTTCCTCACCGGCTACATGACGGTGCGCATCGCGACCACCGCCGCCTGGCCGAACCCGTCCGAGGTCTTCGCGCTCACCATCGGCGGCGCGAGCGTGCCGCTGATCCTGATCGCGATCATGACCTTCATCCTCATCACCAGCAGCGGCACGATGGCGATGGCGGTGAACTGCGCCTACCGCCGCGACCGGGTGCGCTGCGCGGCGCTGATGCTGGCGACCGCGCTGCTCGGCGCGAGCTTCGTCGGCATGCAGGCCTTCGAATGGAGCAAGCTGATCGCCGAGGGCGTGCGCCCGTGGAGCAACCCGATGGGGGCCGCGCAGTTCGGCGCGAGCTTCTTCATGATCACCGGCTTCCACGGCCTGCACGTGAGCGTCGGCGTGATCTACCTCCTGACCATCGCCGCGCGCGTGCTCGGCGGACGCTACGAGGCGCGCGGCGACTACACCATCGTCGAGATCGCGGGCCTGTACTGGCACTTCGTCGACCTCGTGTGGGTGTTCATCTTCGCGCTGTTCTACCTGTGGTAGGGGAGGGCACGGCCATGGACCATGCGTCCGGACAGCAGCATCCGATCGGCGTCTACCTGAAGGTGTGGGCCCTGCTCTTCGTGCTGAGCACGATGTCCTACCTGGTCGACTACTTCCACCTCCAGGGCCTGCTGCGCTGGAGCCTGATCGTCGTCTTCATGCTGATGAAGGCGAGCCTGATCGTGGCCGTGTTCATGCACCTGCGCTGGGAGCGGCTGGCGCTGGTGTATGCGATCCTGGTGCCGCCGCTGTGCGTGCTGGTGCTCGTCGCCCTGATGGTGCTCGAGGGCGACTACATCTTCCTCACGCGCGGCGCGTTCTTCGGCGGCTAGGCGCTAGGCGCTAGGCCGGCGGCGTCGGCGAGAAGGCCGTGAGGTCGCCCGGCTTGCGCAGCATCTTGTCGACTTCGGCGAGATGCAGCTCCTCGGCCTGCACCATCTGGCGCGCATATTCCTCGAGCGCGACCGAGCGATCCGCGACCAGCGCGAGCAGCTCGTGATAGAGCTTCAGCGCGGCGCGCTCCGCGTCGAGCGATTCGCGCAGCATCGCGCCGATGTCGTGCTGGTGCGAGTCGAGCAGCGCGCCGATCGCGAGCGAGGGGTGGGCGCCCAGCGTGGTGATCCATTCGCCGGCCGCGCGCGCGTGCTGCAGCGATTCGTCGGCTTGCGTGTTGAGCCACGACACGATCGGAATGCGTCCGAAGCCGAACACGAGGAAGGAGTAATGCGTGTAGCGCACGACCCCGGCGAGTTCCGCTTCGAGGATCCGGTTCAGTGCCGCAACGACCGCTTCCTTGTCGAGTTCCGCCATGATGTCCCCTCCTAGGTCCGCCGCCGTGCGGTCACGGCGCCGCTACCCCACTCTAGACCACCGCGATGGCGGCCGCAGGAAGCGGGTGAGGGGCGGGCAGATCAGCCCGGCGGCAGCGGCTTCACGAGGGTCACCGGGACCGGCGAACGCTCCAGCACGCCTTTGGCGACGGAGCCGAGCAGCGCCTGCAGCAGCGCGCCGCGGCCGTGCGTGCCCATGACGATCTGGTCGAAGCGGTGCTCGGTGGCGTAGCGGACGATGGTGTCGGCGATGTGGCCGACCGCGATGTGATGGCTGTACGGCATGCCGGCCGTGTCGAGCGCCGCGCGCGCGGTCGCCAGCGCGGCGAGCCCTTCCTCGCGGTACCAGGTTTCGAGGTTGTCGCGGCTGACGAAGCTGCGCGCGTGCCCGTCGACGGGGATCTGCACGTTGAGCAGGTGGAGCTCGAGCGCGCCGCTCGCCGCGCGCAGCTTCATCAGGTGGTCGAGCACGCGGTTGGCGTTCTCCGAGCCGTCGAGGGGGATGAGCACCTTGAGCATCACGATCTCCTTGTCCGCCCGGTCAGTGGCGCCGGGAATGGCTGTCGCCGGTGTCTTCGACCGCGAGCTCGACGAGCGGCGCCTGCGCCCCCGCCTTGCGTTGCGCGAGCCACGTGCCGAGCGCGACGACGAGCACCGCGCCCGCGACCGAGGTCGCGTAGTGCAGCCAGCCGGGCAGGTGCTCGACATACGGCTTCACCACCACGTCACCCACCAGCATGCCACCGGCAATCCAGCCGAGCAACGCCGCGCCCAGCGTGATGACGACCGGGAAGCGGTCCATGAGCTTGAGCACGAACTTGCTGCCCCACACGATGATCGGGATGCTGACGACGATGCCGAACACCACCAGCGCGAGGTCGCCCTTGGCCGCGCCGGCGACCGCGATCACGTTGTCGAGGCTCATCACCGCGTCGGCGACGACGATGGTCTTGATCGCCCCGAGCAGATGCGTCGCGCCCTCGATGTTGCCGTGGCCGTCCTCGTCCTCCGGCTGCAGCAGCTTCACGCCGATCCACAAGAGCAGCAGCGCGCCGACGACCTTCAGGAAGGGCAGCGCGAGGAGCTGCAGCGCGAAGAAGATCAGCACGATGCGCAGCGCGATCGCGCCGACCACGCCCCACGCGATGCCCTTGTTGCGCTGGTGCTCGGGCAGCTTGCGGCACGCGAGCGCGATCACCACGGCGTTGTCGCCGCCGAGCAGGATGTCGATCGCGATGATCTGCAGCACCGACACCCAGAAGGCGGCGGTCGTCAGGGTTTCGAGCACTGCTCGTTCTCCTTGTCAGGCACGGACGTGCCGAAGGCCGCCATTGTCGCCAAGAACGGCGCTTCGGGACAGGGGCGGGCCGCGGGAACGCGCCGGCGATGCTGCCGGCGTTCGCGATTCCGGGGCCTCGTGGGCGGCCTACAGCGTCGCCCAGCGCGCGAACTCGCGGCCGAAAAAGGCGATCAGCACCAGCGCGAGCGGCGCAAAGGCGACGAAGACCTTCAGCACGCGGCGGATGAAGGCGTGCGCGAGCTCCGCCTCGATGAAGCGCTGCGCGACCAGCATGCCCTTCGCCCACACGATGGCCGCGACCACCACCGGCAGCCAGGCCGCGCCGTGGAACCATTGACCGAGGCCGAGGCTCGCGAGTGTCAGCGCCACCAGGATCAGCCAGGCCGCGGTCAGCGGGGCCAGCGCGGTGGCGGGTTTCCGTTCGGTCGGGCTCATCGTTTACGCCAGCACGTAGAAGAAGGGGAAGAGGACCAGCCAGATGATGTCGGTGGCGTGCCAGTAGCTCGCCAGCGCCTCGAGGCCGCTGTGTTCCTCGGCCGTGTAGGCGCCGGCGACATGGCGTGCGAGCACCCACAGGATGCCGAGGATGCCCCAGGTCGCATGCACCAGGTGGTTGAAGGTCAGGTAGTAATAAACGGTGAAGAAGATGCCCGCTTCGCCGTCGATGCCGTGCGCGAGGTTCCAGCGGATCTCGAGGACCTTCGCGACCGGGTAGCCCAGCGCCACGACCAGTCCGGCGACCAGCCACCACAGCGAGCGCCGGCGCTGGCCGGCACGCATCGTCACGACCGAGGCGGCGATGAAGAAGCTGCTCGTCACCATCAGCAGCGTGATGACGGTGCCGGCGATGCGCGACAGGCGTTCCGAACCATGCTCGAAGGCCTCGGGAAAGTGTGCGCGGGAGACGAAATAGACGATGAAGAGCACCGCGAACTCGACGAATTCGCAGGTGATGCCCACCCAGATGCCGCTGTTGCCGGGGACCCGCCCCGTCGGCGCAGCGTCCTGGCGCGGCGGGGGAGCGGGAATCGCGATCGTTGTCATGGCTGTGCGCCCATTGTGCAATGCATTCATTGTTGCCCGATCCGGTCGTCGATCACAGACACAGCCGATCGGGTTTGTGATCGGCACAGTTAGGCTCGAATATCGGGGATGGAGTGAAATCTGTTCCGGTCGGAAATGTGAGTTTCTGAAACTGTTCCGGCTGATCGCATGATGATGTACTCGCCTCCGGCGTCGACCCGGGAAATTTTCCCCCGGGATCAGCATCCGGAGGAAGGCAGGAATGGGCAGATCCGTCAGCAAGGTGCGCGAAGCAAAGCTGGAGCTTTACCGCAAGAAGGGGAAAATCCACGCGCGCGCCGTCGCGGGCCGCTTCAACACGCTGCGCTGGGCGCTGGTGTGGCTCACGCAGGTCGTCTTCTACGGCGGCTGCTGGCTCACGTGGGAGGGCAACGGCGCCCTGCGCCAGGCCGTCCTGTTCGACATCGGGCGCGAGAAGTTCCACTTCTTCGGTCTCGTGCTGTGGCCGCAGGACGCGCTGCTGCTCGCGCTGGCGCTGATCCTCGCGGCGACTGCGCTGTTTCTCGTCACGGCCCTCGCAGGGCGCCTCTTCTGCGGCTTCGCCTGTCCGCAGACGGTGTATACGACGATCTTCACGTGGGTCGAGGCGAAGGTCGAGGGCGATCACCTCGCGCGCCTGGAGCTCGACCGCAGCCCCATGAGCGCGCGCAAGCTCCTGCGCAAGGGCGTCAAGCACGGCCTGTGGCTGCTGATCGCGGCGTGGACGGCGATCACCTTCGTCGGCTACTTCACGCCGATCCGCGAGCTGCTGCCGGCGCTTGCCGCCGGCGACACCGGTCCGTGGGAGAGTTTCTGGCTGATCTTCTACGCCCTCTTCACCTACGTCCAGGCCGGTTTCGCACGTGAGGCGATGTGCCAGCACATGTGCCCGTACTCGCGCTTCCAGGGCGTGATGTTCGACCGCAACACCGCCACCGTCAGCTACGACCTGCGGCGTGGCGAGCCGCGGCGCGCGCGCGGCAAGGCCGGGGGCGGCGGAGACTGCGTCGATTGCGGCATCTGCGTGGAGGTCTGCCCCACCGGCGTCGACATCCGCGAAGGCCTGCAGCTCGGCTGCATCAACTGCGGGCTGTGCATCGACGCCTGTGACGCAGTGATGACACGGGTCGGCACGCCGACCGGCCTGATCCGCTTCGCGTCGGAGCGGGAGCTCGCCGGCACGGCGCCGGGCCGGCGGCCGCGTCTCGCGGTGTATGGGGGGCTGCTGCTGGCGGTCGCCGCGCTCGGTGCTTGGGTGCTGAGCCAGCGGTCGCTGCTGCAGGTCGACGTGCTGCGCGACCGCGGTGCGCTGCTACGTGAAACGTCTGCCGGACGGATCGAGAACGCCTACACGCTGAAGCTGAAGAACCTCGACGATGCGCCGCGCGAATTCGTCGTCGAGGCGAGCGGCGTGCCCGGCCTCGAGGTGGTCGGGGAGCGCAGCTTCGAGGTCGCGGCGGGCAGCGTGCGCCCCGTATCGCTGACCCTGTCCGCGCCCGGCGACACGTCGTTTTCCGGCGTGCGTCCGATCACCTTCCACATCGCGGCCGGGGACGAAGCGGCGCGCAGCGTGCAGGAGCCGAGCAGCTTCATCCTGCCGTGAGGCGTGGCGCGCTTCGGCTATCATCCGAGGGAGCGCCGCCCTCGTGCGGCGGTGCGACCACCGCGCGATCGCCATGTCCTCGATCTTCGACATCCTTGCCGAGCAGCGCATCGCCGACGCCCTCAAGCGCGGCGAGTTCGAGCACCTGCCGGGTGCAGGGCGGCCGCTCGTGTTCGACGACGAGCTCTTCCAGTCGCCCGAGCAGCGCATGGCCAACCGCATCCTGAAGAACGCCGGCTTCGTGCCGCAGGAAGTGCTGCTGCGGCGCGAGATCGCGAGCCTGCGCCACCAGCTCACGGAGGCCGATGGGGAGCGCCGCGAAGACGCGCGCCGGCGGCTTCGACTGCTGATCGCGACGCTGGAGAGTCTGCGGCGCTGAGGCCTGCATTCTCTCCCCGTTATTAACCGCAGCGCACGTCATCCGCTGCGCCTGCAGAACTGACGGGCGCAGGGCTGCCGTCAGCGAACGTTGCCCGCAGCGAGCACGGCCTCACGGGCGGCGACATGTTCGGCCGCCTCGCGCTGCAGCCATTCGATCAGGGCCGCGACGCGCGGCCGCGCGGCGTTTTGGCGGGGGCACACGACATAGACCGTGCCTTCCGCCATCACGTCGGCAAACGGACGAACGAGCAGGCCGCGCTCGATTTCCTCGGCAACCAGGGAGTGCCGCGCCAGCGCCACTCCCTGGCCGGCGCAGGCGGCCTGGATCACCATGTCGGCGCGGGAAAACGCCGCGCCCGCGCGCGTCGGAATGTCGGAACGCCCCAGCCGGGCGAAAAAGCCGTCCCAGCTGGTGCTGTAATCGGCCTGCGGCATCGAATCGTGCAGCAGCCGGGGGGCGACCAGGTCCGCATAGTCGCCGAGGGGCTGGCGCGCGAGCAGCGCGGGGCTCGCCACCGGGTAGCTGACGTCGTCGAACAGCGGCAGCTGCATCAGCCGTGCGTCATCGCTCCATTCGCAGCTCACCGCGACGTCCACGGCCTCGACGCGGAAGTCGGTCCGGCTGATGCTGGCGTCGATGTCGAGCTGGATCTGCGGGTGCGCGGCGTCGAAGCGCGCCAGGCGCGGCATCAGCCAGCGTGTCGCAAATGAGGGCATGGCACGCACCTTGATGGTGCCTTCGAGCGCCTCGTCCCCGATCGCGCCGACCGTCGCCAGCAGCTGCTCGAAGGCCGCGCTCACCCCGGAGAACAGCCTGTCGCCCTCGACGGTCATGCGCAGGCCGCGCGGCAGGCGCTCGAACAGGCGGTAGCCCAGGCGGGCTTCGAGCGCGAGGATCTTCTGGCTGACCGCGCTCTGGGTCAGGCACAGCTCGCGTGCAGCGCGGGTAAAGCTGCCGTGGCGGGCGGCGGCTTCGAAATAGCGCAGCGATTCCAGCGGGGGCAGGCGACGGGTGGCGATCATGGCAATCGGGCGGCAGGAAGCTCTGCCTGGATCTAGCAAGCGATGTGCCGGCATTAATCCTGCTAATCGGTGTGAATTAGGAATGGCCGTTTGTGCCGTGCACCAACCCTGCGGCACGCTAGATCCCGCAAACGCCGCACCGAATTCCGCTACACACCGACAAGGGAGACCCGTCATGAAAACCATCCGTTCCGTGCTCAGCCGCCTGCTCGTCGGCGTGCTGCTGCCGTTCACCGCCGCAGCCGCAGCCCACGCCGACGTACTCGCCACTGTCCGGCAGAAGGGGGAAATCGTCGTGGCCACCGAAGCGCGCTACGCGCCGTTCGAGATGCTGCAGGACGGCAAGATCGTCGGCTACGGCAAGGACATCCTCGACGAGATCATGAAGGATGTGCCCGGGGTCAAGCTGAAGCAGATGGACGTGCCTTTCCAGGGCATCCTGCCCGGCCTGAGCAGCGGCAAGTTCGACTTCGTCGCCACGTCGCTGACCATCACCCAGGCGCGCGCGCGCAAGTACGCCTTCACGCTGCCGATCTCGACCGCGAGCGTCACGGTGCTCAAGCGCAAAGGCGATACGCGCATCCACAGCGCCGAGGATCTGGCCGGCATGGTCGTCGGCAGCCAGTCGGGGGCGCCGCAGATCGCCGTGGTGCGTGACTACGAGAAGGCGGTGCTCGCGCCCAAGGGCAAGAGCCTCAAGGAGGTCAAGGAATTCATGGACTACAACGAGGCCTATGCCGCGCTGGCCGCGAAGCGCGTCGATGCCGTCGTGCAGTCGCTCCCCAATCTCGCTCCGCTGGTCAAGGAACGGCCGGACGTGTTCGAGATCGTCCAGCCCGCCTTCGGACCCGCCACCTACTACGCCTGGGCCGCGCGCAACGACGCCGACAGCGCCACGCTGGTGCAGTTCTTCAGCGACGGGATCGCCAGGCTGAACAAGAGCGGCCGGCTGGCCGAGCTGCAGAAGAAATGGTTCGGCTTCACGATGGACCTGCCCGTCGATGCGGTTCCCGCCCCGCTCAACTGAGCAATCCGGGCGCTGAGCCCGGCATGTGCGAACCGGCCGCGCGCCGGTTCGCGCGGAGCCCGTCATGTTCGACTTTTCCGTGATCCTGCCGCACTGGCCGCAACTGCTGGCCGGCCTCGGGGTGTGTTTCGGCGTATCGATGGCCGCGATCGTGCTCGGCTTCGTGTTCGGCTGGGCGATCTGTCTCGGCAGCGTCGGTCCGCTGCGCGCCCTGTCGCTCGCCTGCCGGCTGTATGTCAGCTTCTTTCGCGGCACGCCGCTGCTGGTGCAGCTGACCCTGGTGTTCTACGCGCTGCCCGCGCTGGGCATCAGCCTGCCGCCGCTGCTGGCCGCGGTGGTCGCGCTGACCCTGAACACCTCGGCCTTCCAGGGCGAGATCCTGCGCGCCGGCTTCCGGCTGCTGCCGCGCGGGCAGATGGAGGCGGCGCGCGACCTGGGCCTGAGCCGCTGGCAGGTGCTGCGCCATATCCAGATGCCGCAGGTGTTCCGCAGCATGCTGCCGGCGCTGACCAACGAGACCATCGACATCATCAAGAACTCGGCGCTGGTGTCGGCCGTCGCGGTCACCGAGCTGATGCGCACCGCGCAGGTCCTGGCGTCGACGACCTACCGTCCGATCGAGTTCTTCGTCAGCGCCGGACTGCTCTATCTGCTGCTGACCCTGTTCGTGGCGCGCTGCGGCAGGTGGCTGGAAAGCCGCCTGCGCGCCGCCTGAGGAGGATTGCCGATGTTCGATTTTTCCCTGCTCACGTCCAATACGGATGCCCTGCTCGCCGGGCTATGGCTGACCGTGCGGCTGTGTGCCGGCGGCATCGCCCTCGGGCTGGCCGGCGGACTCGTGCTGCTGGCGTTGCGCCAGCTGCTCGGACCGCGGCTGCGCCCGCTCTACCAGGGCTATGTCGGCCTGTTCCGCGGCACACCCTTCCTGGTGCAGCTGTATCTGGTGTATTACGGCGGTCCGCATCTGGGGATCGACCTGAGTGCCGAGCAGGTCGGCCTGTTCGGCCTGGCCTGCTACGGCGCGGCCTATTTCGCCGAGATCTTCCGCACCGGTTTCGAAGCGGTGCCCCGCGGCCAGCTCGAGGCGGCGCGCGACCTCGGCCTGGACCGGCTGCAGACCCTGCGCTGGGTGGTGTGGCCGCAGGCCCTGTCGCGCTGCCTGCCGCCCCTGGTCGGTCAGACCGTGATCCTGGTCAAGGAATCGTCGGTGCTCTCGATCATCACCATCCCGGAGCTGACCACGGTGGCGATGCGCATCGCCACCGAGAGCTTCTCCGTGCTCGAACCCTATCTGGTGCTGGCGCTCGCCTACTGGGCGCTGACCCTGGGCGTCAGCCTCGTCGGCGCGCGCCTCGAGCACCGCTTCACCCGCCATCTCGTCCGCGCAGCATGAGGAATCCGCCATGAGCAGTCCGCTCGCCATCCAGCTCAGGAACGTCCGCAAGTCCTACGGCAGCCATGAGGTCATCAAGGGCATCAGCCTCGACGTCGCGCCGCGCGAGGTCGTCACGATCATCGGCGGCTCCGGGTCGGGCAAGTCGACCCTGCTGCGCTGCATGAACTTCCTCGAGGAATACGACAGCGGGGAAATCCTGATCGACAACCAGCTCATCGGCTATGGCATCCGCGTCACGGGCGACTACCACCGGCTGCCGGGCCGCATCGTCCGCGACAGCCTGCGCGACGTGTGCATGGTGTTCCAGCAGTTCAACCTGTGGCCGCACCTGCCGGTGATCGACAACGTCGCGCTGCCGCTGCGGCTGGTCAAGGACATCCCCGTGGCCGAAGCGCGCGAACGCGCGCGGGCGCAGCTCGAACATGTCGGCCTCGCGCACAAGGCCGATGCCTGGCCCGGCCAGCTGTCGGGCGGTCAGCAGCAGCGCGTGGCGATTGCACGCGCCCTGGCGATGCAGCCCAGGATCATGCTGTTCGACGAGCCGACCTCGGCGCTGGATCCCGAACTGGTCGGCGAAGTGCTCAACGTGATCCGCACCCTGTCCGACGAGGGCATGACGATGGTCATCGTCACCCACGAGATGGGATTCGCCGCCAAGGTGTCGGACAAGGTGGTGTTCCTCGCCGACGGGCTGATCGAGGAGCAGGGACCGCCCGAGCAGATCTTCGCCGCGCCGCAGAGCCCGCGCCTTCGGCAGTTCCTGAATACGTGGCGCGAACGGCAGAACTGAGTGGCGGCGGTTCGCCGGGTGCCGCCGTTCGCCCGGCAAGGCGCTGCGGGCACGCCCCCGTACGCCAATGGTTTCGACGCATCGAAGACCTGATCGGCGCTTTCCAGGGCGCTTTTCTTACCCCAGCAGGCGCCGCCGCGTGAGCCCCAGCGCGATCCAGAAGGCGCCCGTGCCGTAGGCCGCGAGCACCGCGAGGTGCAGCACGATGTCGTCGGGCAGCTTGCCCAGCAGCAGCGGGCGCGCGAGCTCGACCGCGTGCGCGAGCGGCAGCAGCGAGGCGGCGACCTGCACCGCGGCGGGGAGCTGTTCGGCGGGGAAGAACACGCCCGACAGCAGGGTCATCGGCGTGATGAAGAGGGTGAAGTAGTACATGAAGAAGTCGTAGCTCGGCGCGATCGCGGTCACCACCAGGCCGAGCGCGCCGAAGCTCAGGCCGATCAGGAAGATCAGCGGCAGCAGCCACAGGATGTAGCGGCTGTCGACGAGGCCGAACACGGCGATCACGACGAGGATCGCCACCCCCGACAGCAGCGCCTTCGACGCCCCCCACACCAGCTCCGCGAACACGATGTCATCGAGCTCCACGGGCGCGTTCAGGATCGCGTCCCAGGTCCGCTGCACGTGCATGCGCGAGAAGGACGAATACAGCACTTCGAAGGATGCGCTGTTCATCGTCGATGAGCACACCATGCCCGCGGCGAGGAAGCTGATGTAGGACACGCCGCCGATTTCGGGCACCAGCATGCCGATGCCGAAGCCGAGGCCGAAGAGGTAGATCATCGGGTCGGCGAGGTTGCCCAGCACCGAGGGCAGCGCGAGCTTGCGCCACACGAGGAAGTTGCGCTGCCACACCGGCACGAAGCGGCGCGACAGGCGGGGGATGCGGAAGATCAGGGCAAGCGGTGTCGCGTTCATCGGTCGGGACTCCTCAGTCGCGCAGGTCGCGCCCGGTGAGCTTGAGGAACACGTCCTCGAGGTTCGCCGGCCGGCGCAGGTAGCGCAGCCCCGGCTGTTCGGCGAGGTGCGCCATCAGCGGCGCCGCGTCGTCGAGGTAGCAGAAGGCGGTCTCGCCGCTGACCTCGTAGCGCCGCGCGAAGGCGCCCGCGTGCGCCTCGGCCCACGCCTGTGCGCCGCTGACCGCGCCGTGGCTCTCGCGTCCGGCGCCGTTCCAGTCGCCATACACCTCGACCACCTGCGCCTCGATCTGCGCCGCGATCACGTCGCGTGGGCTGCCCTCGGTGAGGATGCGCCCGGCGTCGAGGATCGCCAGCCGGTCGGCGAGGCGCTCGGCCTCGTCCATGAAGTGCGTCGTCAGCAGCACCGTCGTGCCGTTGCGGATCAGCTGCTTGAGGCGTTCCCAGATCAGGTGGCGCGCCTGTGGGTCGAGGCCGGTCGTCGGCTCGTCGAGGATCAGCAGGTCGGGGCGGTTCACCAGCGCGCGCGCGAGCGTCAGGCGCCGCTTCATGCCGCCCGAGAGCGACTGGATGCGTGCGTCGCGCTTGCTTTCGAGGCCGGCGAAGGCGAGCAGTTCGGGGATGCGCGCCGTGATCGCGGCGTCGTCGAGGCCGAAGTAGCGGCCGTACACGAGCAGGTTCTCGGCGCAGGTGAAGTCGGGGTCGAGGTTGTCCTGCTGCGGCACGACGCCCACGCGCATGCGCGCCTCGCGTGCGCGCTCGGGCACCGGCAGGCCGGCGAGGAGGATCTCGCCGCCGGAGGGGCGCGTGAGGCCCAGCGCGCAACGCAGCGTCGTGGTCTTGCCGGCGCCGTTGGGACCCAGCAGCGTGAAGCATTCGCCCGCGTGCAGGCGGAGGTCGATGCCGGCGACGACCTCGTTATCGCCGTAGCGCTTGCGCAGGCCGCGGATCTCCAGCGGGCTCGCGAGGGCGTGCGGCGTGAGGCGTTCGCCCGTCACGGCCTCAGCCAACCGGCGGCTTGGTCGTGACGAAGCTCGGGCGCGCGAACATGCGCCGCGCCAGCCCCGCCAGCGAGGGATGCTCGCGCCGCCATTCGTGCTGCGGGAAGCGCAGGTCGAGGTAGCCCAGTGCGACAGCGACCGCGATGTCGCCCAGGCTCAGCGCGTTGCCGTACATCCAGTCGCGCCCGTTGGCGCGCGCCTCCAGCGCGTCGAGGGCGCGGTCGACCTTGTCGATCTGGCGGTCGATCTCGGGCTCGCTGCGCAGGCTGGCGGGGCGGCGCGATTCGAGCAGCGCGAGCACGGCGGCGTCGGTCACGCCGTCCGCGAGCGCCTCGATCTGGCGCACGCGCACGCGCTCGAGCTCGTCGGCCGGCAGCAGCTTCGGGTCGGCGTCGAGCGTCTCGAGATAGCCGGCGATCACCGGCGAATCGAAGAAGATCTCGCCCGCGTCGGTTTCCAGCGCGGGCACCTTGCCGAGCGGATTCACGCTCGGCACGCGCGTGTTGGCCTCCCAGGGCGAATCGACGACCAGTTCGTACGGCAGCGCCTTCTCCGCGAGGATGATGCGGATCTTGCGGGCGTAGGGGCTGGTGAGCGAGGCGAAGAGCTTCATGGCGATCTCCTTGTGAAGAGGCCGCTCAGAGCGGCGCCCAGTTGCGCGTGATGATGTCGCGGATGAGGGTGAGGCGGGCGTGGAAGAAGTGGTCCGCGCCGGGCACGACGACGACCGGCAGGTTCTGCGGCCGCGCCCAGTCGAGCACATTCGCGAGCGACACCGTTTCGTCCGCCTCGCCATGAATGATCAGCGTGTCCTTGGGTACCGGGCCGGTCGTGTAACTGCGTGCGCCGCTCACCTCGCCCGCCGCGGTGCCGACGAGCACGATGCGCTGCGCAGGCGTCATGCCGTCGGCGAGCCGTGCGGCGACGCGCGTCTGCACGTAGGCGCCGAAGGAGAAGCCGCCCAGCGCGAGCGGCAGCGTGCCCCAGCGCGACTGCATCCACGCGATCACCGAGAGCATGTCCTCGGTCTCGGCGTTGCCGTGGTCGTGCTCGCCTTCGCTCTTGCCGACGCCGCGGAAGTTCGGGCGCACGACCGCGTAGCCGAGCTCGCGCAGCGTGCGCGCGAGCGTGTGCACGATCTTGTTGGTGTTGGTGCCGCCGAAGAGCGGGTGCGGATGGCACACCAGCGCGATGCCGCGCACGGTGTCGGGGGTGTCGATCAGCGCCTCGATGGCGCCGTCGCGTCCGCGCAGCAGGACGCTTTCAGGAGCGTGCGGGCGGGTCATGGGTTATCGGAAAGGCGCAGGCGTTCGACGATGCGGCCATGCACGAGGTGCTCGTCGATGATCTCGTCGATGTCGTCCTTGTCGATGTAGGTGTACCAGACGTTGTCCGGGTACACGACCAGCACCGGGCCCTCGTCGCAGCGGTCGAGGCAGCCGGCCTTGTTGATGCGGATCTTGCCGCGGCCCTTGAGGCCCAGTGCGGCGATGCGGTCCTTGGCGTAGGTCTGCATCGCCGTTGCCTTGTGGTCGTTGCAACAGGTGTTGCCCGGTTCGCGCTGGTTGCAGCAGAAGAACACATGGTGCTTGAAATAACTCATCAGGTACTCCGGAAGGGGGCGGGCGCGGCGTCGGGCCGCTCCGCAATGCGTCCGATTATAGCCGCCGGGCCGCTCAACGCCTGGTCAGATGCTCGCCCCGCCACAGGCCCACCGCGGACAGGTAGGCGAGTGCGAGGAAAGGCCACAGGTTGGCGCTCAGTTCGGTGAGGCCGTGAAAGTTCAGGAAGTTGCCCTGGGCCACCATGCGCTGGCCGACCTCGACATAGGGATTCTGCGGCAGCAGGTTGGTGAGGCTGGTGGCCGCGAGCAGCGCGACGCCGGCGAAGGCGTGTTGCAGCACGCGCGCCAGCAGCAGCGCCACGCCGAGCACCAGCACGCCCAGCAGCAGCCCCTGCTGCGTGCCGGGCGTGAGCCACAGCAGGGCGTCGCCGGGGAGGTAGAACGAGGCCGTCGCGATCGACTTGGCGCCGACGCCCAGCAGCAGGAGCAGCACGACCGGCCACGGCGAGGGGCCGCGCATCATGCTGCGCGCGAACAGCCCGACGCTGACCACGGTGATCGCGACCTGCACCGTCTCGAGCAGGATGTAGCGTTCCGGCTCGAAGCGCAGCGGGGTGGGCAGGCCCAGCAGCTGGCGCAGATCGCCGCTGCCGAACAGCACGCGGTCGGGCGTGAACTGCGCGAGCAGCCACAGCCCGAGCAGGATCAGCCCGAAGTCGCCGATGTGCCCGGGGATGATGCGTGCCGTGCGCCAGCGCTGCAGCCAGCCGCGCTCGTCGAACATCGCATGGCCCCAGCGTGCGCCGACGAGTGCGCCGAGGAAGGCGCCGGCGGTGTTGCAGGCGAGATCGATGTTGGACGAAACGCGCGAGGGCAGGAAGTTCTGCGTCAGCTCCATGCTGAAGGACAGCAGCGCCGCGACCAGCGTCGCGAGCGCGATGCCCGCGATGCGGCCGATGCGCTGCGGCAGCGCCGGCACGAGGACGAAGCCGAAAGGCAGGAAGCCGAGCACGTTGAGCACGACGTCGGTGCTGCGCAAGTACTTCGGCCAGGGGGCGGTGAGGAAATCGAGCAGCGGGAGCCCCGTCGAACGCCAGCCGGTCAGCGGGTGCAGGCATGCGTAGACGATCAGCAGGCCGTAGGCGAAGGCGAGATTGCGCGGCAGGGATGACACGGCGCGCGCGGTGGTCATCGTCGGGTCGGGGCGGGAGTCGGAGCCCCGATTCTACCCCGAACACGTTTTCGGTCGGGCCCGCGGGGGCGCAGCGGGCGGGTTTGCGGGCTCCGCTCAGAACGCCAGCCGGGGCGGGGCCGCGCATACGACGCGGCGCCGCCGGCGATCGGCTTCGGCGAGGATGGGGCGTTCGCGCGGCGCCGCGGCCGGACGCACGCCGAAGATCTCGGCCAGGTTCGCGCGCGCATCGTGCACCGGGCGCAGCAGCGCGGCGGGGCCGGTGAGGAGCGGCGTGACGCCGGGGCCATGGCCGCTCACGGTGCTGTCGCCGTGCACGATCACGCCGATCGTGACGCGCCCGGCCCCGTACACGGGGCCGCGGCGGGTGTCGGAATCGGTGATCGCGACCAGGTCGCCGAAGCGCAGGCTGCCCAGGCGGTAGCGCGTGCGGGTCGCGCGGTCGGCCAGCTGGATGTCGTAATCGCCGCGCCAGGCGGTGTTCTTGCCGAGGCCCGAGCCCATGATGCGCGCCGGTATGAGATGCGTGACCGGCACCTGCAGGCGGCCGTCGCGCTCGACGAGGCCCCAGCGGCGCAGCAGGCGGGGGGCACAGTTGAGCGCTTCGATGCGCGGGTGGTCGGCGAGGCGCAGGCCCTGGCCGTGCGACACGATCTGCACGCGGTCGCCGATGCGCAGGCGCAGCAGCACGTCGGTGGGGAAGTCCACCAGCACGTGATTGATCCCGCCGTGCTTGCCGGTGACGAGGCCCGCCTTGCCGGTGCAGGGGCCGCTGACGATGCGCGCGAGGTTGCCGACGCACGCGTAGGTGATGAGGGCGTTGTTCGGCCCGTCGCGCGGCCCGACCACCTCGCGGCCGTTGTTGTGCAGGGCGACGCCCGGCTCGACGTGGTCCCCGGCGAGGCCCACGCAGGGGTCGCCGATGCGCTGGTTCAGCACGATGCCGCCGGTGCCGGGGAGGACGCGCGGCACGCCGTCGTGGCCGATGCGGTAGGCGGATGCGCGCCCGACCGGGTGGGCGATCCGGCCCTGCACCGCGACGGCGACGAGCTCGTCGGTGTTGAGGCGCGGCGTGGCGGCTGGCGCTCGGGTGTGCATGGGTTCCTCCCCTCGGGCTAGATGAGATACCACCAGGCGCGCGCGTCGCGCCAGGGATCGGCCGTGCCGTGTCCGCGTCCGCCAGGGAGGTCTTCGCCGTCGATCGCCCGAGGGACGTCCCCGCGGGGGTCCCCGGCCATCACGTGCACGACCGCGAGGGGCGGCAGGCGTTGCGCCAGGCTCGCGAGCCCCGCCGCGGCGAGGGCGTCGCGCAGCAGCGTACGTTCGGCCGCGAACAGCGAATCCGCCGGCAGGGGGTCGAGCAGGGTGGCGTGCAGGTCGAGGCGGCGCAGCGCGCGCACCGGCCAGGGGTCCTCGTCGCGCACGCGCGCGGTCAGCACCACGGCTGCGTCGAGGGCGGCGGACAGCGCCAGCGTGTCGGTGCTCGCCTGCAGCGGATCCCACATCAGCGGCCAGCCGTGCCGCAACTCGGCCTCGCCGTCGCGCGCGCGGCCGGCGAGGCTTTCGGCGAGGCTTTCATAGCGGTCGACCAGGCCGGCGTCGGCGTGATCCTTGAGCTGGGATTCGGCGAAGCGGTCGCCCACCCAGCGGAACGGCCACGAGCCGGCGTCGGTCTGGTCGCGCAGGGCGATCCAGGCCCGCAGCACGTCGTTGCGCGGCTGCAGCAGGCCGGGGGTGTCCGCGTCCGCCAGCTGCGGCATCAGCAGCTCGCTCGCATCGATCAGCTGCCAGAAGGCGCGCGTGAGCCACGGCTCGGTCACCGCGGTGAGCCGCAACGCGAGCTCCAGTCCGTACGCCGAGCCCAGCACCAGCGCGGGGTCGAGCACGCACGGGAGCTTGCGGCTGCGCACCGAGACGAGGAGGTCGTCGGCCAGCATCGCGCATCACTTCCGCGGCGCCGCTCAGGCGCTGACCGGCTGGGGCACGCCCAGCACGCTGTTCAGGGCCGGCGTCACGCCGGGGAAACCGCGGCCTTCCGGCGTCATGCGGTAGGCGGCGATCCACGCCTCGGCGTGGGCGCCCATCGGGCGGATCACGCTCTGGAACAGGATCGGGTCGATCGCGGTCTTGAAGTCGTTGTCGGCGACGAACTGCAGGATGCGCCGCCCGCTCTCGGCCATCTTGGCGCGCTGCGAGGGCTCGGCGACGCCGCCGAGGTGGCGGTTGGAGACGATCTCGACGACGTCCCACTTGGTGTTGGCGTCGAAGGCCTTCTTGATGTCCGGCGCGTCGAGGAGCTGCAGCACGGTCTTCAGGTAGTGGCCGGTCTCCATCGCCAGCGCGAAGATGTTGCCGTAGGTCGAGCGGTCGAGCGCGTAGCGCAGGTCCAGCCCGATGCGCTGCACGGTGGCGACGCTGCCGAAGGGGCGCTGCTCGATGAGCTGGCCGCCGCGGATGACTTCGCCGATCAGCAGGTCGCGGAAGTACTGGCCGACGGCGACCATGAAGCCGACGATCTGGCGATGGAAGTTGCGGTTCACCACCGCGCCCGCCGGCGCCTGCGCGGTGCCGTAGTTGAAGGCGCGGCGGTAGGCGATCATGCGGTCGTTGAGCGTGTAGCGCAGCGGCGTCCATTTCTGCAGCAGGTACAGGCCGCGCGCGCCGGGGCCGCGCTGGATGCGCATCTTGCCGAGGCGGAAGAGGCGCAGCAGCACGTCCATGACCTGGAAGATCTTCATGCGCTCGTGCTGGTAGATGTAGTACAGCTCGGCCGCCGCGTGCAGCTGGCTGGGCACGACCGCGTCGTCGAAATCCGGCTGGATGTACGGATAGGCGATCTGGTCGAACTCCGGCGCGCCGTCGTCGCCGAAGCCGATCAGGTCGAGGAAGCCGTCGCGCCCGCTGCCGTTGGCCGCGCCCTTGAGCAGTTCGCCGAAGCGCTGTTCGAACTGCTGTTCGAAGGGCTGGCGCTGCTCGGGCGGCAGGTTGGCCAGCTGGTCGCGCAGGAAGGTTTCCCAAAGGCGCTGGATGGTTTCGGTGGTCTGGAAGCTCATGGTTTCGCTCCTGGGGGCAGACGGGCGTCAGGCTTTTCCGTGGTCGTCCTGGAGATGCAGGGCGGCGATCTCCGCGCACAGCTGTTGCATTTCGCCCCAGCGCCGGCCGCGGTGGGCGGGCGTGGGGTCGTCGAATTTGCGCAGCGCGCGGTCGAAGCGCTGCGCGAGCGTCGGCGGCAGGATCTTCCGCGCGGTGTCGGCTGTGTCCGACGTGCGCAGCGCCTCGATCGCCACGTCATCCTTGAACTGCTTCGGCTTGCCGACGGTTTCGTCCGGCGTGGCGTCGAGTGCGAGGGCCTGCGCCTGGATCAGGATCCGCAGCACGGGCGCGAGGCGGGCATCGAGGTCCGGTGCCGGTGGCAGGGTCGGTGCGGATTTCAGGTCCCGGACGATCTGCGCCGCGGTGGCCGCCAGCCCGGCCTTGAGCTCGGTGAGCACGTCGGCCTGCGAGCGGTCGATGTGGGCGGGCATCGCCTCGACGTCCTCGCGGATTGCGGCGATGTCCTGCGCCACCGGCGTGATCGCGCCGGGCAGGGTGGTGACGACGGCGGCGCGGATGTCGGACAGCACCGTGACGCCGTTCAGCGCGCGCGACAGGGCGCGATCGACGCGCTCATGGAATTTTGGAACGTAGGCGAGCATGGCGTGACTCCTTGCAAACCCGGCGCGGGGCGGTTAGCGGCGCTTCTGCAGGGCTGCGACGCGGTTCGGGCGGCCGAGGCCGGTGCGCTCGACGCTGTCGACCAGCGTGTCGAGCGAGGTCTCCAGCGCCGGCGGCAGGTCGATCGGGGCCTCTTCGCGGCACGCTTCGCCGGCGACGGCTTCGGTGGCGGCGTCGACCACCTCGCGCAGCTGGCCGAGCGAGACGTCGATCGTTCCGCAGTTGGCGACCATCGAATGCACCAGGTTGCTCCAGCGCGTTTCCATCTCGCGCTGCAGGCACAGCTCCTGTTCGACCACGCCGACGTAGGCCCCGACCTCGGCGTCGCCCTCGACGACGACGCCGGCGTCCTGCAGGGCCGCTGCGCTGCGCACGATCGCGGCGTACAGGCGCGTCAGGGCGACGATGCCGGCCTTGCCCGTCGTGCCGGCGGGCAGGGCGGCCAGGCGGTCGCCGACGCCTTCGTCGTCCGGCAGGGAGGCGGCGGCGAGCGCGTCGAGGATGTCTTGCGCAAGGCCGCGGATGCGCCGCACCGCGACGCGCATGCCCTCGTCGCGTGCGATGTCGATTTGCGGGCGCAGCACGGTGTCGGCGAGTGTCTGCAGGCCCTCCACGACCGGCTGGTCGAGCGTGCCGCACGGGCGGTCCGCGCCGATCACGGCGTCGATCACGAAGCCGTAGGCCGAGGCGCGCCGCTCGGTCGCACCGAAGTCGGAGAAGCCGAGCGCGTACAGGTCGATCGCGCGGTCGAGGTCGTACAGCACCTTGTCGAGCAGCACCAGGCAGCTGCGGTTCGTGAGGCAGCAGCTGCCGGCGAGGCAGTCCAGCGTCTCGGCGAGGATGCCGCGGCGCGTGATCAGGTCGATGAGGCGGCGGTCGGCGTCGTCCATGCCGGTGTTGCCGTACAGGCCGTAGAACAGGATCGGCGGGCGGGCGATCTTCATCAGGCGGAAGCCGCCGGCGGAGTCGAAGGCCGACGCGAAGAGCTGCAGCGCTTCGAGGTAGGCATACAGCGCCGGCGACTCGGGGCTGATGCCGCGGCGCGCCACCTTGACCATGCGGCGGAAGCGCTCGAGCGCGAGCAGCGCCGTCGAGCCGACCGCGCGCAGCCCGTCCGCGGTGCTGTCGCCGCTGCGCTGCACGAGCTCGTCCATCGTGCGCGCAAGCTCCGTCTCCACCAGCAGCGAGCGCAGGTCGTTCTGGCCCTGGGCCTCCAGCAGCTCGGTGAGCTGGCGGTAGGCGTCGAGGCCACGCGGCCAGTCTTCGGGGCCGTAGGCCATCTGCGTGCTGCCGACCAGGTTGCGCAGCGCGTAGATCGCCGCGTCGCGCCGCGTCTGCAGCTCGCTGTAGGCCACCTGCGGCAGGTAGCGCCCGCCGCCGAAGCCGACGTTGGCGAGCGCCTCGCCCATGATCACGAGGAGCAGGTTGGCCGCCTCGTCGAGGCTCTGCGCGAACTTGCGGAAGTTCGCCACCAGCGCCGGCGTGTGCGCGCCGACCAGGCGGGCGAGGCGGGCGTAGTCGTTGAGCTGGCGGCGCATCGCCAGGCCCTTGTCGCGGTTGCGCGGGTCGAGCGCGAAGCGCGCGGCGTTGTAGCCTTCGGCCAGCGCCGTGCGGATCGCCTGCGCCCAGCCGTGCAGCTCGGGCTTCACGTCCTTGAGGATGGCGTCGGCCGTCAGGCTGCGCAGGTCGCTCTCGATGTCGTCGAGCGCCTGCTGCCATTCCGCGCCGCAGGCGGCGGACTGCGCCGGGACGGTCGCCACCGGCGCCACGGCCTGCAGGAAGGGCAGGCCGCGCGATTCCTGCGTGATCGCCTGGGCGCGCGGGTCGCCGCGGTAGCGCTCGAGCAGCGCCTGCGCCACCTGCTGCGGGTCGCTCGGATCGCCCACCTTGAGTTCGCGCCGGATCAGGTTGTCCAGCACCAGGCGATCCTGATTGGCCGTGAGGGCGGCCGGATTCGATGAGGAAGAGGCGTAGCTGGGCATGTTCGGATCCTCGTGGTGAGCAGGGGCGGGCCTGCGTTATGCGACGCGCCGCAGCGGCGTGCGCTGCAAGCCCGTGCCGTTGAGCTGTTCGATGACGCGCCGCGCGAGCGCGGCGGCGGTGATGCGCCCGCGTCCCAGCGCGTAATGCGCGGCGCTGACCAGGTGGCGCGGCGCGAGTTGCGGCCGCCCGCCCGCCTCGATCTCGCGGGCGCCTGCGCGGATCGCCACCTCGTCCTCGCGGGCGAAGGGGATGATGTCGACCAGCGCGCGCTGGGCGAGATTGCGCCGCGTCTGGAAGGCGATCTCGTCGACGACGTCGGGAATGAGCCGCGGTGCGCTGCTCATCAGCGGCGCGGGGATGCGGTGGCCGCGCTGCGGCCGGTAGAGGCCCTGCCACGTGCGGAGCAGCTTCGTCGCGTCGCCGGTGAAGCCCATCCGCCGCATCATCTCCGCGAGCAGGTACACCCGCAGGTAGGCCGTGGGATGGGCGCCGCCGGGGCGATAGGTCATCGTGCGCGGCTGCGGGTGGGCGAGGAAGTCCGCCATGCCCCATGCGGCCGCCGGTCCGCCGAGCAGGATCGCCGCCAGATCGGCGAAGATCTCCTTGTGCCAGCGGCCATACACGGTCGCGAGGAAGGGGTCGCGCGCACGGCCCATGATCCGGCGCAGCACCGCCTGGCGGTTCTCCTGCCAGATGCCGAGGTCGGCCTGCAGGTTGTGCGCGACCTCGTGCAGGAACACCGACTGCCACGGCTGGTCGCGATCCCAGGGGATGCGGATCAGCGGGAAGGGGTTGGCCTCGCCCAGCAGGCGCGACAGCTGCACGCCGCGGCGCATCGTCGCCGGCGAATAGCCGTGTTCCATGTAGCACACGGGTTTCAGCAGCGGCGTGTCGAAGATGCGCGGCGCGGCCTGACGGATCGCCTGGTAGCAGTCCTCGGCGATCGCGTCGTGGGCGGCCAGCGCCGGGCCGAAGCTCGTGCCGCGCTGCGCGAACACTTCGTAGAACATCCCGAACAGGCGCCGCGCGCGGTCCAGTTCGCGCTCGACCAGCGCGATGTCGATCAGCACGCGCTGCGGCGGGCGCCGTTCCCAGCCCTCGTGCAGGGTCGCGAAACGCGCGCGGATGCGCTGCTCGACGGCCGCCAGGTGTTCGTTGGCGACCTGGACGTGGCGGGGCGAGGGCGCGTACGGCATGTCCTGCGGCCGCAAGCCGACGAAGGCATTGTCGATCCGCGCGAGCCGCGACAGGCGGGCCGACAGCCCGTTGATCTTGGCCCGGAGAAATTGCCGCAGGTCCATGATGTCCGCTCCCGATGGCGCCCGGTTTCCCGGCTCAGCGTCCGCGGATCGTGATCGTCACCGGCCCGTGCAGGCGCATCGTGCGCACGCCGCAGCGCGGGCAGCCGCCGACGATCGTCGCCGGCGCGCGTCGCACCGGGGTCGTGGCCGTGGCGGTGACGACACGGCGTGCCACAGGGGCGATGGTGCGGGCGATCACGCGCGCCGCCTGTCCGCGCGGCGTGGCGCGTTGCGCGGGGGCCACCAGCGGGCGCGCGAGGCGGCTGACCGCCTGCGGCTGGCGCACCACCTGCTGCGCGACGCGCTGCACCACGCGACCGGCCGCGCGCGGTGCGATGCGCCGGCGCTGCACGATGCGGCGCGTCGCCCGCACGGCGCGTGCGACGGCCCGCGCGGCCGGGGGGCCCTGGCGCCGTGCCGCGGTGCGGACCGCACGCGCGACGCTGCGCACCACGGCGCGGCGCACCTGCGGGGTGGTACGCGCCACCGCCGGCAGGGCGCGGCGCACCACCATGCCCGCGAGCACCGGCGCCGCGGCGTCGATGCCGTCCTCGTCGAGGCCGTCGACCAGTTCGTCGAACACCTCGAATTCGTCGGCGCCATCGGCGAGCAGGCGGCCGGCGACGTTGGCGATGCGGCCGATCAGCTGCGCCTGCGGGATCGGCAACATGCTCGCGATCGGCCCCACGACGCGCGCGACGCTGCCGACGCCGCGGCCGACACTGCGGGCGATGCGCCCGAGGCGGCGGAAGAACTCGTCGCCGTCGGCGGCGTCCATCGCATCGGCCACGACCTCGTCCATCGCGTCGGCGCCATCGGCCGCATCCCAGCCGTCCGCCGCGTATTCGTCCCATTCGTCGGCGGCGTCGCCCGACTCGTACTCGTCCGCTTCGTCGTATTCGTCGAAGCCCTCGCCGCCGCCGCCGCCGAACAGGCCTGCGGCGACGCGCCCGACCCCGCCGAGCAGGCGGCCGAGGAACTCGTCGTCGCCTTCGTCGCCATAGTCCTCGGCGTCGTACGCGTCCTCATCCATTTCGTCGTAGGCATCCATCGCCGTGCGGCTGGGGCCTTCGGCTGCCTCGTCCATGAGGTCGTCCATCACATCGGTTTCGAATCGGTCCATGGTGGTCTCCTTTCAGCGGCTGGGATCAACGGGGGTGATCGTGAGGATGGCCGGCCCGTTGATGTGGAGGGTGCGGCGCGAGTCGATGCCGCTTGTCGGCATACCGTGGCCGATGTCCGTGGGGCGTGCGAGCGGCCGCGGGGGGCGCGCCTGGGTCAGCGTGCGGACCAGGCGCGGGTTCTGCGCGACGCGCCGGGCGGCCTGCGGCAGGCCGCGGCGCACGATCTGCACGGCGCGCTGCGGGGTGGGCGCCTGGCGCTGTGCCACGCGCGCGGCCGAACGCGCCAGGCGCGGCAGCGCGCGGACGGCCTGCGGTCCGCGCGAACGCACCAGCTCGCGTGCTGCCGCGGCCACGCCCCGCACCAGCGCGCGGCGTGCCGCGAGCGACAGCTGGCCGACGTTGCGGAACCCCAGCCCGCGCGCGGCCGCGCGTGCCGCGAGGGCGACGGCGGCGGGCAGGGCCTCGTCGATGCCGTCCTCGAGGTAGAGGTCGGCCATCGCGTCGAAGGCCTCATCGGCGCCCTCGCTCTGACTCAGCAACTGGCTCAGTTGAGCGAATAGGCCTTGCGCGCCGCCGGCCGCCTGACCGAAGGAACCGGCCAGCCCGCGGGCGTGGCCCGCGGCGCGTCCGACGCCTTGCGCGGCGTGACCGATCTGCCCGAGTGCGTTCGCCGCGCCCGGGGCGCCGAGCATGCCGGCAAGCCGCGCCGCGGCCATGGCCGCGGGCGACACGGCGCCGGCTGCCTGGCCGACGCGTCCGGCAACCCGCCCCGCCTGGCGCGCGAGACCGCGGGCGCGTCCGGCGACGCGGGCCGCGCCGCCCAGGCCGCGGCTCATGACGCCGGCGGCGCGTCCCAGCCCGCCCAGCAGGCGGCCGAAGAACTCGTCGTCGGCCGCGTCGAGCGCATCGGCGACCTCTTCCTCGAACGCGTCCCACAGCGCCATGTCGTCGACGCCCTCGTCCCCGCCTTCGCCGAGATCGACGGCGGAATCGCCGAGGTCCGCGGCCGCGTCGCCGGACAATTCCTCGCCGGCGGCGTCGTACTCGGCGGCAAACAGATCGGAACCGAAGTCCGCGCCCGCGTCCGCCTCGTCGAAGCCTGCGGTCTCGTCCATGCCGTCGCCGACGGCATCCGCGTCATCCATCAGGTTGGTGTCGAATGGTCCCATCGCATGCCTCCGCAATCGATCCGGCCGTGAGGCGGGGACGTGCAGCCCGCCTGGACGCGGACCCGAACCCGCCATAGCTGCACTCTAGGCGGGGCCGCCAGAGCGCGAAATCGCCCGTTGCCGCTAGTGCGACGGGGGGCGCCGCGATGCGCCGGCGCCTTCGGGCGGGCACGGACGGGCGCCGCGAAACGGGTGGGCGCGGACGCGGTCGCTCAGGCGTGCTAGCCGAAGTCGGGTAGCCGCCTATACCGTTTTCTGAGGGCTTGCACTTTGTCGGTGCATATGCCAAAAAGACAAAACTTCATACCAAAGGGATGCGCCGCGCCTCCCGACAACGCGACGGGTCGCCCCGGTTTTCGGTCGGTGGGGACGTTTCGCCGGTGCGATCGTGGTTCGGCGCCGGGCATCCGGTGCGCAAGCGCGTGTCCCGTGAGCGAGGACGTTGCGGGGCGAGTCCGTGCGCGTCTTTCATGCGGACTGGCAAGGAGGAGGAGTCATGCAGCCTGGATCCTGCAGGGCCGCGCATCGGGCGTCGTCCGGTTTCGCGCCAGCGTGCTCGCCGTGACCATCGGGCGCGAGGATGAGGTCTGGCCGATCGCCGGCAGGCATGGCCGTCGGGATGGGGCGGAATCCGCCTGTGGCGACCCCCCGCGGGAAATCGGCCGGATCGAGCTCGCCGGCCGCATGTGCCGCTTCCTGCTGGTCGATGGCGTGATTCCCGGCCACCGCGCCATTGCGGGGGACAAGGGCGTACGGCTGACCTACGCGGAAGGCGAGATTGCCCACTTCGACTTCGAGGGGCACCGCTACGCCGTGGTCGCGGATCCCGCCGCGCCGGCCGGGGCGGACGCGCCGCGCGATCCCGTCGTCGACAATGCGCCGCCCGATATCGCCCGGGTGCTGACCAGCCGCGAGCTGCAGATCGTCCAGCTGCTGTGCATGGGCTATCTCACCAAGCAGGTGGCCGACCGGCTGCGCATCAGCGAATTCACCGTCCGCTCCTATCTCAAGACGGTGTACGCGAAGCTGGGGGTGCGTTCGCGCGCGGCGCTGGTGTTCCGCTACATGAAGACCTTCAACGGCGGCAACGAGCGCGTCGACTGAAGCGTCGGCCGGCCGAGGTCGCCGCGCGCGGCCGGCGCCTCGGGCGGTTGCGTCAGTGCGCGCCGAGCGACTGCTGCGGGCGGTGGCGCGTGAGCGGGTTGAAGCGGCGCAGCACGCTCGCCGGCGCGTATTCCGCGCGCAGCGCGTCCCAGTCGACCGCGTCGAGCGTGTTCTTCACCAGCAGACCGAGGTCGGTCGCGCCTTCCATCAGCAGGCGGCGGCCGAAGAACAGCGTGTCGGGATCTTCCTCGCGCAGCGCGAGCGCGATGTAGTCGCGCACGTTGGCGGTCAGCGTGAGGTCGGGCTCGCCGCCGCTCGCCAGCGGCACGAAGCCGCGCGGGCCGAGCGTGAAGTCGAGTGTCAGGCCGGCGTCGCGCACGCGCATGCGCAGGTGGCGGCCGGTCAGCGGCTCGAGGTCCTCGCGCGACAGCACGCGGCCGAGGGCGAGGTTGAGCGCCGTGGTCAGCGCCAGCGTGGGCGGGCGCTGCGGCAGGTGCGACGCGAGGCGCGCGAGCGGCGCGGGGAGCGTGAAGGCGGGGATGCGGAAGCTGCTCATCGGGGCACTCCAGGAAGACGGATTCAGGCGGAGACGTACTGTTCGACGCCGGGGCGGCCGTGCCAGAAGCCGTTGCACGGCTCTTCGACCATCAGCGTCTTGCTGCGGGCGAAGGCGTCCTGTGGCGACAGCGTGCCGGCGATGGCGTCGCGGAAGAGTTCGAGCACGCTCACGGTGTTGTCGCCCTGCGGGCTCACGCGCAGCACCTGCGCCGTCTCGCGCAGCGTCGGCAGGTCGGCGAGGAGGTTGTGCACGCGGGCGGACTGCGTCTGCACGCCGTTCAAGGTCAGGAAAGGTTCGCCTTCGCGCGTGCGCAGCACGAGGCCGTCCTTCATGCCGAGGCATTTGAACTCGCAGGTGTCCTTCTGCAGGTTGAAGTGGCGGGCGGTGAAGCAGCGCGCCGAGTGCGCGAGCGGCAGCCGCCCCCAGGCGAGCACTTCGGTCTCGATCGCGGGCGCGCCGGAGGCGAGGAGTTCCGCGAGCACCGCGCCGGACATCTCGGGCGGCGCCATCCAGCGCGTCGCGCCGGCATCGGCCAGCATCGACAGGGTCGGCGGGTTGAAGATGTTGAGCGTCGGGCCGGCGATCCAGTCGCGACGGCCGGCCTTGGTCAGCAGGTTCACCGCCGACATGTCGTTGGCTTCGACGCGGAACTCGTCCTGCGCGACGATGCGGCGCAGGGCCTTGAGGTCGGATTCGGACTCGATCAGCGACTGCGAGGACAGCACGGCTTCCTTGCCGGCGGCCTTGAGCATCGCCGCGACGTCGAGCCAGTCTTCGGCGCGCAGTTCGTGGCGGCGCGAGCACACCGTCTCGCCGAGATAGACGATGTCGGCGGGGCTTTGCGCGACCTGTGCATAGAAGTCGAGCGTCTGCTGGCGCGACCAGTAGTAGAGCAGGGGACCCAGGGCGATTTTCATGGTGTTCACTTCCACGGCCGGTAGTACGCGCCGAGCGTATGGCTGCGGCCTTCGGAAACCTTGTCGAGCTCGGCGATCCACGCCGGCTGCACGGCAAAGCTGTCGGCGTCGCGCATCACCTTGTCGATCGCCTCGCGCCACACGCGCGTGACCTGGCCGACGTAGGCGGGGCTGCGCTGGCGGCCTTCGATCTTGATCGCGCGCACGCCGGCGCGGGCGAGGTCGGGCAGCAGCTCCAGCGTGTTGAGGCTGGTCGGCTCCTCGATCGCGTAGTAGGTCTCGCCGTTCACGTCGAAGCGGCCCTTGCACAGCGTCGGGTAGCCGGCGCGCTCGCCGTCGTCGAAGCGGTCGATGAGGATGCCATTAAGGCGCGTTTCCATGCCCTGGGGCGTCTGTTCCCAGCGCACGTGCTTGCCCGGCGAGCAGGCGCCGTTGCAGTTGGGCGATTCGCCGGTGGCGTAGGCGGACAGCGCGCAGCGCCCTTCCACCATCACGCACAGGCCGCCGAAGCCGAACACTTCGATCTCGACCTGGGTGTTGGCGATCACGTGCTGCACCTGCGGCAGCGACAGCACGCGCGGCAGCACGGCGCGCTGGATGCCGAAGCGTTCGGCGTAGAAGTTGATCGCCTCGTAGGTGGTCGCCGAGCCCTGCACGGACAGGTGCAGGCGCAGCTGCGGATGCTTTTTCTGCGCGTAGGCCATCAGGCCGGGGTCGGCGACGATGATCGCGTCGATGCCCATATCGGCGGCGCGATCGACGGCGGCGGTCCAGCCGGCCCAGTTGCCGGCCTGCGGGTAGGTGTTGAGGGCGACGAGGACCTTGCGCTTGCGGTCGTGGGCGTAGCGCACGCCTTCGGTCAGCGCCTTGGCGTCGAAGTTCAGGCCGGTGAAGTTGCGGGCGTTGGTCGCGTCCTTGAAGCCGAGATAGACGCAGTCGGCTCCATGGTCGACGGCCGTCTTTAGCGCCGGCAGGCTCCCTGCCGGGCAGACGAGTTCGATTTTCGTATTGGAGGTCATGGCGGGGGTTGGGGAAAAAAGCTCCGCAACCATAGTTCGCCAGCGTCCGGCCCGCGTTGACGCGAATCAAGGGGCGTGCCCGCGGGCGGCAGAAAAGCCGCGGGCGCGGCCGGTGCGTGGGCCCGCGGCGGGGCCTCCGCTACTTGGCGGCGTTGGGGAAGAAGAGCTGCTCGCCGCCGATCTTGTAGTCGGCGATGGCCTGCTGGCCGGTCGGCGAGACGATCCAGTCGATGAAGCGCTGGCCGGGTTCGCGCTTCACGTGCGGGTGCTTCGCGGGGTTCACGAGGATCACGCCGTACTGGTTGAAGAGGCGCTTGTCGCCCTCGACGGCGATCACGAGATCCTGGCGGTTCTTGAACGACAGCCAGGTGCCGCGATCGGCGAGGATGTAGGCGCCGAGCGAGGCCGCCATGTTGAGTGCGGGGCCCATGCCCGAGCCGGAGTCTCGGTACCACGGGCCCCTGGCCTGTTCGAGGTCGATGCCGGCGAGCTTCCACAGGCGCAGTTCGGCCGCGTGCGTGCCGCTCTTGTCGCCGCGCGACACGAAAGGCGCCTTCGCGGCTTCGACCTTCTTCAGCGCGTCGACGATGTCGTGGCCGCCGGCGACTTTCGCCGGGTCGGCTTTCGGGCCGACGAGGATGAAGTCGTTGTACATCACTTCCTTGCGCTCGACGCCGTAGCCTTCGGCGACGAATTTCTCCTCCGCGGCGCGGTCGTGCACGAACACGACGTCGGCGTCGCCGCGGCGCGCGGTGTCCAGCGCCTGCCCGGTGCCGAGCGCGACGACGCGCACCTTGATGCCCGATTGCTGCTCGAAGCGCGGCAGCAGGTGGCCGAAGAGGCCGGACTGTTCGGTCGAGGTGGTCGACGCGACGGTGATGAACGGGTCTTCGGCGTGGGCGCCGGCGATGCCCAGCAGGCAGGCGCAGGCGAGCAGCAGGGGGCGGAACAGACTGGCCATGAAAGGGTCTCCGTGGAGTTGTTGTGATTGGGTTGTGATGGGCGGATCGCGCGCGGCGCGCGCGTGCAGCAACCCTTGTATCAAAAGCCGCGCGGCCGTGGGCGAACGGCAGCAGATGCGGGTTGCGAGCTTATGCAGGTGATTGCATAGGTCCATCCGTCATTGGCAGGGCGTGGCGACCGGCATGACCGGGGCGTCGAGCGGTGCGTCCGTCGCGGGGCGCGGCCTGTCGGCACAAAGGCATGTTGCTTTTTGTCGCGTGCTGCGCCGCGCTGCGGGCGGGCGGGCGTGGCCGGGCCGGCGAGCAGGGGCGAATTTCGGTTAAGCTCGTTGCATGGGCGTGACACTCGATTACCGCTTCGCCGCCGGTGCCGGCAACCCGCAGCCGGGCGGCCCCGTGCAGCTGGGCAATCCGCTGACGGCGATGCTCGACGCGATCCGCGTGCAGGGTTCGATCGCCAAGGCGGCCGGGCAGCTGGGGGTGTCGTATCGCCACCTGTGGGGCGAGCTGCGGCGGCACGAGGCGGCCTTCGGCCAGGCGCTGATCGCCGGCGGGCAGGGGCGCGCGGCGCGGCTGTCGGCGTTCGGGGAGCGCTTGCTGTGGGCCGAGAAGCGCGCGCTGGCGCGCCTGCTGCCGCAGGCCGAGAGCCTTGCCGGCGTGCTCGATCGCGAGCTGCGGCTGGCGGTCGATCCCGGCCTCGAGGTGGCGTCCGTGGCCGCGAGCCACGACCTGCTGTTCGGCGGGCTGCGCGAGGCGCTGCTGGGAGCGGCGCGCGTGCTGCTCGACGTCGAGTACGTCGGCAGCACGCAGGCGCTGCAGCGGCTCAACGCGGGCGGCTGTGCGCTCGCGGGCATCCATCTGCCGCTCGACGACGATCGCCTGTGCCGGCGCGGCTCGCGCATTCATGCCGCGATCGGGCGCGAGCTGCGCCTGGGCGTGCACAAGCTGATCCGCTTCGCGCACCGCGAGCAGGGTCTGATCGTCGCGCCCGGCAATCCGCGCGGACTGGCGGCGCTCGCGGACCTCGCGCGGCCGGACGTCGTGTTCGTCAATCGCCTGAAGGGTTCCGGCACGCGCCTGGCGTTCGACGAGCTGCTCGCGCGGGCGCACCTGTCGCCGAAGGGCATCGCCGGCTACGCGACCGAGGAGCACACGCATCTGTCGGTGGCGGCGCAGGTGGCCGCGGGGAGCGCCGATTGCGGCTTCGGCCTGCGCGCGGCGGCGCAGCGCTTCGGCCTCGATTTCGTGCCGCTGGTGCGCGAACAGTACTTCCTCGTGTGCCTCAAGGAGGGGCTGGCGTCGCCGGCGATGCGGGCCGTGCTCGAGGCGTTGCGCGGCGACGCTTTCCGCCGTCTGGCCGAGGCGCAGGCGGGCTACGATGCCGCCGGTGCGGGCGAGATCGTGTCGTTGCGGCGCACGCTGCCCTGGTACAAGTAGACGCCGGACGGATTCAGTAGAGCTCGGGGAAGCGTTCGAGCCAGAACCAGTCGACGGCCAGCAGGAGGGCGACGATCAGCGTCCAGGTCGCGAAGATGAAGCTGCCGGCTGCGGGAATGGCGAGGCCGGAATGCTCCAGCGCGCTGCCGGCGGCCATCGCGAGCAGCGTCAGGAAGCTCCATTTGGCGACGAAGCCGGGCAGGTAGCGGCGCATCGCGCGGTTGTGGCGGTAGGCCTGCTGGCGCTCCAGGCGGCCGCCGCGCGTGACGTCGCGGAAGTACTGGAAAGGCCACAGGTAGCGATACAGCAGGTAGGAGAAGGATGGCGCCGCGCCGTGCCCGTTGATCTGCGTGCCCATGTCCCCCTCCCTTCATCGCATCGCCGCCCGCGAATCGCTACTTTGATCCCTCCCGCTCGAAACGTCACCGCCGCGCACAGGAAACTTACGCTTTTCACCCGGTGCAGCGCCGATCGGGCGAACGCCCGCGTCATCGTGCGGGGCAGGCGTCGCCGACCGAGGCGGGGCGGGTTGCGGCGGCGACCAGCGTGACGCCGTTGCGGCGCGCGGTGAGGTCGGCGAGGATCGCGAGCGCGATCTCCGGCGGGGTGCGGCTGCCCAGCGGCAGGCCGACCGGGCCGTGCAGGCGGTCGACGTCGGCGTCGGTGAGGTCGAAGAGCTTCAGCCGTTCGCGCCGGCGCTCGCTGTTGGCGCGCGAGCCGATCGCGCCGACGTAGAAGGCGTTGGTCTTCAGCGCATCGATCAGCGCGAGATCGTCGAGCTTGGGGTCGTGCGTCGCGCCGATGATCACGGTGCGGCGGTCGGGGCGCAGCGCGGTGACCGCGTCGTCGGGCATCTCGGTCGTGATCGTCGCGCCGGGCACGGCCCAGCTGTCGCGGTATTCCTCGCGCGGCTCGCAGATCGTCACCTGGTAGTCGAGCGCCAGCGCGAATTCCGCGACGTAGCGCGACAGCTGGCCGGCGCCGATGATCAGCATGCGCCAGCGCGGGCCGAAGGCCGACACGAGCGTCCTGCCGTCGAACACGACGGCGGCGTCGGGGACGTCGCCGAGGAGGTCGACCGCTGCCGTTTCGAGGTCCACGCGGCGCGCGACCATTTCGCCGCGTTCGATCGCGGCGAGCGTCTCGGCGAGGCGGTTGCCGGGAGCGAGCGGCTCCAGCACCAGCTCCAGCTTGCCGCCGCAGGGCAGGCCGAAGCGGCGTGTCTGCTCGGCGGTGATGCCGTAGGTGAGCTGCTCGGGGCGCGCGGGGCGCTCGGTGCGCAGGCGGTCGAGGAGGTCGTCCTCGATGCAGCCGCCGGATACGGAGCCGACCAGGCGGCCGTCACCGGCGATCGCGAGCAGCGCGCCTTCGGGCCGCGGCGACGAGCCCCAGGTGCGCACGACGGTCGCGAGCGTGACCGGCACGCCGGCCTCGTCCCACGCAACCGCCTGGCGCAGCACTTCGAGATTGACGCTGTCCATGTCAGCCTCCTTTGGCTTCATCCCACAGCCGGCGCACGAGCCGCTTCGCCAGCACCGGCGTCGCGCGGCGGCGCCAGGGCACGCTCATCAGCGTCGTCTCCATCGGCTGGATGCCGCGCTTGACCTGACGTTCCATTGTAGCCAGCGCCGCGTCGTCGAGCGTCTGCCCGACAAGCTCGTCGAGCCCGGCGATGAGCTCCGGTCGCGACGACACGCCGGTGCAGGCGATGCGCAGTTCGGCGAGCGTGTCGCCGTCGCGGCGCAGCACCACGGCGACGCCCGCGAGCGGGAAGTCGATCGCGCCGCGCACGCGGAGCTTCGCGTAGGCGCTCGCGCGGCCCGCGACGAGCGGCACCGTCACCGCGACGAGGAGTTCATCCGCGCCCAGCGCGAGCCAGCGCATGCCGTCATCGACGTAGAGCTCGGCGAGCGGCAGGCGGCGCGCGCCCTGCGGGCCGAGGAGTTCGACTTCGGCGCCGAGCGCGAGCAGGGCCGGTGCGACGTCGCCGCTGAAGGCCGCGTAGCAGCGGCTCGACTTCGGCGCGACGCGGCAGGTGTCGCCATCGAGCTTCATGCAGAACTGGTTCGCGGCGCGCCAGTGTTCGCTCTGGTTGAAGTACTGGCAGCGCGTTTCGAGGCACAGGTTGCCGCCCAGCGTCGCGGCGCTGCGGTGCGTCGGGCCGGCGACGGCGAGTGCGGCCTGGGCGAGCGCGGGCAGGCGGGAGACGACGATCGGGTCGGCGGCGAGCGTCGCGAGCGTGACGCCCGCGCCGATGTGCAGGCGCTCGCCGTCGCGGCGCAGCTCCTTCATTTCGGCGACTGCGCCGAGGTCAATCAGCGCCTCGGCGCCGCCGAGGCCGCGGCGCATGTTCGGCAGCAGGTCGGTGCCGCCCGCGATGAAGCGGCTCGCCGGGAATTCGCCCCGCAGGCGCACGGCGTCGGCGGCGCTCGCCGGACGGAAGAAACGGAATTCGGACAGCGCGCCCATCATGCTTCTCCTTTCGCGGTGGCGGTGGGGTTTGCCGCAGCCGCGGCGGCGGGTCTGGGGTTGCGGTTGAGCGCGTCGAAGACGCGGTCGGGCGTGAAGGGCGTCTGGCGGATGCGCGCGCCGGTCGCGTCCTCGACCGCGGCGGCGAGCGCCGACAGGAAGCCGGAGAGCGGCCCTTCGCTCGCTTCCTTCGCGCCGAAGGGGCCGTTCGGGTCGATGCTCTCGACGATATGCACGTCGATCTCGGGCGACTCGGCCATCGTCGGCACGCGGTAGTCGAGCATGTTCGCGGCCTTGTGGCGACCGTTCTCGTACACCGTCTCTTCGCACAGCGCCTGCCCCATGCCCATCCACACCGCGCCCTGCACCTGGCCTTCGACCGACATCGGGTTGAGCGCGAAGCCGCAGTCGATCGCGGTCCACACCTTGTCGATGGTGACGGTGCCGAGCTCGGTGTCGACGCTCACCTCGACCGCCTGCGCGGCGTAGGAGAAGCCCATCGTCGAGCCGACCGCGCCGCCGCGCTGCTTGCCGCCCTGGAACTCGGGCGGGCAGGTGAAGGTGCCTTTCGCCGTGATCGTGCCGGTGGCGACCAGCGCTTCCTCGACGACGTCGGCGAAGGGGATCTGGCGCGAAGGATCGCCGACCACGGCCGCCGCTTCGCCCAGCCAGTCGACTTCCGCTTCGCTCACGCCCAGCCGTTTCGCCGCCGCGGTGACAAGGATGCGTTTGAGGTTCTCGGCGGCGTCGAGCGCGGCGTTGCCGACCATGAAGGTCACGCGCGACGAGTACGAGCCGTTGTCCTTGGGCGTGATCGCCGAATCGGTGGCGATCAGGCGGATGCGCGAGTAGTCGATACCGAGCACTTCGGCGACGACCTGCGTGATGATCGTCGACGACCCCTGGCCGATGTCGGATGCGCCGGTGAGGATCGTCACGCTGGCGTCGAAATCGACTTTCAGCACGATCACCGCGTGCGGTTCGCCCGACCAATGCACGGGCTTCGCCGAGCCGCTGACGAAGTGCGAGCAGGCCATGCCAAGGCCCCGCTTGATCGGGCCGTCGCCGACAAGCTTGCCGCGCCGTTCGCGCCAGCCGGAGGCCTGCTCGACCCAGTCGATGCACTCGGGCAGGCCGTAGCTCATCACTTTCAGGCCGTTGATCGTGTCGGTCGGGGCCTTCAGCAGGTTGCGGCGGCGCACGTCGATCGGGTCGAGGCCGAGCTCGCCCGCCATCGTGTCGAGCAGCGATTCGAACGCGAAGCGCGCGTTGACCGTGCCGTGCCCGCGCATCGCGCCGCACGCCGGCGTGTTCGAATACACGCGGTAGCCGTCGTACTTCACCGCCGGGATGTCGTACAGGCCGTTCAACAGCGCGCCGGCGTAGAGGATGGTGACGAGGCCATAGCCGCCGTAGGCGCCGCCGCGTTGCACCATCTCGGCCTCGCAGGCGGTGACGCGGCCGTCGCGGGTGAGGCCCAGCTTCATGCGGATGTGGGTTTCCGGGCGGCCGCGATGGGTCAGGAAGGCTTCCTCGCGCGTCTGCAGCAGGCGCACGGTGCCGCGCGCGGCGCGCGCGAGGAGCGCGCAGATGACCTCGAAGTTGAGCGCCTCGACGCGGTGGCCGAAGCCGCCGCCGACGAAGGGCTTGATCACGCGGATGTGCGCGGCTTCCATCTTCAGGCAGCGCGCGAGCGTGAGATGCACGTAGTAGGGCACCTGCGTCACCGACCACAGCGTGAGGTGGCCGCGCTCGACGTCCCACGCGGCGAGCGCGGCGTTGGGTTCCATCATCGCGTGATGGACTTCGGCGCACTGGTAGGTCTCCTCGCGCACCAGGTCGGCGGCGGCGAAACCGGCCGCGACGTCGCCGAACTCGTTATGCACCTCGCGCTCGATGTTGCCCGGCTTGTTGTCGTGCAGCAGCACCGCGTCGGGCTTGCGCGCGTCGGCGGCGCTGAAACAGGCCGGCTGTTCGCGCACCTTGACGCGGATCAGCGCGAGCGCGGCGTCGGCGGTGGCCTCGTCGACGGCCGCCACCGCCGCGATCGGGTCGCCGTGGTAGCGCACGCGGCCGCGCGCGAGCGGGAATTCGTTCTGCGCGATCGGGATCACGCCGTAAGGCATGTCGCAGGCGTCGCCGGTGATCACCGCGCGCACGCCGGGGAGCTTCTGCGCCGCGCTGACGTCGACTTCGAGGAGCTCGGCATGCGCCCACGCGCTGCGCAGGATCTTGCCGACCAAGGCGCCGACGGCCGGCAGGTCGGCGGTGTAGCGCGCAGCGCCGGTCACTTTCTCGACGCCGTCGACCAGCGGCAGGCGGGCGCCGACGCCGTGCGCTTCGCCGCCGGCACGCCCGACGCGGGGCAGGATGCGGTCGGGGGCGTTCATGCCGTCACCTCGCCACATTTCGACGCGGCCTCGACCGAATCGACGATCTTCACGTAGCCCGTGCAGCGGCACAGGTTGCCCGCGAGCGCGGCGCGGATCTCGTCGCGCGACGGCTGCGGATTGCGCCGCAGCAGCGCCTCGGCCGCCATGATCATGCCCGGCGTGCAGAAGCCGCACTGGCTGCCCAGATGTTCATGGAAGGCGCGCTGCAGGCGCGACAGGTTGCCCGCGGTGCTCAGGCCCTCGACGGTCTCGATGCTGCGCCCTTCGACGCTGTGCGCGAGCGTGCTGCAGGCGAGGCGCGGCACGCCGTCGACCAGCACCGTGCAGGCGCCGCACTCGCCGCCGTCGCAGCCCTGCTTGGTGCCCGTGAGGCCCAGCGTGTCGCGCAGGTAGTCGATCAGCAGCGCGTTCTCGGCCACGGCGTCCTCACGCAGGCGGCCGTTTACCGTCAGTGTCAGCAGTTTTTTCACATCGCCTCCTGTCCCGCGGGCAAATCCGGCGGGGTTCATCGGACTGATTGTTTGACATCAAACAATTTGGTGAGGCGATGCTAGCACCGTTCCCGGCAAAGGAAAATATGAAGGTGCATGCATAGCCGGAACGCCCTCGCGGATTGCCGGAATATCGGCAATCCGCGGTTTTTCGGTGTTCCGGGAGGTCCGGCGGTCTTGATCGGGGCAATGCGCGGGCAGGTATTTTGCGCCTCGGTTGCGGCCGGTCGGGGCAGGCTCAGCGGTGCTGCGCCGTCACCGGTAGTGGCCGTGGCGCTCGAGCACCTCGATCTTGTAGCCGTCCGGATCCTGGATGAAGAAGAAGCGCGCGAGCAGTTCGTCGCCGCGCTTGAATTCCTTCACCGGGGCGGGCTCGTAGCCCTTGGCCGTGAGTTCGGCGTGGCGTGCGGCGACGTCGGGCACGACGACGGCGATGTGGCCGTAGCCGGTGCCGTGCGTGTAGGCCTCCTCGCGCCCCTTGTTGAGCGTCAGTTCGAGTTCGTAGTCGTTCTCCGCGTTGCGCAGGTAGACCAGCGTGAACTCGGGAAAATCGAGGCGGTGCGCTTCGCGCAGGTCGAGCACGTCTGCGTAGAAGCGCATCGATTTGTCGAGGTCGAGCACGCGGATCATGCTGTGGATGATTTTGGCCATGGAGACTCCGTAGTGGGGAAAACCGGTTCGGTCGATCGTGTCGCGGGCGGACGCAGGCTTACGGCCTAGTCGCCATCGCGACGATCTTCGAGGCCGACGCCGGCAGCGCCGGCGACGGTGCGTTTGGGAGCGCGCGTTCCGCGGCGATGAGCTTGCGCCGCAGGTAGCGCATGCAGGTCACGCGCAGGAAGGAGGCGAAGTTCGGCACTTCGCCGCGGTGCGCGAGGATCTCGTCGTGGAAGGTGACGACAAGGTGGTTGGTCGTGCACTGCTCCTCCTCGGCCATCTCGGCGAGGATGTCCCACACCATGTTCTCCAGGCGGATGCTGGTGAGCACGCCGTGGATGCGGATCGTGCGGGTGCGCTGCTCGTACTGGATCGGGTCGGCCTTGACGAAGTATTCGCACATGAAAGGGTCCTCGCGTCGGGGCGGTCAGAGCTGCTTGCGCTTCATCAGGTCGGCGATGTGATCGGCCTGGCGGATGGCGAGGGCGACGATCGTGAGGGTCGGGTTCTCGGCGCCGCCGGTCGTGAACTGGCTGCCGTCCGAAATGAACAGGTTGGGGATGTCGTGCGTGCGGCCGAAGGCGTTGCACACGCTGTCTGCCGCCCGGGCGCCCATGCGACAGGTGCCGAGGTTGTGCGTCGACGGGTAGGGCGGCGTGCGGAAGGTGCGGATCGCCCCCGCGGCCTGATAGACCCGCTCGCCCTGCGTGTACGCATGCTCGCGCATCGCGATGTCGTTGGCGTGGTCGTCGAAGTGCACGTTGGGCACCGGGTTGCCGTACTTGTCCTTGACGTCGCGGTTCAGCGTGACGCGGTTGCTCTCGCGCGGCATGTCCTCGCCGACCAGCCACATGCCGGCGAGCTGGCTGTAGTGTTCCATCCACCACGTGAAATCCTCGCCCCAGCCGCCGGGGTTGAGGAAGGCGGCCATGAAGGGTACGCCCAAGGACAGCGTCTCCATCTCGTAGCCGCCGACGAAACCGCGCCGCGTGTCGTGGCGCGCCTCGTCGCCGACGATGCCGGCCATCGTCGTGCCGCGGTACATATGCACCGGCTCCTTGAAGGCCGCGTACACCGAACCGGTCATGTGGCGCATGTAGTTGCGCCCCACCTGGCCCGACGAGTTCGCCAGCCCGTCGCGGAACTTGTCCGACGCCGACATCAGCAGCAGGCGCGGGGTCTCGATCGAGTTGCCGGCGACACACACGGCACGCGCCTTCTGCCGCTGTGCCCGGCCGTCCTTGTCGAAATACACCACGCCGGTGACCTTGCCCGCCGCATTGTGCTCGATGCGCGTGACGTGGGATTCGGGGCGCAGGTCGAGCTTGCCCGTCGCCTCGGCCTTGGGCAGTTCGGTGTACAACGTCGACCACTTGGCGCCGCTCTTGCAGCCCTGGAAGCAGAAGCCGAGCTGCAGGCAACGCCCGCGCCCGTCGCGCGGCCGGCTGTTGATCGCCATGCGGCCGGTATGCACTTCCTTGTAGCCGAGCCTGGTCGCGCCGGCGTGCATCACCTTGAAGTTGTTGTTGCCCGGCAGGCCCGGGATGCCGTTGCTGCGGGTGACGCCCATCTTGTCTTCCGCCTTCGCGTACCAGGGCTCCATCTCCTTCAGCGTCAGCGGCCAGTCCATCAGGCTGGCGCCGTCGATGGCGCCGTAGTGCGTGCGCACCTTGAATTCATGCTCCTGGAAGCGCAGCGACGCGCCGGCCCAGTGCGTCGTCGAGCCGCCCACCGTCTTGCAGATCCACGCCGGCAGGCCGGGAAAGTCCTTCGCAATACGCCAGCTGCCCGAGGTCGTGCGCGCGTCCAGCCACGCGAGCTGCGCGAACGATTTCCACTCGTCGTTGATGAAGCTGGCGCTCGACTGCATCGCCCCCGCTTCGAGACACACCACCTTGATGCCCTTCTGGCACAGCTCGTTCGCCAGCGTGCCGCCGCCCGCGCCCGAGCCGATGATGACGACCGCCGAAACGTCGTCGAATGCGATCTTGCCCATGTCCCGTCTCCGAATATTTTGATTGTCGTGACGCCGTTCAGCCCATGTATGGCGGCGGGCTGGCGCTCTCGGGCGGGGCCGGCAGCCACTTCAGGTCCTGGAAGCCGCGGGTGATGTAGCCGCCCTTGCTCCACGATTCGCCGGGGTAGCCGAAGGTCGCCCAGGTCATGTCGTTGTCGTAGAGCGAGGTCACGCACTTGCCGCGTACGGTGGCGAAGAAGGGGCTGCCCTCGATCGCCTTGACGGCCACGAGCTGCGCTGCCGCGTCGGCCTTGGCGAAGGCGCCGCCGGTCGCCTGGTCGAGCCCGGCCACGCCTTCGCGCAGCTGCAGCGCGAGCTTCGGGTCGGCCGCCGCCATCGCGTCGAGATCCTTGACGAGCACGGCATACACGGCGTCCGGCAGGCTGGGATGGGGGAAGAGGACGCGGCCGAACTTGAGCAGGGTCTCGCCCGTGGCCGTGTCGAGCGTCTTGAGTTCCAGCGCCCACGCCGGAGAGGGGGCGAGCGCGGCGAGCGGGGTGCCGATCGCGAGCGTGCCGAACAGGATGCCCGAGCCTTTCAGGAACTGGCGCCGCGTCAGCGGCAGATCGCGGCCGGACGCCGTGGACGACGACCCGTCGCGAATCGCCGCGGCGATCCGGATTGCTTGCATGGTTTGTCTCCTCGTCTTGTCAGGGACTGAGTGCCCTGATTGCCGAGCAGTATTTCATCGCGTCACCGGGCACAGGTAATAGGCCTGTACCTACGTCGGTGGAGGCGATACCGTCCCGCATGGCAGGGCATTACCCCTGATGGCAGCATAGGCATTGCAGGCGCCGTGCGCGAGCCATTCCGGTTCGTCGGGCGAAAGGCGAGGAAGGATATCCGGGGAGAATGCAGCGCAGGACCGCGATGCGATCCTGCCGGGAGAGATGCCGGGGGCGGCGCTCGACGTGCCGTCGTCAGCGCGGGCGCCCCTCCCGTCGGAACGGGCGTTCCCGAGGGCGGGCGGAACCCTGTCCGCCCGGACGATCAATCAATGTCCCGTGCGCTGGTGCGCAGTCTGCAGGTGCTCGGCGACGTGGCCGTGGGTCGGCTTCACCAGGGTCTGCGGCAGCAGCGAGCCGGCGAGCATCGCGGCGACGCCCGCAAGCATGCCGGCGAAGTGCGGCGGCACTGCGGCCTCCGGGGCGACGATCTCGAGCAGCACCCAGCTCACGAGGCCGGCGAAGATCGACGCCAGCGCGCCCTGCGTCGTTGCGCGCTTCCAGTACAGGCCGAAGGCGAGCGGCACGAAGGCGGTCGCGAGCGTGACCTTGTAGGCGTTCTCGACCATGCCGTGGATGCTCTCGTCGGTGTGCGTCGCGTACCAGGTGATCAGCAGCGCAAACGCGACGACGACGCCGCGCGTGAGCCACAGGAACTTGTGGTCGCTCATCTTCGGGAAGGTGCCGCGCAGGATGTTCTCGGAGAAGGTCACCGACGGCGCGAGCAGCGTGCCCGACGCGGTACTCATGATCGCGGAGAGCAGGGCGCCGAAGAACATCACCTGCGCGAACAGCGGCGTGTGTTGCAGGATCAGTTGCGGCAGGATCTGCTGGCTGTCGCTTTCCTGGAACTGCGCGACGAGCGCCGGATCGATCAGCGTCGCCGAGTAGGCGATGAAGAGCGGCACGAACGCGAACAGGAAGTAGCCGGAGCCGCCGAGCAGCGTGCCGGTCACGGCGATGCGCTCGTTGCGTGCGGAGTTCACGCGCTGGAACACGTCCTGCTGCGGGATCGAGCCGAAACCCATGGTCAGGATGCCGGCGACGAAGGCGAGCATGTCCCTCGCATCGAAGGCCGGCAGGAAGTCGAGCTTGCCCGCCGCGCTGGCGTGCGAAACGACGGTGCCGACGCCGCCCGCCATGTCGCCGATCAGCCAGGCGATGTAGAAGAGGCCGATGATGATGATGGTCATCTGCATGAAGTCGGTGAGCGCGACCGACCACATGCCGCCGAAGAGCGTATACACGAGCACGACACCCGCGCCGATCAGCATCCCCAGCTCGTTCGGGATCGCACCGTCGGAGAGGATGTTGAACACCAGGCCCAGCGCAGTGATCTGCGCCGCGACCCATCCGAGGTAGGACAGCACGATCGCGATCGAGCACAGCACCTCGACCGTGCGGCCGTAGCGCATGCGGTAGTAGTCGCCCAGGGTCAGCAGGTTCAGGCGGTACAGCGGGCGAGCGAAGAACAGGCCGACGAGGATCAGGCACAGCGAGGCGCCGAAGGGGTCGGACCACAGCCCGCGCAGGCCTTCGTCGAGGAAGGTCGCCGAGATGCCGAGCACGGTCTCGGCGCCGAACCAGGTCGCGAACACCGTCGCGGTGACGATGTACAGCGGCAGGTGGCGGCCGGCCGCGACATAGTCCGAGGTGTTCTTGACGTGGGTGGCGGCGTACAGGCCGACGCCGATCGAGACCAGGAGATAAGCGATGACGAAGCCGACCAGCATGCTAAGGCCTTTGCGCGGTGATGGGTGGAGGCTGAACAAAAACAGCGGGCGCAAAGTTTAGCAACGAATCCAGCCGCGCGGGGGGCTGGATCCCTTGCGCGGCGTGGATTTGACGCACCTTTGTGGTGCGACGCAAAAGGCCGTCGGCGTGCCGCCGGCGGCGCCTGTCAGGGCTGCAGCGGCGTCTGCCCGCGATGCGTGGTCGCGGCGGCCAGGGTGTCGAGCACGACGTCCGCGGCCGCGTCGAGTTCGGCCTCGGTGATGATCAGCGGCGGGGCGAAGCGAATCACCGTGTTGTGCGTGTCCTTGGTCGCGATGCCGCGCGCGAGCAGCAGCTCCGCCGCGGTCGTCGCGCGCAGCTGCGCCGGATCGAGCTCGATGCCCACCAGCAGGCCGCGCCCGCGCACCTCGCGCACGCACGGCAGGCGCGCGTCGCGGAAGCGGGCCATGAGCCGTTCGCCCAGGCGCGTCGCGTGTTCCCACGGGCGCGTCTCGTCGAGGATCGCGAGCACTTCCAGCGCGACGGCGGCGCCCAGCGGGTTGCCGCCGAAAGTCGAGCCGTGGTCGCCCGGCTGCAGCACGTCGAGCACGGGCGCGTCCGCGAGGAAGGCCGACACCGGCAGCAGGCCGCCGCCCAGCGCCTTGCCGAGGATCAGCCCGTCCGGATGCACGCCCTCGTGGTCGCAGGCGAGCAGGCGCCCGGTGCGGCCGAGGCCGGTCTGGACTTCGTCGGCGATCAGCAGCACGTTGTGGCGGCGGCAGATCTCCGCGCAGCGCGCGAGGTAGCCCGCCGGCGGCACGAGGATGCCGCCTTCGCCCTGGATGGGCTCGACGAGGAAGGCCGTGGTGTCGGGCGTGATCGCCGCTTCGAGCGCGTCCGCGTCGCCGTAGGGAATGCGCTTGAAGCCGGCCGGGAAGGGGCCGAAGCCGTCGCGGTACTGTTCTTCCGAGGACATGCCGACGATGGTGATCGAGCGGCCGTGGAAGTTGCCTTCGCAGGCGATGATCTCCGCCTGGTCGGGGGCGATGCCCTTGACCTTGTAGCCCCACTTGCGCGCCGTCTTCAACGCGGTCTCGACCGCCTCGAGGCCGGTGTTCACCGGCAGCACGCGGTCGTAGCCGAGCAGGCCGCACAGGCGCTCCATCAGGACCGGCAGGCGGTCGTTGGAGAAGGCGCGCGAGGTCAGCGCGAGGCGCTGTGCCTGGTCGTTGAGCGCGCGCAGCAGGCGCGGGTTGGCGTGGCCGAAGCTGACCGCCGAGTAGGCGCTCATCATGTCGAGGTAGCGCCGCCCCTCGACATCCCACAGCCACACGCCCCGGCCGTGGCGGAAGACGACCGGCAGCGGCGCGTAGTTGTGCGCGCCGAACTCGCGTTCCTTCGCGCGAAGCAGATAGGTCGACGGGCCCAGCGCCGCGCCGGCGATGTTCGCGACCCAGCCCGCGCAGGTGCCGCCGGGATCGAGGTCGGGCAGGTACTCGACGATCTCCATCGCGGCGAAGTCGCCGCAGCCGCGCAGCGCGAGCAGCGCGTCGCACAGCTCCTCCGGCGCGATGCCCGCGCTTTCCGGGCAGATGACCGCGGGGAAGGCCGAGGCGTCGAGCGCGTCGAGGTCGATGCTGACGCCGAACGCGCCCGTGCGTTCGCGCACCACGCTCAGCGCGTCGCAGAACACCGCGGCGATGCCGCGATCGCGCACTTCCGCCATGTCGAAGATCTGCACGCCCAGGCGCTGCAGGCGCTCGCGCTCCTCCGGGTCCCAGCTGCGGGCGCCGATCACGGCGACGTTCGCCGGATCGATTCTCGGCCCGTCGATCCCGGTCAGGGCCGGATCGCCCTCGTCCAGCAGGGCCGCGAGCGGCATGCCGTGGATGTTGCCCGAATGCGTGCTGAGCTCGGTGTGGCTGTCGAGGTGGGCGTCGATCCAGATCAGCCCCAGCGCGCCGCGCGAGGCGACGCGGGTGGCGACGCCGCGCCACGTGCCGATGCCGATGGCGTGGTCGCCGCCGATCACGAGGGGAAAGACCTCGGGGGCGAGCGCGGTCAGGTGGTCCGCGACGCGCCGCGCGAGTTCGCCGACCGCGTCCAGGCGCTCGCGCATCGGCGCGCCCGCGGGCGGCACGGTGAGCGGCACGAGCGTTTCCTGCCAGCTCGCCGCCACGCCCAGTCCCTGCAGGTGCTGCAGCAGTCCGTTGCGTTCGAGCGCGGCAGGGGCCGCTTCCGGTCCCGGCGCGGGGGCGCCGAGGGCCGACGCGACGCCGACGATGCGCACGACGGCGCGCAGGTCGGCATGGGACGGGACGTGCAGCGGCGCGGAGTGAGTCATGGCCATCCTCCCTGCCCGCAGGAGTGCGGACGAATAATCGATGCGCTTACGCATTCGACGTACACCGCAGGGATTCGTTCAGGGGCTGCCGGCGTGCGCGGGCCGGCGCGTGACGGAGTGCGCGCCGGCCGCGCGGGGCGGTCAGCCGAGGAGCCGGTACAGCTCCAGCCCGAGGATGGCCGCGAGCAGCGTCGAGACGAGCCACAGCACGCGCCCGTGCGTGCGCTGCGCGGCGGCGAGGCGTTCCAGCTCGCCGCTCTGCACCTCGTGGCGGTGCGCGGTCGAGTCGAGCACGCGATGCACGAGGCGCGGCAGCTGCGGCAGCGTGCCGGCCCAGGACGGCGCCTCGTCCTTGAGGTTGCGCAGCAGGCCGCGCCAGCCCATCTGCTCTTCCATCCAGCGTTCGAGGAAGGGTTTCGCGGTCTTCCACAGGTCGAGCTCGGGGTCGAGCTGGCGCCCGAGGCCCTCGATGTTCAGAAGCGTCTTCTGCAGCAGCACGAGCTGCGGCTGCACTTCCATCTCGAAGCGGCGCGCGGTCTGGAACAGACGCAGCAGCGTCTTGCCGAAGGAGATGTCCTTCAGCGGGCGGTCGAAGATCGGCTCGCACACCGCGCGGATCGCGCTCTCGAACTCATCCACGCGCGTGTGCGCCGGCACCCAGCCGGCCTCGATGTGGGCGCGCGCGACGCGGTTGTAGTCGCGCTTGAAGAAGCCGAGGAAGTTCTGCGCGAGGTAGCTCTTGTCCTCCGCGTTGAGCGTGCCGACGATGCCGAAATCCAGCGCGATGTAGCGCCCGTCGGCATGCACGAAGATGTTGCCGGGGTGCATGTCGGCGTGGAAGAAGCCGTCGCGGAACACCTGCGTGAAGAAGATCTCGACCCCCGCGCGCGACAGCGCCTTGAGGTCGGTGCCCTGCGCGCGCAGCGCGTCGAGCTGCGAGATCGGCACGCCGCGCATGCGCTCCATCACCATCACGTTCTTGCCGCACCAGTCCCAGTGCACCTCCGGCACCTGCAGCAGCTTCGAGTTCGTGAAGTTGCGCCGCAGCTGCGAGCAGTTCGACGCCTCGCGCATCAGGTCGAGCTCGTCGTGCAGGTACTTGCTGAATTCGGCGACCACTTCGCGCGGCTTGAGGCGCCGCGCCTCCGGCCACAGCTTTTCCAGCAGCGTCGCCGCGGTGTCGAGCAGCGCGAGGTCGTGCGCGATCACCGGCTCGATGCCCGGGCGCAGGATCTTCACTGCGACTTCGGTGCCGTCGGGCAGGCGCGCGAAATGCACCTGCGCGACCGACGCGGACGCGACCGGCGTGCGCTCGAAGTCGACGAAGACTTCGTCGACCGGCTTGCCGTAGAAGTCCTCCAGCACCTTCAGCGCCTGCTCGGTGGGGAAGGGCGGGACGCGGTCCTGCAGCAGCGCGAGCTCGTCGGCGAGGTCGGGCGGCAGCAGGTCGCGGCGCGTCGACAGCATCTGGCCGAACTTCACGAAGATCGGGCCGAGCGACTCCAGCGCCCGGCGCAGGCGCTCGCCGCGCGGCGCGGTCGGGTGGCGCCAGAAGAACACCGCCTGCCACAGCTTCACCAGGCGTCCGCTCGGATCGGCTTCGAGCACCATCTGGTCGAGGCCGAAGCGCAGGCCGACGGTGATGATCTTGGCAAGACGGAAGAGACGCACTTTGGATTGCCGGGCGGGGAAAGGCGGGACTTTAGCCCGAAGGGGCGTGCGAGGAAAGGGTCGCGGGGTGGCCGGACGGTCGGCCGACGCGCCGATCCGCATCCCGGCCCGTCATGCGACGCACTGCACAAGCGCCGACACGTGCACGTCGGGCCTTGCCGGGGCGATCCGCTATAATCGCACGTTTAGTTTCTTTTCCGAGTGCCATGAGCGCCGATCCGAAAGTCCAACTTGCCGACCTGCTGCGCGCCGCGCTGAAGAGCGTCGCGCCCGACCTCACCGACACCCCGATCCAGCTGGAACGCCCCAAGCAGGCCGGTCACGGCGACTTCGCCACCAACCTCGCGCTGCAGCTCGCCAAGCCGTTGCGCCGCAGCCCGCGCGATCTCGCGACGATGCTGCTGGCCGAGCTGCCGGCCTCGCCGCTGGTCGCGAAGACCGAGGTGGCCGGTGCCGGCTTCATCAACTTCACGCTGAATTCCGGCGCCAAGACCTCGGTCGTCGCCGACGTCCTGGCCCGCGGCGCGGCGTTCGGGCGCGGCGTGCGCCGCGACACCAAGGTGCAGGTCGAGTTCGTCTCGGCCAACCCCACCGGACCGCTGCACGTCGGCCACGGCCGCGGCGCGGCCTACGGCGCCTCGCTGTCGGCGGTGCTCGACTTCGCCGGGTTCGATGTCACGCGCGAGTACTACATCAACGACGCCGGCCGGCAGATGGACATCCTCGCGCTGTCGACCTGGCTGCGCTACCTCGCCTTCCACGGCATCGAGATCGACTTCCCGCCCAACGCCTATCAGGGCGACTACGTCATCGACATGGCGCGCGAGATGCGCGAGGGCCACAAGGACCGCTTCGCGAAAGTCACCGTCGCGCAGATCCTCGCCGGCACGCCCGGCCTGCCCGCTTCGGACCGCAAGGACGACGAGGCCAAGAACCAGCGCGAGACGCACCTCGACGTGCTGATCGCCAATGCCAAGCACCTGCTCGGCGAGGACTACCCGTTCGTGCATGGTTTCGCGCTCAACGAGCAGCTCGGCGACGGCCGCGACGACCTGCACGAGTTCGGCGTGCATTTCGACCGGTGGTTCTCCGAGCGCAGCCTGTTCGACACCGGCCTGGTCGAGCGCGCCGTGACCGAGCTCGAGAAGCGCGGCCACCTCTACGTGCAGGACGGCGCCAAGTGGTTCCGTTCGACCGCCTTCGGCGACGAGAAGGACCGCGTCGTGCAGCGCGACAACGGCCTGTATACGTACTTCGCGTCCGACATCGCCTACCACCTGAACAAGTACGAGCGCGGCTTCGACCGCATCATCGACATCTGGGGCGCCGACCACCACGGCTACATCCCGCGCGTGAAGGGCGCCCTCGCCGCGCTCGGGCTGCCGCCGGAAAAGCTCGAAGTGGCGCTGGTGCAGTTCGCGGTGCTGTACCGCAACGGCCAGAAGGCCGCGATGTCTACCCGTTCGGGCGAGTTCGTGACGCTGCGCGAGCTGCGCCGCGAAGTCGGCAACGACGCGTGCCGCTTCTTCTACGTGCTGCGGAAGAGCGACCAGCACCTCGACTTCGACCTCGACCTCGCGAAGAGCCAGAGCAACGAGAACCCGGTCTACTACGTGCAGTACGCGCACGCGCGCGTGTGTTCGGTGCTGCAACAGTGGGGCGGCGACGCGGGCGAGCTGGCCGCGGCCGACCTCGCGCGCCTCGAGAACGAGCGCGAACTGGCGCTGTGCGCGCGCCTCGGCGCCTTCGCCGAGCTGATCCAGGGCGCTGCCGCCGACTACGCGCCGCACCAGATCGCGTTCTACCTCAAGGACCTCGCCGGCGAGTTCCACAGCTGGTACAACGCCGAGCGCATGCTGGTCGACGACGAGGCGGTGAAGCTCGCGCGCCTCGCGCTCGCCGCCGCGGTGCGCCAGGTGCTCGCCAACGGCCTCGCGCTGTTGGGCGTGTCGGCACCGCAGTCGATGTAAACGTCGGAGAACCCCGTGAGTCGTGACCGCAAGCCCAGCAGGAAAGCCAGCCGCCCGGCGAAGAGCCGCGGCGGCGTGATCGTCGGCATCTTCATCGGACTGGTGCTCGGCGCGCTGTTCGCGGCCGGTGCCGCGTGGTACTTCACGCGCAATTCGCCCTTCCAGACGCCTGCCGCGCCGGCGCCTGCCGCGGCGCGTCCGCCCGCGTCCGACCAGCCCGCCTCGCTGCCGGGCAAGCCGGGCGACCGCCCGGTGGTGAAGCCGGACTTCGAGTTCTACAAGATCCTGCCGCAGGGCGAGGGCGCGCCGACCGAGAGCAAGCCGCCCGCACCCGCCGCGGCCGCGCCGGCCGCGACCGACAAGCTCTACCTGCAGATCGGCGCCTTCGAGAATCCGGCCGAAGCCGACAACCTCAAGGCCAAGCTCGCGCTCAACGGCATCGAAGCCAGCGCGCAGCGCGCACAGCTGCCGGACGGCCGCACGATGCATCGCGTGCGCATCGGCCCCTTCGCCAAGCCGGAAGACATGAATCCGGTGCGCGCGCGCCTGTCCGAGGCCGGCTTCACCGCAACGGTGGTGAAGGCCACCCCGTGAGCATTTGCCGGAACGGCATTCCGGATATGCTGAAAAGGTTTCGGGAACCACTCGCAGGGTCTGCCGTCTGAGACCCTGTCATCCACTCGGGAGTATTGAATGAATCGTCGTGCTGCACTCAAGCAACTGTCTGCCCTGACCGCCCTGTCCGTCCTCGGCGGCGCCGCCTGGGCCCAGAAGGCCGGCCAGCCCTTCCAGACGCTCGCCACCAAGGTGCCGACCGAAGTCGCCGGGAAGATCGAGGTGATCGAGTTCTTCTCCTACGGCTGCCCGCACTGCAACGACTTCGAGCCGCTGCTGAACAACTGGAAGAAGACGCTGTCGTCCGACGTCAATTTCGTGAAGGTGCCGATCACCTTCAACCGCCCCGAGTGGACCAACCTCGCGCGCATCTACTACACCCTCGACGCGATGGGCGAGGCCGACAAGCTCGGTTCGGCCGTGTTCGCGGCGATCCACGAGCAGAAGCGCCCGCTGCAGAAGGAAGACGTGCTGCTCGAGTGGATCGGCGGCGTCACCGACTCGAAGCGTTTCAGCGATACGTGGAAGTCCTTCGGCGTGCAGTCGCGCCTGCAGCGCGCCAACCAGATCGCCGCCGCCTACCGCGTCACCGGCGTGCCGATGATGGCCGTCGACGGCCGCTTCATGGTGTCGGCCTCGACCGCCGGCAGCCACGAGGCGATGCTGAAGACCGTCGACGAGCTCGTCGCGCGCGCGCGCTCGGAGAAGGGCAAGGGCTGATGCCTGTGCTGCCCGGCCGCCGCGCGTCCGGGCACGCAACCGATCGTCGATCCCGCATGGTTCGATCCTCCGCAAGTCCGGCTCTGGCCGGACTTCGTGTTTTCCTGACCGGCGCCTCGAGCGGCCTCGGCCAGGCGTTCGCGCGCCATTACGCGCAGCGCGGCGCGCAGCTCGGGCTCGTCGCGCGGCGCACCGACGCCTTGTCGCAGCTGGCGGCCGGGCTCCCCGGCGAGCATCTCGTGCTGCCCGCGGATGTCGGCGACGGCGCGGCGCTCGCGGACGCCGCCCGGACCTACCTCGCGCGCGTCGGCGTGCCCGACATCGTCATCGCGAATGCCGGCGTGTCGGTCGGCACGCTGACCGAATGCGCGGAAGACCTCCCCGCCTTCGAGCGCGTCATGCGCACCAACGTGAATGGCATCGTCGCGAGCTTCCAGCCCTTCGTCGACGCGATGCGCGAGCGCGGCTCGGGGCGGCTCGTGGGCATCGCTTCGGTCGCCGGCATCCGCGGCCTGCCGGGGGCGGGCGCCTACAGTGCGTCCAAGGCCGCGGCGATCGCCTACCTCGAGAGCCTGCGCGTCGAGCTGCGTGGCAGCGGCGTGCGGGTTGTGACGCTCGCGCCCGGTTACATCGCGACGCCGATGACGGCCGTGAACCCCTATCCGATGCCCTTCATCCTGCAGGCCGACGAGGCCGCGCGGCGCATGGCGAAGCTCATCGACGCCGGCCGCGGCTATGCCGTGGTGCCCTGGCAGATGGGCGTGGTCGCGCGCGTGCTGCGGGCGCTGCCCAATCCCGTCTTCGACGCCCTGTTCGCGCGCGCCGGGCGCAAGCCGCGCGGATTGCCGCTGTAGTTCCCCGCACGCGGCGCACCCCGCCGCAGCTCCCGCCCCTTCCCCGCGGCACGCGATGCGGGTATGGTTATCCGGATCAAGTGGGCAGTCGCCGGACTCGTCGCCTTGTCGCGGTGCGGCCCCCGTCACGCGGGAGACAGCGATGCAGACACGCCATGTGGAGAGCGGTGCCGCAAGTTTCGAAACGATCCTGGAACAGATCGCGATCAAGCTGCCCGCCGACCAGGCGGCGCTCGTCGGCGCCTTCGCCCGGCGCTGGTTCGGCCAGGTCACCCCGGAGGACATCGCCGACTACACCGTCGACGACCTCTACGGCGCGGTGCTCAGCCACTGGAACTTCGCGCGCAAGCACCGCGGCGGCACCCGGCTGCGGGTCTATAACCCGAAGCTCGAGGAGCACGGCTGGGAGTCGACCCACACCGTCATCGAGATCGTCAATGACGACATGCCCTTCCTCGTCGATTCGATCGCGATGGAGGTCAACCGCCAGGGCCTCACGCTGCACCTTATCATTCACCCCGTGATGCGCGTCGTGCGCGATGCGGAGGGCGTGCATCAGCGCATCGTCGAGGACGCCGATGCGTCCGAAGGGCACTACGAATCGATCATCCACGTGGAGGTCGACCGGCGCACCGATGCGGAGGACCTCGACGCGCTGCGCGTGGGGCTCGAGCAGGTGCTGGCCGACGTGCGCCTCGCCGTCGCCGACTGGCCGGCGATGCAGCAGCGGGTCGCGGACATCATCGCGGAGGTCGAGCAGAATCCGCCGCCGGTGGCGGTCGGGGATATCGGCGAGAGCGTGGCCTTCCTGAAGTGGCTGATGGACGACAACCTCGTGCTGCTGGGTTGCCGTGATTACGAACTGGCCGAGCTCGACGGCAAGCCCGAGCTGTGCATCGTGGCCGGCTCGGGCCTGGGCCTGCTGCGCGAGAAGGAGGGCGAGCGGCAGTCGCGCTCGTTCGGCGCCCTGCCGCCGGAGCTGAAGACGACGCTGCCCAACCTGCCCGTGCTGCTGACGGTGACGAAGTCGAACACGCGCTCGACCGTGCATCGCGTCGGCTACATCGACCGCTTCAGCATCAAGCGCTTCGACGCGGACGGCCACGTGTGCGGCGAACGCCGCGTGATCGGCCTGCTGGCGTCGACCGCGTACAGCACCAGCCCGAAGCTGGTCCCCTTCCTGCGCCGCAAGGTCGATGCGGTGATCGCCCGCGCCGGCCTGATGCCCAAAAGCCATGCGGCCAAGGCGCTGCTGACCATCCTCGAACGCTATCCGCGCGACGAGCTGTTCCAGATCGAGGCCGAGGAACTCTTCCACCAGGCGATGGGCATCCTGCACCTGGGCGAGCGCCAGCGCACGCGGCTCTTCGTGCGCTGCGACCCGTTCGCGCGCTTTGTCTGCTGCCTGATCTACGTGCCGCGCGAGCACTACAACACCGACCAGCGCCTGCGCATGCAGGCGGTGCTGATGGAAGCCTTCAACGGCGTGAGCTCGGACTTCGATGTGCAGTTCTTCGAATCCGCACTGGCGCGCGTGCTGATCACCGTGCGCACGCGCGGTTCGGCGATCCCGCCCTTCGAGGTGCATGAACTGGAGCAGCGCATCGTGCGCGCGACACGGCGCTGGGAGGACGAGCTGCACCGCGTGCTGCTCGAACACTGCGGCGAGGAGCGCGGCATGGCGCTGCTGCGCCGCTACGGCAGCGCCTTCCCGGCGGGCTACCGCGAGGAGTATTCGCCGCGGGTGGCGGTGTTCGACATCGAGCAGATGGAATCGGTGGCGGGCGACGGCCTCGCGATGAGCCTCTACATCCCGCTCGAGGCGCCGTCGGGGCGGCTCAATTTCAAGATCTACCGCGTCGGCGCGCCGGTGCCGCTGTCGCAGAGCCTGCCGATGCTCGAACGCATGGGCGTGAAGGTGATCGACGAGCGGCCGTCCGATATCGCGCGCCAGGACGGCCAGTGCGTGTGGATCCACGACTTCGGGCTGGCCTACGACGGGGCGGAGGAGCTCGACATCGACACGCTGCGCCCGCTCTTCCACGACGCCTTCCTGCGCGCGTGGCGCGGCGAGATCGAGAGCGACGACTTCAACCGCCTGACGCTGCTCGCGGGCCTCACGTGGCGCGAGATCACGGTGCTGCGCGCCTACGCGAAGCACATGAAGCAGGCGGCCTTCACGTTCAGCCAGGCCTACATGCAGCAGACGCTCGCGGCCCATCCGCGGCTCGCGCGTCAGCTGATCGAGCTCTTCTCGCTGCGCCTGGACCCGGCGCGCGTGGCCGAGCGCGCACGGCACGAGGCGACGGTGCTCGCCGGCATCGACGACGCCCTCAACGACGTCGCGAACCTCGACGAAGACCGCATCCTGCGCCAGTTCCTCGCGATGGTGCGCGCGACGCTGCGCACGAACTACTACCAGCGCGACGCCGACGGCGCGATCAAGCCCTACCTGTCCTTCAAGCTCGACCCCAGGCGCATCCCGAACCTGCCGCAGCCGCTGCCGATGTTCGAGATCTTCGTCTATGCGCCGCGCTTCGAGGGCGTGCACCTGCGCGGCGGCAAGGTCGCGCGCGGCGGCCTGCGCTGGTCGGACCGCATGGAGGACTACCGCACCGAGGTGCTGGGCCTGGTGAAGGCGCAGATCGTCAAGAACGCGGTGATCGTGCCGGTCGGCTCCAAGGGCGGCTTCGTCGTCCGGAATCCGCCGCCCGCGGGCGACCGCGAGGCCGTGCTCGCCGAAGGCATCGCCTGCTATCGGCTGTACCTGCATGGCCTGCTGGATCTCACCGACAACCTCGTGCAGGGCCGCGTCGTGCCGCCGCCCGACGTGGTGCGCCACGACGGCGACGACCCCTACCTGGTCGTCGCTGCGGACAAGGGCACGGCGAGCTTCTCCGACTATGCCAACGGCGTCGCGGCGGAATACGGCTTCTGGCTCGGCGACGCCTTCGCGTCCGGCGGCTCGGCGGGCTACGACCACAAGAAGATGGCGATCACCGCGCGCGGCGCGTGGGAATCGGTGAAGCGCCACTTCCGCGAGCTCGGCCTCGACACGCAGGAGCAGCCCTTCACGGCGGTCGGCATCGGCGACATGTCGGGCGACGTGTTCGGCAACGGCATGCTGCGCTCGCGCAAGATCCGCCTGATCGCCGCCTTCGACCATCGCCACGTGTTCTTCGACCCCGACCCGGACCCGGAAGCGTCCTTCGTCGAGCGCGAGCGCCTCTTCGCGCTGCCGCGCTCGTCGTGGAACGATTACGACCGCACGAAGATCTCCGCGGGCGGCGGGGTGTGGCCGCGCAGCGCGAAGTCGATCGCGCTGTCGCCGCAGATGCAGGCGGTGCTGGGCGTCGCGGCCGAGTCGCTGACGCCGTCCGAGCTGATCCGTGCGATCCTGCGCGCGCCGGTCGACCTGCTCTACAACGGCGGCATCGGCACCTACGTCAAGGCGACGAACGAGACCGACGCCGCGGTCGGCGACCGCGCCAACGACGCGGTGCGGGTGAACGGCGCCGAACTGCGCTGCCGCGTGATCGGCGAGGGCGGCAACCTCGGCATGACGCAGCTCGGGCGCATCGAATACGCGCTCAAGGGCGGCAAGCTCTGCACCGACGCGATCGACAACTCCGGCGGCGTGGACTGCTCCGACCACGAGGTGAACATCAAGATCCTGCTCAACAGCGTGATCGCGGAAGGCGAACTCACCGGCAAGCAGCGCGACGCGTTGCTCGTCGAGATGACCGACGAGGTCGCCGCGCTGGTGCTGCGCGACAACTACGCGCAGACGCAGATTCTGTCGGTGACGCGCGCGCGCGGCATGGCGCTGCTCGACGAGCAGGCCGAGTTCATCCGCCGCCTGAGCTTCGCCGGACGCCTCAACCGCAAGCTCGAATTCCTGCCGCTCGACGACGAGATCGCCGAACGCGCCGCCGCCCGCACCGGCCTGGTCACGCCGGAACTCGCGGTGCTGCTCGCCTACAGCAAGATCGAGCTCTACGACGAGGTGCTCGCGTCCGACGTGCCGGAAGATCCCTACATCGGCAGCGCGCTGTCGCGCTACTTCCCCGAACCGCTGCGCGAGCGCTTCGCCGCGCACATCGCCAGGCATCCGCTGCGCCGCGAGATCATCTCCACGCACGTCATCAACAGCATGATCAACCGCGTCGGCCCGACCTTCGTCGGCCGCCTGCAGGGCGAGCTCGGCGTCACCGCGGCGGACGTCGTGCGCGCCTACATGGCCACGCGCGAAGTGTTCGGGCTGGTGCCCACGTGGCATGCGATCGAGGCGCTCGACAACCGCGTCGAGGACGCCGTGCAGACCGCGATGATCATCGACTGCGGCCGCCTCGTGCAGCGCGGCACGCTGTGGTTCCTGCGCCACCGCGAATGGCTCGCCGACCTGCCGGCCACGCTCGCCTACTTCTCGCCCGGCGTCGCCGCGCTGTCCGAACACCTCCACCGCCTGGTGTCCGACGACTACCGTGCGCAGCTCGATGCGGCCGTCGCGCGCTACGTCGAGCGCGGCGTGCCCGAGGAGCTCGCGCTGCGCATCGCGTCGCTCGACGAACTCTACTCGGCGCTCGACCTCGTCGAGATCGTCGCCGACACCGGCCGCCCTGGGCCGACGGTCGCCGCCGTGTATTTCACCCTTGGCGGCCACCTCGACCTGTACTGGCTGGGCACGCAGATCAACGCCCTGCCGGCCGACACCCGCTGGCAGAACCTCGCCCGCGGCGCCCTGCGCGTCGACCTCTCGAACCTCGCCCGCGCGCTCGCCGCGGAAGCCCTGAAAGCCTCGCCCGACCTCGCCCAGCCGGACGACCTCATCGCCGCCTGGGAGGCCCGCCGCACGCCCCAGATCGACCGCTACCGCCACCTCCTCGCCGACGTGAAGACGACGCAATCGATCGAGATGTCGATGCTGTCGGTGCTGTTGCGGGAGTTGCGCGGGATGGTGTGAGCGGGGCGGACGAAAAAAAGCCCGGCGGCCGTGAGCCGCCGGGCGAGTGGTCAGGGCGTCAGTCGGTGATGAGTTTGCCCTTGTTCATGAGGTCGGTGATGATCGCCTGATCGCTCGTGAGCGCACCGCCGTTGGTGAGATCGACGTTTTCGATCACGATCCTCTGATCGATCGGAGCCCCCGTGCCGCCGGAATGCACCTCGATCGTCGTCGCCTTGGTGCCTGCGTCGTAGCTGAAATGCAGGTAGTCCGTCAGCGGATCGGTGGCGGACGAGTTGCCTTCGAGCAGGTCCTTCAGATCGAGGCGGTCGCCGCCGCTCGCAAAGGCTGCGGTGTTGAAGTCCTTGATCGTGTCGGTGGGCACCGAAGCGCTACTGGCGTCCACTAGGGCCCACTTGAAGGTGTCGGCGCCGATGCCGCCGGTGAGGATGTCGTTGCCTCCTCCGCCGATCAGGGTGTCGTTCCCTTCACCGCCGCCCAGCCGGTCGTTGCCGCCCAGCCCGGAGAGCTGATCGTCGCCCTTGCCGCCGTACAGCACGTTGTCACCGCTGTTGCCGGTGAGCGTGTCGCCTTGGTCGGAGCCCAAGATGTGCGGTGCATCCGTCGTCGCGGCCGCCGTGACGCCCGTTGCCGAGGCCGAGTAGTCCTGCGTTGTCAGGTGGTTCGGGACGAGGTTGATGTCCAGCGTGGCGCCGACCTTGTCGCCGTCCGCATCCACCACTTCCAGCGGCAGGCCGAAGTTGATCGGGAGCCCCTGGTTGATATGGGTGGTGCCGAAGTCGCCGACCTTGAAGTCCTGGCCGCCGGCGTGCTGGTATTCGACGCTGCTGAAACCATCCGCCGTGTAAGTGGCGATCTGCGTGTTGGATACGACCCCGGAAACCGTGACTTGGTATTTCGTTCCAGCGCCCGGATCAACGTCGTCAAAGTCGACCGTGAATTCCTTGCCTCCGATCGTGATAAGCGTTGCGCCCAATCCGATCTCTTTCTCCGAAATCACGCGGGTCTGGCCTCCGTAGGTAATGCCGATGGCGATTACGGAGTCCTGGGTTCCATTCCCCACAGTATTGTCGGAATCGAAATCATCGAATGCCTTGATGAGTACGCTGCTCTTCGCGCTTCCGCCGGTAATGGCGGTGAAGAGCGCCGATGCACCGTTCGTCGTGTAATGTCCATCGAACGAATGGGTCGTGTCGCCGGGAACGTAATCCTTGCCACTGACCGAAGTCCCGCTCAGGTCGGTGACGAAGTCGATGCGGATGGCTTCTCCGCTGCCGACGCTGTTCCCCCCGACGCCACCCTCATTCGCGTTGGTATTGACGGTGCTACCGCTCACATAATTGCCACCGGCACTCTTGACCATCGGTGTGATGAGCAGATCCGAACTGTTGTCGTTGGCATTGGTGAAGAACCCCGCCCAGTTTGCATTGCCGCCCGTGAAGTTGTATCCGCCCGCATTGAAGTCGATCGTTGTCGCGCCGCCATCGACAGTGCCGTGCATCTGCATCGTGTACTGGCCGCTTGCCGGATCGAGCGTCACGGTGAATACGGTGCCCGCTGCCGTCGAGGCCGTGAGAACCTGCCCGTTTGTCGAGAGCGCATAGGTGATCGGCAGTCCGCCGGAGGTCAGCGTCGTGCTGCCGGCGAGGCCGGGTGCGAAACGGATCGTGCCGCCATCGGTGCCGTAGTTGTTCGCGATGTTGATGTCAAGATCCAGGGGGGCCGTGAAAGTCGAGGTCGTTATGTTCAACATCACTGTCGTTGCGGGCACGAACGCAACTGGACCGTCATCGAGCACCGTCACCGTGAAGGTCTTCGACGCGGTCGTCCCGTCGCCATCCACGACATTCGCCGTGATCGTCAGATCGATCGCGTCGTTCGGGTTCGACGCATCGGGGTGCGCCATCGCCTTCAGCTGCGTGAAGGTGTAGGTGCCGTCGCCATTCACGGCGACCTTCCAGCTTCCGTCGTTGGCGGTCAGTGTGTTCGTGCCTGCGGACCAAGTCGCGTTGGATGCCCGGAGCGCCAGCGTGCCCGCGCTGTCGCCGCCGTAATTGACGGTCAGCGTTCCGATGACGCTGTCGAGTCCGCCGGTTTCATCGACCGTCTGGTTCGATGTGGTGAGCGAAGGCGTGTAGTTGATGTCGGTCGTCACCGATCCGGTGGCGGTCAGGAGCTCGAACGAGCCTTGCGTTCCGCTGACGGTTTGGGTCGCCGTCGCGGTGATCGGCCCGACAGCAGGGGTGGTCCCGTCGTTCGGGGCAGTGTCCGTGATTGAGCCTGTGGTGCCCGAAGTAATCTGGAACGACAACCCATTGGACAAAGTCACCACTACCGGCGCATCGCCTGTGCGCACTTCGTGGTCGAGTGTCGCGGTATAGGTGATCGTTCCGCCGGGAAGAACCGAGGTCGTGCCGGTGAGCGTGAGTTTGGTCGTATCGACGGTATCGACCAGCTGCACGGTGCCGACCGTGGGCGTGCCCAGGGCCTCGAAGCCCGAGCCGCCGGTGACCGAGACATTGGTGGCGACGGTCAGATTGGCCGGTGCTTCGGCATAGACGTCCTCGAAGGTCGCCTCGGGGATCACGGCGGTGACCGTGCCGGTGGTGCCGCTGGTGACGGTGATGGTCTGGGCGTTGCCGGCGAGGTCGGTGAAGTTGACCGTGACCGGCTCATCGCCCGCGCGCACGGCGGCCCCCAAGGTCACGGTGTAGGTGAGGGTGGTGCCGTCCTCGGTGAAGTTCGGAGCGGCGGCAAGGCTGACGGTGGTTGTATCGACGGTATCGACCAGCTGCACGGTGCCGACCGTGGGCGTGCCCAGGGCCTCGAAGCCCGAGCCGCCGGTGACCGAGACATTGGTGGCGACGGTCAGATTGGCCGGTGCTTCGGCATAGACGTCCTCGAAGGTCGCCTCGGGGATCGCGGCGGTGACCGTGGCGGTGGTGCCGCTGGTGACGGTGATGGTCTGGGCGTTGCCGGCGAGGTCGGTGAAGTTGACCGTGACCGGCTCATCGCCCGCGCGCACGGCGGCCCCCAAGGTCACGGTGTAGGTGAGGGTGGTGCCGTCCTCGGTGAAGTTCGGAGCGGCGGCAAGGCTGACGGTGGTCGTATCGACGGTGTCGACCAGCTGCACGGTGCCGACCGTGGGGGTGCCCAGGGCCTCGAAGTTCGCGCCGCCGGTGACGGTGACGTTGGTGGCGACGGCGAGGTTGGCGTCCGCCTCCTTGTAGGGATCCTCGAAGGTGGCCTCGGGGATCACTGCGGTGACGGTGCCGGTGGTGCCGCTGGCGATGGTGATGGTCTGGGCGTTGCCGGCGAGGTCGGTGAAGTTGACCGTGACCGGATCATCGCCCGCGCGCACGGCGGCCCCGAGGGTCACGGTGTAGGTGAGGGTGGTGCCGTCCTCGGTGAAGTTCGGGGCAGCGGCGAGGCTGACGGTGGTCGTATCGACGGTGTCGACCAGCTGCACGGTGCCGACCGCGGGAGTGCCCAGGGCCTCGAAGTCCGCGCCGCCGGAGACGGTGACGTTGGTGGCGACGGCGAGGTTGGCGTCCGCCTCCTTGTAGACATCCTCGAAGGTGGCCTCGGGGATCACTGCGGTGACCGTGCCGGTGGTGCCGCTGGCGATGGTGATGGTCTGGGCGTTGCCGGCGAGGTCGGTGAAGTTGACCGTGACCGGATCATCGCCCGCGCGCACGGCGGCCCCGAGGGTCGCCGTGTAGGTGAGGGTGATGCCGTCCTCGGTGAAGTTCGGGGCAGCGGCGAGGCTGACGGTGGTCGTATCGACGGTGTCGACCAGCTGCACGGTGCCGACCGTGGGAGTGCCCAGGGCCTCGAAGTTCGCGCCGCCGGAGACGGTGACGTTGGTGGCGACGGCGAGGTTGGCGTCCGCCTCCTTGTAGGGATCCTCGAAGGTGGCCTCGGGGATCACTGCGGTGACGGTGCCGGTGGTGCCGCTGGCGATGGTGATGGTCTGGGCGTTGCCGGCGAGGTCGGTGAAGTTGACCGTGACCGGATCATCGCCCGCGCGCACGGCGGCCCCGAGGGTCGCCGTGTAGGTGAGGGTGATGCCGTCCTCGGTGAAGTTCGGGGCGGCGGCGAGGCTGACGGTGGTCGTATCGACGGTGTCGACCAGCTGCACGGTGCCGACTGAGGGTGGATTGAGCGCCTCGAAGTTCGCACCTCCGCCGATCGTGACATTGGTGGCGACGAGCAGGTCGGCCGGCGCTTCCTCGTAAACATCCTCGAACAGCGATTCGGGGATGGCCACGGCGACCGAGCCGGACGTGCCGCTCGTGATCACGATGGTCTGGGCGTTGCCGGCCAGGTCGGTGAAGCTCACGCGTACCGGGTCGTCCCCGGGGCGAACCGCTGCGCTCAGCGTGACGACGTAGGTCAGGGTGGTGCCGTCTTCGGTGAAGGTCGGGGCGGCGTTGAGTTCGACGTTGATGGCGGAATTCGTGGTGTCGATCGTGTCACGCACCTCCACGATGGCCGGTCCCGTCGGGGTGACCGTGCCGAAGTCGCTGCCGGTGCTGCCGACGACATCCACCGGGAAGGTCTCGGGGTCGATGTAGGGGTCGTCGCCCTGGATCGGGAAGGGCGTCGAGGTGCCGGTCGTCGCGCCGACCGGGATCGTGATCGTGGCACCGTTGCTCAGCGTGATCACCAGGTCGCTGCCCGTGACGGGGCTGCTCACGGTCGCGACGATGGTGGCTGTGCCCGATCCTTCAGTGACGACGATGTTGCCGAGCGTGACCGTGGCGTTGAGGGGCTGCGGTTCCTGCGGGAGCGGCGCGGATTCCTCCGGCTCGATGCGGGCGATGGATTCCTGGCCGAACTGGAACTCGAGCGGGCCGACGCCTTCGCTGATGCGCAGCAGGCGCACGAAGCTGTTGCCGTCGCCGCCGCCACCGCCGGCGAGACCCGCCGCCGGGGCTTCGATGTCGTCGAGGTTGCCGCCCTGTTCGAGGGCCTGGATCACCTGGTCGACGGTAGCCTGCGAGACCTGTGCATCCTCGGGCGCGGGACGGGTCGTTGCCGACACGTCGGCGGTGAGGGTTACCGTCTGGTCGGCGGCGATCGCCATCGGCGCGCCGTCGGACATGGCGAGTTCGACATGGCCGCCGGCCATCGTGATGACCGATTCGCCTTCCTGCAGCGTGTCACCCGCCTTGAGCGGACGCAGGTTGCCCTTCACATCGCGCGCAAACGCCTTGCCCGTGACCGCCACGACTACCGCAATTGCTTGTGCCATTTTCGCTGCTCCTCTGATGGTCTGGCGAAGCCGCCGGGGGCGGTCGCGCGATGCCTATTACACTTGGTAACAGAATATGACCGGAGGCATGTGGGAGGTATTGGCCGGAGGTACAGGGGCGGGGCAGCTTTCGTGACGCATGTCACGGATGTAACGATCTGTTTCGAGCACGGTTGCCGCGGACCCGGCGAACGACGGTCCGGCGCGAAAAGGCCTATCATGCGGGGCCGTCCGCGATGTGCCGGACGGCCTTTCGATTTCGCCCGGCCTTTCCGATGTCGCACGCCTTCGCCCTCGAACTTCTCGCTCCCGCCCGCAACCTCGAATCGGGCATCGCCGCGATCGAGCACGGGGCCGACGCCGTGTATATCGGCGGACCGTCGTTCGGCGCGCGCGCGTCGGCGGGCAACAGCATGGCGGACATCGCGGCGCTGGCCGCGCATGCGCACCGCTATTCCGCGCGCGTGCTGCTCGCCCTCAACACCATCCTGCGCGACGACGAACTCGACGGTGCGCGCCAGGTGGTCATCCAGGCCTACGAGGCCGGCGTCGATGCGCTGATCGTGCAGGATATGGGCCTGCTGGAGCTGGACCTGCCGCCGATCCAGCTGCACGCGAGCACACAGTGCGACATCCGCACGCCAGCGAAGGCGCGCTTCCTGCAGGACGTGGGGTTCTCGCAGATCGTGCTGGCGCGCGAGCTGGATCTGCGCCAGATCCGCGCGATCGCCGACGCGACCGACCGCGAGCGCTGCGCGCTGGAGTTCTTCATCCACGGCGCGTTGTGCGTGAGCTACTCGGGGCAATGCACGATCAGCCACGCCTTCACCGGGCGCAGCGCGAATCGCGGCGAATGCGCGCAGATGTGCCGTCTGCCGTGGTCGCTGAAGGACGCCGACGGCACGCCGGTGGCCGACCGGCGGCACCTGCTGTCGCTGAAGGACAACGACCAGACGGCGAACCTCGAGGCGCTGATCGACGCCGGCGTCCGCTCGTTCAAGATCGAGGGGCGGCTGAAGGATCTGGCCTACGTGAAGAACGTGACGGCGCACTACCGCCAGCAGCTCGACCGCATCCTCGAGACGCGGCCCGAATTCGCACGCAGTTCGGGGGGGCGCTCGACCTTCAGCTTCACGCCGCGGCCGGAAAAGACCTTCAATCGCGGCAGCACGGATTACTTCGTGAATGGCCGCCACGGCGACATCGAGTCCTTCGAGTCGCCCAAGTTTGTCGGCGCCCCGGTCGGGCGTGTGCTGGGCGTGAGCGGGCGCTTCGTCACCGTCGAGGCGGCCGAGCCGCTCGCGAATGGCGACGGGCTGGCGTGGTACGGCGCCACGGGCGAGTTGCAGGGCGCCCGCGTGAATCGTGTCGACGGCGGGCGCATCCAGCTCGTCGACCTGCCGCAGGGGCTCGTCACCGGCGCGACGCTGTACCGCAACGTCGATCACGTGTTCGAGAAGCTCCTGGCCGGCAAGTCGGCCGAGCGCCGCGTGCAGGTGCGCCTGCGTCTCGACGATACGGCGGACGGGCTGGCCCTGACGATCACCGACGAGGCCGGCGTGTCGGCGACGGCCACGCTCGCCTGCGACAAGGCCGCGCCGCGTGACCCGCTGCGTGCCGAGGCGACGCTGCGCGACAGCCTCGCGAAGCTCGGCGGCACGATGTTCGTCACCGCGGCAGCCGAGGTCGTGCTCGACACCGCGCAGCCGTGGTTCGTGCCGGTCGGGCAGCTCAACGCGCTGCGGCGTGCCGCGGTGGAGGCGCTCGCCGCGGCGCGCGCGGCAGCCTGGCAGCGCCCGCCGCGGGCAGTGCCGGTCGATCCGCCGGCGCGCTACCCGGACACCTCGCTCAACTACCTCGGCAACGTCTTCAACGCCCGCGCGCGCGACTTCTACCGCAAGCACGGCGTCGAGCTGATCGCCGACGCCTTCGAGGCGAACCACGAGGACGGGCTCGTCTCGCTGATGATCACCAAGCACTGCCTGCGCTACAGCTTCAACCTGTGCCCGAAGCAGGTGAAGGGCATCCGCCCCGATCCGATGACGCTGTGGCAGGAGCGCGGCGACGGCGAGCGCGTCGTGCGCGAACCGCTGACGCTGCGCTTCGACTGCAAGAAGTGCGAGATGCACGTGGTCGGCCGGCGCGTCGGCAAGGGCACGCGGCCGCAGCTTGGCGACTGAGGGCGCGCGTCAGCGCACGAGGAAGGGGAGGTTGGCGGTCGCCGCCTTGCCCTGGCGGTCGCGTAGCGTGATGAAGAGGCGATAGGCGCCCGGCTGCCGCGGGGCGAGGAAGCGCGCGCTGGTCGCATCGGCATGCAGCATGCGCACGTCGATGCGCGGCGGCGCGGCTTCCGTGTCGCCGCCCTTGCGTAGATCGGTTGCTTCGGCGAAGACGTTCCACTCCACCGTCAGCGGCGAGCCGTCGAACGAGGCGGCGTCGACGCCCGCGGAAATCTCCGCTCCCGGCGCGAACACGTCCGCCGCGATGCCGATGCCGCGGATCGCCGGTGCGGGCTCGGCGACCGGCTTGCCCCACGCCTGCGTCAGCGCGTCGGTCATCGCCGTGAGGCTGCCGTCGGCCAGCAGCAGGCCGTGCCACGTCGCCGTCTGCTCCTGCTTCGCGCCCCACAGGAAGGGGAACACCCCGGCGATCTGCCGCTCTTTGCGCAGGAAGGCGAGCGCATCGCGGAAAAAGACAGCCTTCTCGCTGCTCGTCGGCTCGACCGGCGCGCCCCACGGCTTCTTGCCGGCCTGCCACTGGCCGAGCGGCCCCAGTTCGGTGACGACGGCGGGTTTGGCGATGCCCGCGTCGCGCAGGCGCTGCGGCAGGTCGAACACGGCGCCGGCGTAGAGGTTGATGCCCAGCAGGTCGACGTTCGGGCAGCAGCCGGCGAGCGTGCGCAACTGCGCCATGCCGGTGTCGGCGACGACCATCATCGTCGGGTGGGCGGGATCGAGCGCCCTGACGATGCCGGCGAGCCGATCCACCTCGCGCCAGGCAGGCAAGGGGTCCGCCTCGCCCGTTTCGACCTCGTTGCCGACACCCCACGCGAGGAGCGCGGGGTGGCTGCGATAGCGGGTGACGAAGGCGCGGATCGCGCGTTCCTGCGCCTGCACGGCGGCCCGGTCGCCGAGATCGAAACCGTGGCGCGGATGGCCGACCCACAGGCCCATCACGACCTTCAGCCCGAGCGCCTGCGCGGCGTCCAGCACCCACGCGTCGGACTCGCGATACACGCGCACGACGCGTGCGCCGGCTACTGCGAGCTTTTCCAGCGCGGCGCGATCGCCCTCGAAGGCGGCGCCCTGCCATTGCTCGGTCGCGGTCTGCGCATCGGCCGGCGGCGCGCCGAGGCACATCGACGCGACCACGACGCCGAGCAGGCGGCGAAGCCGGGGAAGGAGATCGGCGGTTCGACAGGGCAGGTGCATCAACGAAAATTCAAGTTTCAGCGACTCCCAAAGGGTACGCTTTGCCGAAATGAGTGTCGTAGGCACGGATCGTAGGGCGGAAAAGCGCAGCGCCTTCCGCCACGCAGCGCCTGGGGTTGAATGGCCGATCATTCGGCGGCTCGGTTGCCGGACGCGGCCTTCGGCTCATCCTCCCTGCGCAGTCGCCGCTAGCCCGTCCTGCCGCGCAGCGCGTTGAGCAGGATCGCGATCGTGCTGCCGTTGTGCAGCATCGCCGTCGTCACCGGCGACAGCACGCCGATCGCCGCCGCGCCGAGGATCGCGGTGTTGAGGCCGACCGTCAGGCGGTAGTTGTTGCGGATGCGCGTCATCGTCGCCTGCGCGAGCGCCTTGGCGTCCGCGACGCAGCCGATGTCGTCTTCCAGCAGCGCGACGTCGGCGGTCAGGCGCGCGATGTCGGCACCCTTCTGCATCGCGACGCCGACGTGGGCGCCGGCGAGCGCGGGGGCGTCGTTGATGCCGTCGCCGACGAAGGCGATGCGCGCGCCCTGGCGGCCGAGGTCCTCGACGATGCTCGCCTTCTGCTCGGGCAGCAGTTCGGCGTGGAAGCCGTCGAGGCCCAGCTCCGCGGCGAGCTCGGCGGCGCGTTCGTGGTGGTCGCCCGTCAGCATCAGGATGCGGCGGGCACCGAGCGCGCGCAGCCGCGCGATGGTCGCGGCCGAGTTGGCGCGTACCTCGTCCTTCAGCGCCAGCACGCCCAGCAGTTTGCCGCCGAAGCCGATGTAGAGCAGCGTCTTGCCTTCGCGGTACAGGCGATCGATCGTCTCCGTGTGCGCCGAGACGTCGATCTTCTCGTCGTCCTCGATGAAGTGGCGCGAGCCGACGACGATGCGCCGGCCGTCGATCACGCTGGCGACGCCGTGCGCGACGATGAACTGCACTTCCTGGTGATCGAAGTGCTTGCCGGAGATTTCCTTCGCCGCCGCGACGACCGCCAGCGCCAGCGGATGGAAGTAATGCTCCTCTACCGACGCGGCGAGCCAGATCAGGTCGTCGGCGGAGTAGCTGCGGTCGAAGGTCACCGAGTCGGTGACCGCGAGCCGGCCGGCCGTCAGCGTGCCGGTCTTGTCGAAGATGAAAGTGTCGGCCTCGGCCAGCCGTTCCAGCGCGCTCGCCCCCTTCACGAGGATGCCGGTGCGCCCGGCGCGGTACATCGCCGACTTGAACGCCACCGGCGTCGCGAGCTTCAGCGCGCACGAGTAGTCGGCCTGGAGCACCGCGGCGGCACGGCGCCAGTCCTGCGACAGCAGGTAGGTCGAGCCGGCCAGCCCCAGCACGATCGGCACCAGCCGGTCCGCGAGCCGCGCCGCGCCGAGCTGCGCCTCGCTCTTCGCCGTGAGCGATTGCTCGACGTAGTCGGCGATGCGCGCCGCGGCGGTGCGTGCGCCGACCTGCTCGGCGTAGATCTGCAGCCGGCCTTCCTCGATCAGCGTGCCCGAAAGCACGGCGTCGCCGCGCGCCTTGGCGACCGCGACGCTCTCGCCGGTCATCGCCGCCTCGTTCACGGTGCCTTCGCCGCCGAGCACGGTGCCATCGACCGGGATCACGGCGCCGGTGCCGACGACGACCGTGTCGCCGACGCGCACCTCGGGGGCGGGGATGAGGACTTCCTGTCCGTCGCGCACGACCCACACCTCGTCGCTCGACGGGCGCAGCAGGTGCTTGAGGAGATCGTCCGAGCGCCGCGCGATCGAGTCCTCGAGGTACTCGCCCAGCGCGAGCATGAAGGTCGTCGTGTTGGCCGCGCTGAAGTCGCCGCGTGCAAGTGAGATCGACACGGCCAGCGCCTCGAGCACGTGCGAGGAGATGCCGTTGTCGCGGTAGTCGTCGAGCGCGTGCTTGAGCAGCGGCGCGGCCGCCCCGAGCGTCACCGGCAACTGCACGGAGGCGGGCAGGTAGCGCGTGCCCAGCAGCGTCGCGAGGCTCGCCACCAGCGGTCCCGCGCCGCCATCGGCGTCAGCCGGTTTCGTCCGTGTCGCGCGCCCGTCCGGCGGCGGCAGTGCCGCAAGTGCCTGCTGCAAGGCCTCGACGCCGATCGTGGCCGGATCGAAGCTCAGCACCAGCGAGTGCGTGCGCGGATTGACCCGCGCCTCCTGCACGCCCGGAATGTTCTCCGCCGCGCGTTCGATCGCGAGCGGCGTCGCGGGCGTGCCGGGCGCGCACGCGAAGCGGAAACGCACCCGCCCGCGCGTGCGATGCGCGACCGTCAGCGAGCGGAACCATGATCCGCCGCTCATGCGCCGCCGTGCTGCTCCGCCTCGACTTCGGCCTTCAGGTCGGCCATCTGTTCCTTGAACTCCTCGACGCCGCCGAGCAGGCCCGCATACAGCTTCATGCCCGTCTTCAGCAGCTTGCCACGCAGTTCCTCGTCGCCGAGCACGTAGGCGGCCGCCGCACCGATCGCCGCGCCGAGCAGGAACTGGTCGTACTGGCGCGATTTCAGCAGGCCGGGCATTGCCTTCAGCAGGCCTTCGTCGAAGCCGTGGCCCGCGGCGCCGCCGGCCGGCATGCCATAGCCGCTGCCCCAGCCGCCCGGCGCATAGCCGGCGTACTCGTCACGCTGCGCTTTCTTGTGCTTCTTCTTGCCCAAGGTGCTTCTCCCTGTGTCCGTTGCTGCGGCGCGCCGATTTGCGCGCCAGGTAATCGATGGCGGCCAGTCCCGCCGCGCCGCCGGCGACGGCGACGAGCACGCCGCGGTAATCCTGGCGCTGCCAGGCGTCGGCTGCGGCACAACCCGCCGCCAGTGCCGCGCCGCCCTGCAGCGCCTGCTTCAGCACGCCGCGGGCGGCGCCGGCCGTGACGCGCCCGCCCGGTTCCTGCAGCGCCGCGAGGAGGCCGGTGGCGACGAAGCCGCGGACGAAATTCGCCGGCGCTTCGCCCGTCTTCACCTTGACCGGAAGCTTGTGCATCGCTCGCATCAGGCCGAATCCCCGGTGTCGGCAGGCGGCGTGGTCTTCTTGCGCGCGCGTGTGCGTGGCGCGGCCGTCTTGGCGGTGCCCGTCGTGGGAGAGCCCGTCGTGGGAGTGCCCGTCGTGGGAGTGCCCGTCGTGGGGGGCGTGCTGCGCCGGCGTGCCGGGGCCTTGCGTGCGGGTGCGGCTTTGGCCGCCGGGGCCGCGGCTTCCGGCGCTGCAGCTTCCGGCGCTGCGGGTGCCGCCGCCAGTTTGGCCTTCAGGCCGGCCGACGAATGTTCGATCGCGTCGAGGCTGGAGATCGTCGCCTCGCGCAGGCGTTCCTGCGCCTTGTCCAGGCTGCTCTGCAGGCTCACCGTCTTGAGCAGCCTTACGGCCGCGGCACCGACCATTGCGCCGATTGCGAATGGAAGCACGGGATACATCTCATCCCTCCTTTCCGTCTTGAGTGAAATTGAGCTTGCCGCGGGCAAGCAGGACGCCTGCGCCGCCGGCTGCGATGCCGGCCAGCAGTGCGGGGTTGAGTCTGCTCAGCAGCGGGCCGACGACGCCGATGGCGGCGTGCTGGCCGCTGAGCACCGAAAAGGTCCTTTCCAGGAAGTCGCCGATCAGCCCGTGTTCCATGTGCGCTTCGTCGGGCGCGATGCCGCCTTGCGCATGCAGCTGTTCGAGGCGGACGGCCTCGGCGAGCGCTTCGTGCCATACCTGCAGTTGCTGCGCATCCTCGGCCTGCAACCGGCGCAGGCGCTTGCGCAGGGCGCCGTCGGTGCGCGCGATCAGCGTTTCGTAAAGCCGCAGCCGCGCTAGCGTGCCCGCGAGCGCGCGCTCGCAGTTCGCGCGCCAGCCCGGCGCGAGGCTGGTCTCCAGCGGGAAGGGGTCGAGCGGGCTGGCGACACCGTAGCGCCGGCACAGCCGCGCGAGCGTCGCGACGCGCGCCTCGGCCGCCTTCAGGCTCGCGGCGAACGGTTCGCGCGGGCCGTAGGCCTCGACGGCTTTGCGGTAGAAGGCGCGCGCGGCGAATTCGTCGTACAGGGCGATGCGCAGCGCCTGGTGCGCGGGCGGGAACGGCGCCTTGCGCTCGATCCGCCGGCCGCGCAGGATCGCCTCGTCGTAGTTACGCACCCGTCACCTCGCGGTGCTTGGTGACGAGGATGCCGAGCAGGACTTCCGCCGCGGGCGAGCGTACGCCGCCGAGCAGGTCGGGCCACGCGGCGGCGGGGATCGCCCCGGTGTCGTACTCGACGGTGCACGAGCGGGCGAGCAGGTTCAGTTTCACCGAGCGGATCCCGGGGATGTCGTCGAGTACCCGGCCGAAGCGTTTCGCGTCGCCGATCGCGTCCATCTGGCCCGCGTCGAGATCGCTCTCGAGCTTGAGCCGGATGCGCCCCGGAATGTGGTGGGCGATGCGCAGGTTGCGCGAGAAGCGTTGCAGTTGCTCGAATGCGTCCATCGGTGCAGTGGTCGGAAGGGATTCTCGGCGTTCGTGCGCCGGCTATTTGAACAGATGACGGCGGTGTACCGCCATGTGGATGCCCAGCAGGCCGAGGAACAGGCCCCCGGTTGCCGCATGCGCCTTCTTGTTGCCGGCCGCGGCGAGCGCGAGCGACACGCCCAGGCTGCCGAGCATGCCGTATTTGGCCCAGGTGTTGAGGCGCCGGTCGCGCTGCCACCGCCGCGGCGTGCGCGGGGTGCGGGCTTCCTCACGCGGGGCTGCCGGTGGCGGCGCGAGCTCGGCGCCGACGGCGGCCGATACGCGGGCCTCCATCTCGACGCGCGTCGCGTGTTCCGGGGTGTAGCGCAACAGCATGCTGCCGGTGCGCGGATTACCCTCGACTTCGACGACCCCGTCGATTTCCGCAAGGGCGGCACCCAGTCGCTCCTGCCGCGCTGCGTCGCGCAGCCGGGCATCGCGGATGCGGATGCGGCCGGGTACGGCCGAGACGATCCACTGCATGCTGGCGTACCCCCCTCTGCCGGAAAGCCGGTTATTTTCGAATCATAGCTCGACCTGCGTGCCCAGTTCCACAACACGGTTCGGCGGCAGGTGGAAGTAGTCGGCGGCGCTGCCGGCGTTGCGGAACATGACGATGAAGAGGCGTTCGCGCCACAGCGCCATGCCCGAGCCCATGCGGCGGACGATGGTTTCGCGGCCGAGGAAGAACGACGTTTCCATCGTCTCGAAGCGCAGCCCCTTCTCCGCGCAGCGTGCCAGTTCGGCGGGGATGTCCGGGTCGTCCATGAAGCCGAAGGTCAGGCGCACGCGATAGAAACCATAGTCGATCTCCTCGATCTCGATGCGGTCCTTCTCCGGCACGTGGGACACGTCCGCGGTATGCACCTTCAGCAGCACCACGCGCTCGTGCAGGACCTTGTTGTGCAGCAGGTTGTGCAGCAGCGCGCGTGGCACGCCGTCGAGCCAGGTCGTCAGGAACACCGCCGTGCCCGCGACGCGCGGCGGCGGACTCGTGAACATCGACTGGATGAACAGGTCGATCGGGATCGTGTCGGTGCGGATGCGGCTGTTGAGCATCGAGCGGCCGCGCTTCCAGGTGGTCAGGAAGGTGAAGATCACCGCCCCGATCAGCAGCGGGAACCAGCCACCGGCGAGGATCTTCACCGTCGTCGCGGAGAAGAAGGCGATATCGACGGCGAGGAACACCGCGAGGAAGAGGCCGGCCTTCAGCCTGCCCCAGCCCCACAGCGCGCGCACGACGACGAAGGCGAGCACCGTGTCGATCATCATCGTCATCGTCACCGCGATGCCGTAGGCCGAGGCCAGCGCGCTCGACGAGCGGAAGCCGACTACCAGCGCGACCACCGCGCCGAGGAGCATCCAGTTGATGCTCGGCACGTAGATCTGGCCCATCTCGCGTGCCGAGGTGAAGATTGTGCGCATGCGCGGCGCGTAGCCCAGCTGCATGGCCTGGCGCGTCAGCGAATACGCGCCCGAGATCACCGCCTGGCTGGCGATGATCGTCGCCAGCGTCGCCATGCCCACCATCGGATACACGAGTTCGTCGGGTACCAGCAGGTAGAAGGGGTTGCGCACGTTGTCGGGGTGGTCGAGGATCAGCGCGCCCTGGCCGAGGTAGTTCAGGTAGAGGGCCGGGAACACGACCGTGAACCACGCGAGCTTGATCGGCTTGCGGCCGAAGTGGCCCATGTCCGCGTAGAGGGCTTCGCCGCCGGTGATCGCCAGCACGACGGCGCCCAGCCCGAGCCAGCCCAGCAGCGGATTGTCGGCGAGGAAGCCGATCGCCCAGACGGGGTTGAGGGCGCCGAGGATCTCGGGATGCAGCCGGATGCCGGAGATGCCCAGTGCCGCCAGCACGAGGAACCAGCACACCATCACCGGGCCGAAGATCGCGCCGACGCGGCTGGTGCCGTGGCGCTGCATCATGAACAGGCCGACGAGGACGATCAGCGCGATCGGCAGCACATAGGGCGCGAAGGCCGGCGTCGCGACTTCGAGGCCTTCGACCGCCGAGAGCACCGAGATCGCCGGCGTGATCATGCCGTCGCCGTAGAACAGTGCGGCGCCGAAGACGCCCATCGACGACAGCACCCAGGCCTTGCGCCCGTCGGGGACGACGCGCAGGGCGAGCGAGATCAGCGCCATGATGCCGCCTTCGCCGCGGTTGTCGGCGCGGGTGATGAAGACTACGTACTTGGCCGACACCACCAGCATCAGCGCCCAGAACACCAGCGACAGGACCCCGTACACGTTCGCCGGCGTCACCGGCACGGCGTGATGGCCGTTGAACACTTCCTTCAGCGTGTACAGCGGGCTCGTGCCGATGTCGCCGTAGACGACGCCGATCGCGGCGACGGCGAGCCCTGCGAGGCCAGCGCGATGTTCGGTGGGAGGGGCCGCGGCCGGTTGTTCCACACGGTCTGCAGTGTGCACGACAGGACCTGGTTGTTTTTTTGGGAGGCTAAGCATACTGCAATGCAACAACCCGAGACAGGGGAATTTGCGCTGCCGCGGCACCGGAAAAAGCCTTTCAGGACAAGCGCATCGAGCCGGTTGCGCACGGCTGCCGCGACTGCCCTACAATCGCCTGTGATCCCCTCTCCATCATCCCGCGAGGTTGCCGATGAGTCACTCCCTATCACCGGACTTGGCGTTGCCCCTGCGCGATGCGATCGGCACCGAACACCGGCCGGCCGCCGGCGAGGTCCGCATCGTCTCGCTCGTGCCCTCGCTGACCGAACTGGTGTGCGACCTCGGCCTGGCCGATCGCCTGGTCGGGCGTACGGGTTTTTGCGTGCATCCGCGCAGTGTGCTGAAGCTCGTCCCCAAGGTCGGCGGCACGAAGGACGTGAAGATCGATGCCGTGCGGGAGCTCGCGCCGACGCACCTGATCGTCAATATCGACGAGAACCGGCGCGAGACGGTCGAGGAACTGGCCGCCTTCGTGCCCAACGTGATCGTCACGCATCCCTGTACGCCGACGGACAACATCACGCTGTATCGCCTCTTCGGCGGCGTGTTCCAGTGCGCCGCCCGCGCGGAGCAGCTCGTGACGGTCCTGGAAGGCGCGCTCGCGGAAGCGCAGGCGGTCGCGCGCGAGCTGCCGCGGGAGGAGGTGCTCTACCTCATCTGGCGCGCGCCGTGGATGACGGTCACGCGCGAAACCTACATCTCCGCGACGCTGGCCGCCGTGGGCTGGGACACGCTGCCGGCGGAGGCGGGCGCACGCTATCCGGAGGTCGACTGGCAGGCGCCGTGGATGGGGCGCGCCACGCGCGTGTTCCTGTCGAGCGAACCCTACCGCTTCGACGAGACCCATCTCGACGAAGTGAAGGCGCTGTCGGGGCGGCCGGTGGCGATGATCGATGGCGAGATGGCGTCCTGGTACGGCAGCCGCGCGATCGACGGCATGCGTTATCTCGCCGCGCTGCGCCGCCGTCTGCGCTGAGGAGGCGGTCCTCAGGCCGCGGCCAGCGCCGCGACGAAGGCTTCCGGCGTCAGGATCGCGAACAGCGGCCGGATGAGGCGATGGCGGTTGAGCTTCAGCAGCAGCTTGTCGCGGCTGACGAGGTGGGTCGCGCCGCCGTCGCGTGCGAGCGTCAGGAACTTCTGGTCGTCGCCGTCCCGGCATGCGGGCAGCGGCGGGGCGCTGGCGTCGTCCTGCGCCGGCAGTATGGCCGCGCGGGCCGCGTAGGCGGCGCAGAGCGCGTCCTGGCGCTCGGGCGCAATGCCGAACTGGCGGTAGGCGAGCACGCGGCGCAGCTCCTCGAGCGTCGCGTCGTTCGCGAGCAGCACCGGCGCGCCGGTGTCGACGAGCGCGCGTAGCGGCGCGAGCCGGGGATCCTCGAACACCCACAGCGCCATCACGGTGTTGGTATCGAGCACGAGGCGCAGGGTCGAAGGCGCGGGCAGGGGCGGCACAGGAGCGGTGGCCATCGGCAGGCGGTAAACGAAATCGAGGGGGCGATGCCCCCTCGGCTTCATCCCTGACGGACAGGAATCAGGCGGCTTCCTGGGCGTCGATACGGATCTTGACGTAGGAGCCCGGCGCGTCCTCGAGCACCTTCAGCTTGCCCTTCGCCGGATCGCGCACGTCGGTCTGTTCCGAGTCGTGCGCGGTGAGCCAGGCCTGCCAGTCGGTCCACCACGAACCCGGCTGGTGCTCGGCGCCCTCGAACCACTTGTCGGCGGTTTCGGCGAGCTTCGCGGCGGGGTTCAGCCAGTAGCCGTACTTGTTGGCCACCGGCGGGTTGACGATGCCGGCGATGTGGCCCGAGCCGCCCAGCACGAAGCGCACCGGACCGCCGAAGTTCGTCGCGCCGGCGTAGGTGCTCTTCCACGGGGCGATGTGGTCTTCCAGCGTCGAGATGAAGTAGCAGGGGACCTTGATCTTGCCGAGGTCGATCAGCACGCCATCGACCTCGATGCCGCCGGGCTGGACGAGGCGGTTTTCCATGTACATCGCGCGCAGGTAGAAGCTGTGCATCTTCGCCGGCATGCGCGTCGAGTCGGAGTTCCAGTACAGCAGGTCGAAGGGGAAGGGATCCTTGCCCATCAGGTAGTTATTGACGACGAAGGACCAGATCAGGTCGTTCGCGCGCATCATGTTGAAGGTGCCCGCCATCTCGGCGCCTTCGAGGTAGCCGCGCTCGAACATCTTCTTCTCGAGGCTGGACACCTGGCCTTCGTCGATGAACACGCCCAGCTCGCCCGGCTCGGCGAAGTCGGTCATGGTCGTGAAGAAGGTCGCGGCGGCGATGCGCTTCTGCTTCTTGCCCGCGAGGTAGGCGAGCGTGGTCGCCAGCAGGGTGCCGCCCAGGCAGTAGCCGCAGGCGTTCACTTCCTTCTCGCCGGTCTGCTTCTCGATCGCGTCCAGCGCCGCGACGACGCCTTCGAGCACGTAGGACTCGAAGGTCTTGTCCGCGAGGCGCTCGTCCGGGTTCACCCACGAGATCACGAACACCGTGTGGCCCTGGTCGACGCACCACTTCACGTACGAGTTCTTCTCGCGCAGGTCGAGGATGTAGAACTTGTTGATCCATGGCGGCACGATCAGCAGCGGACGCTTGTAGGCCTTCTCGGTCGTCGGCGAGTACTGGATCAGCTGCATCATGTCGGTCTGGAACACGACCTTGCCCGGCGTCGTGCCGACGTTCTTGCCCAGCTCGAAGGCGCTGGTGTCGGTCATCTTGACGCGCAGCTGGCCGCCGCCGTCTTCCATGTCGCGCAGCAGGTTGTTCAGGCCCTTGATCAGGTTCTGGCCGTTGCTCTTGACCGTCTCGCGGAACACTTCCGGGTTGGTCAGCGCGAAGTTCGACGGCGACAGCGCGTCGATGTACTGGCGGGTGTAGAAATTGACCTTCTTCTGCGTCTGCTCGTCGAGGCCGTCGACGCAGCACACCGTGTCATGTACGTGGCGCGCGGCGATCAGGTAGGACTGCTTGATGAAGTCGAACAGGAAATGCTCTTCCCACTGCTCGTCCTTGAAGCGCTTGTCGGCCTTGTCCGGCTGGGCGATCGGCGTGCCGTGCATGCCCATCACGCGCAGCATCGAGTGCTGCCACAGCGAGAAGTAGTCCCACACCAGGTTCATCTGCGACTGCGCCAGCTTGTACGGGTTGGCGAGCAGCTTGGCCATCATGTCCATGAAAGCCTGGGCGATGCCCAGCTCGTCGCTGGGGGTGGCGACGCCTTTCTTCAGCTGGCGCTGGACGTGTTCGCTGATGAGGTGCGAGGCCCGCTGGGCGACTTCGGAGTAGGTCTTCGCGACTTCCTTGGGGTCGGGCAGGTCGGCGAACACGGTCTCGGGGGTGGGTGCGGCCATTCTGTTCTTGCTCCTCTCTTCAAGCTTCAGCTGTTTTTTCGAATCGGATGATGCTGGTCCGGTCGCCCACCCTGCGGACCTCGCCGCGCGCGGCAAGGTAGTTGAGGTGGGCAATCGCCTCTCCCATGGCGAACATGACCTGATGCGTATCCAGTTCGCGGGGGAACAGCGTCGATAGCAGTTCCCCTGCGCTGCGGGGGGTCTCGATCTCTTTCAATAGTGCACTGCAGCGTTCACGGTGGTGCGCCTCGAGTTGGGCGATGCGCGCACGGATGCCGCGGAACGGATGCCCGTGTGATGGTAGCACGAGCGTATCGTCCGGCAAGTCCTTGAAGCGATTTAATGATTCGAGAAACCAGCCGAGCAGGTCGTCCTCGGGCGTGAGGGCGTAAACGCTGACGTTTGTCGAGATGCGCGGTAGCAGCATATCGCCCGAAATGAGCACTCCGAGCGACTCGCAATACAGGCTCGCGTGTTCGGGGGAATGGCCGAAGCCGACGATCACGTGCCAGTCGCGGCCGCCGATGTGGACGACGTCGCCGTCGAAGATCCGCTGATAGGACTTGGGCAGCGCCGGCACGCCGCGGCGATAGGAGTTGCCGCGGTCGCGCAGCGCCCCCTGGCGTGCGGGGTCCAGCCCGTGCGCGGCGAAGTGCGCGACCATCTCATCCACCGCGGTGCCCGCGATTTCGTTCCAGATTGCGTGGCCGTTGAAGAACTCGCCCTGCGTCATGACGACCGGCGCGCCGTTGCGTTCGGCGAGCCACGCGGCGAGGCCGAGGTGGTCGGGATGGCTGTGGGTGACGAGCACGCGCGACAGCGGGCGCGGGTCGCGATCGAGGATCGCGCTCCAGTTGTCGCGCACCGCGTCGATGCCGAAGCCGGTATCGACGACGGTCAGCGCGTCGCCGTCGTCGAGCAGCCACAGGTTGATGTGGTTCAGCACGAAGGGTAAGGGCATGCGGACCCAGCCCACGCCGGGCGCCACCTGCCGCACTTCGGCTGCGCCGGGGGTGTCGGGAAACGGGTACTGCAGATCCTGCAAGGTCGTCATTTGCGTCTCTCTCGGTCGGCGGGGGCTCGCGAGCATTGCCCAAACCCCTGAATTCTGATTAACTTTTCCGCCCTGTCGGGGCGGCTCCGGCAAAAACACGGTCGGTGTCCGACCGTTTTACTTCGAGCAATCGGCCAATGGCAAGCGAACAGACCTATACCATCACGGAACTTGCGCGGGAATTCGACGTGACCCCGCGGGCGATCCGCTTCTACGAGGACCAGGGCCTGCTGAAGCCGACGCGCGCCGGCCGCACCCGGGTGTACTCCAAGTCCGACCGCACGCGCCTCAAGCTCACGCTGCGCGGCAAGCGCCTGGGCCTGTCGCTCGCCGAGATCAAGGAGCTGATCGAGATGCACGGCGGCGTGGGCAATTCGGCGCCCCAGCTGCTGCGTTTTCTCGTCGTGCTCGCCGACCGCCGCGCGGCGCTCGAACAGCAGCGCGAGGACATCGAGGCGGTGCTGGGCGAGATCGATTCGCTGGAAAAGCAGTGCTCGGAACTGCTCGGCCACGATACGTCGCGTGCCGCCGAGGAGCGCGCGGAAGTCGTGCGCCGCATGCGCGCCGGGGCTTGATTTTTTTGACGGTTAGTTTACGTTGACGTAAACGTAATTACAACGGGAACGGTAGGGACGGTACGGGTCGGCGTGACGAATTTCGCGGCGCCCATGCCTTTCCGTGGCGTGCGGGGATGTGCGCGGATTGTGGCAGGATGGTGAGTTGGGCGCGTCCGCTTCCGTGAGCGGCGGGCACGCGCATGCGGCGGGACCTCCGGTCCGCTGCGCACACCGATAATCCGCGAGCGGGGACGCACCCGCTGTGACTGTTCCTGGGAGTGACGATGACGGCGAAGCTTCGCGTACTGACTGTTGATGACAAGGTGGAACTGGAGCACGTGCGCCAGTTTTTCCGCAATTACGCGGCGTGGCTCTGTGTGGACCTGGGGTTCCAGGGCTTCGGCGAGGAAATGGCGTCGCTGCCCGGCCCGTATTCGGCTCCCGAGGGGCGGCTGTTCTACGCGGAGTGCGAGGGCAAGCCGGCCGGATGCGTGGGCCTGCGGCCGTACTCGGAAGGCATCTGCGAGATGAAGCGCCTGTACGTCGAGCCGACGTTCCGCGGGCTGGGAATCGGGCGCGACCTGGTACTGGCGGCGATCCGCACGGCGAAGTCGCTCGGCTACCGCCGCATGATGCTCGACACGCTGCCCGCGATGCGCATCGCGGTGAAGCTGTATCGCGAACTCGGCTTTACCGAGGCGCCGGCGTATTACCCGACGCCGGTCGAGGGCACGCTGTTCCTGGCGCTCGACCTCGAGAACTGGTCCGAGGAGGAGGTCGCGAACGAGAACCTGTTCCATCTGTTCGATTTCAACCGCGCCTGGGCGCAGCGCATGCAGCAGGTCGATCCCGGTTTCTTCGAGAAGCTGTCGAAGCTGCAGTCGCCGGAATATTTGTGGATCGGCTGCTCCGATTCGCGCGTGCCGGCGAACCAGATCATCGGCCTGTTGCCGGGCGAGGTCTTCGTGCATCGCAACGTCGCGAACGTGGTCGTGCATACCGACCTCAACTGCCTGTCGGTGATCCAGTTCGCCGTCGATGTGCTGAAGGTCAAGCACATCATGGTGGTCGGCCATTACGGCTGCGGCGGCGTGAAATCCGCGCTGATGCGCGAGCGCATCGGGCTGGTCGACCTGTGGCTGCGGCACGTGCAGGACGTGCATGTGAAGCACCAGAAGGCGGTCGACGCGTTGCCCGCGGAGCTCGCGCACGACCGCCTGTGCGAGCTGAACGCGCTGGAACAGGTCGTGAACGTGTGCCAGACGGTGGTGGTGCAGGACGCATGGCGCCGCGGCCAGCCGCTGACGGTGCATGCATGGATCTACGGATTGAAGGACGGACTGGTGCGCGACCTGGGACTGAACGTGCGCCGTCCGGAAGACTTGATGCCGCGCTATGTCGCGGCACTGGAATCACTGGCCTGAGAGCCGGGTAACCAAGACGTTTTACAGGAGAGAAGCATGAGTGATCCCGTCGTTATCGTTTCCGCCGCGCGTACGCCGATGGGCGGTTTCCAGGGCGAGCTGTCCGGCCTGACCGGCCCGCAGCTGGGCGCTGTCGCGATCAAGGCCGCCGTCGAGCGCGCCGGGATCACTCCCGAGCAGGTTCAGGAGGTGCTGATGGGCTGCGTGCTGCCCGCGGGTGTCGGCCAGGCGCCGGCCCGCCAGGCGGCGCTCGGCGCGGGCCTGCCGCTGTCCGCGGGCTGCACGACGATCAGCAAGGTGTGCGGCTCGGGCATGAAGGCGACGATGCTCGCGCACGACCTGCTGGTGGCGGGCACCAATGACGTGATGGTCGCGGGCGGCATGGAGTCGATGTCGAACGCGCCCTACATGCTGCCGAAGGCGCGCGGCGGCTATCGCCTCGGCCATGGCCAGCTGCTCGACCACATGTTCTATGACGGCCTCGAGGACAGCTACAAGAAGGAAACGAAGGGGCGCCTGATGGGTACCTTCGCCGAAGATTGCGCCAGCCACTTTGACTTCACGCGTGCTGCACAGGACGAGTTCGCGATCGCTTCCACGACGCGCGCGCAGGCCGCGATCAAGGACGGCAGCTTCGCGTGGGAAGTCGCTCCGGTGACCGTGTCGGGCCGCAAGGGCGACATCGTCATCGACAAGGACGAGCAGCCGCCGAAGGCGCAGATCGACAAGATCGCCGGCCTGAAACCGGCGTTCGCGAAGGACGGCACGGTGACCGCCGCGAACTCGAGCTCGATCTCCGACGGCGCGGCCGCCCTCGTGATGATGCGCCGCTCGACCGCCGACAAGCTGGGCCTGAAGCCGCTCGCGACCATCGTCGGTCACGCGACCCACGCGCAGGAACCCGCCTGGTTCACGACCGCCCCGGTCGGTGCGATGCAGAAGGTGCTGGCGAAGGCCGGCTGGACCAAGGACCAGGTCGACCTGTGGGAGATCAACGAAGCCTTCGCGGTGGTCACGATGGCGGCGATGAAGGAGCTCGACCTGCCGCACGACAAGGTCAACGTGCATGGCGGCGCCTGCGCGCTGGGTCATCCGATCGGCGCTTCGGGCGCGCGCATCCTCGTCACGCTGCTCGGTGCGCTGAAGAAGTACGGCAAGAAGCGCGGCGTCGCCAGCCTGTGCATCGGCGGCGGCGAGGCGACGGCGGTTGCGGTGGAGCTCGCGTAAATGATCCTCACGCAAGAACAGGAAATGATCCGCGACTCCCTGCGCGCCTTCGCGCAGGAGCGCCTTGCGCCCTTCGCCGCCGAATGGGACCGCAACCACACCTTCCCGCGCGAAGCCCTGAAGGAACTGGCTGAGCTCGGCGCGCTGGGCATGGTCGTGCCCGAGCAGTGGGGTGGCGCGGGCATGGACTACGTGAGCCTGGTGCTCGCGCTGGAAGAGATCGCGGCCGGCGACGGCGCGACCTCGACCATCGTCAGCGTGCAGAACTCGCTCGCCTGCGGCATCCCGAACCGCTACGGCAACGATGCGCAGAAGGAGGAGTGGCTGAAGCCGCTCGCGCGCGGCGAGAAGCTCGGCTGCTTCTGCCTGACCGAGCCGCACGTGGGCTCCGACGCGTCCGCATTGAAAACGACGGCTGTGCGTGACGGTGACTCGTGGGTCATCAACGGCGTGAAGCAGTTCATCACCACCGGCCGCGAGGCCGACGTCGCGATCGTGTTCGCGGTGACCGACAAGACCGCCGGGAAGAAGGGCATCTCGTGCTTCCTCGTGCCGACGGACACCCCGGGCTACATCGTCGCGCGCATCGAGGAGAAGATGGGCCAGAAGGCCTCCGACACCGCGCAGATCCTGTTCGAGAACTGCCGCGTGCCGGCCGGTGCGTTGCTCGGTGCCGAAGGCGAAGGTTACAAGATCGCGCTGTCGAACCTCGAAGCGGGCCGCATCGGCATTGCCGCGCAGTGCCTGGGCATGGCGCGGGCGGCGCTGGAGGCGGCGGTGAAGTACGCCCACGAGCGCGAGACCTTCGGCAAGCCGATCTTCGAGCACCAGGCGGTGAACTTCCGCCTCGCCGACATGGCGACGCAACTGGAAGCCGCGCGCCAGCTCGTGTGGCACGCCGCGAGCCTGAAGGACGCCGGTCGGCCCTGCCTGAAGGAAGCGTCGATGGCGAAGCTGTTCGCTTCCGAGATGGCCGAGAAGGTGTGCTCGGATGCGATCCAGATCCACGGCGGCTACGGCTACGTCAGCGACTTCCCGGTCGAGCGCATCTACCGCGACGTGCGGGTGTGCCAGATCTACGAAGGTGCGAGCGACATCCAGCGTCTCGTGATCGGCCGTTCTCTGGCGGTTTGAGCAGCAAGTTGCCGTAGCCCACGTAGGGCGGAAAAGCGTAGCGCCTTCCGCCGCATGCGGGTTTCCGCCCGCTTCATTCGGCGGATAACGCCTTCGGCTCATCCGCCCTCGCACATCGCGCGGCCACGGCAGTGTTTTCCGATCCTGCGGGAGCAGGCGCCTGGGGGTTCTCCCTGCAGCCTTCCTCTCGATGCCCCCGGCGTCCCGCGGGATCCTTTATGCGTCATCGACCGGCGCCATGCAGAGCGCCGGCGCCACGATACAGGAGACGATCTTGACCTACGAAACCCTCGAAATCGCGCTCGAACAGGGCGTCGCGACGATCTGGATGAACCGTCCGGACGTCCATAACGCCTTTAACGCGCAACTGATCGCCGACATCACTGCGGCCTGCCGTGAGCTCGATGCCGACGACGCGGTGCGCGTCGTGGTGCTCGCCGGGCGCGGCAAGAGCTTTTCCGCCGGCGCCGACCTCAACTGGATGAAGGCCGCGGGCGAAGCGAGCGTCGAGGAGAACCTCGCCGACGCACGCAAGCTCGCGGGCATGCTGCGTACGCTGTCCGAGATGCGCAAACCCACGATCGCGCGCGTGCAGGGCGCGGCGCTCGGTGGCGGCATGGGCCTCGCGTCCGCGTGCGACATCTGCGTGGCGTCGGACAAGGCGGTGTTCGCGACCTCCGAAGTGAAATTCGGCATCATCCCGTCGGCGATCAGCCCCTACGTGATCCGTGCGATCGGCGAGCGCCAGTCCTACCGCTACTTCCAGTCGGCGGAGCGGATTTCCGCCGGGCGCGCGGGCGAGATCGGCCTCGCGCACGAAGTCGTCGCGGCCGAGGAACTCGATGCGAAGGTCGCCGAGATCGTGACCGCGCTGCTGCAGGGCGGGCCGAAGGCGCAGGCGGCGGCGAAGGACCTGATCCGCGCGGTCGCGAACCGGCCGGTGTCGGACGAGCTCGTCGAGGACACCGCGCGCCGCATCTCCAGCCTGCGCGCGACGCCGGAAGCGAAGGAGGGGCTCGACGCCTTCCTGTCGAAGCGTCCGGCGGCGTGGATTCCGGCGCAGTAACAGCGAGGAGAAGATCGTGCCATTGCCGAAAAGCGTACGCATCGTCGAGGTCGGCCCGCGCGACGGGCTGCAGAACGAGAAGCTGGTCGTCGCGACCGACACCAAGGTCGAGCTGATCGCGCGGCTCGCCGATGCGGGCCTGAGGACGATCGAGGCGACGTCCTTCGTGTCGCCGAAATGGGTACCGCAGATGGGCGACAACGCCGAGGTGATGGCGCGCATCGCGCGCCGTCCGGGCGTCGCCTATCCGGTGCTGACGCCCAACCTCAAGGGGTTCGAAGCGGCGCTCGCCGCCGGCGCGCAGGAGGTCGCGGTGTTCGGCGCGGCGTCCGAGTCCTTCAGCCAGAAGAACATCAACTGCTCGATCGCGGAATCCCTGGAGCGCTTCCGCCCCGTCACCGAAGCGGCGCATGCGGCTGGGGTGAAGGTGCGCGGCTACGTGTCCTGCGTCGCCGGCTGCCCCTACGAGGGGCCGGTCGCACCGGAGAAGGTCGCCGAAGTCGCCGCGACCCTGATGGAGATGGGCTGCTACGAAGTGTCGCTCGGCGACACGATTGGCAGCGGCAATCCGGCCACCATCGCGCGCATGCTCGAAGCCGTGATGAAGCGCGTGCCCGTGGAGCAGCTGGCCGGGCACTACCACGATACCTACGGCATGGCGGCGGCGAACATCTACGCGTCGCTCGAGATGGGCGTTGCGGTGTTCGACGCGTCGGTCGGCGGGCTGGGCGGCTGCCCCTACGCGGCCGGCGCGTCGGGCAACGTCGCGACCGAGGACGTCGTGTGGCTCTTGAACGGCCTCGGCATCGAGACCGGCATCGATCTCGAACGCCTCGTCGACATCGCGGCCTGGATCAGTAGCGTGCTCGGGCGCGAGCCGGCCTCCCGCGTGGCCCGCGCGGTGCTCGCGAAGCGCGCGAAGGCGGCGTGCGCCGGCTGATGCCGCACCCGCACAATGAACTCAATCGGGCAGCGGCGGACCAACCCACACAACACGCCGCGCCCGATCCCAAGGACACCCCCGACCCCGACATGAGCATCGCCTCCCCCTGCATCAACATCTGCCGCATGAGTGCGGCGACCGGCCTGTGCGAAGGCTGTTTCCGCAGCCTCGACGAGATCGCCCGCTGGAGCCGCCACGACGACGCGGAGAAGTTGCGCATCCTCGAACGGGTTGCGCAGCGCCGCGCCGACCCGGGCGCCGCGGCGGCGCCGACGCTCGCTTCGACGGAGGGCGCATGAGCGCCCCCGCCCGGCCGCCCGAAGGGGGCGCTCTTCCTCCCTCGGGGAGGATGTTGCACAGCGACAGGAGGGTAGTCCGGTGAGCGAATCCCTGTGTGTCGGCGTGTGCATGATCGACTGGGACTCGGGCGTGTGTCTCGGCTGCGGGCGCACGCCCGAGGAGATCGACGGCGTTCCCGTGCCCGAGGTGCAACCGGCGCCGCAACCGGCTGCGCCGCCGCTGCCCGACAACGTCGCCGTGCAGATCGGCGAAGGCTCCGAATGAGCGCCGCGGCCAGGCTCCCCGACACCATCCGCGTGCTCGAACGCGGCTGGCTGTCGGCCAACAACGTCGTGCTGTTCGATGGCGGCAGGGCGACCGTGGTGGACAGCGGCTACGTCAGCCACGGCGAGCAGACCGTCGCGCTGCTGCGCGAAGTGCTGGCGGGGCGGGAACTCGCCGATCTCGTCAACACGCATTCGCATTCCGACCACATCGGCGCCAATGCGCTGCTGCAGCGCACCTTCGGCTGCGCGATCACGGTGCCGGCGGGCATGCTGCCGGCGGTCGCGGCGTGGGACGAGGACGCGCTGCTGCTGACGACCGCCGCGCAGTCGGCCGAGCGCTTCCACGCCGACCGCGCGCTGCATCCGGGCGACACGCTGGAGATGGGCGAACTGGTGTGGCAGGCGATCGCCGCGCCCGGCCACGACATGGATGCGCTGGTGTTCCACAACCCCGACCGGCGCATCCTGATCTCGGGCGACGCGCTGTGGCGCGACGGCTTCGGCATCCTGTTCGCCGAGGTGCTGGGCCTGGGCGACGGCATCGGCGCGACACGGCGCACGCTGGAGGCGATCGCGCGCCTGCCGGTCGACGTCGTGATCCCCGGCCACGGCGCGCCTTTCGTCGAGTTCGACGATGCGCTCGCGCGCGCGTTTGCGCGCCTGCGCGCCTTCGAGGAGGACGGCACGCGCATGGCGCGCAACGCGATCCGCGCCTGCGTGACCTTCTCGCTGCTCGACACGCGCAGCATGCCGATCGACACGCTCGCCGCGCATCTCGCCAGCGTGCCGCTGTACCGCGAGGCCAACGCCCGCTTCCTCGGCCTCGCGCCCGACGCGCTCGCGGACTGGCTGGTCGGTGAGCTGACGCGCGCGGGCGTCGCCCGGCGCGAAGGCGACTTCCTCGTCGCCGCCTGATCCGACTTTCGTCGTACGTGTCATCGTCGCGCGCTGGCCGCCACGGGGCGCTTTGGCGATAATCACCGCTCCACGGCGGAGTTTGGGGTCATGCAGATCGTTCTGATAAGCGGCTTGTCGGGTTCGGGGAAGAGCGTCGCACTCAAGGTGCTCGAAGACGCCGGCTATTACGCCGTCGACAACTTGCCGGCGAGCCTGCTGCCGAAGCTCGTCGCGGAGCTGCGCCGCACCGGCTACGAACGGGTCGCGGTTGCCGTCGACGTGCGCTCGGGCGTCAACATCGACGCGCTGCCGCAGAAGGTCGAGTATCTGCGCAGAACCGTCGGCGACCTGCGCGTGATCTTTCTCGAAGCGCGCGACGACGTGCTGTTCGCGCGCTTCTCCGAAACGCGCCGGCGCCATCCACTGGCGAGCGACGAGGTCTCGCTCGAGGAGGCGATCCAGAAGGAGCGCGACGCCCTCGAATCGATCGCCGCGCTGGGCCATCGCATCGACACGAGCGAGCTGCAGGCCAACACGCTGCGCGCGTGGATCAAGGACTTCATGCAGATCGAGCCCACCGCCGGGCTCACGCTGATGTTCGAATCCTTCGGCTTCAAGTACGGCATTCCGCTCGATGCCGACCTCGTGTTCGACGTGCGCTGCCTGCCCAACCCGCACTACGACCCGCTGCTGCGCCCCTTCACCGGCAAGGACCAACCGGTGATCGATTTCCTCGCCAACCTGCCGGAAGTCGAGCGCATGTACGAGGATATCCGCCGCTTCGTCGCCGGCTGGCTGCCGAGCTACGCGCGCGACAACCGCAGCTACCTCACCGTCGCGATCGGCTGCACCGGTGGCCAGCACCGTTCGGTGTATCTGGCCGAGCGGCTGGGACAGCACTTCGCCGGATCGGTCCGCGTGCTCGTTCGCCATCGCTCGGCTGCGCGCCGCGACGTCGATCGCGGGGCACGGCCGACCGATCAGTGAGAGCGCGGCTGGCCGAGTGGATCGTCCTGCTGCGGCCGGGCGACTGGCTGGTGCTCGTCGGCGCGCTCGCGCTGTGCGTGCTGTCCGCCCTGACGCTGTGGCGCGGCGGCGCGCCGGACAAGGCGGTCGTGCGTGCCGGCGGCAAGGTGTTTGCCGAAGTGGGGCTCGCCCGCGCGCAGATCCTCGAAGTGCCCGGCCCGCTGGGGGTCACGCGCATCGAGATCGCCCCGGGCCGCGCGCGCGTCGCCGCCGACCCGGGGCCGCGCCAGTACTGCGTGCGCCAGGGCTGGCTCACGCGCTCGGGCGCGGTCGCGATCTGTGCGCCCAACCAGGTGTCCCTGAGCCTCGCCGGCGGTGCCGCGGACTATGACTCGCTCAACTATTGAGATCGTGCCGACGCCCGACGACCGGCGCATCGCGCGCCTGGCCGCCGCCGCGATCGTGCTGACCGTCGCCGAGGCCGCGATCCCGCTGCCGCTGCCCGGCGTGAAGCCGGGGCTGGCGAACATCGTCACGCTGATCGTGCTCGCGCGCTGGGGCTGGCGCGACGCGGTGTGGGTCGCGCTGCTGCGCGTGCTCGCCGGCAGCCTGCTGCTCGGGCAGCTCTTCGCGCCCGGTTTCTTCCTCAGCCTGTCGGGCGCGGTCGCGAGCCTGGCGACGCTGGGGCTCGCGATGCATCTGCCGCGCCGCTGGTTCGGCCCCGTGAGCCTCAGCGTGTTCGCTGCGTTTGCGCACATCGGCGGTCAGCTCGCGCTGGCGCGGCTATGGCTCGTGCCGCACGACGGCGTGTTCTACCTCGTGCCGCTCTTCGCCGCCGCCGCGACGCTGTTCGGCCTCGTCAACGGCCTGGTCGCGGCGAAGCTGATGCAGGGCCGGGTTGCGGATAGAATCTCAAAATAAGAAGAATCTGATGTTTTCCAGAAAGGAGTGGTGACGTGAGCGAACAAGCGATCAGCCGTTTTCCGGTCCCCGAACTCAAGGACCTGCCCGACGACATCCGCGAGAAGATCCTCGCGGTGCAGGACAAGGCGGGCTTCGTGCCCAACGTCTTCCTCACGCTCGCCCACCGCCCGGACGAGTTCCGCGCGTTCTTCGCCTACCACGACGCGCTGATGGAAAAGAACGAGGGGCTGACCAAGGCCGAGCGCGAGATGATCGTCGTCGCGACCTCGGGCGCCAACAACTGCCTCTACTGCGTCGTCGCGCACGGCGCGATCCTGCGCATCCGCGCGAAGAACCCGCGCGTCGCCGACCAGGTCGCGACCAACTACCGCAAGGCCGAGATCACGCCACGCCAGCGCGCGATGCTGGACTTCGCGATGAAGGTCGCGCTCGAGGCGGCGGCGGTCGAGGAGGCCGACTTCGCCGCGCTGCGCGAACACGGTTTCGGCGAGGCCGATATCTGGGACATCGGCGCGATCGCCGCCTTCTTCGCGCTGAGCAACCGCCTCGCCAACATGACCAGCATGCGGCCGAACGACGAGTTCTACCTGATGGGGCGCCTGCCCAAGGTCTGAGTCCGCCGCCGCGCGACCGGCGTCAGCGCCGCTCCGGGGCGACGAGGATGCGCCCGGCGCGGCGGCGTCCGCCGATCCCGCCGGTCATCCCTTCGCCGCCATGCGCATGGCAGATCGCGCAGGCGAGCGCGTCCGCGGCGTCCGGGCCGGGGCTGCCGTCGAGCGCCAGCAGGCGCTGCACCATGTGCTGCACCTGCTCCTTGTTCGCCTTGCCGTAGCCGACGACGGCCTGCTTGACCTGCAGCGCGGTGTATTCGTGCACCGCCAGGTCGCAGGACACCGCGCCGCAGATCACCGCCCCGCGCGCCTGCCCGAGCAGCAGTGTCGATTGCGGGTTCACGTTCACGAACACCTTCTCGACGGCGACCTGGTCGGGCGAATAGCTCGCGACGACCTCGCGCACGCCGTCGAGCAGGGTCTTCAGCCGCCCCGGCAGTTCGCCGTCACGCGTGCGGATGCAGCCGCTCGCCACGTAACGCAGCTGGCTGCCGAGCTTGTCGATGACGCCGAAGCCGGTGATGCGCAGCCCCGGGTCCAGGCCGAGAATGCGGGTGGCGACGATGCGCGATGCGGAGGATTCCTTCATCCGCGCATTCTAAAGGAAGGCCGCGCTCCGTCGCCCGGATGCCTTCATATACAAATCCTTTCATGACGAACGGGTTGATTGCGGTCGATGCCGGTAAGATACCCGTTTCTCGCTGCCACCCGATGCAGCGTCAATAACAAACCGGAGATCCCCCGATGATCAGACCCGCACTGCTCGGCATGGCCGTCACGGCGGCATTCAGCGCGAGCGCCCTCGCCGCCGACTTCAGCAACACGATTTTCTTCGGCGACAGCCTGAGCGACGCGGGGACCTTCTCCGCCTTCCTGCCGCCGGGAACCGGCCGCTTCACGACCAATCCGGGGCCGGTGTGGAGTGAGAACCTCGCCGCTGGGCTTGGCACCGGCGCGAGGCCGGCCGTGGTGGGGGGCACGAACTTCGCGGCGGGCGGCGCACGCATCTCGTCCCTGCCCGGTTTCCCCGACCAGAACCCGACCCGGTTCGCCACGCCGATCCGCAGCCAGATCGACGCCCATCTCGCCGCGAACGGCGGACGCGCCGATCCCGGTGCCCTCTATTCGGTGTGGGGCGGTGCCAACGACCTCTTCGTGGCGCTCCAAAGTTCCCCCACCCCGCTGGTCGGCGTCGTCACGGCTGCCAGCGACGAGGTGGCAGCCGTCGGCACCCTACAGGCTGCAGGCGCGCGCTACATCCTTGTGCCGAACCTGCCCGATGTCGGCGCCACGCCCTTCGGCGCCTCGCTGGGGCCGGCCGCGGCAGGCGTCACCGCGCTGGTCGGCGCCTACAACCAGGTGCTGTTCGGCGGGCTCGCCGCCGCCCGCATCCAGGTGATTCCGCTCGATACCTTCGCGCTGCTGCGCGAGGTCGGTGCCGATCCGGCACGCTACGGCTTCGCGAACGTGACGCTCCCCGCGTGCGGGGCGACGCCTTCGCTGCTGTGCACGTCCGCCGATCTCATCGCACCCGGCGCCGACCGGAGCTTCCTGTTCGCCGACGGCGTGCATCCGACGACTGCCGGCCACCGCGTGATCGCCGACTACGCGCTGAGCGTGCTGCGTGCGCCGGGCGCCGTGTCGCTGCTCGCCGAGTCGCCCCTCTACACGCGCGAGGCGCTGTACACCACGGTGCAGGACCAGCTCGCGCTCGGCGCCTGGGCGCGCGGGCAGAGCGGACGCAACGTGTGGGCGAGCCTCGGCGGCGGGCGCCTGAAGTATTCGTCGAGCGAGGCCATCCCCGGCGCCAGCGGCGACCCCTACGATCTGGCGGTCGGCGTCGATACCTGGGTGACGCCCTCGCTCAGCGTCGGTGCGGCGCTCGGTCTTGCCACGCTCGAGGCCGATTTCGCCCGTGACGGCGGCGACTACGAACAGCGCGAGCAGACCGTCGCGGTGTACGCCGGCTACCGCAGCGGCCCGCTGCATGCGACCGCCGTCGGCGCCTTCGGCAACATCGACTACGACACCCGGCGCGATGTCACGCTCGGCGCGGCGCAGCGCACGATGAAAGGCTCCACGTCGGGCACGAACGTCTCGCTCGGGCTGCAGGCCGGCTACGACTTCAGCGCCGGGGCGCTGCGGCACGGGCCGACCGCCGGCGTGCATGTGCAGCAGGTCGAAGTCGACGGCTTCGCCGAGAAGGGGCAGTCCTCGACGACGATGGCCTTCCGCAGCCAGGACCGCGATTCCCTCGTCGGCAGCATCGGCTATCAGGCGAGCTGGGACCTCGGCCGCTACCTGCCGTACGCGCGCGTCGCCCTCCACCACGACTTCGAGGACGACGACCGCACGGTGCGCGCCAACCTCGCCAGCCTGCCGGCCAACAGCTTCGCGCTGCCGGCCTTCGCGCCCGAGCGCACCTGGGGGACGGCCGCGGTGGGTGTCGGCGCCAAGTTCTCGCCGGCCCTGAGCGGCAACCTGGCACTGTCGACCCGCGTCGCACAGGACAACGTGCGCGCCTGGGCGCTGCAGGCCGGCCTCAGTCTCGGATTCTGACCTGCGCACGACGGGTCGTTCCCCCGCGCCCGTCGACCGTGGCATATCCCGCGGCCTGGCGGGCGCGGCGCCGCCTTTCCCCGACGGTCGCCAGCGGCCGGCACGTCTCCCCGTCTCGATCAAATCCACGATCATGTCATGGTCAATGAGCTAGACTGGCAACATGAGTCGTGTGGCTGCCCCGTTTCCGGATTGATGCTCCGGGAGGCCCGGAGCGGGGAGGCCGGGCTCTGGATAGCCAAAACGAGGGGAAAATCATGAAAAACAGATCGAAACATGCGCTCGGAGCTGCGCTGATCGCGTCTGCCGGCCTGCTGGCGACGGCCGACGTGCTTGCCGACGCACAGTCGGCCCGCGTCGTGGCCGCCGAGGAAGCACGCATGAAAAGCGCCTTCCCGCGCCTGCTCGACAGCGCCAGGGAACTCAACAAGGCGCTCAAGCGCGTCAGCGAGCAGAGGAAGGTCGACAACTCGCGCGTGGTGCAGGACAACGACGCCAAGATCAAGCAGGCGGAAGCCGCGGCGGCCGACGGCAAGATCGTCGATGCGCGCCTGATGCTCGAGGACGCCTATCTGGCGGCCAAGCTCGCGATCGCGGACATGGTGCAGGCGGCGCCGCCGGCCGCCAGGCCCGCGGCGCCCGCAGCCGGCCGCGACACGCCCGATCCGCGGGAACAGAAGGACTATGCCGCACGCAAGGAGTCGACGCAGGCGCTGCGTGACGCGCTGGCCCGCATCGCCGACGAAAAGAACGACGACAAGGGCCGGGCCGAAGTGCAGGTCATCGACAAGCTGATGCGCGATGCCGATACCGAACGCGCCGAAAACGCCAGGCGTGGCCGCGCGATTCTCGATCATGCCTACCTGCGCACCAAGGTCCAGATCGAACGCCTGCGCGGCGGCGAGACGCTGGTGCGCACGCTGCAGTTCGACAGCAAGGGCGACGAATACCGCTACGAGCAGGATCGCAACGAGACCTACCGCATGCTGATCCCGATGCTGGTGCAGAACGGCAGTGCGCGCGATGCACGCCTCAAGGACATGCTCGACCGCGCCGCGAAGCTGCGCACCGAAGCCGATGCCCAGGCCAGGCGCAACGAGTTCGAAGGTGCGCTCAAGAACATCGACGAATCGACGACCGAATACCAGAAGGCGATCCGCAACGCGGGCGTGCTGCTGCCCGGCTGACCGGATCGCGAGCCGGGCGTCCCGGCTCCGTGCGCCGTTGCCAAAGCAATCGGCCCGCCGACATTTGCCGGCGGGCCGATTTTCATCGTGGTGGCCGCGGAACGGCCACCGGGAAGTGCTTACGCCCGGGCAGGGACTGCGTGGTGCGGCAATTCGGCCTGCTGCTCCACTTTTGCCACGGCCGGGCGCAGGTCCATGTGCGCGTCCTGCAGGTCGAGCACGGCCTCGGGGTCGTTGGCTTCCTCGAGCGTCTCGTTGTTGAGGTGGCTGTTGAGCGTCTTCATGTCGACGTCCTTGCACCACTTCGCCACCACGACCGTCGCGACGCTGTTGCCGATCAGGTTGGTCAGCGCGCGCGCTTCCGACATGAAGCGGTCGATGCCGAGGATCAGCGCGAGGCCGGCGACCGGCACGCCGCCGACGGCCGACAGGGTCGCGGCGAGCACGATGAAGCCGCTGCCGGTGATGCCGGCGGCGCCCTTCGAGGTGAGCAGCAGCACGGCGAGCAGCGTCAGCTGCTGCGTGAGGTCGAGCGGGGTGTTGGTCGCCTGCGCGATGAACACGGCCGCCATCGTCAGGTAGATCGAGGTGCCGTCGAGGTTGAACGAGTAGCCGGTCGGGATCACGAGGCCGACGGTCGACTTCTTGCAGCCCAGGTTTTCCATCTTCGCCATGAGGCGCGGCAGTGCCGATTCCGACGACGAAGTGCCGAGCACGATCAGCAGCTCTTCCTTGATGTAGGCGATCAGCTTCACGACCGAGAAGCCGTGGATGCGGGCGATCAGGCCCAGCACGCCGAAGATGAACACGATGCAGGTCAGGTAGAAAGTGCCCATCAGCATCCCGAGCTGGGCGAGGGCGCCGACGCCGTGCTTGCCGATCGTGAAGGCCATCGCGCCGAACGCGCCGATCGGGGCGACCTTCATGATGTAGCCGACGATGCCGAACAGCACGTGCGAGAACTTCTCGATGAAGTCGAACACCAGCGTGCCGCGGCCGCCGAACTTGTGCAGCGCGAAGCCGAACAGCACCGAGAACATCAGCACCTGCAGGATTTCGCCTTTCGCGAAGGCGTCGACGACGGTCGTCGGGATCACGTTGAGCAGGAACTCGACGGTGCCCTGCATCTTCTTGGGGTCGGTGTAGGCGGCGAGCGCCTTCGTGTCGAGCGTCGTCGGATCGATGTTCATGCCGGCGCCGGGCTGGACGACGTTGACGATCACGAGGCCGATGAGGAGTGCGATGGTGCTGACAACCTCGAAGTAAAGCAGCGCGAGGCCGCCGGTCTTGCCGACCTTCTTCATGTCCTCCATGCCGGCGATGCCGACGACGACGGTGCAGAAGATGATCGGGGCGATGATCATCTTGATCAGCTTGATGAAGCCGTCACCCAGCGGCTTCATGGCCGCGCCGGTCTCGGGATGGAAGTGCCCGAGCAGCACGCCGATGACGATGGCGACGATGACCTGGAAATACAGCGAACGGTAAAGCGGTGTCTTGGCCACGGTTTTCTCCTCCATTTGTGGCGCGATTATTTCCATAAGCCCATTTTGTGGGCAGTGTGAATTTCCGCATTGTGGATATCACGGAGATCGGACGCTGCGCGCGCAGTGGCAGGGATTCCGCGTTGCGCGTAACGGTCCTGTCCGACCGGCAGTCCCGTTGCAGGCAGTTACCAACTGTTACTGCAAACATGCGCCGATGCGGGGGTGAAATTCTTGCAACCGGCGGTGTATTGCCTACGGTTAAATTCAAATCGGATCAGACGGGCGCGTTCTGTCCGATGCACTCCGGAATCGGGGGGTGCAGGGCCGGCAATCGGCCCCCTCGAACTCGCGCGGGCCGGGCGGATTTCATGACCGGGCCTGCGCCCAGCACACCCCTCCCTCTTGCGGCATTCGGCACCAGGACCGCTGGCCTGACCCGTTGCGAGGCGACCGCATCGTGATCGCGGTCATACCCACGGAGAGAGGAGAACGAAAATGAAACAAACGAACTTCGGTACTCGAAGCGGTTGCCGGCGCATCGCTGCGCTGGCTCTCGCGGTGTTCGCCATTTCCCCGGTTGTCTGGGCTGCAGAAACGGAAACGTTCAAGGCCATGTTGACCGGGGATCAGGAGGTCCCGCCAGTCGTTACCGACACCATCGGCAAGTTCAGGCTCGAGTTCGACAGCTTGGCGAATGAAGCCGAGGTCAGGCTGGTGGTCCGGGACGGGATGAGCATCATCGGGTCCCACCTGCATTGCGGCGTGCCCGGCGAGAACGGCCCTATCGTGGTGTCCCTCGCGCACTGGGTGACCCCCGAGCGCGGTTACGATGTCGATGGGAAGTGGATTGCCAACGCCACGCTGACCGATGCCAGCGTGATTGACCACCCCGTGTGCGGGACGGGCCTTGCGGCGTTCGTCGCAGCGATCCGGGCCGGCAACGTGTACGTCAACGTTCACTCCGTCGCCCATCCGGGCGGGGTGATCCGCGGGCACCTGCTGCCGGCTGAGGACGACTAGACCGGAGGCAGAATCGCACAGCCGATTCGGCGCGCCGGGAAAACGAATTCCCGGCGCGCCGACGGAGGCATCGTACAGGAGCAAGCCGTATGACACCGGCACCATGGCTGTCCATGGCCGGTGTCAAATCTTGCGCGCGAGCCACACCCCGGCCACCGCCACGGCCATGCCGACGAGCGCGAGCCCCGTCAGCGTCTCGCCGAACAGCAGCCAGGCCAGCAGCGCGGTGGTGGGCGGCGTCAGGTAGAACAGGCTCGCGACCTTCACCGCGCTGCCACTGCGGATCAGCAGGTTGAGCAGGCTGATCGCGCCCAGCGACAGCACCAGCACGAGCCACAGCAGGGCGAAGACGAAGTCGCCGCTCCAGGCGACATGCATCGTCTCGGTGCGGCTGGCGAGGAAGGCGGTGACGGCCAGGCTGGGGATGAACTGCATCACCGCGCCGGTGCGCAGGTCGAAGCTCGGGCAGAAGCGCTTCTGGTACAGCGTGCCGCAGGTGATGCCGGCCAGCGCCGCCAGTGCCGGCATCAGCATCCAGCCGAGATCCCCGCCGGTGCCGACGCCGACCTTGTTGCTGACGACCAGCGTGACGCCCGCGAAGCCGAGCGCGAGGCCCGTCCACTGGCGCGGCGTGACCCGTTCGCGCAGCAGCCAGCCCGCGCCGAGCGCGGTCAGCAGGGGCTGCATGCCGACCACCAGCGAGGTGACGCCGGCCGGCAGGCCGCGGTGGATCGACATGAATACGCCACCGAGGTAGGTCGCCTGCACCAGCAGGCCGGCGATGCCGATATGCGCGACCTGGCGCCAGTCGCGCGGCCACGGTGCGCGCATCGCCAGCGCCAGGGCGCCCATCAGCGTGATCACCAGCACGTAGCGCGTGCTCAGGAAGGTCAGCGGCTCCGCGTAGGGCAGGCCGAACTTCGCGCCGAGGAAGCCGGTGCTCCACAGCAGCACGAACAGCAGCGGGGCCGCGGCGGTGAGGCGGGAAGGCTGTGGGGGCATCGGTCGGCGGCGGAGAATCGAAAGTGCACGATAGTACCTGTGCGTGATCGATATTGCCGAGCGGATACCGAAGTACGGGGGCAAAAAGCACAGGGCCGCCCCGTGGCGGCCCTGCTTGTGGCGATGGTGAGGCGGGAGGCTTATTCCTCGTCGTCCAGCACTGCCGACGTATACACGTTCTGCACGTCGTCGAGCGACTCCAGCGCATCGAGCAGCTTCTGCATGCGCACGGAGTCGTCGCCGGTGAGTTCGGTCTCGTTCAGCGGCTTCATCGTCACTTCGCCGAACTCGGCCTTGAAGCCGGCCTTCTCGAGCGCGTCCTTCACGCTGGAGAACTCGTACGGCGCCGTGACGACCTCGATCGAGCCGTCGTCGTTGGGGATCACGTCCTCGGCGCCGGCCTCGAGCGCGGCTTCCATCAGCGCGTCCTCGCTCGTGCCCGGGGCGAACATCAGCTGGCCGCAGTGCTTGAACTGGAACGCGACGCAGCCATCGGTGCCCATGTTGCCGCCGTACTTGGAGAAGGCATGGCGCACGTCGGCGACGGTGCGGGTCTTGTTGTCGGTGAGGCAGTCGACCATCACCGCGGCGCCGGCGATGCCGTAACCCTCGTAGCGCACTTCCTCGTAGCTCACGCCTTCGAGTTCGCCGGTGCCACGCTTGATCGCGCGGTCGATGTTCTCGCCCGGCATGTTCTGCGTCTTCGCGTTATCGACGGCGAGGCGCAGGCGCGGGTTGAAGTTCGGGTCGCCTCCGCCCATGCGCGCGGCGACGGTGATTTCCTTGATCAGCTTGGTGAAGACCTTGCCCCGCTTGGCGTCCTGACGGCCCTTGCGGTGCTGGATGTTGGCCCATTTGGAATGACCAGCCATAAAAACCTCGAATCCTGCCGGGTGGCGTTGAAAGAACAGAACCGCGGGCATTATACAGGCGCGCTGCCCGCGACTTCACTGCTTGCGGGCTGTCCCGGCGGCGGCCTGCTCTGGTAGATTCCCGTCATTATTTGCGGTCGTGCATGCCGGAGGGCCGGCGTGACGCGACGGCGCGATGCGAAGGGAGAGACGATGCGGCGCAGGCTCATGCTGGTCGCAGTACTCGCGCAGCTGTGCGCGGGCGGATGGGCGCAGGCCCAGGAGCAGACGACCTACCACGGCTGCACGGACGCCGACGGCCGTGCCGTGGCCGCGGTGAGCGATCCCGCCCTCGACCGCGTCGTGGCCAGCCGGCCGGGCGCGCCCGAGATCCGCTACAACGAGTCCGCGTTGCCGCGATTGCAGCCCGAGACGCGGCTGTTCCTGTTCGCACACGAATGCGCCCGCCACAATCTCGGCCAGCCGCTCGCCGGTGCGCGTTCGGAAGCCGATGCGCGGCGCGCCGACTGCCACGGCCTCGCGTCACTGCTGCGCTCGGGGCTGCTCGATGCGGCGCGCATCGACGCGCTCGAGCGCGACCTGAAGTTCGCCGACGGGGAGTGGGAGCGCGTCCCGGGGCCGCCGCGAGCCTTCGCGCTGCGCGCCTGCGCCGCGGAGACCGCCGCCCGCCGCATCCTCACGCGCCCGACGCCGGCGCAGCCCGAATGGAACGCCTGCGTGCGCGGCTGTGGCGCACGCCTGCGCGCCTGCGCGCCGCGCACGGCCGCGTGCGAGGACGCCTACGAGCGCTGCGCGAGCCTGTGCGATTTCCGCTCGCCGCCCTGAGCGGCGCGCGATGCGCCGCTGCTGTACCGAATCCGCCCTGAACGTACCCATGAGGCATCCGAAATGGCCGAACCACTGTTGATTGCAAAGAACGCCCAGAAGGACATCACCCTGTTGCCCCGCCTGGCCAACCGCCACGGACTCATCACCGGCGCGACCGGCACCGGCAAGACCGTGACGCTGCAGAAGATGGCCGAGGCCTTTTCGTCCATCGGCGTGCCGGTGTTCCTCGCCGACGTGAAGGGCGACCTGTCGGGGGCCGGCGCCGCGAGTGTCGCGTCCGACAAGCTGATGCAGCGCCTCGCGGCGCTGGGCATCACCGAATACACGCCGCGCGCGAACCCGGTGGTGTTCTGGGACGTCTTCGGCGCAGGCGGGCACCCCGTGCGCGCGACGATCTCCGACATGGGGCCGCTGCTGATCGCGCGCCTGCTGAACCTCAACGACACGCAGGCGGGTGTGCTGCAGCTGGTGTTCAAGATCGCCGACGACAGCGGCCTGCTGCTGCTCGACCTGAAGGACCTGCGGGCGATGATCCAGCACGTCGGCGACAACGCGAAGTCCTTCACGACCGAATACGGCAACGTCTCCGCGGCGTCGATCGGCGCGATCCAGCGCGGCCTGCTGGCGCTGGAGCAGGAAGGCGGCGACAGCTTCTTCGGCGAGCCGATGCTGGATCTCGCCGACCTGATCCAGACCGACGGCGAGGGCCGCGGCGTGATCAACATCCTCGCGGCGGACAAGCTCTACCACTCGCCCAAGCTGTATTCGACTTTCCTGCTGTGGATGCTGGCGGAGCTCTTCGAGCAGCTGCCCGAAGTCGGCGACCTGGACAAGCCCAAGCTGGTGTTCTTCTTCGACGAGGCGCACCTGCTGTTCAGCGACGCGCCCAAGGCGCTGGTCGAGAAGGTCGAGCAGGTCGTGCGCCTGATCCGCTCGAAGGGCGTCGGCGTGTACTTCGTCACGCAGAACCCGCTCGACGTGCCCGAGACGGTGCTCGGCCAGCTCGGCAACCGCGTGCAGCATGCGCTGCGCGCCTTCACGCCGCGCGACCAGAAGGCGGTGAAGACCGCGGCCGAAACGATGCGCGCGAACCCGGCCTTCGACGCCGCGACCGCGATCACCGAACTGGGCGTGGGCGAGGCATTGGTGTCCTTCCTCGACGACAAGGGCCGCCCGGACGTCGTCGAGCGCGCCTTCGTGATCGCACCCGCGTCGCGTCTCGGCCCGATGACGCCCGAGGAGCGCAAGGCCGCGATCCAGGGCTCGGTGCTGTACGGGCATTACGAGCAGCAGCTCGACCGCGAATCGGCCTACGAGAGGTTGCGCGGGCAGGGCGGCGCCGGCACGGCCGGGACCCCCGCCGGTGCGCCGGCGGGACAGGCGCCGGCAGCGCAGGCGGGCGGGGGCATGCTGGGCGGCATGAGCGACATCCTCTTCGGTTCGACCGGGCCGCGCGGCGGCAAGCGCGAGGGGCTGGTCGAGGTCGCGGCAAAGACCGTCGTGCGCACGATAGGCAGTTCGGTCGGGCGCGAGATCGTGCGCGGCCTGCTCGGTTCGCTGCTGGGCGGACGCCGCCGATGAGGCACCGAAACTGAGCGGACGGGCCTCCCCGAACCGCACCGGGCTGCTCTTCGCGACGCTCGGCGCGGTCGGATTCTCGTTCAAGGCGATCTTCGTCAAGCTCGCGTACCGCTACGGCGTCGACGCGGAGACGCTGCTCGCCCTGCGCATGGGGTTGTCGCTGCCCTTCTTCCTCGTGATGGGGCTCGTTGCCGACCGGCGGGCCACGCACCGGCTGGGGGGCGGCGACTGGCTGTGGATGGTGGCGCTGGGTTTCTCCGGCTACTACCTGTCGAGCTACCTCGACTTCCTCGGCCTGCGTTACATCACCGCGGCGCTCGAACGCCTGATCCTGTTCCTCTATCCGACGCTCGTGATCCTCCTGTCGGCGCTGTTCCTCGCGAAACCGATCGGCCGGCGCACGCTGGCGGCGCTGGCGTTGTGCTACGCGGGCATCGGCCTCGCCGTCGGACACGACCTCCACGTCGCGGGCGAGGCGCGCGACGTCGCCATGGGCGGCGCCCTGGTGTTCGCCAGTGCGCTCTTCTACGCGCTGTACCTGATGGGCAACGGCCAGGTCGTCGGCCGCCTCGGGGCGATGCGTGTGACCGCCTTCGCGACCAGCGTCGCGTGCGTGCTGTGCATCGGGCAGTTCCTCGTGCTGCGGCCGGTGTCCGCGCTCGACCTGCCCTGGCAGGTGTACGCGCTCGGCGCCGCGATGGCCCTGATGTCGACCGTCGCCCCGGTGTGGCTGGTATCGGAGGCGATCCGCCGCCTCGGCGCCGGGCCGGTCTCGCTGATGGGCTCGCTGGGGCCGGTCGTCACGATCTTCCTCGGCTGGCTGCTGCTCGACGAGGCGCTCGGCGTGTCGCAGCTCGCCGGCGCGGCCCTGGTGATCGCGGGCGTGCTGGTCATGGCGCGGCGCTGACGCCCGTTCGCGGCAACTCGCGGGGAGCGGGGGCTGTCCAACCGGGCATCACCACTCGCGCGAGGTCCCGCAATGACGCCAGAATCCGTCGAGTCCCTGATTGCCGAGATCGAGGCCGAGGAGCATATCGACTTCGGCGACCTCGCCATCGGCGAGGAGGAGGCGCGCAGCCTCATGGCGCGCCATTTCTGCGACATCGACCGCCGGCTCGCCGAGCACGGCCTGAGCGCGGAGAGCCGGCTGGAGGTGATGGCGGCCATCGCGGCGCACACGATGGTCGAGAACCTGGTGCTGCATCTGGGGCGCCTGCGCGGCGCCGCGGCGAAGGCGGATTTCCGTGCGTGGATGCGCCGCCACGGCATGTCCTGAACGTCGGGAGAAGATCGTTGCGGGCGGTTCCGCCGCGAGACTGCCGGATCGTGCGATCGGCAGTCTCGCGACGGAAGCCGCTCCCGCAGGAGTGGGCCGGCCCTCCGCTCACACCAGCTTGAGACGCTCGCAGATGGCCGTCGTGAGGCCGGCCTGGTTCATGCTGTAGAAGTGCAGGCCGGGGGCGCCGGCGGCGATCAGCCTTTCGCACAGTTCGGTCACCACGTCGAGGCCGAAGGCGCGGATGGACTCCGCGTCGTCGCCGAAGGCCTCGAACTTCCGGCGCATCCAGCGCGGGAGCTCCGCGCCGCACGCGTCCGAGAAGCGCGCCAGCTTGTAGAAGCTGACGATCGGCATGATCCCCGGCACGATGGGGATGTCGACGCCCATCGCACGCACCTCGTCGACGAAATGCAGGTACGCGTCGGTATTGTAGAAGTACTGCGTGATCGCCGAATTCGCGCCCGCGTCCGCCTTGCGCTTGAACGCCTTCAGGTCGTCCCGCGGGCTCTTCGCCTGCGGGTGCCATTCCGGGTAGGCCGCAACCTCGATGCGGAAGCGGTCGCCGGTCTCGGTGCGGATGAATTCCACCAGCTCGTTGGCGTAGCGGAACTCGCCCGGATCGCCCACGCCCGACGGCAGGTCGCCGCGTAGCGCGACGATGCGGCGGATGCCCGCGGCCGCGTAGTCGGCGAGGATCTCGCGGATGCCCGCGCGCGTCGAGCCGATGCACGACAGGTGCGGCGCCGCCTCGAAGCCCTGCGCGGCGATCTCCTTCACGGTCGCGAAGGTGCGCTCGCGCGTCGAGCCGCCGGCGCCGTAGGTCACCGAGAAGAACGCGGGCTTGAGGCGCGCGAGCTTGTCGCGCGTCGCCCGCAGCTTCTCGACGCCGTCGGGCGTCTGCGGCGGAAAGAACTCGATCGAAAGTTCAGGCTTGTGCATGACGCACCTCGATCAGTAGCGGTAGTGGGCCGACTTGTACGGCCCCTGCTTCGGCACGCCGATGTAGGCCGCCTGCTCGTCGGTGAGCTCGGTGAGCTGCACGTTGAGCTTCTTCAGCTGCAGGCGCGCGACCTTCTCGTCGAGGTGCTTGGGCAGCGTGTACACCCCCACCGGGTAGTCCGCGGTGCGCGTGTACAGCTCGATCTGCGCGATCGTCTGGTTCGCGAACGAGGACGACATCACGTAGGACGGGTGGCCGGTCGCGCAGCCGAGGTTCACCAGGCGGCCCTTGGCGAGCAGGATGATGCGCTTGCCAGGTTTTCCATCAACTGAGGGGAAGATCACGTGATCGACCTGCGGCTTGATCTCTTCCCACTGGTATTTTTCCAGCGAGGCCACGTCGATCTCGTTGTCGAAGTGGCCGATGTTGCACACGATCGCCTGGTCCTTCATCGCCGCCATGTGATCGTGCGTGATGACGTGGAAGTTGCCGGTGGTGGTGACGAAGATGTCGGCGTGCGCCGCGGCATATTCCATCGTGACGACGCGATAGCCTTCCATCGCCGCCTGCAGCGCGCAGATCGGGTCGATCTCGGTGACCCACACCTGGGCGGAGAGCGCGCGCAGCGCCTGCGCCGAGCCCTTGCCCACGTCGCCGTAGCCGGCCACCACCGCGACCTTGCCGGCGATCATCACGTCGGTGGCGCGCTTGATGCCGTCGACGAGCGACTCGCGGCAGCCGTACAGGTTGTCGAACTTCGACTTGGTGACCGAGTCATTGACGTTGATCGCCGGAAACCTGAGGTCGCCGCGCGCGTGCATCTGGTACAGGCGATGCACGCCGGTCGTCGTCTCTTCGGTGACGCCCCTGATCTGCGCGAGGCGCGTGGAGTACCACTTGGAATCAACCGCGAGCTTGGCCTTGATCGCGGCGAAGAGGATGGTCTCCTCTTCCGAGCCCGGCTTGGCCAGTACCGAGATGTCCTGCTCGGCCTTCGCGCCCAGGTGCAGCAGCAGCGTCGCGTCGCCGCCGTCGTCGAGGATCATGTTCGAGTAGCCGCCATCCTTCCATTCGAAGATGCGGTGGGTGTAGTCCCAGTAGTCGACCAGCGTCTCGCCCTTCACTGCGAACACCGGGATGCCCTGCGCGGCGATCGCGGCGGCGGCATGGTCCTGCGTCGAGAAGATGTTGCACGAGGCCCAGCGGACTTCGGCGCCGAGCGCGGTCAGCGTCTCGATCAGCACCGCGGTCTGGATCGTCATGTGCAGCGAGCCGGTGATGCGTGCGCCCTTGAGCGGCTGCGCGGCGGCGAATTCCTCGCGGATCGCCATCAGGCCGGGCATCTCGGTTTCCGCGATGCGGATTTCCTTGCGGCCCCAGTCGGCGAGTTTGAGGTCGGCGACGACGTAATCGGTGAAGGTTTCAGCCACAGTGTTCATGTGAACTCCTTGAACGTGTGGCCGGGAAGGGGTGCTGCGGGTGGACTCACCTCGTCACCCCGTGCCCGGCACGGGTTAAGGTGAGCGCAGTTCCGGATAGCCGAGCCTGGGACGAAGGTCTCGCAGCGCTCCTCGGCAGAAGCGGATTATAGCGTACGCACTGCCGGATGCCGCAAGGCGCCGCCGGTCAACTGCCCTGCAGCGAATCGATCAGGCTGAAGAGCCGCTTGTAGAAGTCCGGGTCTGAGATCGTCTCCTCGCCGACCTTGATCAGCGCCTCCTTGTCGGCGGTCCACGGCAGCGAAATGGAGCCGATGCCCGCGACGCCGACACCGGCGCTCGTCGCCGCGGACTTCAGCTCGTAGCGCGTCTGCAGCGCGTTCGCGTAGATCGCGGTGCCGACGTTGCTGGGCAGGCACACCAGCGTGATGTCGAGCGTCATGCCGTAGTTGGCCTTCGGCAGGAAGAACTTCTCGCCCTTGATGCGCGTCGCCTTGGTCGCGTCGACCTGGTAACCCTGGCTCAGCAGCGCGCGCTTGGCCACCTCGCACGCGGCATCCGGGTCGCGGGTGCTCCAGGTGACGAAGGGCGATTCGGCGGAGAAGCTCTCGCCCTCGTAGGCGGCGGGAGGGGGCGCGGAGGCGCAGCCGGCGAGCAGCAGTCCCGAAAGCAGGACAGGAAGGCGACGCGCGGGATGAAGCATGGGGTAAATCCGGAGTGGGGGTGCGAGAATGGATATTAGAGCATCCCGGGGGCTCGCGGTTCGGCGATACAGGTTCCTCTCGCCCCTTGCTTCAGGCGCTGCAAGCCATGCACGAGGCGGGATGTAACGATGCCCTCCGGCGGGACGCGCCGGGCTCCGGCCGCACAGCGAAAAATGTAAGAATTCATATTTTGTTTGCAAGACCGGGCAATGCAGTCCATAGTGCGCCCAGCGATCTTCAAGTAGCACAGTTGTTTGTCTGGTTCGGTCTCTGCTGTTGTTTCTGCGGTACTCCATCCTCTGCATCCTGCCGTCTTGACCTTCGCCCGCGCCTTAGGGCAATTTTTTCAGTTTTTCAGGATATTCAAGACATGGCAGCAGGTACTGTGAAGTGGTTCAACGACGCCAAGGGCTTCGGTTTCATCACCCCGGAAAACGGCGGTGACGATCTCTTCGCCCATTTTTCCGCGATTCAAGGGTCTGGCTTCAAGACCCTGGCCGAAGGTCAGCGTGTCACTTTCGACATCACGACCGGCCCGAAGGGTCAGCAGGCGTCGAACATCCGCGCGGCTGACTAAGCCCGCGCCGGCGCGGCAACCGTGCCGCGCCCCGGTCCCTGGCGGGACCGGGATCCCGGAATCCGTTCCGGAACGCATCCCCGAAAGGCCTGGCACAAGCCCGGCCTTTTCTTTTTTTCATCTTTCCCCGGAGAAACTGTCATCGCCAAGGAAGAACTGATCGAAATGGGTGGCGTAGTGACCGAAGTCCTGCCCGATGCCCGATTCCGTGTGACCCTGGACAACGGTCACGACCTTGTGGCGTATTCCGCAGGCAAGATGCGCAAACACCACATCCGCATCCTGTGCGGCGACAAGGTTTCGCTGGAACTGTCGCCCTACGACCTGAGCAAGGGGCGCATCACGTTCCGCCACATCGAAGGTCGTGGCCCGGTGAGCCCGCAGCAGCGGCGCCGTCGCTGAAACTTTTTTCTGCCTGGAACAATTCGCGCTCGTCGACTGTTTGAGTTGAGCGTGCGCCGCGCCTGCGGGCACGTCCTTCCCCGACGACGAGGATTTTTCCATGAGCAAACGATTTCCCATGCTGATCGGCGCGCTGGTTTGCGCCGCGACATCGGCCTTTGCCGTTGAGCCAGCCCCCAACGGCATCACGCTGCCCGAAGGCTACCGCCAGTGGCAGGTGCTGGCCGTGCATCAGCGCTCGGACAACACCACGCTGCGTGCCGTGCTCGGCAACGACGCCGCCGTGAAGGCGGTGCGCGAAGGCAAGACCAATCCGTGGCCGGACGGCGCCGTGCTCGGCAAGCTGGTGTGGAAGGGGGTGAAGCACGATCGCTGGGAAACGGCGCTGGCGCCGGGCGATTTCGTGCATGCCGAGTTCATGGTCAAGGACAGCGCCAGGTACCCCGCGACCGGCGGCTGGGGCTTCGCGCGCTGGGTCGGCATGGCGCAGAAGCCCTACGGCACCGACGCGAACTTCGTGCAGGAGTGCTTCAACTGCCATCAGCCGGTGAAGGATCGCGACTTCGTCTTCACCCATCCGGCCCAGCTGCCCTGAGCGACACGGCGGACGCCCGCGGGCGCTGACCGCCCCGGCGCGCGCCGCATCGCGGGGCGGCATGCGCCCCGCGATGAGGCGTGTTACAGCCCGGCGTCGGCGCGCAGCGCGGCGGCCTTGTCGGTGTTCTCCCACGTGAACTCCGGCTCGTCACGGCCGAAGTGGCCATAGGCGGCGGTCTTGCTGTAAATGGGGCGCAGCAGGTCCAGTTCCTGGATGATCGCCTTCGGCCGCAGGTCGAAGTGGCGCCGGATCAACTCGACGATCTTCTCGTCGGCGACCTTGCCGGTGCCGAAGGTGTTGACCATCAGCGACACCGGCTTCGCGACGCCGATCGCGTAGGCGACCTGCACTTCGCAGCGCTCGGCGAGGCCCGCGGCGACGATGTTCTTCGCCACCCAGCGGCCGGCGTAGGCCGCCGAACGGTCGACCTTGGACGGGTCCTTGCCGGAGAACGCGCCGCCGCCGTGGTGGGCCGCGCCGCCGTAGGTGTCGACGATGATCTTGCGGCCGGTGAGGCCGCAGTCGCCGTGCGGGCCGCCGATGACGAAGCGGCCGGTCGGGTTGATGAGGTAGCGCACGTCGCCCTGCATCAGCTCCTTCGGCAGCACCGGCTTGATGACCTCCTCGATCACCGCCTCGCTGATCTGCGCATGCGACACCTCCGGGCTGTGCTGCGTCGACACCACCACGGTGTCGATCGCGACCGGCTTGCCGTCGACGTACTTCACGGTGAGCTGGCTCTTCGCGTCCGGGCGCAGCCAGTTGAGGCGGCCGTCCTTGCGCAGCTCGGCCTGGCGCTGCATGATGCGGTGCGCATAGTAGATGGGCAGCGGCATCAGGCTCGGCGTCTCGTTGCACGCGTAGCCGAACATCAGGCCCTGGTCGCCCGCGCCCTGGTCGAGGTCGATGCCTTCGCCTTCATTCACCCCCTGGGCGATGTCCGCCGACTGGCGGTTGATCGCGGCGAGCACCGCGCAGCTCTTGTAGTCGAAGCCGATGTCGGAGTTGTCGTAGCCGATGCGGCGGATGACTTCCTGCGCGATCTCGCGGTAATTCGGGTGCGCAGAGGTGGTGATCTCGCCGGAGATCACGACGAGGCCGGTTGACACCAGCGTCTCGCAGGCGACGCGCGCCTTCGGGTCGTCCGCGAGGATGGCGTCGAGGACGCCGTCGGACACCTGGTCCGCCACCTTGTCGGGGTGGCCTTCCGAGACCGATTCCGAGGTGAAGAGGAATTCCTTGCTCATGCACTGCTCCTGAAAACAAAAATCCCCGGTGCTGTCCGGCGTTGCCGGCTCCGGGGATTTCGTCGAGCAGGCGACGCTTTAGCAGTATTTGTTCGCCGCGACCGGTCTGGTGCGCTCGCGGCCCCGCCCTGCAAGTTGTCGTATTAACTCGGCGGGTAAGCGATAATTATAGCTTCCGAATTCAGTCGGTCAAATGTGCGCCGCCCGACGGGCTGTGCCCGCGCCGACGCTTGTGACCGTGACCGTCGATTTCCTGTTCCGTGTTCTCGCCCGCTTTCCGCTCGCCTGGCTGCACCGGCTGGGCGGCCTCGCCGGCTGGCTGACCTGGCGCTTCTCGCCGAAGTACGCCCGCCGCCTCGAAGAAAACCTCGCGCGTGCGCTTGGGCGCGAGGATCCCGCGATCCTGCGCGCGGCGATCCGCGAAGCCGGTCGCCAGGCGCTGGAGCTGCCTTACGTGTGGTTGCGTCCGCAGGACGAGGTGCTGTCGCGCATCGTCCGCGTCGAAGGTGCCGAGCTGCTCGAACGCGCGCGTGCCGACGGCGCGAGCGTGCTGCTGCTGACGCCGCACCTCGGCTGCTTCGAGTTGTGCGCGCAGTACTGTTCGACGCACGGCCCGATCACCGTGCTGTTCCGCCCGCCTCGCAAGGCCGCGCTGGGACCGCTGATGGAGGCGGGGCGCGCGCGCGGCAACATCAGCGTCGCGCCGGCCGACGTCTCCGGCGTGCGCCGCCTCGTGAAGGCGCTGCGCGGCGGCGAGATGGTCGGCATGCTGCCGGACCAGGCGCCGGGGCAGGGCGAAGGGGTGTGGGTACCGTTCTTCGGCAAGTTTGCGTGGACGATGACGCTCGCGGCGCGCCTGTCCGAAGTGAAGGGCGTGCGCGTGATCATGCTGTGGACCGAACGCCTGCCGCGCGGCGCGGGCTACGTGCTGCGCCTGTCGGAGCCGGCCGAGCCGATCGCCGGTTCGCTCGAGGAGCGCTGCGTGGCGATCAACCGGGCGATCGAGCGCCTGATCCTCGCCTGCCCGCAGCAATACCTGTGGGGCTACAACCGCTACAAGCGCCCTGCCGGGGTCGAACCGGCGCCGGCTGAAGGGCGGGCGCAATGAGGCTCTTCAGCTATCTCGCGGTCGCCTTCTTCTGGCTGTTGCACTGGCTGCCGCTGCCGATGCTGGCTTTCCTGGGGCAAGGCCTCGGCGAGCTGCTGCACCTGGTCGCGCGCCACCGCCGCCACGTCGTCGACGTCAACCTGCGCCTGTGCTTTCCGGAACTCGACGCCGCGGCGCGCCGGCGCCTCGCGCGTGCGCATTTCCGCGCGCTCGGCCGCAGCCTGCTGGAGCGCGGGCTGGTGTTCTGGGCGAGCGAGGAGCGGCTGAAGGGGATTGTCCGTTTCACCGGACTGGAGCGCCTGCGTGCGCTGGTCGAGGCCGGCACGCCGGTGATGCTGCTGTCGCCGCACTTCGTGGGCCTCGACCTGGGCGGCGTGCGCATCGGGATGGAGTTCGACTGCGTGACCGTCTATGCGCGGCAGAACAATCCGGTCTTCGACCGCCTGCTCTACCGTGGCCGCAACCGCTTCGGCGACCAGCAGCTGCTGTCGCGCCAGGACGGGGTGCGCAGCACCGTGAAGGCGATGAGGGCCGGACGGCCGTTCTACTACCTGCCGGACCTGGACTATGGCCGCAAGGAGACGATCTTCGTGCCCTTCTTCGGCGTGCCGGCGGCGACGATCACCGGGGTGTCGCGCCTGTCGCGGCTCGCCCGCGCGGCGGTCGTGCCCTGCGTGACGCGCCAGCTGCCCGGCGGGCGCGGCTACGTCGTCGAACTGGGTGCCCCCTTGCCCGACTTCCCGACCGCGGACGCCGAGGCCGACACCCTGCGCGTGAACCAGTGGATCGAGTCGGTCGTGCGCACGATGCCGGAGCAGTATTACTGGGTGCATCGGCGCTTCAAGACGCGTCCGCCGGGCGAGAAGCGTCCCTACCGATCCTGAGCCGGCTGGCGTAGTGCCATCGGGACGTCGCTGGACTCCCCCCGCATGCTGCGCGAGAATCTTCGGATTCGGCTCGCGCCGCTTCGAACCCTTCTGACGGAACCCTCCATGCACCTGCGCTTCGCCAAAATGCACGGCCTCGGCAACGACTTCGTCGTCATCGACGCCGTGCGCCAGCACGTCGACCTCACGCCCGGGCGCGTCCGTTTCCTCGCCGACCGCCATTTCGGCGTCGGCTGCGACCAGCTGCTGGTCGTCGAGCCGGCGACGCAGGCAGGCGTGGATTTCCGCTACCGCATCTTCAACGCCGACGGCGGCGAGGTGGAACAGTGCGGCAACGGCGCGCGCTGCTTCGTGCGCTTCGTGCATGAGCAGGGGCTCACCGCGAAGCGCGAGATCCGCGTCGAGACGAAGTCCGGCGTGATCGCGCCGCGCCTCGAGGACAGCGGCCTCGTCACCGTCGACATGGGCGTGCCGGTGTTCGAGCCGGCGCGCGTGCCCTTCGTTTCGGATTCGGAGGCCGTCGTGCAGCCGCTCGACGTGGGCGGCACCGCGGTCGCGATCACCGCCGTGTCGATGGGCAATCCGCACGCGGTGCAGGTCGTCGCCGACGTCGATGCCGCACCGGTGGCGGCGCAGGGACCGCTGATCGAGAACCATGCGCGTTTCCCCGCCCGCGTCAATGCGGGCTTCATGCAGGTGGCGGACGAGCACCGCATCCGCCTGCGCGTGTATGAGCGCGGTGCCGGCGAGACGCTCGCCTGCGGCACGGGCGCGTGCGCGGCGGTGGTCGCGGGCATCCGGCGCGGGCTGCTGGCGTCGCCGGTGCGCGTCGAGACGCGCGGCGGTGAGCTCGAGATCGCCTGGGGGGGAGTCGGTGAGCCGGTGCTGATGACGGGGCCGGCCGTGACGGTATTTGCAGGCGAGATCGAGCTCGCCTGATCGAAGCGGGCGGTGCCGTGCCATCCACGCGCCGTGCCGATTGCCAACGAACACGTGCGGGCGCGAACCGTCCGCAGGGAGTGGTCTTTCCATGAATGCAGCCGACGTCGCACGCTATCTCAAGGAACATCCGGATTTTCTCGCCGACCACGGCGAACTCTTCACCCAGTTGACCGTGCCGCATCCGCACGGCGGGCAGGCGATCTCGCTCGCCGAGCGCCAGCTGCACGCGCTGCGCGACAAGATCCGGCTCCTCGAAGGCAAGCTCTCCGAGTTGATCCGTTTCGGCGAGGAGAACGACGAGATCGGCGAGAAGATCCATCGGCTGACGCTCGATCTGCTCGAGGCCGAGGACTACGAAGGCCTGCGCCATGCGCTGTTCGAGAACCTGCGCGACGATTTCGCCGTGCCCAACATCGCGCTGCGCGTCTGGAACTCGGTGCTGACCCGCGAGGGCGACGATTTCGCGCCGATCAGCGAGGCCGTGCGCTCCTTCGTCGGCGACATGCGCCATCCCTATTGCGGCGCGCCGGTCAATCTCGAAGTGCTCGAGTGGTTCGGCGCCGCCGCCGCGCACGTGCGCTCGGTCGCGCTGATCCCCCTGCGGCGCGAGGCGCAGGTGTTCGGCCTGCTCGCGCTCGGCAGCCAGGAGAGCGAGCGCTTCTACCCCGAGATGGGCACGCTCTACGTCTCGCGCATCGGCGACATCGTCGCCTCCGCGCTGCGTCGCCAGCTGGGTTGAGCATGACGGGCCGCGACGACCCCGCCGTTGTCGCGGATCAGCCGCCGCCGGCGTGGCTGGCGGACTATCTTGGCTATCTCGCGACCCAGCGCCGCGCCGCGGCGTTGACGCTGGAGAACTACCGCCGCGATCTCGAGCGCCTGCAGCGGCTCGCCGACGGGCGTCCGCCGCAGGCGCTCACGGGGCACGACATCCGCCGCTTCGTCGCGCGCATGCATGGCGAGGGCCTGGGCGGGCGTTCGATTGCGCGCGTGCTGTCGGCCTGGCGCGGGCTGTTCCGCTGGTTCATCCGCCAGCGCCGGGAGATGGAGGTCAACCCCGCGGAAGGCGTGCGTCCGCCGAAATCCCCGCAGCCGCTGCCGAAGGCGCTGTCGCCCGATCAGGCGCAGGCGCTGCTCGACGCCGAGCCCGACGACGGGCTGGACGTGCGCGATCACGCGATGTTCGAGCTGCTCTATTCCTCCGGGCTGCGCCTCGCGGAGCTGGCCGCGCTCGACGTCGGCCCCGCCCTCGACCTCGTCGAGCGGCTGGTGACCGTGCGGGGAAAGCGTAACAAAATGCGTACGGTTCCGGTCGGCTCCCGGGCCGTCGAAGCGCTGCAGGCGTGGCTCGCGCAACGCGGCAATTTCGCCGCGGGGGACGAGGCCGCCCTGTTCGTCACGCGTAGCGGCACGCGCATGAGCGCCGGGGCGATCCGCTCGCGCCTGGCGCGCTGGGCGCAGACGCGCGGGCTCGGCGTCCATGTGCATCCCCATATGCTGCGCCACAGTTTCGCGAGCCACGTGCTGCAGTCGAGCGGCGATCTGCGTGCGGTTCAGGAACTTCTCGGCCATGCCAGCATTCGTAGCACACAGGTATATACGCACCTCGATTTCCAGCATCTCGCAAAGGTCTACGACGCCGCGCACCCCCGCGCCCGCCGTCGCTGAGGACGTTTCGGGCGGAAATACTTTCTAGATATTAGGGGCTTGCAAATGCATGCCCAAATCGGGTAGCGAAAATCCCGATTGGAAGTCGCGCGTGCGCTATGCTCAAAACGAGCACAACCGGATAAGCCCGGTTGTCCGACCCCAACAAGTCTGCCTTACGTCCGTTGGTGGGGACGTCAGGAGCAAGGCAGCCATGAGCCGCACTACTAAAGAATACAACGAAGCCATCAGCCCGAACGCCGGCGAGCGCGGGTATGCGGTGGAGGAGGGCGCTTGCGCGAGCCCGCTGCGTGCTGCGGCGATCCTGCTTGCGCGCTACCAGATCCGCAGCCTGAGGCGCCTGTTTGAAGAGTTCGAGCGCGACATCCTGTTGCCGCTGCTGCTCGGTGAGATCGCGTTGCATAACCTCGGTGCGCTCGAGAACAACAGCGAGTCCGCCCTGGACCTCGACGCCGACCGGCTCGCTTCCGTCATGCGTCCCTGCAATGCCTATTCGATCGCCGCCGCGACCGGTCTGCCGCGCGAGACGGTGCGGCGCAAGATCGTGCATCTCGTCGAACTCGGCTGGATCGTGCGCCGCGAGAACGGCCATCTGTTCCTGACGCCACGCGCGATCGATCATTTCGGCAGCCTGCTGGGCTCGCGCGATCTGCCCGAACTGCTCGACACGGCCGACCGCATCCGCCGACGCATGCAGGAGTGAGACGTGGCGCGTCGCCATCGGACGGCGGCGCGTTGGCTGGCGAGGCGGGACGCGCGGCGATAAACTCACGCGCCTGATTTCCTTTGCGATCCGCACCATGTCCAAGCTCGTTCTCCATCCCGGCAAGGAGCGTTCGCTCCTGCGCCGCCACCCGTGGGTGTTCGCCGGTTCCGTGGCCGGCCTCGAAGGCCGCGCGCGGCCCGGCGACACCGTCGAGGTCGTCGCCGACGACGGCCGTCCGCTCGGGCGCGCCGCGTGGTCGCCGGAGTCGCAGATCCGCGCGCGCATGTGGACCTTTGCGCCGGATGTATCGATCGATCATGTCTTCTTCAAGCGCCGCGTCGCCGAATCGGTTGCCCGCCGGGCGACGCATCCGCTGCTCGCGCACGAGAGCGGCGTGCGCCTGATCCATGGCGAATCCGACGGCCTGCCCGGCGTGATCGCGGACCGTTTCGGCGACGTCGTCGTGGTGCAGCTCACCAGCGCGGGCGCCGACAAGTGGCGCGATGCGATCGTCGCCGGGCTGGTGCAGGCCACCGGCTGCAAGGCGGTGTATGAACGTTCCGACTCCGACGTGCGCAAGCTCGAAGGTCTGGAGCCGACAACGGGTTGCGTGCATGGCGAGATGCCGCAGGAAGTCCTGACCATCGTCGAGAACGGCGTGCGCATGGAGGTCGACGTCGTCGCCGGCCACAAGACCGGTTTCTATCTCGACCAGCGCGACAACCGCAAGCTGACCGGGCTGCTCGCGAACGGGCGCAGCGTGCTGAACTGTTTCTGCTACACCGGCGGCTTTTCGCTGCAGGCGCTCGCGGGCGGCGCAGCCTCGGTGCTGTCGATCGACTCGTCCGGGCCGGCGCTGGACGTCGCGCGCCGCAACGTCGCGCTGAATCCGCATCTCGACGCGGGGCGTGCCGAGTGGCTGGAGGCCGACGTGTTCGCGGCGCTGCGTGCGCTGAAGGCCGACGGGCGCCGCTTCGACCTGATCGTGCTCGATCCGCCGAAGTTCGCGCCGTCGGCCGCGCATGCCGACCGCGCCGCGCGGGCGTACAAGGACATCAACCTCTTCGGCTTCCGCCTGCTCAACCCGGGCGGCATCCTGATGACGTATTCGTGCTCGGGCGGCATCGGCCTGGAGCTCTTCCAGAAGATCGTCGCCGGGGCGGCGAGCGATGCGGGCGTCGACGCGCGCATCCTGCACCGGCTGTCCGCCGCTGCGGATCACCCGATCGGCTTGGCGGTGCCGGAGGGCGAATACCTGAAGGGGCTGGCGGTCCAGGTCGGCTGATCGGCGTCCGACGGGAGCTCCGGACGTAGGGCGGAAAAGCGTAGCGCCTTCCGCCGTATGGCCTGTACGGGATTCCCGCGGCTGGAAGCATCCGGCGGAAGGCGCCTTCGGCTTTTCCGCCCTACGTCGGATCGGCGGCGCTACCGGGCGCGCGCCAGTCCGGGTTCGGGCCGCGTTCGCCGAGCGTGAAGGCCGCGCTGACGAGGCCCAGCGCGAGCAGGATCAGCAGGAAGTAGCGGAGCTGCCATCCGCGCGTCGGCACGCTGCGGACACCGCGGGCCGCACGCCGGATCACCATCGCGCCGAGGCCGGCGATCGTCAGCAGCCCGGCGCCGAGGAGTTGCGATGACAGGCCGCCGAGCAGCACGCCCCGCGAGGGGTCGAGCTGGTCGGGCCAGAAGAAGGCCGGGCCCTGCAGCAGCCAGGCGCCGCCCAGCAGGCACAGCGCCATCGTGAAGGCGATGAAGGTGCGCATCGTGCCGGCTTAGGCGCCGAACAGGTCGCCGTCGCCGCGTCCCGGTCGCGCGAGGCCGAAATGCTCCCAGATGGCGGCAGTGGCAATGCGCCCGCGCGGCGTGCGCTGCAGGTAGCCCTGCTGGATGAGGTAGGGTTCGAGCACGTCCTCGATGGTGTCCGAGGATTCACCGATCGCCGCGGCGAGGTTGTCGAGGCCGACCGGACCGCCGGCGAATTTTTCCAGCATCGCGCCGAGGAGCTTGCGGTCCATCAGGTCGAGGCCGAGGTGGTCGACGTCGAGCATGCGCAGCGCCGCGTCGGCGACCTTCGCGGTGATGTCGCCGCCGGCCTTCACCTGCGCGTAGTCGCGCACGCGGCGCAGCAGGCGGTTGGCGATGCGTGGGGTGCCGCGCGAGCGCCGCGCGATCTCGAAGGCGCCGTCGTCGTCGATCGTCACGTCGAGGAGGCGCGCCGAGCGGCCGACGATGAAGGCGAGCTCCTCCGGCGTGTAGAACTCGAGCCGCGCGACGATGCCGAAGCGGTCGCGCAGCGGGTTGGTCAGCATGCCGGCACGGGTCGTCGCGCCGACCAGCGTGAAGGGCGGCAGATCGAGCTTCACCGAGCGCGCGGCAGGACCTTCACCGATCATGATGTCGATCTGGAAGTCTTCCAGTGCCGGGTACAGGATCTCCTCGACGACTGGCGACAGGCGGTGGATCTCGTCGATGAAGAGGACGTCGTGCGGCTCGAGGTTGGTCAGCAGCGCGGCGAGGTCGCCGGCGCGTTCGAGCACCGGGCCGGAAGTTTGGCGCAGGTTCACGCCCATTTCGGCGGCGACGATGTGCGCGAGCGTGGTCTTGCCGAGCCCCGGCGGGCCGAACAGCAGCACGTGGTCGAGCGCTTCGCTGCGCTGGCGCGCCGCGGCGATGAAGATCTCCAGCTGTTCGCGGATCTTCGCCTGGCCGACGTATTCGGCGAGCCGCTTCGGGCGCAGCGCGCGCTCGACGGCGTCTTCCTGGCGGTCGGCGGGCTGCGCGGAGATCAGGCGCGGGGCCTGCAGCTTGTCGGTTTCGATCATGGCGCGAGTTTACTGCGAAAGCCTGGGGGGTGCCCCCGAATTCAGGCGTTCCGGCGCAGGGCGGAAAAACGAAGCGCCTTCCGCCGCAGGCCGATCGGAAAAAACGTGCGGCGGATAACGCCTTCGGCTCATCCGCCCTGCGACTCGCGGTGCTTCAGCCCTTCGACAGGCTCTTCAGCGCGAGGCGGATGCCATCCGAGACGCCGCTGTCCTCGGGCACCGATTTCAACGCGCCGAGCGCTTCCTTCTCGTTGTAGCCGAGCGCGAGCAGGGCGTTGAGGATGTCGCTGCGCGCGTCGGGGGCGGGCGCGGCAATCCCCGCTGTGACGGTCGCGCCCAGCGTCGGCAACGCCTTGCCGAGCTTGTCGCGCAGCTCCAGCAGCAGGCGTTCCGCAGTCTTCTTGCCGATACCCGGAATCTTCACGAGCCGGCCCGCCTCCTGCAGCGCGACCGCCTGCGCGAGGTCGGTGACCGACAGGCCGGACAGCACCGCGAGCGCGGTGCGCGCGCCGATGCCGGAGACCTTGAGCAGCTGGCGGAAGGCCGCGCGCTCGTCGGCGCTGGCGAAGCCGTAGAGGAAGTGGCCGTCCTCGCGCACCGCGAGGTGCGTGAACAGCGACACCGGCTGGCCGGTCGCCGGCAGGCCGTAGAAGGTGCTCATCGGCACGTCGATCTCGTAGCCGACGCCGTGCACGTCGACGACGATCTGGGGCGGGTTCTTTTCCAGCAGGTGGCCGGCGATGCGTCCGATCATGTGTTCAGATCCGAAGGTTGGGTCAGGCGTGGCGCGCGAACGCGAGCGTCGCGGCGAGCACGAGGCCGTGCAGGTTCGCTGCGGCGATCGTCAGCTTGATCGCCGGGCGCAGCTCGGCCGGCTCATTGGCGTGCTCGCGCAGCTGGCGCGCCGCATGGAAGGACAGCACCAGCGTCAGCGCCGCGGCCGCGCAGGCCTGCGGCAGGTTGTAGCGCCCGACCTGCAGTACGAGCCAGCCGTAGGCCGCGAGCGCGATCGCGAAGTAGCCCCACTTCGCGGTGTCGGCGCCGAGGCGCACGACCAGCGTGTGCTTGCCGGCGGTTTCGTCGCCGGCGCGGTCGGGAAACTGGTTGATGAAGAGCAGGTCCGCGACCAGCAGCGCGAACGAGACGCCCGCCGCGACCGGCGTCCACGCGAAGGTGCCGCGCTGCACGAAATCCGCCCCGACGACGACCAGCAGCCACGCGCCGGCGATCGCGAATTCGCCCAGCCCGCGGCTCGCGAGCCTGAGCGGTGGCGCGGAATAAGCCCAGCCGAGGACGAGTCCCGCGAGCCCGATCGCAATCAGGCCGCCCCCCGAACCGTAGGCGAGCCACAGTCCCGCGGGCACGACCAGGCCGAAGAGCGCATAGGCGAAGCGTGCGGTCTGGTTCGTTGTCAGCACGCCGTTCTGGATGAAGCGGCTGCCGCCGGTGAAGGGGTAGAGCCGGTCCGCGTTCGCGTCGTCAGCGCCGCTCAGCGCGTCGTGGTAGTCGTTGAGCACGTTCGCACCGGCATGCGCGAGCAGCGCGAACAGCACCGTCACGAGCGCGCGCAACGCATCGAGCGCGATGCCGTCGGCGCGCGCGGCGGCGAGCCCGATGAGGCAGCCGACCAGCGTGACGGAGAGGAAAGCGGGCCGCGTCGCCGCGAAGTAGCGCAGCGGCGCGCTGCCGAAACGCTGCTTCGTCGGCTCCCCGCCGCGGGATGTCGCGGGGGGCGTCACAGCAGCACGATGTCGAACTGTTCCTGCGAGTAGCTCGCCTCCGGGTGCAGCGAGATCTTCTTGCCGATGAAGTCCGACAGCATCGCGAGCGATTGCGACTCCTCGTCGAGGAAGAGGTCGATCACGTTCGGGGCGGCGAGCACGCGGAATTCGCGCGCGTTGAACTGGCGCGCCTCGCGCAGCAGTTCGCGCAGGATCTCGTAGCACACCGTGCGCGCGGTCTTCACCTCGCCGCGGCCGCCGCAGGTCGGGCAGGGCTCGCACAGCAGGTGGGCGAGCGATTCGCGCGTGCGTTTGCGGGTCATCTCGACCAGACCCAGCGCGGTGAAACCATTGACGGTCATCTTCGTGTGGTCACGCGCGAGCGCCTTGCGGAACTCGTCGAGCACCATGTCGCGGTGCTCGGGGTTTTCCATGTCGATGAAGTCGATGATGATGATGCCGCCGAGGTTGCGCAGGCGCAGCTGGCGCGCGATGGTCTGCGCGGCCTCGAGGTTGGTCTTGAAGATGGTGTCGTCGAAGTTGCGCGCGCCGACGAAGCCGCCGGTGTTCACGTCCACGGTGGTCATCGCCTCGGTCTGGTCGATGATCAGGTAGCCGCCCGACTTCAGGCTGACGCGCCGCGCGAGCGCCTTCTGGATCTCCTCCTCGACGCTGTGCAGGTCGAAGAGCGGGCGCTCGCCGCCGTAGTGTTCGAGCAGCGGCAGGACCTTGGGGCTGTATTCCGAAGCGAAGCTCGTGAGCTTCTGGAAGTTTTCGCGCGAGTCGACGAGGATGCGCGTGGTGTCGTCGTTGACGAGGTCGCGCAGCACGCGCTGGCCGAGGCCGAGGTCCTCGTACAGCACGCTCGGCGGGAAGCGGCCGGTCGCGCTGTTGCGGATCTCGCCCCACAGCTTGCGGAGGTAGGCGATGTCGGCCGCGAGCTCCTCGTCGGAGGCCGATTCCGCCATCGTGCGCACGATGAAGCCGCCGGCCTCGTCCTCGGGCACGAGGCGCGTGAGCCGCTCGCGCAGCGCCTCGCGCTCGGCCTCGTCCTCGATGCGCTGCGAGATGCCGATGTGCTTTTCCTGGGGCAGGTACACGAGCAGCCGCCCGGCGATGCTGACCTGCGTCGACAGGCGCGCGCCCTTCGTGCCGATCGGGTCCTTCAGCACCTGCACGGTGAGGTTCTGGCCTTCGGTGAGGATGCGCTCGATCGGCTTGCCGGTGTCGCCGTTGTGGCGGTCGCTCCAGATGTCCGCGACGTGCAGGAAAGCGGTGCGTTCGAGGCCGATGTCGATGAAGGCCGACTGCATGCCCGGGAGCACGCGCACGACCCGCCCGAGGTAGATGTTGCCGACGATGCCGCGGCTGGCGGTGCGCTCGACGTGCAGTTCCTGCACCACGCCCTGTTCGACGATCGCGACGCGCGTCTCCTGCGGCGTGAAGTTGATGAGGAATTCGATGCTCATGGAATAGCTGCCAATGGGAAATGCGCAAGCGCAGACGTGAGGCACCGATTGCGCATTGCCCATCGAGGGCGCGGCCCGACGCCCGGGGGCGGGAGCCGCCCGAGCTTACAGCGGATAGCCGAAGGCGTCGAGCAGCTGCGCGGTTTCGAACAGCGGCAGCCCCATGATCCCGGTGTAGCTGCCGCGGATCTCCTCGATGAAGATCGCCGCGCGCCCCTGGATGCCATAGGCGCCGGCCTTGTCCATCGGCTCCCCGGTCGCGATGTAGTGGCGGATCTCGAGGTCGGTGAGCGCGCGAAAGCGCACGTCGCTGGTGCTGATGCGGCTGCGTGTCTGCGTGCCGTCGCTGATCGCCACCGCGGTCAGCACGCGATGCGTGCGCCCCGACAGGCGGCGCAGGATCTCCGCGGCATCGGCCGCATCGGCCGGCTTGCCGATGATCTCGCCGTCGAGCTCGATCGTCGTGTCGGCCGACAGCACCGGGTAGAGCGGCAGGGTGCGCCACTGCAGGCGCCGCCAGCCGGCTTCGGCCTTGACGAGTGCGATGCGTTCGACGTAGTGCTCGACATCCTCGTCCGGCAGCGGTGTTTCGTCGACGTCCGCATCCGCGCCGCGTTCGCCGCCGCGAAACACCAGCAGGTCGAAGGGAACGCCGATCTGGCGCAGCAGTTCGCGCCGGCGCGGGCTGCGCGAGGCGAGGTAGATTCGGGCTTGGAGACTGGACATGAGTGCCGGGAAATGGGAGGCGGGATGCCGCGGTTGATGTGGCGGATTCTACCCTTCCTGCAAGCGATTGCCGCGAATGGCCGCGCAGGTGGCCCGATTCGGACCAGTGAGGCTTCGCCGGCCCTACTCGCGATGGTAGGGGTGGTTCTTCAGTACCGTCCAGGCGCGGTACAGGGCCTCGGCCAGCAGGGGGCGCACCAGGGCGTGCGGGAGGGTGAGGCTCGACAGGCGGAGGCGTTCGTGCGCGCTCGCCTTCAGCGCCGGTGCGAGGCCGTCGGGGCCGCCGACGATCAGCGCGACGTCGCTGCCGTCCGCCTGCCAGGCTTCGAGCCGGCGCGCGAGTTCGACTGTCGTGAGGTCGGCGCCGCGCTCGTCGAGGATCACGCGGCGGCAGCGCGGCGGCAGCGCCGCTTCGATGCGCGCGGCCTCGGCCGTCATCATCGCCTCGACGGTCTTGCCGGTCGTGCGCGGCTCGGCCTTCACCTCGACGAGTTGCAGCGGCAGCTCGCGCGGCATGCGGCGCGCGAATTCGTCGAATCCGGCCTCGACCCACGCGGGCATGCGCGTGCCGACGGCGACGACCGAGAGCTTCACGGGAGCGGGTGGCGGGTTTGCCGCCGGCCGATGGCCGGCGGCAGCGAAGCTGTCATTGCGCCGCGACGCTCGCGGCCGCGCGGCCGCGCCGCAGGGTCGAGGGGGCGGCCCACAGTTCTTCGAGGTTGTAATAGCTGCGGATCGCCGGCTGCATGATGTGCACGACGATGTCGCCGAGGTCCACCAGCACCCATTCCCCGGTCTCTTCGCCTTCCATGCTGACGACGGGGGCGCCCGCCTCGCGAACCTTGTCATGCACGTTGCGCGCCAGCGCCCGCGTCTGGCGGTTGGAATCGCCGGTGGCGATGATGATGCGGTCGAACAGCGAGGTCAGCCTGGTGGTGTCGATGACTTCGATGTCCTTGGCCTTGATGTCTTCGAGGGCGGCAACGACGGTTTCTTCGAGTGTGCAGGTGTCCATCAGGTTTTGCGGTAGAGGTGGTGCAACCCAATATAGTCGAGAACCGGATCGGGCAGCAAATAGCGGGCGCTGTGCCCGCCGTGGATGAGGTCACGGATCAGCGATGCGGAAATCGCCAGCGGCGTCATGTCGAAGGGGACGACCCGTCCGGCAGGGTTCTGGTGCAGGACGGTCGGGTCGGTGTCAATCCGACCTGCGCAGGCGGCGTCGAGTTCCGGCGACAGGGTGCCCGGCCAGCGCCGGCCGTGCGGTGCGAAGCCGGGGCGATTGGCGACGGCGATGTGGGCGAGGGCGAAGAGGTCCTGCCAGCGGTGCCAGCTAGGCAGCCCGTTGAAGGCGTCGGCGCCGAGGATCAGCACGAGCGGGCGGTCCGGTCCGTGCTGCGCGCGCAGGCGTTCCAGCGTCAGCACGGTGTAGCTCTTGCTGTGCGCGAACACTTCGCCGGCGTCGACGACAAGCCCGGGGTTGCCGGCGCTCGCGAGCCGCACCATCTCCAGCCGGTCGACCGCCGGGGACTGCGGTGCGCCGCGGTGTGGCGGCCGGCCGGCGGGGATCAGCGCGACCTGCGCCAGGTTCAGCGCCTCGCGCGCTTCCTCGGCGAGGCGCAGGTGGCCGAAGTGGATCGGGTCGAAAGTGCCGCCCAGCAGGCCCAGCGCACCCGTGTCAGGGTTGTTCGAAGGCATTCCCGGGTTCGCCGAAGATGTCGCGCGCGTTGGCGTAGAAGCTGGCGAAGACGATGGGGATGAGCAGCAGCGGCAGCGGCACCGACAGCAGGGTCGCGAGCATCGGCGAAGCCAGGCCGACGATGCCGAGCAGGATGCCGGGCAGGACCGCGCCGAACAGCGCCAGTGCGATCGAGTAGGCGAGGAAGGGGCGCCAGTTGCGCAGGCACGCGTAGAAGCTGAAGAACATCGCCTTGGGGGCCGAGAGCTTCCACCAGCCGGCGAGCAGCGGCGCGAACCAGTAGGCCATCATGACCGGCGTCGACAGCGTGATTGCGATCAGCAGCGCGAGGGTGAAGCCGGTGCTGGTGGCGACCTCGGCTTCGATCTTGCCGCCGCTGGTCATCACCTTGAGCAGCGTGCCGCCGTCGGCGAGCGACGTCAGCAGCAACACGAGCAGGCTGCCGGCAAGGTAGATCAGTCCGATCGTCACCAGCGCGGGGAGGTTCTGCTGGAAGCCGGAGAACAGCACGTCCGGCCCCGCCTTGCGTCCCTTGTCGATCGCCTGGCAGGTGTTGAGCACGCCCAGCGACAGGATCGGCATCAGCAGCGAGGCGATGATCTGGCCGAGGAAGGGAACCACGGAAACGAGGATCAGCAGCAGCAGGTAGCCGAATGACGCGAAGGTGAGCAGCGCCGGGTTGCGCCGCCAGATCTGCAGGCCTTCGCCGAGCCACGCGAAGCCGCGCCCGGACGGGAGTTGTCGTGCTTGCATGCGCTACTCGTCGGCGGTGTCGATGGGGGCGAGCAGCGCCGGAGCCGGCTGCGGGCGATCGGGGGCGAAGGTGTCTTTCCAGGCGGCGTGCAGGGCGCCGGCCAGCACCGGGACCAGGGCCAGCATGCCGAGCCCGGCCGGCAGCATCGCGATCCACACCAGCACGTAGAGGATGAACCCGAGCACGATGAAGCTGGTGAGGTTGGCGAGGCAGGCGCGCGCCGAGAGCTTCATCGCGTCGAGCGGCGAGACGCCCTGCAGCATCACGAGGGCCGGCGCGAACCACAGCGCCATCAGCAGCAGCACCCACAGCACCGTGAACACCGCGACGGCGAGCATCACCCCGCCGGCCGCGAGGCTCATGCCGGCGAAGGCGCCGACCAGCATGCCGGTCAGGGCCGCACTGCTGCCGACGGCCGCGGCGATGAGGGCTGCGAGCAGGGCGCCGAGCAGGTGGAAGCCGCCGATCATGAGGAGATTGCCTGCATGGCGGCGGATGCCGTCGAAGAGGTGGTCGACGCGCAGCGGCTCGCCCTGCGCCAGCGCATGGGCACCGGAGAGCATGCCGGCGACGAGGACCGGGAAGGCGAGCGGCGCGAGCGCCCAGCCGAGGAAGGGCACGAGGCCCAGGGCGCTGAGGGCGACGATCAGCACCAGGGTCTGGACGACCCAGATGCCAGGGCTGGCGGTGAAGGTCTTCCAGCCCGCGACGATCCATTTCAGGGTGTCGGCCGGGGTGACGTCACCGGGCGGCGGCAGCGGATGGCGGCGATGCGGCGCGCCGTGTCCGGCCGGATCGGCGGAATGGTGCGCGGAGTGGGTCGAATGCGGTTCGTTCATCGTTCAGAGCGGCAGGGAAGGCGCCGCCGCGATGCGCAGGCGCAGGATGTCGCGGTATTCGGCGGGCGGCTTCACGAGCACCATCTCGCCCGGCTTGGGCAGGTGGAAGTCTTCGGCGCGCGACAGCCAGAAGCGCAGTGCGGCCGCGCGCAGCATCGCCGGCCAGCTTGCGCGCTCGGCAGCGGTGAAGGGGCGTTCGGCATGGTAGGCGTCGAGCAGCGCCGCGCTGCGCTGCGGGTCGAGTTCGCCGTCGGCGGTCGTGCACCAGTCGTTCACGGTGACGGCGACGTCGAAGAGCAGCGCATCGTGGCCGGCGAAGTAGAAGTCGATCACGCCACCGACGTGGTCGCCGTCCCACAGCACGTTGTCGCGGAAAAGGTCGGCATGGATCACGCCCTGCGGCAGGCTGGCGTAGTCCACGGCGGCCTGGAAGGCGAGCTCGGCGTCGAGCAGGGCCTGTTCGTCCGCGGGCAGGAAGGGGCGTACGCGGGCGGCGGCGGCGGTGCGCCACGCCGCGCCGCGCGGGTTGTCCTGCTTGCGGCCGTAGGACAGGCCGGCGAGGTGCAGGCCGGCGAGCATCGCGCCGACCCGTGCGCAGTGCGGCGCGCCCGGTGTCATCTCGGACTTGCCCGACAGGCGCATCACCAGCGCGGCGGGCCGGTCGCTGAGCGTGCCGAGGTATTCGTTGTCGCGGTTGGCGATCGGTGCGGGCACCGGCAGGCCGTGGCGCGCGAGATGCGCCATCAGGTGCAGGTAGAAAGGCAGCTCGGCGCGCGGGATCGCTTCGAACAGCGTCAGCACGTAGCGGCCGAGCGTGGTCGTGACGAAGAAGTTGCTGTTCTGGACGCCGGCCGAGATGCCCTGCAGCTCGACGAGGCGGCCAATGGCATAGTGGCCGAGCCAGCGGGACAGCGTCTCGGGGGCAACGGCGGTGAAAACGGACATGTGAGGATAGGCGGTGAGTCAGTGGCCCGCGGGCCGGAATGGCATTACCAGGACTTGATCACCCACATCGGCACGGAGAGCGACGGCAGCACGTCCTGGCGGGACATGATGCCGTTGCCTTCGTGGTCGATGAGGTAGTAGGGCACGCCGTGCGGGGGCGTGACCTTGATCATGTAGAGCTTGCCGCGGATGCGGTACTCCTGGACCGTGTCCTGGCCGCGCTTGACGATCGTGACTTCCGGGTCCATCGACGGATCGCCGGCCGGCATCGGCGGCGGTTCGGGAATCGGTTCGAGCTTGGGGGGCTGCTGGGCCGCGACCGGGGTCGCGATGGCCATCAGCAGCACGATGAGTTTGCGGCGCATTGTGCTCTCCTTATATGCGCGGATTCTAGCAGGACCCGCGCCGTGCGTCCGTCCTCACAGGTTGAGCAGCAGTTCATGCTCCTCGGGCAGCGGCAGGAAGCCGCGGTGCTCGTAGTGCTTGAAGATCGCCTCGACGACTTCCTCGGGGGTGTCGATGACCTGGATCAGGTCGAGGTCCTCCGGGTTGATCATGCGCTCGGCGACCAGGCGATCGCGGAACCAGTCGATCATGCCTTTCCAGAACGGCCCGTGCACGAGGATGATCGGGATCTTGCGGCCCTTGCCGGTCTGGATCAGCGTGAGCGCTTCCATCAACTCGTCGAGCGTGCCGAAGCCGCCCGGCATCACGACGTAGGCCGAGGCGAAGCGCACGAACATGAACTTGCGCGCGAAGAAGTGCTGGAAGGTCTGCGAGATGTCCTGGTAGGGGTTGGAGCTCTGCTCCATCGGCAGCTGGATGTTGAGGCCGATCGACGGGCTCTTGCCGAAGTAGGCGCCCTTGTTCGCGGCTTCCATGATGCCCGGGCCGCCGCCCGAGATCACCGAGAAGCCGGCGTCGGAGAGCAGGCGGCTGATGCGCTCGGTCAGGAGGTAGTACATGTGGTCGGGCGGGATGCGCGCGCTGCCGAAGATCGACACCGCCGGCCGGATCGCGTTGAGCCGTTCGGTCGCCTCGACGAACTCTGCCATAATTCCGAAGATGCGCCACGATTCGCGCGCATTGAAGCGCGGCGCGGTGCTGCTCGGGGCGCTGGGGGGGATTTTCTCTTTCGCGGCCATGTTGTTCTCGTCTTGTCGTTCTGCCGGTCCGTGAGCCGGCGTCTTCTGATTCCGGGCTGCGCCCCGGATCCCCGCAAGGAAATCTGCCTGATGCCCGTCCTGTTGCTCGTCGATGGTTCCAGCTATCTGTATCGCGCCTTCCACGCGTTGCCGGATCTGCGCACGTCGCAGGGCGAGCCGACCGGGGCGATTCGGGGTGTGTTGTCGATGCTACGTCGGCTCGAAAGCGACTACAAGGCCGAATTCCGTGCCTGCGTGTTCGACGCCAAGGGCAAGACCTTCCGCGACGAGCTGTACCCGGAATACAAGTCGCATCGCCCGCCCATGCCCGACGACCTGCGCGCGCAGATCGAGCCGCTGCATGCGGCGGTGCAGGCGGAAGGCTGGCCGCTGCTGGCGGTCGAGGGGGTCGAGGCGGACGACGTGATCGGCACGCTCACGCGCCAGGCGCAGGAGCGCGGCTGGGAGGTCGTGATCTCGACGGGCGACAAGGACCTGACGCAGCTCGTGCGCCCCGGGGTGAAGTGGGTGAACACGATGAGCGAGGAGGTGCTCGACGAGGCCGGCGTGGAGGAAAAGTTCGGCGTGCCGCCCGAGCGCATCGTCGATTACCTCGCGCTGGTCGGTGATGCCGTGGACAACGTGCCGGGTGTCGAGAAGTGCGGGCCGAAGACGGCGGTGAAGTGGCTCACCGAGTACGGCACGCTCGACAACCTCGTCGCGAACGCCGACAAGGTGGGCGGCAAGGTCGGCGAGAACCTGCGCAAGCATCTCGACTTCCTGCCGCTGGGGAAGAAGCTCGTGACGGTGGCGACCGACGTCGCGCTGCCGCTGGAACTCGACGCGCTGCCCGCGCGCGGGGACGACAAGGCGGCGCTGCGCGCGCTGTACGAGCGCTTCGAGTTCCGCGGCTGGCTCAAGGATCTGGACGGGCCGGGCGGGTCGGCGCCGGTGCGCAAGGACGGGGGCGGCGCCCGGTCGGCGAACGCCGCTGCGCCGGAGGCATCGGGCGCGGTCGCCGCCGTGGAGGCGACGGACCCGCCCGCGGCGCCGGGTGCGCATCGCGGCAGCTACGTGACGATCCTCGATTGGGCGACGTTCGACGCCTGGCTGGCGAAGCTCGATGCCGCCGCGCTGGTCGCGTTCGACACCGAGACGACCAGCCTCGACCCGATGGCGGCGCAGCTCGTCGGCATGTCGTTCGCGACCGTCGCGGGCGAGGCGGCCTACCTGCCGCTCGCGCACCGCGGGCCGGACGTGCCGGCGCAGCTGCCGTTCGCCGAGGTGCTCGCGCGCCTCAAGCCGTGGCTCGAATCCGACGCCCACGCGAAGCTCGGCCAGAACCTCAAGTACGACGCGCACGTGCTCGCGAACCACGGCATCCGCCTCGCCGGCATGGCGCACGACACGCTGCTCGAGTCCTACGTGCTGGAAAGCGACAAGTCGCACGACATGGATTCGCTGGCGAAACGCCATCTGGGTCTGACGACGATTCCCTACACGGACGTGTGCGGCAAGGGCGCGAAGCAGATCGGTTTCGATGAGGTCGCGCTCGAGCGTGCGAGCGAATACGCCGCCGAGGACGCCGACATCACGCTGCGCCTGCACCGGACGCTGTGGCCGCAGCTGGAAGCGGTGCCGGCGCTGGCCGCGCTGTATCGCGACGTCGAGATGCCGGCGATGCAGGTGCTGTTCGACATGGAACGCACCGGCGTGCTGATCGACGACTTCCTGCTCGCGCAGCAGAGCGAGGAGCTGGGGCGGCGCCTGATGGCGCTGGAGCGCGAGGCGCATGAGCTCGCCGGGCAGCCGTTCAACCTCGGTTCGCCCAAGCAGCTCGGCGAGATCCTGTTCGGCAAGCTGGGCCTGCCGGTGGTCAAGAAGACCGCGACCGGCCAGCCCTCCACCGACGAGGAGGTGCTCGTCCAGCTCTCCGACGACTACCCGCTGCCGAAGCTGCTGCTCGAGCACCGCGGCTTCGCGAAGCTGAAGAGCACCTACGCGGACAAGCTGCCGCGCATGGTCAATCCGAAGACCGGGCGCGTGCACACGAGCTTCTCGCAGGCGGTCGCGGTCACCGGCCGGCTGGCGAGTTCGGAACCGAACCTGCAGAACATCCCGATCCGCACCGCCGAAGGGCGGCGCATCCGCGCGGCCTTCATCGCGCCGCGCGACCACGTGATCGTGTCGGCCGACTATTCGCAGATCGAGTTGCGCATCATGGCCCACCTGTCGGGCGACGCGCGCCTGCTGGAAGCCTTCGCGCACGGCGAGGACGTGCATCGCGCGACCGCCTCGGAAGTGTTCGGCGTCACCCCCGCGGAAGTCACCAGCGAGCAGCGCCGCTATTCCAAGGTCATCAACTTCGGCCTCATCTATGGCATGAGCGCGCACGGGCTGGCGAAGAACCTCGGCATCGACCGCGCGGCCGCACAGGGCTGGATCGACCGCTATTTCGCGCGCTATCCGGGCGTCGCCGACTACATGGAGCGCATCAAGGGCGAGGCCAAGGCGAAGGGCTACGTCGAGACGGTGTTCGGGCGCCGGCTGTATCTGCCCGACCTCCGCGCGCAGCAGGTGGGACGGCGCCAGGGGGCCGAGCGCGCGGCGATCAACGCGCCGATGCAGGGTACGGCGGCAGACCTGATCAAGAAAGCGATGATCGCGGTGCACGGCTGGCTCGGCGCGTCGGGGTTGAAGTCGCGCCTGATCCTGCAGGTGCATGACGAACTGGTGCTGGAAGTGCCGCGCGACGAGCTCGAGCTGATCCGCCGCGAACTGCCCGCGCGCATGGGCGGGGTGGCCGAGCTCGCGGTGCCGCTGCTGGTCGAGGTCGGGGCGGGGAACAACTGGGACGAGGCCCACTGACGGGCACAGGGGCGGTGCGGGACGCCGCCGTCCCGCAGGCTCAGGCCGGCAGCGCGAACGCCGCGCGCCGGATCGGCGGCTGCTTCGGCGTGTTCTTGAGGTGCATCTTCCACAGCACGCCGACCAAGGTGTCGCCGTAGGAGACCGCCTTGCGCGGCAGCGTCAGCGGGTCGTCGGCGGCGGTCGCCGGCGCGCGCAGGCAGGTCGTCGCGCACGCGTAGCCCGCTTCGGCGACCGCCTCGACGGCGCGGATGTCGTGGCTGCCGTAGGGATAGCAGAAGTGCGGCACGGCTTCGCCCAGCAGGTCTTCCAACATTGCCTTGCAGTCGCTGACTTCGCGCCGGATCGTCGCGGTGTCCTGCTCGGCGAGCTTGACGTGGTTCACCGAGTGGCCGCCGAAGTCGCAGCCTTCGCGACGCAGCTGGCGGATGCGCTCGGCGCTCATCAGCGGCGGCGTGTCGCGGCCGTCGCGCGCGAACCATTCCGAGGGCTTGCCGATCAGTCCGGCGATCAGGTAGACCATCGCCGGAAACTGGTAGCGCTGCAGGATCGGCCAGGCGTGCTCGTAGAAGTTCTCGTAACCGTCATCGAAGGTCAGCGCGACCGCGCGCTCGGGGATCGCCATCTCGCCCTTCACGCACGCGAGCACCTCGTCCATCGACAGCACGCGATAGCCGAAGCGGGCGAGCCACGCCATCTGAGCGGCGAAGCGGTCGACGCGGCAGTAGGTCGAGCGGTGCGCCTGCATCGGTGCGAAATCGCCGATCTGGTGGTACATCAGGATGTTGATGCCGTGGTTCATGGCGGGGGCGGGCGGGAACTCAGGGCGCATTGTCGCACGATGACGCGGCGTCAGCCGCCGGCGAGCCGCGCGTAGAGTGCCTGGTAGCGCGCGAGGATCGCGGCTTCGCCGAAGTCGTCGGTGACGCGGCGTACGCCCTGCGCGACGAAGGCGGTCTGCAGCGCGGCATCGGCGAGCAGCCCTTCGATGCCGGCGGCGAGCGCGGCCGGGTCGTCGCACGGCACGATCCAGCTGTCCTCGCCGTGGCGGGCGATCTCGCGCGCGCCGCGGAAGGCGGTCGCGACGAGCGGCTTGCGGTAGGCCCAGGCTTCGAGCACGACGTTGCCGAGCGTCTCCTCGTCGCGCGACGGGAAGACAACCGCATCGGCGAGGTGGAACCATTGGGCGGGCTCATGCTGCCAGCCGGCCCAGACGATGCGGTCCATGATGCCGAACTCGCGCGCCTGCGTTTCGAGGGCTTCGCGCAGCGGGCCGTCGCCCATCAGGATCAGGCGCGGCCGGCGACCGGCGATCTCGGCGGGCAGGCGCGCGAAGGCGGCGAGCAGCGTCGCATGGCCCTTGACCTTGACGAAGCGCCCCGGGTGCAGCAGCAGCCAGTCGTCGTCGCGGGCGCCGATCTGCGCGCGCAGCGCCGCGACCTTTGCCGTGTCGACGGGGATCGGCGCATCGGCGAAGTTCGTGATGTGATGGACGCGCTCCGCCGGCAGGCCGTGCCGGATCATCCAGTCGCACAGGCCTTTCGTGTTGCCGATCCACGCGTGCGCGTGGCGGAAGGGATGCAGCGCGTAGTAGCCGCCGAGGCGCGCGACGTGGATCTGGCCGCGGCCGGGTTTCAGGTGCGTGAGGCGCGAGGCGCGGCCCATGTAGGTCTGCACGATCGGCGTGCGGGCGGCGCGCGCGTAGGCGCTCACCTGCCAGCGCGAGAGCGGGTCCCACACGGTGCGCATCGGCAGCTCGTGCGTCGGGATGCCGGCGAGGTGGCGGGTGGCGAGGTCGCCGCCGCTGCGCACCAGCGCCTGCACCGGCAGGCCGGCGCGCTGCATGGCGCGCAGGAAGCGCACGAACCAGCGTTCGGCGCCGCCCATTTCGCGGCTGCCGATGATGTGGAGCGACGGAATCGTCATGAGGGTCGGTTCCCGGTCACTTGGCGATAGACGGCGAGGTTGCCCTCGACCATTGCGTCGATGGAAAACTCCGCGAGGATGCGCGCGCGGCCCGCGTCGCCCAGCCGACGGCGCAGGGCCGGGTCGGCGAGGAGTTGGCGCAGCGCGGCCCCGAGCGCATCGACATCGCCGGGCGGGATCAGCAGGCCGCTGACGCCGTCGGCGACCGCCTCGGGGAGCCCCCCGGCGCGGCTCGTCACGATCGGCACGCCGGCGGCGGAGGCCTGCAGCAGCGCGATGCCCAGCCCTTCCATGTCGGCCGGATGGGCGAGGATGTCGGCGCCGCCGAGCCAGCGCGGCAGGTCGTCGCGGAAGCCGGCGAGGCGCACGCGATCGGCGAGGCCGCGGGCGGCGATCTCGGCGCGCAGTTCGGCTTCGAGCGGCCCCTTGCCGAAGAGCACGGCATGCAGCGCCGGGAATTCGGCGAGCAGCGGCGGCAGGGCGTCCAGGAGGTAACGGTGGCCCTTGCGCGGGATCAGCTGTGCTGCCATCGCGATCGTCAGCGCGTCGGCAGGCAGGTCGAATTCGCGGCAGAACGCGGCGCGGTCGACCGGCACGAGCCAGGGCGTCGCATCGAGCGCGCTGCGCACGCAGCTCACCTTCTCCGGCGCGAGGCCCTCGGCGAGGAGCACGTCGCGGATGCCTTCCGAGATCGTGATCACGTGGTCGTAGAGGCGGTACTTGAGCATGACCAGCCAGCGCGGCTCGGGGTTGTCGACGCGGCGCGACAGCACGCAGGGCACGCCCGCGAGGCGTGCGGCGACGCCGCCCCACAGGTCGGCGCCGCGGCGGCTGTGCAGATGCACGACGTCGGGGCGCGCGGTGCGGATCAGCGTCTTCAGCCTTCCGGCGAGCGCGATGTCGGCGTCGCCGCCCATCGCCATCGGCACGACGGTCGCGAAGGGGGCGGCGGCCGTCGCGATGTCGCTGCCGACCGGGCACGCGAGCACGTTGTCGATGCCGCGCGCGTGCAGCCCTTCGAGGATGAACGCGACCTGGCGCGCGCCGCCGTAGAAGTGCTTGCCGGCTTCGACGTGCAGCACCTTCACGCGCCGGCCCCGGCGGCGAGCGCAAGGCGCGCTTCGGCGAGCGCGCGCTCGGCGCTGATGTCGCGCAGGCAGGTGAAGGCGCCGTTGCAGGTCGGGCTGCGCTTGCACGGCGAGCACGTCAGTCCGAGCCAGATCACGCGCGCGTTGGGCCGTCCGGTGTCGAGATAGGGGCGCGTCGAACCGAAGATCGACACGGTGGGGCGCGCGAACGCGATGCCCATGTGCGTGAGGCCGGTGTCGACGCCGATGACGAGGCCGGCGTGCTTGACGACCGCAGTCGCTTCCGGGAGCCTGGTCGCGCCGGCGAGGTTGAGGATGCCGGTGCCGGGCGCGGCGATGCGCGCGGCCGCTTCGCGGTCGCCGGGGCCGCCGAGGATCACCGGCGTGAGGCCGAGTTCGGCGGCGACCTTCGGTCCCAGCGCCTGCCAGGCGTCCTCGAACCAGTGTTTCTGCGGGCGTGTCGTGAACGGGGCGAAGACCGCGTAGCGGCCGGGTGCGAGGCCATGTTCGGCGAGCAGCGCGAGCGCGCGTTCCTCCGCGGCCGGATTGACGTGCAGGAAGGGCACGAAATCGCCCGCCGGCAGGCCGAGCTGTTCGGCGAGGAAACGGTATTCCGAGCTGATGCGTTCGATGATCCCGCCCTTGGGCACGACTTCGGTCATCAGGAAGCGGCTGCCTTCGCGCGAGCCCAGTCCCACGCGGCGCTTCGCGCCCGACAGCCAGGTCGCGATGCCGCTCTTCAGCAAGCCCTGCATGTCGAGCGCGAGGTCGAAGCGTTCGGCGTGCATCATCCGCCGGAATTCGCGCACCGAGCGCCACAGCGCGACGAAGCGGCGCTCGCGCCACAGTTTCGCCCACTCGGCCTTGGGCCAGGGCAGCACGGCGTCGACGTCCGGGTCGTCGGCGACCAGCGCGCCAAGGCCCGGTTCGGTGAGCCACGCGATGTGCGCGTCCGGGTAGGCCTTGCGCAGCACGGCGGGGAAGGGCGAGGCGAACACGATGTCGCCGATCGCGGAGGTGCGGACGATGAGGATGCGGTTCATGCCAGTGATCCGGCGGCTCCGGGCTCGGCGTCGGGGCGTCGCCGCCCGTCGGTGGCGCCCAGGCCGAGCAGCCGCAGGGAAAGCAGGGACAGGAGGGTGAAGAAGCGCATGTCCGGGTGGCTCAGGCGGTAGTCGGTCAGCGCCCAGACGGCGATGAAGATCAGCATGCCCCACATCGCGGGCATCAGGGCCCGGCAGGCGGGATTGTCCTTGGCGGCCCGCGTCGCATCGCGGACCAGCAGCACGATCAGCGCGCCCCAGAGCATCACGCCGAGCAGGCCTTGCGACCACAAGGTCTGCAGGTAGCTGTTGTGCAGGTGGTCCTGCGTATAGACCAGATTGCCGTCGCTAGTGGCGTCGGGGGCAAGGCGCGGCACGAGATCGCGCCGGATCACGCCGCCGACCTCGCCGAATCCCTGGCCGATCAGGGGGGCGTCGGGGAAGCGTTCGAGTGCGTACTGCCACAGGCGCAGACGTATGGTGATGGATGAGGTCGGGGCCTGCGCAAGGCCCTCGGCGGCAACGCCGCTGACGATGGTGTGTTCCGCCTGCAGGCGCGTGGCAACCGCATTGAAGTTGGTGGCGACCACGGCTGCAATCAATGCGACGGCGACGCCGGCCACGGCGATCGTGCGCGCGGATATTCCCTTCGCGCCGCCGCGCACGAGCCTGATCGCGAAACTTAGACCGGCGACGCCGATCACGATGGCCGCGCCGAGATAGGTGCTCCGGTTCTGCGTCGCAATCAGCACCTGTGCGAACAGGGCGGTGAATGCGATGCCGGCGACGCGCGCCGGCCAGCGCCAGGGAGGGGGGGCGAACCACCACTGGCGCCACGTCGTCACCAGCGCGATCAGGAAGCAGCCGGCATAGAGGCCGATGCCCAGCGGGCGCTCCAGATGGAAGCCGAGGCGTTCGCCCGACCACAGGACACCGATACCCGTGCGGTAGAGGAAGCCGATGATGCCGAGTGAAAAGCCGAGCATCGACAGCAGCCACAAGCGCCGGATGCGCTGCAGCGGGTCTGCGCACGGCAGCAGGGCGAGAACGGCAAACAGCGGCACGAACAGCCAGTCCACGAACACGTTGCGCACCTTCAGCAGTGCCGGATCGCCGACGCCCCATCCGACCTGCAGGGCATAGCGCACGAGCAGCCACAGCGCGATCAGGAGCGCGAGCGCGGTAACGGTGTCCATGCGTTGCCGGCGCTTGTCCCAGGCTGCGCTCAGCGCCGACGGCAGGCACAGGGCCAGCCCGATGTGCCCCGGCGCTGTCTGGAAGACGCTGCTCAGGGCGAACAGGCCCAGGCCGATCACGCCGAGTTGCCGCGTCCAGTTCGATAGCTGTTGATTCATGAATGATTGACTTCGAGGAATTCCAGGAGCTTGCGTGCGCGCTCGCTCCACCCGAAACGCTGTGCCGTGGCGCGACCTGCCTGTGCCATCTCGGCCGCCCGCTCGGGCTGGGTGCGGACCTGCCGGATTGCCGCTACCCACGCCTCGGGGTCGTCCGGCGGCAGCAGGAGCCCGTTCTGGCCGTCGCAGACCACCTCGCGGATCGGCGGCAGGTCGGATGCCAGCACCAGGCGGCCGGCCGCCATCGCTTCGAACAGCTTGATCGGGCTGATGGTTGCCGCATGGCGCAGATCGGCCTGGTAGGGCATCAGCGCGATGCTCCCGCGCGCCAGCGCATCGGGCACCGCGGCGTGCGGGACGGCGGGCTCGATGTGCAGCGCGGGGGGGCGGGTGTGCGGTTCGTCGTCGCGCGGGCCGATCAGGGTCACCTCGATGCCGGCCGCCGCAATGCCTTCCAGCAGCGGCAGCCCGCGGTCGCGGCTGATGCGTCCCACGTACAGGCAATGGGGATCGGCGAAATCGCCCGCTTCGAGCGCGCGCAAGCGCGAAAAGGCGGACAGATCGACGCCGCTCGGCAGCACGATGATCCGGGACGCGTCGAAACCCATGGCCACCAAGGCATCCCGACCGGCCTGCGTGATCACGGTCAAGCCGCGCAGCACGCCCTTCGCCTGTGCGCCCAGCAGCGGCGCCACCATGCCCGCGTCTTCCAGCTCCGCCGTGTCATGCACCTCGAGGTAGTGGGGGCATCCCGTTCTGGCAAGCAGCAGGGAGAAGTCCGGCACCCGGGTATACACGGCCGCTGCCTTCTTCAGCTCGTTTCGATGCAGCAGGACGAAGGGCCAGCCGCCCCATTTGCTGTGCAGCGAAGCGCGCGGGCGGATGTCGATGGGCGCATGGACGCCCATGCCCGACAGGAAGGACCGCAAGTCGAAGGTCCGGGGTACCGGCGGGAGGTACAAACGGGCATGCGCGCCCGCGAGCGTCAGGGCTTCGACCGTATGCAGGGTCTGGATCAGGTTGGCACGCGGGCGCTGGGGCCGACCGCGCGCGAGATAGATGAGGTCGAGCGCCATCGTCCCTGGGTGCATTCGTGACAGGCGCGGATTATACGCCGCGCTTGCGGTCTTCCCGCGGCTTTCGAGGACGTTCGGCTATAATCGGCCCCTTCGTTCGGAGTGTGTGCATGCGGCTTGCGATTTTCATGCCATCGTTCGGCGACGGTGGTGTCGAGCGCATGCTGGTCAATCTGGCGGGAGGGCTCGCCGATCGGGGGGTCGAGGTCGATTTCGTCACCCGGCGCCGCGCCGAGCCTTATCTGGAGGCGCTGGATTCGCGCGTCAGGCTCGTCGAGACCGGGCGCAGCGGCCTCGTCGGCATCCAGCCGGTGCTGCAGCGCTATCTGCGCGCGGCGAAGCCCGATTTCGTGCTGTGCGGCAAGGACAGGGCGGCGCTTGCCTTCCTGCTCGCGCGCGCGCTCGTGGGTGGCCGCAGCCGGCTGGTCATGCGGCCGGGCACCAATTTCTCCGCGCGCCTTGCCGAGTCGAGCCCGTGGAGCCGGTGGCGCAAGCGCTGGCTGATCCGCATCACGCATCGTGCCGCGGCGGCGGTGGTCGGCAATTCCGCCGACATCGTCACGGACATCGCGGCGGTGGCCGGCCTGGCGCCGGAACGCGTGCATCTGATCCGCAATCCGGTGGTGACGGCGCGGCTCGCGCAGCAGGCGGCGGCACCGCTCGAGCATCCGTGGTTCGGGGCCGGCGAGCCGCCGCTGGTCATGGGCGTGGGCAGGCTGGGGCAGGTGAAAGGCTTCGATGTGCTGCTGCAGGCCTTTGCCCGCGTGCGGCGGCGGCGCGCGTGCCGGCTGATGATCCTGGGCGAAGGACGGCTGCGTGCCGAGCTCGAGGCCGAGGCGGCCAGGCTCGGCGTCGCGGAGGATTTCGCGCTGCCCGGCTTCGACCCCAACCCCTATCGCTATCTGTCGCGCGCGGCGCTGTTCGTGCTGTCGTCGCGGCGCGAAGGTTCGCCCAATGCGCTGACCGAGGCGCTCGCGCTGGGCACCCCGGTCGTCGCCACCGACTGCCCGTCGGGCCCGCGCGAGCTGCTGGCCGACGGCAAGGTCGCGCCCATCGTGCCGGTGGATGACGTCGCGGCGCTCGCCGCGGCGATGGAGCGCGCCCTCGATGCGCCGGGCGATGCAGGACTGCGCCGCGCGGCCGTGCAGGAGTACACCGTCGACACCTGCGCCGGACGCTATCAGGCGTTGTTCCAGCGCCTGCTCGAACAGGAAGGAGCGCGGGCGTGAGCGCCGATCTCGCCGTCTTCGCTGCCACGTCGGGTCACAGCGGCGTAGACCGGGTGCTGCGCAACCTCGTGCCGGCGATCGCCCGGCTGGGGCTGAAGGTCGACGTGCTCGGCGTCGCAGGTCACGGCCCGACGTTCGAATCGGTGCCGGATGGCGTGCGCCGCGTGCCGCTCGGTGCCCGTCACGTGAATTCGGCGCTGCCGGCACTGGTGCGTTACCTGCGCCGCGAACGTCCGGCCGCGCTGCTGTCGGACAAGGATCGGGTCAATCGCGCCGCGATCTTCGCCCGCTGGGCCGCGCGCGTGCCGACCCGCGTCGGCGTGCGGCTGGGCACCACGGTGTCGGTGAATCTCGCGAGCCGCGGCGCGTGGGAGCGTCTGGTGCAGACCGCGTCGATGCGCTGGGTCTACCCCGCGGCGGACGCCGTGCTCGTGCCCTCGGCCGGCGCGGCGGACGACCTCGCGGCGCACGCGAAGCTGCCGCGAGAGTCGATCAGCGTCGTGCCGAGCCCGATCATCACGGCCCGGCTGCGCACGCTCGCGGCCGAGGCGCCGGAGCATCCCTGGCTGAGCGACGGTGGTGCGCCGGTGATCCTGGGCGTCGGCGAACTGTCCGAGCGCAAGGATTTCGCGTGCCTCGTGCGCGCCTTTGCCCGCGTGCGCGCGACCCGTCCCTGCCGATTGCTGATCCATGGCGAGGGGCGGCGGCGCGGCGAACTGGAGCAGCTCGCGGCCGAACTGGGGGTGGCCGGCGACGTGGCGCTGCCCGGCTTCATCGCCAACCCCTATCCCGCGATGGCGCGTGCCGCGGTGTTCGCGCTCACGTCGCGCTGGGAGGGTATGCCGGTCGTGCTGATCGAGGCGCTTGCGTTGGGCACGCCTGCGGTCGCGTGCGACTGCCCGAGCGGGCCGCGCGAGGTGCTCGACGGCGGACGTGTCGGGCCGCTCGTGCCGGTCGGCGATGACGCGGCGCTCGCCGACGCGCTCACGGCCCAGCTCGACACGCCGGCGTCGCGCACCGCCTCGCAGGCGGCGGTCGCCGGCTACACCGACGAAGGCAGCGCGCGCGCCTACCTCGCCGCGCTCGGCTTCCGGGAATTCGCATGAGTATCGGCAGATGACAAGGCTGGCAGTCCTGATCTCCTTCTCCGGCGAGGGCGGCGTCGAGCGCATGGTGCTGAACCTCGTCGAGGGCTTCGCCGCGCGTGGCATCGGTGTCGACCTGCTCGCGATCCGTGCCGACAGCGCGCATCTGGGCTCCCTGCCGCCCGGCGTGCAGCTGATCGACCTCGGCGTGCGCCACAGTGCGCTCGCGATCGGCCCGCTCGCGCGCTACCTGCGCCGGGCGCGTCCCGTGGCGCTGCTGGCGGCGAAGGATCGTGCGATCCGTGCGGCGGTGGCGGCGCGTGCGCTCGCCGGCGTGCCCTGCCGCATCGTCGGCCGCCTCGGCACCAACCTGTCGGCGGCGCTGGAAGGGCGCAGCGGCCTCGCGCGCTGGCTGCGCGTGGCGCCGATGCGGCTCTTCTATCCGCATGTCGATCACGTTGTGTGCGTCTCCGATGGTGTGCGCGAGGACGCGGCGCGCCTGACCGGCCTCGACGGCGAGCGCCTGTCCGTCGTGCGCAATCCGGTCGTGACGCCGCGGCTGGCGACGCTTGCGCAGGAAGTACCCGAGCACCCCTGGATCGCCGACACCGGCGTGCCGCTGATCCTCGGCGCCGGCCGGCTGACCGAGCAGAAGGATTTCCCGACGCTGCTCCGCGCCTTCGCGAAGCTGCGTGCGACGCGGCCGGCCCGGCTCGTGATCCTCGGCGACGGCCGCGGGCGCAGCCGCCTCGAACAGCTCGCCGCCGAACTCGGCGTGGCCGGCGACGTCGCGCTGCCCGGCTTCACGCCGAACCCCTACGCGTGGATGACGAAGGCGCGCCTGTTCGTGCTGAGTTCCGCATGGGAGGGCTCGCCCAATGTGCTGACCGAAGCGCTGGCGCTGGGCGTGCCGAGCGTGTCCACCGACTGCCCGAGCGGGCCGCGCGAAGTGCTCGCCGGCGGACGCTGGGGGCCGCTGGTGCCGGTCGGCGACGCCGATGGCCTCGCCGCCGCAATGGCCGCGACGCTCGACGCGCCGCAGCCGCCGGACGTGCTGCGTGCGGCGGTCTCCGCCTACACGCGCGACGCTGCCGCTGCGGCCTACCTTGCGCGCCTCGGCGTCACCCCGAACAACGAATTGCCCTTGAAAGGCTGAAAGATGCTGCTGTCCCTGAAATACAACTTCCTCTTCGTGCACACCGCCAAGACCGGCGGCACCTCGGTGCGCGACGCGCTCAGTCCGCTGCGTTTCCGCGATCCGTGGTATCCGGTGCAGTTCCTGTGCTCGCGCCTGTCGGCGCTCTCGGGCCATCGCCTCGGCATCAAGTTCCCGCGCCATTCGAAGATCATCGCCGCGCAGGAGATGCTGCCGCAGGAGCTGTTCGAGAAGCTGTTCAAGTTCGTGTTCGTGCGCAACCCGTGGGACCTGCAGGTCAGCTCCTTCCACCACATCCGCCGCGAACGCCCGCACCTGATGAGCCACGTCGAGACCTTCGAGGAGTTCATCCGCTGGAAGCTCGACCCGGAGCGGCCCTACCAGTACCACGTCGACACCAGCATCGACCTGCAGTCGGATTACGTGATCGACCTGCACGGCAAGGTGCTGGTCGATTTCATCGGCCGCTACGAGAACCTGCACGACGACTTCGAGGAAGCGTGCCGCCGCATCGGCATCCGGGCGCCCGAGCTGCCGCACAAGCGCCAGGCGACGGATCGTGGCAAGGACTACCGCAGCTACTACACCGACGAGCTCGCCGCGCTGGTCGGCGAGCGCTTCGCGCCCGACATCGAGCTCTTCGGCTACACCTTCGACCCGCAGTAAGGCGCGGGTTGCCCGCTCAGGAGCGCGGCGCCGGAGCGGGCTCCATCGGCAGCGCCTCGGTTTCCGGCGCGATGCCTTCGCCGCTCGCCAGCAGCCGTGCATAGGCGCCGCCCGCGGCCGACAGCTCGGCGTGGCTGCCCTGTTCGACGATGCGGCCGTGCTCCATGACGACGATGAGATCCGCGTCGCGGATCGTCGATAGCCGGTGTGCGACGACGAGCACGGTGCGGTTCTGGCGCAGCTCGGCGAGCGCGTCCTTCACCGCGCGTTCGGACTCGTTGTCGAGCGCCGAGGTCGCCTCGTCCAGCAGCAGGATCGGCGCGTCCTTCAGGAAGGCGCGCGCGATCGCGATGCGCTGGCGCTGGCCGCCCGAGAGCTGGCTGCCGTTGGCGCCGACGCGGGTCGCGAGGCCCTGCGGCAGCTTGTCGATGAATTCCATCGCGTGCGCGTGGCGCGCCGCGCGGATGACGTCTTCTTCTGCAACATCCGGCCGGCCGTAGGCGATGTTCGCGGCCACCGTGTCGTCGAACAGCACGACCTGCTGACCCACCCACGCGATCTGCGCGCGCAGCCACGCGAGCGGGGCTTCGCCGATCGGTGCGCCGTCGAGCAGGATGCGGCCGGATTCGGGTTCGAAGAAACGCGCGATCAACTGGATCGTCGTCGTCTTGCCGCTGCCCGAGGCGCCCACCAGCGCGATCGTCCTGCCGGGCGGGATGTCGAGCGTGAAGTTGCGGATCGCGGGCTCGGTCTGGCCGGGGTAGCGGAAGCGGACCTGCTCGAAGCGCAGCGCCCCGCGCGCGCGCGGGCCGTCGGCACCCTCGGCGTCGGGTTCGGGCTCGCGGTCGAGCAGCTCGAAGATGCTCTGCGCGCCGGCGAGGCCCTTCTGGATCACGGTATTGACGTTGGTGAGGCGGCGGATCGGCTCGAACAGCATCGCCATTGCGGCGACGAACGCGACGAAGGTGCCGGGCGTCAGCCGATCCTGCGCCGACAGCGCCGAGGCCGCCCAGATCACGATCGACACGGCGGTCGCCGCGAGCACCTGCACGAGCGGCACGTTCACCGAGGAGATGCGCACCGTGCGCATCGTTTCCTTGCGCAGCCGCTCGGAGATGTCGGCGAAGCGACTGTCCTCGTGCGCGTGCGTGCCGAAGAGCTTGATCTCGCGGATGCCCGTGAGGCTCTCGCCGACGGTGCCGGTCATGCGTGCGGCGGTCTCCTGCATCGCGCGGTTGCCGCCGCGCAGCTTGCGGCTCGCGTTGCGGATCGCCCAGGCGACGACCGGTGCGATCAGGAGGAGCAGCAGGGTCAGCTCCCACGCCGTCCACAGCAGGTAGCCCGCGAGCCCGATGATCACCAGCGTGTCGCGCACGACGATGATCCACGCGTTCGACAAGGCGCTGCCGACCTGCGGGATGTCGTACAGGATGCGCGACATCATGCGGCCCTGCGCCTCGGCCTGGTGCACGGACAGCGGCAGGTGCATCTGGTGGCGATAGACGCGCTGGCGCAGGTCCGTGATCGCCTTGTTCGCGACCCACTGGCTCGACACGCTGGCGGCGTATTCGGCGAGGCCCTTCGCGAGGAAGGCGAGCATCAGGAAGAGCGGCACCTGCCACTGCGCGGCGTGTTCCTTCGCGATCAGGCTCTTGTCGACCAGCGGCTTCAGGAGTGCCGGCATCACCGGCTCGAGCGACGCCGCGGCGATCATCGCGATCACCGAGATCGCGACGACCCTGCGGTAGGGCAGGATGGTCGCGAGCAGGCGGCGGTAAAGGGCGATCGAATCCTTCATTCGCGGTGCAGCACCTTGTCGACGACGAGGCTCGCCCAGCCTTCGGCGCGAAATTGCGACTTCAGCGCGCGATCGTCATACACCGTCCGGACCCAGTCCATGAAGTCGATCGGCGTGCGCGCGTTGTACGCGAGGTAGCTCATCAGGAAGAAGTCGAGCACGCCGGTGCGCGCCTGCTTGAAGTGGCCGTAGCGCCACGACAGCTCTTCGAGCGCGTCGGCGACCGGATGCCCGAGGCGGAAGATGCGGTACAGCGCTGCACCGAGTCCGGCGCGGTCGGCGCCCGATTTGCAGTGCATCAGCGCCGGGTACTCCATCGTCTCGAAGAGCTCGCGCAGCTCGGCGACGCGCTCGGCACTCGGCGGGATGCGCGAATGCAGGCGGATGTCGTGCAGCGTGATGCCGAGCTCGCGGCACACGTCGCGCTCGAGCGCGTAGGAGCCGTATTCGCTGTGGCCACGCAGGTTCACGATGCTGCGGATGCCGTAGCGCTTGTGATACTTGCGGATCTGCGCCGGGCTCGGCTGGCTGCAGCGGTACATGCCGCCGCCGAGGTCGTGGAAGTTGTTGTATGCGGCACGGAAGAAGCCGTGGTCGACGATGTGCATGTTGAGCCATGCACGCAGCCGCGCCTGCGGAGTCGGAAACGTTGTCGTCATCGAAAGAGGGAGCGTGTTCACGCGCGCTGCGCGAGCCAGTCGAGGTAGCGCGGCACGCCGTCCTCCACGGGCATGAAGGGCTTGTCGTAGCCGGCGGCGCGCAGTGCGCCGATGTCGGCTTCGGTGAAGCTCTGGTAGCGGCCCTTGAGGTGGTCGGGGAAGGCGATGTAGTCGATGCCGCCGCCCTTGTGCCAGTTGATCGCCGCGCGTGCGACCGCGTTGAAGGTCTGGGCGCGGCCGGTGCCGACGTTGAAGATGCCGCGCACCTGCGGGTTGTCGAGCAGCCACAGGTTCACCGCGACGACGTCATCGACGTGGATGAAGTCGCGCAGCTGCTCGCCGGGGCCGTAGCCGTCGCAGCCGTCGAAGAGGCGCAGCCGCCCGGATTCGTTCAGCTGGTTGTTGAAGTGGAAGGCCACGCTCGCCATGCTGCCCTTGTGCTGCTCGCGCGGGCCGTAGACGTTGAAGTAGCGCAGCCCGGCGACCTGGCTCGGGATGGCGGCGAGCTGCGGGCGCAGGTGGCAGTCGAACAGGAACTTCGAGTACGCGTACATGTTGAGCGGGCGCTCGAACTCGCGCGCCTCGCGGAAGGTCGGCCCCATGCCGTAGACCGAGGCCGACGAGGCGTACAGGAAGGGTACGCCGCGCGCGACGCACCAGCCGAGCAGCGCCTTGCTGTACTCGAAATTCACGGCCATCACGAAGCGGCCGTCCCATTCGGTGGTCGAGGAGCACGCGCCCTCGTGGAACACCGCCTCGACGGTGCCGAAATCCTCGCCCGCCTGGATGCGGCGCAGGAAGTCGTCCTTGTCCAGGTAGTCGCGGATGTTCGCGTCGGCGAGGTTCAGGCACTTGCGGCCGTCGGTGAGGTCGTCGACGACCAGGATGTCGCTGATGCCGCGGGCGTTGAGCCCCTGCACGATGTTGCTGCCGATGAAGCCGGCGCCGCCGGTCACGATGTACATGATGGGTCCTTGCTCAATGCGTGCTCGCGAGCGCGTCCTGCAGCTCCGCGCGGCTCACGGTCGCGGTGCCGAGCTTGCCGACGACGACGCCGGCGGCGACGTTCGCGAGCGCGGTCGCCTCGGGCAGCGACAGGCCGCAGGCGAGCCCGGCGCCCAGCACGGCGACGACCGTGTCGCCGGCGCCGGTGACGTCGAACACGTCGCGCGCGCGGGTGGGCAGGTCGAGCGGCTCGCGGCCCTTCTGGAGCAGCGTCACGCCGCGCTCGGAGCGCGTGATGAGTAGCGCCTCGAGGTCCAGCGCTTCGCGCAGCGCCTCGCCGCGGCCGCGCAGCGCGGCCTCGTCGGCGCAATGCCCGACGACCGCCTCGAACTCGGCCTGGTTCGGCGTGATCACCGTCGCGCCGCAGTAGCGGCCGAAGTCCATGCCCTTCGGGTCGACGACGACCGGCACCTTGTGCTCGCGCGCAACACGGATGAGGCTGCCGATCTGCGCGAGCGTGCCCTTGCCGTAATCCGACAGCACGACGGCGCCGGCCGTGCCGACCGCCTCCGCGAAGGCCTGTTCGATGCCGGCGCTTTCCAGCACCGCGAAGCTGTCCTCGAAGTCGAGGCGGATCAGCTGCTGGTGGCGGCTGATGATGCGCAGCTTGGTGATCGTCGGGTGCTCGGGCGCTTCCAGCAGGCGGCACGCGACGCCACCCGTTTCGAGCCGCTCGCGCAGCAGGCGCGCGGCTTCGTCGCGTCCGACCAGGCCGACCAGTTCCGCGCCGGCACCGAGCGAGGCGGCGTTGAGCGCGACGTTGCCGGCGCCGCCGGCGCGGTATTCATCCCCTTCGACCTTCACGACCGGCACGGGCGCTTCGGGCGAGATGCGCGTCGTCGAGCCGTGCCAGTAACGATCGAGCATCACGTCGCCGACGATCAGGACGCGGCCCGCGGAGAAATCGGGCAGGGAAGGCAGTATCGGGGAGGACAAGAAGGGATGGATAGCGCGTTGAAAAGTCTGCAATTATCCCACGAACCGGGGATCGCGCGACGTTTCAGCGATTGAACCACTTCAGCACGACGCCCCAGTCCTCGACGTCGATGCGCGTGACATGCCCGCAGGCGAAGTCCAGCGCGAGCCAGCGCTCGGCGGGCAAGCCCAGCAGATGCCCGGCGATCGCGCGCAGCGGGCCGCCGTGGGCGACGACGACGACCGGCTCGCGCGGCGCCGCGGCGAGCAGGCCGTCGAGCCAGTCGAGCGCGCGCGCGGCCATCTCGTGCGCTGACTCGCCGCCGGGGGCGCGGAAACCGAGCGGATCCTCGGCCCAGGCATCGATTGCGGCGCCGATTTCGGCGTAGGGGCGCAACTCCCACTCGCCGAAGTGCATCTCCTTCAGGCGGTCGTCGAGCGCCGGGGTGCCGAGCTCGGCGGCGAGCAGGCGCGCGCGGGCGAGCGGGCTCGCGTGCAGCGCGAAGCGTCCGGGCAGGACGGGGCGCAGGCGCGCGGCGACGGCGTCGGCCGCCTCGGCGAGGCCGACATCGGCCTGCCCGTAGCACACGCCGGCCGCGACGTCGGGCCGGGGGTGGCGGATCAGGTGAAGTTCCATGCCGTGAGGATCGCGAGGTAGGCGGCGAGTTCCGTGGCCTGCTGCGTGGCGCCCAGCAGATCGCCGGTATAGCCGCCGAGGCGGCGCACGAAGTAGCGCGCAGACCACCAGGTCACGGCGATGGTGGCGACGAGCACCGCGGCGATTTCCTGGCGTGCGAGCAGTGCGAGCGGCAGGACGCCGAAGCCCGCGGCGATCGCGAGTTCCGGGCTGGAGAGCCGGCGCGCGAGCGGCTTGGCCTTGGCGGTTTCGTCCTCGCGCACGTAGGCCAGCGTGTGGATCAGGCTGGTCGAGGCGAGCCGCGACAGCGGATGCGCGACGAACAGCGCGGTCGCGACGGCGGCATCGTCCGTGGCCGAGAGCTCGATCAGTGCGGCGGCCTTGGTGAGCAGCATCAGCAGCAGGCCGACGGTGCCGTAGCTGCCGATGCGCGAGTCCTTCATGATCGCGAGCACCTGGGCCTTGTCCCAGCCGCCGCCCAGTCCGTCGCAGGCGTCGGCCCAGCCGTCCTCGTGGAAGGCGCCGGTGGCGCGGATCGTCACCGCCATCGACAGCAGCACCGCGATGCTGGGCGGGAAGACCTGCACCAGCGCGAGCCAGCTCGCCGCGCCGATGCCGCCGACGACCCAGCCGACGAGCGGGAAGTAGCGTGCGGCGTGGTTCAGGCGCTCGGGCGACCACGGTACCCAGGCGGGCACCGGCAGGCGCGTGAAGAAACCGAGCGCGGTGAAGAAGAGTTCGAGCTGGTAGCGCATTTGCGTGAAGGTAGCGCCCTCGGTTGCCTGTTAGTGGTCTTTCCCGCTGACGCCGGCCGAATCGAAGCTCGCCATCTCGTTGAGGAAGTTCGCCGCCGCCTGCAGCAGCGGGAAGGCGAGCGCGGCGCCGGTGCCTTCGCCCAGGCGCAGGTCCAGTTCCATCAGCGGATCGACGCCGAAGTGCGCGAGCTGCGCGGTGTGGCCCGGCTCCTTCGAGCGGTGCGCGAACACGCAGTAGCCGAGGATGTCGGGCGCGATCGCGTGCGCGACGAGCAGGGCGGAGGTGACGATGAAGCCGTCGATCAGGAGCGTCATGCGCTTTTCGGCCGCGCCGAGCATCGCGCCGGCCATCACGGCGATCTCGAAGCCGCCGTATTCGGCGAGCGCCGTGCGCGGGTCGGTCGGCCGGCCGCCGCGCGCGAGCGCCTGGCCGAGGAGTTCGCGCTTGCGCACGAGGCCGGCATCGTCGAGGCCGGTGCCGCGGCCGGTCACGGTCACGAGGTCGGCGCCGCCGCCGTTGCCCCCCTCGCCGATCAGGCAGTGCGTCAGCAGCGAGGCCGCGGCGGTGTTGCCGATGCCCATCTCGCCGAAGCCGACGACGTTGCAGCCGTTCGCGGCCAGCGCATGCGCGAGTTCGCGGCCGCGCGCGAGCGCCGCCTCGCATTGCGCAGCGCTCATCGCCGGTTCTTCCAGGTAGTTCGCCGTGCCCGGGCCGAGCTTCGCGTTGATGAGCCCCGGACGCGTGCCGAATTCATGATTCACGCCGCAGTCGATGACGGTGAGCCCCAGGCCCAGCTGGCGGCTGAAGACGTTGATCGCCGCGCCGCCTGCAAGGAAGTTCTCGACCATCTGCCAGGTCACGTCCTGCGGGAAGGCGGAGACGCCTGCGCGCGCGGCGCCGTGGTCGCCGGCGAAGACCATGATGTGCGGCTGGCGGATCTCGGGGGTGAGCGTCTGCTGGATCAGGCCAAGCTGCAGCGCCAGCGGCTCCAGGCGGCCCAGCGCCCCCTGCGGCTTGGTCTTCTGGTCGATGCGCTGCTGGAGTTGGTCCGCGAGCGTGCGTTCGGGCGCGTGAATCCGGAATGTCATGATTGCGCGATGCTTCTGGCCTGAAAGGGCTGCGATGTTAGCACGCGGCCCGGGACGCCCGCCTCAGGCCTGGCGGATGCCGTGCGCGCCGTCCCGGTGGTGCAGGCGCTTGCCTTCCTTCGCACGGCGCATCAGCTTGCCCGCCTGCTTGAGCAGCGTGGTGGCGTTGCAGGCGTCGTTCGAGGAGAGCGCGCAGCCCATCGCCGCATCGAGAACGAAGGTCTGTTCCTTGACAAGGACGACCTCGCCGATCGCCGTGGTCGCGGCGTTCGCGACGCGCTGCAGGTCGTCGATGTCGTACACTTCCTCGAGCACGATGACGAACTGGTCGTTCTCGGGGCGGGCGACGGTGTCCTGTTCGCGCACGGTGCTGCGCAGCCGCTGGGCGACCGTCTTCAGGAGCTCGTCGCCGATCTCCCGTCCGTAGGTGTCGTTGATCGCCGTGAACTCGTCCAGATCCAGCAGCACGACGCCGGTGCGGGTGTTGTGGCGCTTGGCGCGGATGATGGCCTGGTCGATGCGGTCGGTGAGCAGGAGCTGGTTGGCGAGGCCGGTGAGCGGGTCGAAATGCGACGTCTCCTGGAAGCGCTGCTCGCCTTCCTGCAGGCGCTCCGTGAGCGCATCGATTTCCAGGCTGCGCCGTGCCATGCCCTGCGTCAGCAGCTGCTCCGACGCCTGCAGCGCTTCGATCGTGTGCTCCAGACTCGCGATTTCGTCGGCGTAACGCATGGCGCGCTCGCGCCAGTTCGCGCCGGTGCGCTCGTCCAGCGCGAGCGCCAGTGTCAGCATACCCAGTGCCGACGCGAACTGCATCACATGCGTGGTCAGCCCCTCGGCGCGAAGCGCGCCTGAATGTGCGAGCAGGTACAGCACCGCGGCGACCAGCATTGCCGACCAGCCGGCGACGAGCAGCGTCGCGCCGGGCGCGCGCAGCTGCCGGCAGTGCAGGCCGCAGCCGATCGCGAGAAGGGCGAAGGCGGGGCCGATGCCGGCAACGAGGGTGTCCGGATAGCTGTCGGGCAGCGCGAAGACACCCGCGAACGCGATACCGAACAGGGCGGCAAAGGTCTTCAGCGCGATGTCGATGCGCGGCACCAGCGTCGAGGTGCGCAGGAATTCGCGCGTGAACATCGCCGCGCTGACGCCGGCAAGGGCAAGTCCCGCCGGTTCCGCAACCGTCGCCCAGTTGTCGGCCTGAACGTCCGGCGCGAAGCCATGGGCGATCCCGACCGCGACGTGCCCGAGCCCTGTTCCGAACGCGAATCCGGCATATTCGAGGTAGTCGCGGTCCCTGTTGCGCGCGAACTGCAGCAGGCTGTAGAGCAGCAGGGCCGCAGCGAAGCCGGCGTAGAACAGCGTGACCGGCAGATTCGTCAGCAGGCCGTCCGCGTCGGCATTCCCGCTGCCCTGGGCGGATGCGGCGAGCGGAATCGCCAGCAGTGCCGCCAGCGCGAGGCGCGGACGCGCGGCATCGAACGTGAAACGATCGCTGCCTGCTGCGTTCGACGGTGGTGTCGCTGCGCCCATGAAGTCCCTGTCGTGCAATTCGTCACGTTCCTTCATTCTAAGAGGCTATTGCACCCTGTGTGAATAAGTGCTCCCGGGTACTCGCCTGGATGTGCACCGAAGTGTCGCATTGTTGCGGCTGTCCGCGTCGCTGGAACATCCGGTGGCGATGCCGGGCTCAGGCCGCGCCCTTGAGGGCGAGGGGCAGGCCGGCGGCGACGAAGGTGACGCGCTCGCAGACGGCTGCGAGCATCTGGTTGAGCCGCCCGGCTTCATCGCGATAGAGGCGTCCGAGGGGCGTTTCCGGGACCAGCCCGAGGCCGACTTCGTTGGCGACCAGCAACACCTGCGCGGGCAGCGTCGGGAGGATGTCGAGCAGCGCCGCGCGTTCGGCCTGCAGGGCCGGCAGGCGGCCGGCGTCCGCCGGCGCGGGCAGGTCCTCCGCACCGGCCATCAGGTTCGTCAGCCACAAGGTCACGCAGTCCACGATCACGCAGCGGCCTGCGCTCGCCTCGCGCTGCAGCGTCGCGGCGAGGGCGACCGGCGTCTCCACCGTGCGCCAGCCTTCGGGGCGGTCGTCCTGGTGGCGCCGGATGCGCGCCGCCATTTCATCGTCGAGGGCTTCGGCCGTTGCGATCACGGTCACGGGCAGTCCGCTCGCGGCGGCGAGACTTTCGGCGTGGCGGCTCTTGCCCGAGCGGGCGCCGCCGAGGATCAGGTGTGCGGGCATGTCTTTGGAATTGCTTGGATTTTTTGCGCTGCGCGAAATCGCGGAACGCGCTATTATCCGCGTCGCGCCCGGTTTTGGGCGCGACGTGTTTTCAGGTGCCCGACGGCGATTCTCGCCCGAGGGTTAAACGGGAAACAGGTGCGCGAACGGCTCGCCGAGCCATCGACGCCATGCCTGTGCTGCCCCCGCAACGGTAAGTGGACGCAAGGCGCATCCAACCGCCACTGGACGAGAGTCCGGGAAGGCGATGCGACCGGTCCGGCTCTCCACGATGGAGTCCCGGCCAGCCCACGAGCCCGGATACCGGCCCGGACACGAGATGGCGGAAGTGCCGCGGGGAGGCGGCGACGGGCGTGCTGCGCAGCGGCTCACGGCGTGTTTTCCCGGGCGGCGCTTCCTTTGTGAAGATGACCAGCGGCGCGGGGACGCGACCGCTGGCGCAGGGAGATAACCCAGATGAACATCCGCCTGTCCGCTGCCGCCGTCGCGGTGGCCGCCGCATTCCCGTTTGCGAATACCGCCTTTGCCGCCGACGAGGTGACGGGGGAGACCGTCATCGTGACGGCTACCCGGCAGCCGACGCGGTCCGACGAATTGCTTGCCGATACGACAGTCGTCACGCGCAATGAGATCGAACGCGCTGGCCACAGCACCTTGTCACAGATCCTGTCGGCCACGCCTGGGGTGTTCGTCACCGACGGCGGGTTGCCCGGAAAGGATGCCGCCGTCTTCGTGCGGGGAACCAATCGAGGGCATGTCTTGCTCTTCATCGACGGCATGCCGGTAACTTCGGCCACGCTGGGGCAGGCGCCGTTCGAACTGATTCCGGCATCGGATATCGAGCGCATCGAGATCCTGCGCGGCCCTGCCTCCGCGCTATATGGATCCGAGGCGATCGGCGGGGTGGTTCAGGTGTTCACCCGTCGTGGTCAAGGCCCGGTCAGGCCGCAGGTCGCGTTGCGGTATGGCAGCCACAACACCCGTGATGCGCAGGCGAACATTTCCGGTGGCGGTGAGCAGCTTTCCTTCGCCCTGTCTGCGAGCAAGTTCAAGACTGATGGCATTAACTCAACCCGCGGACCGTTGTCTAATTTCGATGACGACGGCTACGAGCGCGAATCGATGTCCGGGAGTCTTCAGTGGCGGTTGGCTCCGGGGCACGAGTTGGGGGTGACGCTGCTCAAGTCCGACGATGAAAACCACACCGACGGCGACCTGAACTTCGATAACCGGACCAAGAACGATATCCTGAGCTGGAGCGTGTATTCGCGGAACCGATTGAGCGACTTCTGGACCTCGACGCTGCGCGTGGGCGAATCGGCGAATCTGTCCGACAGCCATCGGGTTGGGGCAATCGATACCTTCGATACCCGCACGCGTCTGATCGCATGGCAAAACGATCTTCGTACGACCTGGGGCGACTGGATCGTCGGCTTGGAGGAACAGCGCCAGAATGTCGATACGAGTGGCGAACTGGTGGTCGATTCGCGTACGTTCCGTTCCGGCTTTGCCGGGTGGACCGGCAGTTTCGGAGCGAATCGGTTGCAGGCGAACATCCGGCGCGACGACGTCGAACATATTGGCGCCGAGAACACTTGGTCGCTTGGTTACGGCTATCAGTTCTCGGACTCGATTCGTGGTTTTGCGTCGATGGGCACGGCATTCAAGGCCCCGAGCTTTAATGACCTCTACTTTCCGACTACATGCTTTCCAATCTTCGGCTGTTTCGGCGGTAACCCGGATCTGAAGCCGGAGTCTTCACGTAACCGTGAGATCGGATTGGCCTGGGAGGAGGCGGGGCAGGAAGCGAAGATCGTTTATTTCCTTAACCGTATCAAGGATTTGATCGTTTTCGAGAACACCCCCGAAAATGTGGGTAAGGCGAAGATCGCAGGGGTGACGGCGAGCTATGCGGGGCGTCTGGATCGCTGGCACTGGAATCTGGCCGTCGATGTCCTCGATCCGCGTGATGAGGATACCGACAACATCTTGCGGCGGCGGGCGCGTGAGCGCTTGGTCGCCGGGCTCGACTACACCGCCGGCCAATGGACCGTGGGGGGGCAGTGGAGTGCGGTCGGCGCGCGTTATGAAGACTCCGCGAACACGCAGCGGATGGGGGGGTACGGACTGGTCGATCTGTTCGCCCAGTACCGCATCGATCGCGATTGGACGCTCGATGCGCAGATCAAGAACGCCGGAGACAAGGACTACGCATTGGCTCTGGGTTTCCAGAACACCGTTTTCGCGACGGCAGGCCGAACCGCCTTCATCGGTGTGCGCTACGCGCCGCGCTAAATCGGCCTATCCACAGTGGGGGAAGCTCTTCTGATGGCTGGGTGGCGGCGTGCGGCGTTCGTCCTCGCCGCGCTGCTCGTCGCGGCGGGGCTCGCTTTCGGCTGGGCCCTGTCCGCCGGTGACCTCCCGATCGGCTTCCGTGAGGTCTTCGCTGCGCTCTTCCGCGGCGCCGACGGCATGGCGGCCGACGTCGTGCGCGAGTTGCGCCTGCCGCGCGCGGTGGCGGGCTTCGTGTGCGGCGGGCTGCTCGCGCTCGCCGGTGCGCTGATGCAGGTGCTGCTTCGCAATCCGCTCGCCGACCCCTACGTGCTGGGCATCTCCGGCGGGGCGGCGGTGGGGGCCTTGCTGGCGATCCTGGTCGGCCTCGCGCCCTGGCTCGTCGACGCCTCGGCCTTCGGTGGCGCGCTGGCGGCGACGCTGCTGGTGTTCGGGCTTGCGCACGGCGACGGTTCGTGGACGCAGACGCGGCTCCTGCTCACCGGGGTGATCGTCGCCGCCGGCTGCGGCGCGGCGGTGACGCTGATGCTGTCGCTCGTCACCGACACGCGCCTGCAGTCGATGCTGTTCTGGCTGATGGGTGACGCGAGCGGGGCGACCCGGCCGTGGCCGGCGCTGGGCGTGCTGTTCGTCGGCCTCGTCGTCGTGATGCCCGTCGCGCGCGACCTCAACGTGCTCGCGCGCGGCGAGATCGCGGCGCAGGCGCTGGGCGTGCGCGTGCAGCGGCTGCGTTACCTGCTGTACATCCTCGCCTCGTTGCTGACGGCCGCCGCCGTCACGCTGGTCGGTTCGGTCGGCTTCGTCGGCCTGATCGTGCCGCACCTGATGCGCCTGGCCGTCGGCAACGACCAGCGCCTGCTGCTGCCTGCGGCGACGCTGGCGGGCGGCACGCTGCTGACGCTCGCCGACACCGCCGCACGCACGGTGGTCGCGCCGGAGCAGTTGCCGGTCGGCGTGCTGACCGCGCTGATCGGCGTGCCGGTGTTCCTCTTCCTGCTGTCGCGGAATCCGCGCTGAGATGGTGCGCCCCGTGCCCGCAACCGACCTTGCCCGGAGGGCGTGATGGCTGCGCCGGATGCTTCCCTCGTCCTGCTCGAAGCCGAGCGCCTCGCGCTGCAGGTCGGCGAACGCTGGCTGTGCTGCGAATTCAGCCTGCGCCTCGCCGCCGGCGAATGTCTCGTGCTGTTGGGGCCCAACGGTGCCGGCAAGACGACGCTGCTGCATACGCTGGCCGGCCTGCGCGCGCCCACGGTGGGTGCGGTGCGCCTCGGCGGCCGTCCCTACGCGGAGTGGGACAGCCTCGCCGCCGCGCGTTTCCGCGGGCTTCTCGCGCAGCAGCAGCCCGACCACTTCTCCGCCTCGGTGCTGCAGACCGCGCTGATCGGCCGGCACCCGCATCTCGGACGCTGGGGCTGGGAGAGCGCCGCGGACGTCGCCCTCGCCCGGGCGGCGCTCGGCGAACTGGGCCTCGCCGATTTCGCCGAGCGCGACATCCTGAACCTCTCCGGCGGGGAGCGGCAGCGCGTGTCGATCGCGACGCTGCTGACGCAGGCCCCGCAGCTCTTCCTGCTCGACGAACCGACCAACCACCTCGACCTGCACTACCAGATCGCCGTGCTCGATCTCTTCGCTCGCCTCAAGGGCGCGGGGCGGGGCGTCGTGATGGTGCTGCACGACATCAACCTCGCGGCGCGCTTCGCCGACCACGTGATCCTGCTCGACGGCAAGGGCGGCGTGCTCGCCGGCACGAGCGCGGAGATCCTGCAGGCGGAGCACCTCGGCCGCGCTTTCGATCACCCGATCCGCCGCCTCGACGCAGATGGGCGGACACTCTTCATTCCGGACTGAACATGGACGAACAGGACAAGGACAGGAACACCCGCCACGCCGAGCGCATGCAGCGCAAGAAGGCGGTGGTCGATGAGAAGATCGCCGCGGCGCAGGTCGAGCGCGGCGTGCTGCTGGTCAACACCGGCAACGGCAAGGGCAAGTCGAGCGCCGCCTTCGGCGTCGTCGCGCGCGCGCTCGGCCACGGCATGAAGGTGGGGGTCGTGCAGTTCATCAAGGGCCGCTCCGATACCGGCGAGGAGGCCTTTTTCCGTCGCCAGCCGGACGTCGTGTGGCACGTGATGGGCGACGGCTTCACCTGGGACACGCAGGACCGCGCGCGCGACGTCGCGACTGCGGAAGCCGCGTGGCAACAGGCGCGTGCGCTGCTGCGCGATCCGGCGATCGGACTGGTGGTGCTCGACGAACTCAACATCGCGCTGAAATACCGCTATCTTGACGTGGCGACGGTGGTCGCCGACCTGCGCGCGCGGCCGGCGCAGCAGCACGTGATCGTGACCGGCCGCGCCGCGCCGCCGGAACTCGTCGAAGCGGCCGACACGGTGACCGAGATGGGCGTCGTCAAGCATGCGTTCGCCGCCGGCGTGAAGGCGATGCCCGGCGTGGAATTCTGACGAGCGGAGCCATTACTCGTGCAAGCCCTGACATACAGGAAAGCGCAGCCCCCGGCGGGGCGTGTTTCGTGCCGAGGCGTCCGCCACGCACCAACGAGGCGCGAGACACGCCCCGTCGGGGTCGGTTTCGGGGCAAATCAGCGGTTCTGAAGCCGGATCGCCCTTAGTATTGTCAAAAACCAGACTCAACGATCATCCAGAAGAGACCCGCATGTCCCTTCCCGAACTTCCCAATCCCCGTCCCGGCCCCGCTGCCGGCCATGTGTACCTCGTCGGCGCCGGCCCCGGCGACCCCGAGCTGTTGACGCTGCGCGGTGCGCGCCTCGTCGCCGGCGCGGATGCGCTCGTCTATGACAATCTCGTCAGCCCGGCCATCGTCGATCTGGCGCCGGCGTCGGCCGAACGCCACTACGTCGGCAAGAAGGCCGCCGACCATACGCTGCCGCAGGAAGACATCAACCAGCTGCTGGTGCGGCTCGCACAGGCGGGCAAGCGCGTCGTGCGCCTGAAGGGCGGCGACCCCTTCATCTTCGGGCGCGGCGGCGAGGAGATGGAAGTCCTCGTCGCGGCCGGCGTCACCGTCGAAGTCGTGCCCGGCGTCACCGCCGCGGCGGGCATCGCCGCCTATGCGGGCATCCCGCTCACGCACCGCGACCACGCGCGCTCGGTGGTGTTCACGACCGGCTTCCTCAAGGACGGCGCGCTCGATCTCGACTGGCCGATGCTCGCGCGGCGCGGCCAGACGCTGGTGATCTACATGGGCATCTCGCGCCTGCCCGACATCTGCCGCGAACTGGTCGCACACGGCCTGCCGGCGGACACGCCGGCAGGCGTCGTCGAGCGCGGTACGACGCAGGCGCAGCGCGTCGCCGTCGGCACGCTCGCGAACCTGCCGCAGGTGGTCGAAGAGGAGGGCATCCGCCCGCCGGCGCTCACCATCGTCGGCGACGTCGTCGGCCTGTATCCGCGGCTCGCATGGTTCTCGCCCGACAACGCGCCGGCCGCGCATCCGCCGCATGCGGGCTGCACGGCGGTGCATCCCGGTGGGAAGCCGGAATGAGCGGCGCCGTGGCGGATGCTGTCCGCTGCCCGGCGCTCTTCGTCGCCGCGCCCGCGTCGGGGCAGGGCAAGACCACGGTCACCGCGGCGCTCGCCCGCCTGCACGCGCGGCAGGGGCGGCGCGTGCGCGTGTTCAAGTGCGGACCCGATTTCCTCGACCCGCAGATCCATGCGGTCGCGAGCGGCGCGCCCGTGTACAACCTCGACCTCGGCATGTGCGGCGCGGCCGACGCGGCGTGGCGGCTGTACGAGGCCGCGCGCGACGCCGACCTGATCCTCGTCGAAGGGGTGATGGGCCTCTACGACGGCAACCCGTCCGGGGCGGACATCGCGCGCCGCTTCGGCCTGCCGGTGATGGCGGTGATCGACGCACGCGCGATGGCGCAGACTTTCGGCGCCGTGGCCCACGGGCTCGCGCACTACCAGCCGGGGCTGCCGTTCTCCGGCGTGCTGGCGAACCACGTCGGCAGCGCGCGTCATGCGGAGATGCTGCGCGCGGCGCTGCCCGCGGGCATGCGCTGGTACGGTGCATTGTCGCGCGACGTGCAGGCGGGGCTGCCGGAGCGCCACCTGGGCCTGCTGCAGGCCGCGGAGATCGCCGATCTCGAAGCGCGCCTCGACCGTTTCGCCGACGGCATCGCGGCGACCGGCGCGGCCGATCTCCCGGAGCCGGTCGAATTTTCCGCCGCGCAGCCGCCGCAACTGCCGCCGCTGCTGGCCGGGCGCACGGTCGCGATCGCGCGCGACGCCGCCTACGGCTTCATCTACCCCGCGAACCTCGATACCCTGCGCGGGCTCGGCGCGCGGCTCGCATTCTTCTCGCCGCTCGCCGGCGACGCGCTGCCCGACTGCGACGCCGCGTGGCTGCCCGGCGGCTATCCGGAACTGCACGGCGAGGCGCTCGCGGCCAACCCGCAGTTCTTCGCCGGCCTGCGCGCGCACGCGGCAGCCGGCAAGCCGCTGCTCGCCGAGTGCGGCGGGATGATGAGCCTGTTCGAGACGGTCGTCGACAAGGCCGGGCAGGCGCACGCCTTCGCCGGCCTGCTGCCGGGACGCGCCGTGATGCAGCAACGGCTGGCGGCGCTCGGGATGCAGGTGGCGGAACTGCCCGAAGGGCGGCTCGCCGGCCACACCTTCCATTATTCGAAGAGCGACACGCCGCTCGCGCCCCTCGTGCGCGCGCAGACGCCGGACGGGCGCGAAGGCGAGGCGATCTACCGGCAGGGGCGGCTCACGGCGTCCTACGTGCATTTCTATTTTCCGTCGGACCCGGCGGCGGTGGCGGCGCTGTTCGGCTGAATACCCCCCGCGCGTCCGTGGCGACGAATCCGCCCCCTTGCGGGCGTGTTTCGCGCCTCGTTGGCGCGTGGCGGACGCCTCGACACGAAACGCGCCCGTAAGGGGACTGCGTCGGGGCATGCCTTTGGGGCGGCGGGACCGCGGTGCGGCTACACTTCGCGAATCGAATCGTCGGTCGCACGTGTGCGACTGTTGGAGGAAGCATGACCCAGCGTTGCGCGTGGGCCGGAAGCGATCCCTTGTACATCCATTACCACGACACCGAATGGGGCGTGCCGACCGACGACGCGCGCACGCTGTTCGAGTTCCTCGTCCTCGAAGGCGCGCAGGCCGGGCTGTCGTGGATCACCGTGCTGCGCAAGCGCGAACGCTACCGCGCCGTGTTCGACGGCTTCGACCCTGAGCGCATCGTGCGCTACGGCGACGCGAAGAAGGCGGAACTGCTCGCCGATCCGGGGATCATCCGTAACCGCGCGAAGATCGACGCGGCGATCGTCAATGCGCGCGCCTGGCTCGATCTGCAGGAGGCGGGCACCGATCCCGTCGCCTGGCTGTGGAGCTTCGTGGGCGGCCAGCCGGTGCAGAACGCTTTTTCCGCGCTCGGGGAGATCCCCGCGACGACGCCGCAGTCCGACGCGATGAGCAAGGCCTTGAAGGCGCGCGGCTTCAAGTTCGTCGGCAGCACGATCTGCTACGCGCTGATGCAGGCGGCGGGGATGACCAACGACCATGTCGTGAGCTGCCCGCGCCACGACGCCGTGACCGCGCTCGCACGCACGCGGGGATGCGCTTGAGCGCGCCGCTGCGCCGCGTGCCGCCGATGCATGCGCTGGCAGCCTTCGAGGCGGCCGCGCGCCTGGGCGGCTTCGCGCAGGCGGCCGAGGAGCTGTGCGTGACGCCCAGCGCCGTGAGCCACCGCATCCGCCAGCTCGAAACCCAGCTCGGCACGGCGCTGTTCGAGCGCGCCGCGGGCGGCGTGCGGCCGACCACCGCCGGGCGGCTGTATCTCGACAGCGTGCGCGAGGCCTTCGACAAGCTCGCGCAGGCGGGCGCCGTGCTGCAGCCCGAACGCGAGCGCCTGCGCGTGTCGATGCCGCCGACTTTCGCGCGCCAGCTGCTGATGGCACGCCTGCCCGAGTACCTGCGCGCGCACCCGGAGGTGGAGCTGGAGGCGCACCTGTCGATCCCGCTGCAGGACGTCACCGCCGAGGCGGCCGACGTCGAGGTGCGCTGGGGCGCGGGCGACTACCCCGACCGCGTCGTGCGCAAGCTCTTCGACGACACGATGGTGCCGCTCGCCGCGCCCGCATGGATCGCCGCGCACGCGCCGGCGGGCATGGCGGAGCTCGCCGGCCTGGAGCTGCTGCGTTCGCCGCTGTTGCCGTGGCGGCCGTGCTTTGCCGCCGCCGGGCTCGACTGGGCGGAGCCCGAGCGCGGCGCCGTGTTCAACGACCTGGGCATGTTGCTGGAAATCGCCGCGGCCGGCCTGGGGGCGGCGGTGTGCACGCGGCGCCTGTCGGCGGCGTGGGTCGAGACGGGACGACTGGTGCCGCTCTTCGGTGTGTGTGCGCCGGCACCCTTCACCTATTACGCCGTCACGACGCCCGCGCAGAGCAAGCGCGCGGCGGTGCAGGAATTCATCGACTGGCTCGCGGCGGCATTCGGGTAGGGGCGCAAGCATGAACTTTCTCGCCCACGCCTGGCTTGCCGGAGAATTACCCGCAGACCGCCTGGGTGGCCTGATGGGGGACTTCGTCAAGGGGATGCTGCCCGCGGGCCTGCCCCCGGACGTCGCGGAAGGGGTGCGCCTGCATCGCCGCATCGACGTGTTCGCGGAAACCCATCCCGCCTTCCAGCGCAGCCGTGCGCGGGTTTCGCCCGAACGGCGTCGCGTCGCGGGGGTGATGGTCGACATGTTCTACGACCATTTCCTCGCGCTGCATTGGGACCGCTTCCACGGCGTGCCGCTGGAGCATTTCAGCGCGGCGATGTACGCGCTGATGGAGGCGAACGGCGGGCTGCTGCCGCCGCGGCTGGCGGCGATCCTGCCGCGCATGCGCGAATCGGACTGGCTGGGGAGTTACCGCTCGGCCGACGTCATCGGCATGGCGCTCGACCGCATGGCGCAGCGGCTGCGCCGCGAGAATCCGCTGACCGGCAGCGGCGCCGAACTCCTCGCCGATTATGCCGGCTTCGAGGCGGATTTCTTCGAGTTCATCGCGGCGGCCGAGGCGTTCGCCGCGGACTGCCGGGCCCGGCGCGGACCCGGCTGACGGTGTCGCGGTGTGTTGCGAGGGTGTTGCGAGGGTGTTGCGTTAACGCAACGGAATGACCAGCGGCGGGATATCGACGCCGATCGTGATCGCGGGGTCGCGCGGATAGTAGCGCGGCGCGTAGACCGGGGCATATACCGGCGCCGGTGCGTAATAGCCGATCGGGCGCTCGTAGTAGCGATACTCGCGCACGATCGGGCGGCGCTCGACGATCCGCTCGCGGATCACGACGCGCTCGTCGCGGAATTTCTTGTAATGGCCGTGACGGTGGCCTTCGCCCCAGCCGTCCCCGCGCCAGCCGTCACGGTCGGCATGGGCCGGCGTGGCAGCGATCAGGGCGCCCCCGGCGATCATTGCGGCAAGCAGTTTGAGGGTCTTCGATTTCATGGTTGTTCTCCTGGCGGACCGGACACCGACACGCAGCGCGCACCGCTATCCCCATGCGCATTAAACGCGAGATCGGCCGCAGACGTTGTCGCCGAGTTGTAAGCGAATATGCATGAAGGAGGCTAAGCCGGGGGCATGAGGCTGCCCCCGGACGAGCACGCCGGCCTCAGCCGACGATGATCACATGGACGCGGCGCGGGCCGTGCGCGCCGAGCTGGATGGTCTGCTCGACGTCGGCCGTGCGTGACGGGCCGGAGATGATGTTGGTCGCGCGCGGCATGCCTTCGGCGCGGGCGCGCAGCACTGCCCACGCCTCCTCGAAGTGGCCGACGATGGCGCCCGCGTCGAGCACGACCACGTGGTCGTCCGGGACGAAGTTGTGCGTGATCGGGCTCGCCGGACCGGATGCCATCATCAGGCTGCCCGGCTCGGCGATACCGGCGAGCGCCTGCGACACCGACAGCATCTCGCTGACGCCGGCCGCGCCGTGGTGGATCTCAAGGCCGGGAAACGCCAGGTCCTGCAGCGCGGCGCCGACCGCGGCGCGCGCAGGCAGGCCCTTGCCGGCGCGGTAGGCTTCGACGGCGGCCGGCACGTCGGCGCGGCTAGCGACGCGTGCGGTCGTGCCGGCGCGGCTCTCGAACTTGCGGATGAAGCGCGCGACGAGGTCCTCGCCCTGCGCGGGACGGGTGTGGCGCGGGACACGGGCGTCGAGCTCGGCGCGCCGCGTGTCGTCGAGCGGACCGCGCCTGAGCGCGTTGCGGACGGAGCCGAGGATCGCGTCCCTTGCATTGCTGGTACTCATTTCTGGCCTCGCTTGCCTTGCCACAGTTCGAGGAAGGTGCGCCCCGCCGGCGCCGGCAGGTCGCGCACGTCGGTCCACCCGCTCGCCAGCGGCAGGCGGCGGATGCTGCCGTTCCTGGCGATCGCCGACAGGACGCGCGCGCCGACCTGTTCGAGCGCGTGATAGAGCTTCGGCCGCGTCGCGACGTAGCGCCACACCTTGAGCGCGCGCTTCTGCATCACCGGCGTGAGGTCCTGCTGATGCTGCATGTGGCGCAGCTCGCGCAGCAGATCCGGCAGCGGGATCTTCACCGGGCACACAGAGGCGCAGCGTCCGTTGAGGGTGCACGCGTTGGGCAGGTCGTAGGCGTTGTCGAGCCCCTTGATCAGCGGCGTCAGCACCGAGCCCATCGGGCCGGGATACACCCAGCCGTAGGCATGGCCGCCGACCGCGCCATACACCGGGCAGTGGTTCATGCACGCGCCGCAGCGGATGCAGCGCAGCATGTCCTTGAAGCGCCCGGCGAGCATCTTCGAGCGGCCGTTGTCGACCAGCACCACGTGGTACTCCTCCGGGCCGTCGAGGTCGTCGGCGCGGCGCGGGCCGGTCGAGATCGTCGTGTAGGTCTCGGTCTCCTGGCCGGTCGCGCTGCGCGCCAGCAGGCGCAGGAACAGCGTCGCGTCGTCGAGCGTGGGCACGACGCGCTCGATGCCGGACGTGACGATATGCACCTTCGCCAGCGTCTGCGTCAGGTCGCCGTTGCCCTCGTTGGTGACGATGATCGACGAGCCGGTCTCGGCGACGAGGAAGTTGCCGCCGGTGATGCCGACGTCGGCGCGGAAGTACTTGTCGCGCAGCACCATGCGCGCCTCGTTGACCAGGTCCGGCACCTCGGTCTTCCTGGGTCCGCCGTGGGCGGCCTCGAAGAGATCCGAGACCTGGTCCTTGGTCTTGTGCACGGCCGGCGCGATGATGTGCGACGGTGGCTCGTGCGCGAGCTGGATGATGTATTCGCCCAGATCCGTCTCGATGACTTCCATGCCGTTGTCGATCAGCGCTTCGTTGAGGCCGATCTCCTCCGACACCATCGACTTGCCCTTCGTGACGGTCTTCGCATCGACGCGCTGGCAGATGTCGAGGATGATCTTCCTCGCTTCCTCGGCGTCGCGCGCCCAATGCACGTGGCCGCCCGCGGCCGTCACGGCCGCCTCGTAGCGTTCGAGGTAGTGGTCGAGGTGGTCGAGGATGTGGTTCTTGGTGTTCTTCGCTTCCTCGCGCAGCTGCTCGAACTCCGGCAGTTCCGCCGCCTGCTGCGCGCGCTTGCCGACGAAGCCGCCGCGCGCCTTGCCCAGCGCCTGCTGCAGGCTCGCGTCGTGGATCGCGAAGACCGCGCGGTCCTTGAATTCCTTCGAACGGATCTCCATCAGTCGGCCTCCTTCGCCGCGCCCGCGAGGCCGGGGCCGTCGGCCAGCCCCGCGAGCACTTCCGCGGTGTGGAAGACCTTCACCGGCGCGTGAATGCGCTTCAGGCGTCCGGCGATGTTCATCAGGCAGCCGAGGTCGCCGCCGACCAGCGTGTCGGCGCCCGAGGCGAGGATGTTCCTGACCTTGTCCTCGACCATCTTCTCGGAGATCTCCGGGTACTTCACGCAGAAGGTGCCGCCGAAGCCGCAGCACACCTCGCTGTCCTCCATCTCCTTGAGCTTGAGGCCGTCGACCTCGCCCAGCAGCGCGCGCGGCTGGCCCTTGATGCCCAGCCCGCGCAGGCCCGAACAGGAGTCGTGGTAGGTCACGGTGCCGTCGTAGCGGGCGTCGGCGGGCGCGGCGTGCAGCACGTCGGCGAGGAAGGACAGCAGCTCCCAGCTCTTCTCCGACAGCGCCTGCGCGCGCGGTCGCCACACGTCGTCGTTCTGGAACAGCACCGGGTAGTCGTGGCGGATCGTCGCCATGCACGAGCCGGACGGGCCGACGATGTAGTCGTAGTGCTCGAAGGCCTCGATCACCTGGCGCGCGAGCGCACGGGCGGCGTCGTAGTCGCCGCTGTTGTAGCCCGGCTGGCCGCAGCAGGTCTGGTTCGCCGGCACCTCGACGGTGCAGCCGGCGTCTTCGAGCAGCTTCACCGCCGAGAATCCGACGTTCGGACGGAATACGTTCATCAGACAGGTGGCGAACAGTCCGACGCGCGGCCCGCGGGTGGGCGTTTCGGTCATGTGGGAGGTCTCCGCTTCTTGTTCGGGATAGGTGGCGCGATGTTAACAGGGGCCGCCGCGCCGCGCCGCGAGGGATTTTCAGCGCTGCGATGAGCCTGATTCATGTGCCTCGCAGCATAGCAGCTGGTGCCGGACCGTTCACCGCGCTCAGGGTTTTCCCGATGCCATGCGCCGCCACCCGTGCCCTCGGGCGCCATGCGTGGCACACTGCGCGCTTCGTTTCGGGATCGGGTTCATGCTGGCTGGTTTGCTCGCCGCGCTGGGTGCGGGGTTGATGTGGGGACTGGTGTTCGTCGTGCCGCTGATGCTCGGGGATTACCCCGGCATCGCACTTGCGTTCGGCCGCTACATCGCGTTCGGCGTGCTGGCGCTCGCGCTGGCATGGTTCGATCGTGCCGCGCTGGTGCGCCTCACGCGCGCCGACTGGATCGAGGCCGGCAAGCTCGCGCTGATCGGCAACCTGGTTTACTACTCCACGCTCGCGAGCGCGATCCAGCTCGCCGGTGCGCCGGTGCCGACGCTGATGATCGGCACGCTGCCGGTCGTCATCGCGATCTGCGCGAACCTCGGCGAGCGCCGCGCGGGCAACGCCGCGGGGGCGGTCGCGTGGCGGCGCATCGCGCTGCCGCTCGCGGTGATCCTCGGCGGGCTGCTGGTGGTGCACTTCGATCCGGCCGCGCATGCGGCCGCAGCGGCGGGGGGCGCGGCGCAGGACGGGCCGCGCTACGCGCTCGGGCTGCTGCTCGGCGTCGCGGCGGTGGCGTCGTGGACCTGGTACCCGATCCGCAACGCCCGCTGGTTGCGCGCGCGCGAGCCGGGGCTCGCACGGCCGTGGGCGACCGCGCAGGGGCTCGTGACGTTGCCGCTCGCGCTCCTTGGCGCAGCCGGCTTCGCGCTGTGGCAGGGCGTCACTGCGCCGGCGGACATGTTCGACTGGCCTTTCGGCCCGCGGCCGGTGGCTTTCGTCGGCTTGATGCTGCTCGTGGGCCTGGCCGCATCCTGGCTCGGCACCCTGTTGTGGAACCGCGCGAGCCACCTGTTGCCGCCCGCGCTTGCCGGCCAGCTCATCGTGTTCGAAACTTTGGCGGCGCTGCTTTATGCTTTCCTGTGGTACGGGCGCTGGCCCAGCGCGGGCGAGGCGGCCGGTATCGTGCTGCTGATTGTCGGCGTGCTGTTGGGGGTGCGCGTGTTCCGTCCGGCCTGACCGGATTTCGAGGGAGAAGACTGTGTTTGCTCTGATGGCGGCCGATTTCGTCGTGCTGGTGCACGCCCTTTTCATCGCCTTCGTGCTGCTCGGCGGGCTGCTGACCATTCACTGGCCGCGCGCGGCGTGGGTGCATCTGCCCGCTGCGGTGTACGGGGTGGCCATCGAGATGATCGGCTGGACCTGCCCGCTGACGCCGCTGGAGAACGCATTGCGGCGGGCCGGAGGCGACGGCGTCGACCTGCAGGGGGGATTCATCGAGCAGTACCTGGTCGCGCTGATCTATCCGCCAGGGCTCACGCCCGCGGTGCAGGTGGTGCTCGGGCTCGCCGTCGTGGCGGTCAACGTGGCGGTGTACGGAATCGTCGCCCTGCGTCGACAGCGGCGCAGGGCGACCGATTGATCAGCGCCCTCGTGGGGCGCTGATACTCAGCTCGTGACTCAGTGGGGTTGGGGGCTGGAGCCGATCAGAAGGTCGAGCACGGCGTTGGCGAGGCGGGTGACGAGACGCTTCGTGCCGTGCCAGCCGTCGGCCAGGATCTGGCCCAAGGCTTCGTTGCGCAGGCGCTGCGCTTCGCGGATGTAGCCTTGATAGAAGAAGTAATCCTTGTCCATTTTGCGGCTCCTTGGCGTTGCAGCCCGTCGTGTGGGCATGGACGCGACTGTACGGATATTGTTGCGTCGCAACAAACGATCGTTCATCATGCGATGCCTTAGAAAAATTCATCCGTATGCCGGTCCGCCTTCCCCCGCTCAACGCCTTGCGCGCCTTCGAGATCGCCGCGCGACACCTTAGTTTCAAGCTCGCCGCCGAGGAGCTGTCGGTCACGCCGACTGCGATCAGCCACCAGATCCGCGGGCTCGAGGACGACCTCGGCGTGCCGCTGTTCCGGCGCCTCACGCGTGCGCTCGAACTGACGCCCGAAGGCGAGGCCATGCTGCCCAAGCTGCGCGAGGCGATGAGCGCGATCACCGCGTCGGTCGAAACGGTGCGCGCGATGCGGCCGGTCAGCCGGCTGTCGGTCGTGGCGCCGCCGTCGTTCGCGTCGCGCTGGCTCGTGCCGCGGCTGCAGGGCTTCGCCGAGACGCATCCCCAGGTCGAGCTGCACCTGGCGAGCGCCACCCGGGCGATCGACGGTGTCGAAGCGGGCGGTCTCGGCATCGACCCGCCGGCGCCGCGCGCGGAAGGGGCGCAGCTGTGGATCCGTTTCGGCTCCGGCCGCTACCCCGGCTACCGCAGCGAGCTGCTCGTCGAGCCCGAATACACGGCCGTCTGCAGTCCGGCGCTGCTGCGCGCGAAGCTGCCGCTGCGCGAGCCCGCCGACCTGAGACGCCGCACGCTGATCTACGACGACACGGTGCCCGACACGCGCGAGCGGCCGACCTGGTCCGAGTGGCTCGCCGCCGCCGGCGTCGCCGGCATCCGCACCGCCGGCCTGCATTTCGGCGACTCCGGCCTCGCGATCGCCGCGGCGCTCGACGGGCTCGGCATCGCGCTGCTGTCGAAGCCGCTCGTCGCCGCTGAAGTCGCGGCCGGCCGGCTCGTCGTGCCCTTCGCGATCAGCGTGCGGCGGCGCTTCGCGTACTACCTGGTCACGCAAGACGCCGTCCCCGACGCCCTGCCGACCGCAGCATTCCGCGCCTGGCTGCTCGACGAGGTGCGCCGCGACGCCGCGCTCGTCGGCATGCGGCACGCGTGATGCGCTCGCCAATCCCTTGCCTCTCTCCCCTTGCCCGATTGAACCGAACGACGGCACGCGATCTCTGAATACAATGCCCGCGACCATGAACACCGATTCCCTCCCCAGCAT
>NZ_WTVN01000070.1 GCF_012910905.1 Aromatoleum toluvorans
CCCCAGGGCAGCTCCCGCTCCCCCCGCCACGCCACCGGCGACAGCCCGGGTCCGCCGGACTCCGCCTCCAGCCAGACGCTGCCGCGATAGACGCAGCACGCGGCCGCCCCCAGCGGCAGCCGGTGCGCATCCTCGACCGCCTCGCGCAGCTGGCGCACCACCTCGACCAGCCGTGCCCGCGCCGGGGCCTGCAGTCCCATCGCCCGCAGCTGCCAGCGCAGCAGGTTGCGCACCCGCTCGTCCGGGAGGCGCAGCAGCGCGGCGCAATCGAGCCTCTTCCCGCCGCAGGCGCGCTCGTCGATGCGGGCAAGGTCCTCCAGCAGCCCTTCCGCCTCGCGGAACTGACCACTCGCGCGTGCGAGCGCCGGCACGGCACCGGGAAAGTGCTGCTCCAGCAGCGGCATGACGCGATGGCGCAGGAGGTTGCGCGCATAGCGCAGGTCCGCGTTGCTCTCGTCCTCGACCCACGCCAGCCCATGCTCGCGCGCGTAGGCGACGATGTCGGCGCGCCGCACGCCCAGCAGCGGGCGCAGCCGTCCCGGCTCGACCGCCGCCATCGCCGCCGCACCGCGCACCCCGGCCCCGCGCAGCAGCCGGAACATCAGCGTCTCCGCCTGATCGTCCTGATGGTGGCCGAAGGCGAGCCAGTCGCAGGGCACGCGCGCCAGCGCCGCGAGGCGCACGGTGCGCGCAGCGGCTTCGATACCGGCGGGATCATCGCGATCGACCCGTTCGCGAAAGGCGTGGAAGGTGACGCCGAGGGAATCGCAGGAGGCGCGGCAGGCTTCCAGCCACGCATTCGCGTTGCGGCTCAGGCCGTGATGGACATGTGCCGCGGCCAGGGAAAACCCGCCGGGCGCACGCAGCCGGGCCAGGATATGCAGCAGCACGGTCGAATCGACCCCGCCGCTCAGCGCCACGCACACGGTCTGGCCGGGCGCGACGCGGGCCGTCGCCAGCACGGTGGCGACGGCCTCCTCGAGCCGCCGTTCAGGCGGCGTTCTGTTCCTTGAAACGGCCATAACCCATCAGACGCTCCAGACGCTTCTCGACGAGTTCGGCCGGCGACAGGTCGGAGACCTGGCGCAGCGCATCCTGCAATGCACGCTTGAGCGACTGCGACATGACGCGATGGTCCCGGTGCGCCCCGCCCACCGGTTCGCTGACGACGCGATCGACCAGGCCGAGCGACTTCAGGCGCGCGGCCGTGATGCCCATCGTCTCGGCCGCCTCGGAGGCCTTCTCCGCGCTCTTCCACAGGATGGACGCGCAGCCCTCCGGCGAAATCACCGAATACGTCGAGTACTGCAGCATCAGCAGCTGGTCGCCCACCGCGATCGCCAGCGCGCCGCCCGAACCGCCTTCACCGATCACCGTCGCGATGATCGGCACCTTCAGCTCCGCCATCACGTACAGGTTGCGGCCGATCGCCTCGGACTGTCCGCGCTCCTCGGCACCGATGCCGGGATAGGCGCCCGGCGTGTCGACGAAGGTGAACACCGGCAGCCCGAACTTTTCCGCCGTGCGCATCAGGCGCAGCGCCTTGCGATAGCCTTCCGGGCGCGGCATGCCGAAGTTGCGCAGGATCTTTTCCTTCGTATCGCGCCCCTTCTGGTGCCCGATCACGACGCAGCTCTGGCCGTTGAAGCGCGCCAGGCCACCGATGATCGCCTTGTCGTCGGCATATGCGCGGTCGCCGTGCAGCTCCTGGAAATCGGTGAAGATGTGGCGCACGTAATCGAGCGTATAGGGACGCTGCGGATGGCGCGCCACCTGGGCGATCTGCCAGGGGGAGAGCTTGGCGTACAGATCCTTCGTCAGCGATTCGCTCTTGGCTTCGAGGCGCGAAATTTCCTCCGAGATATCCACCGCCGAGTCGTCCTGCACGAATCGCAGCTTCTCGATCTTCTCTTCGAGATCGGCAATCGGCTGTTCGAAATCCAGAAAGGTGGTCTTCATCCGCCCCGTTCCCAATGACCAAAACGCGCCATTGTAACCTTTCATGCGCCATCGTCGCAGTGCGGGCATCACCAGCATGCGTGACAGCGGCACCGCCGCTGATGCATCATTCGCCTGTTCAGCACACAAGGAAGGAGTAGCGGGGCTGCACGAACTCCGCGCTATGGGTAGTCGAAATTCGCATCATCCGCGCCGCAGGCCCCGCCAGGCGAGCCATCCGGGCCCACGCGCCCGCGCCTCGCTGGGCCGATGTTGCCCGGCGCGCTCCGACACCCGACGTCCCCGGGCACGCTGCGTGCCTGCCTGCAGTGCCGGCGCCCGGCATCCTGCCTCCGCGACCGCCCGGTCGCTCCCCGCTGCATCCACGCCACGACTCATGGCGTTCCGCGCACGCCCGCTGCGCGCGCCGGCACGCACCGCGTGCCCCTTCCCTGCATAGCCAGCGAAAATGGAAATCATCATTCTCGTCGCCCTGATCCTGCTCAACGGGGTCTTCGCCATGTCCGAGATCGCGCTCGTCACGGCACGCCGCGCACGCCTGACGCGCCTCGCCGAGGACGGTGACGCGGCCGCGGCGGTCGCGATCAAGCTGGGCGAGGAGCCCACGCGCTTCCTGTCGACGATCCAGATCGGCATCACCTCGATCGGCATCCTCAACGGCATCGTCGGCGAGGCCGCGCTCGCCGCACCGCTCGCCCGCTGGCTGGAGGAGCTCGGACTCGCCCAGCGTCCGAGCGAAATCGGCTCCACCGTGCTGGTCGTCGTGGTGATCACCTACGTCTCCATCGTCGTCGGCGAACTCGTCCCGAAGCGCGTCGGGCAGATCAACCCCGAAGGCATCGCGCGCCTCGTCGCCCGGCCGATGAACGCACTCGCGGTCGCCTCGCGCCCCTTCGTGCGCCTGCTCAGCTGGTCGACGGCACTGCTCCTCACGCTGCTGGGCAAGCGCGACGAGGCCGCACCGGCCGTCACCGAAGAAGAGATCCACGCCCTGCTCGAGGAAGGTTCGGAGGCCGGCGTCATCGAGAAGAACGAGCACGAGATGGTGCGCAACGTCTTCCGCCTCGACGAACGCCAGATCGCCTCGCTGATGGTGCCGCGCGCCGACGTCGTGTGGCTCGACATCAACCTGCCGCTCGACGACAACCTCGCACGCATGGCCGAATCCGAGCACTCGCGCTTCCCGGTGTGCCGCGGCGGCCTCGACGACATCCTCGGCATCATCTCGTCGAAACAGCTCTTCAACCAGACCCTCAAGGGCGGCACGCCCGACCTCACGAAGCAGCTCGAACCCGCGATCTACGTGCCCGAGTCACTCACCGGCATGGAACTCCTCGACCAGTTCCGCGCGTCGAGTACCCACATGGTGTTCGTGATCGACGAGTACGGCGAGATCCAGGGCGTGGTCACGCTGCAGGACGTGCTCGAGGCCGTCACCGGCGAGTTCCGCCCGGCCAGCCTCGACGAGGCGTGGGCGGTGCAGCGCGAGGACGGCTCGTGGCTGCTCGACGGCATGATCCCGATCCCCGAACTCAAGGACCGCCTCGAGATCAAGGCCGTCCCCGAGGAGGACAAGGGTCGCTACCACACGCTCAGCGGCATGGTGATGTGGCTGCTCGGCCGCATCCCCCACACCGGCGACGTGACGACGTGGGAGGAGTGGCGGCTGGAAGTCGTCGACCTCGACGGCAAGCGCATCGACAAGGTGCTCGCGACGCGCCTGGTCGAGATCTCCGCCGAGCAGGAATCCCCCTCCCCGTCAGGCACGCAGCCGACCGAATAACGGCGGCGCGCGGGACATCGCGGCGCCGCCATGCCCGAGGACGACCCGGCGATGAGCACCGACACCCGGTGGCACACCCTCAGCGCGGCCACGGCGGCCGCCGCGCTCGAAGTCGATCCCGGGCACGGGCTCGCCAGCGCCGACGCGGCCGACCGCCTCGCCCGCTGCGGCGAGAACCGCCTCGCGGAAGCCGCTCCCCGCCCCGCCTGGCTCAAGTTCCTCGACCAGTTCCGCAACTTCCTCGTCATCGTCCTGATCTTCGCGGCGGCGCTGGCGTGGGCCATCGGCGAACTCAAGGACGCGCTGGTGATCCTGGTCGTGGTCCTGCTCAATGCGAGCCTGGGCTTCTGGCAGGAACACCGCGCCGAACGCACGCTCGCGGCCCTCAAGGACATGCTCGCCGCGCACGCGCGCGTCCGCCGGGACGGTCAACCATGTGAAGTCGACGCCGCCACGCTGGTCCCGGGCGATGTCGTCCTCCTCGAAGCGGGCGACCGCGTGCCCGCCGACGGCCGCCTCCTCGCCGCGCACAACCTCGAGGTCGATGAATCCGCCCTCACCGGCGAGTCCCAGGCCGCCGGCAAGATCACCGACACCCTCGATGTCCCCGATCTCTCGCTGGGCGACCGCACGAACCTGCTGTTCATGAACACGGTGCTGACCCGCGGACGCGCCGAACTGCTGGTCACCGCCACCGGCATGGCGACCGAGATGGGCGGACTCGCCGGCATGATCGCCACCGCCGAGAGCGGCGAAACCCCGTTGCAGCGCCAGCTCGACGTCCTGGGCAAGCGCCTCGCGATGATCGCGGGCGCCGTCGTCGCCGTGATCTTCGCGCTCGACGCCTCGCGCGGCCTGCCTTGGGTGCAGGCGACGATGACGGCGGTCGCGCTCGCCGTCGCGGCGATCCCCGAAGGGCTGCCGGCGGTCGTCACCGTGACCCTCGCGATCGGCATGTGGCGCATGGCCCAGAACGGCGCGATCCTCAAGAAGCTCGCCGCCGTCGAAACCCTCGGGTGCACCACGGTGATCTGCTCGGACAAGACCGGCACGCTGACCCTCAACCAGATGACCGCGCGCGGCGGCTGGTTTGCGGGCTGCCGCTTCGCGGTGGACGGCGAGGGCTATCATCCGCACGGCCGGATCTGCGGCGACGGCCTCGCGGACCTGCGTCCGCTGCTGCTGCCGATGGCGCTGTGCTCGGACTCGAGCGTGCGCGACGCAACCCTCGTCGGCGATCCGACCGAAGGCGCACTGTGGGTGCTCGCGCAGAAAGGGGGCATCGATCCGCCCTCCGAACGGGAACGCATCCCGCGTATTGCCGAGATCCCGTTCGACTCAGCGCACAAGTTCATGGCGACGTTCCACCACCACGGCGACTGGGTGGAAATGTTCGTCAAGGGCGCCCCCGACGTGCTGCTCGCCCGTTCGGCGCAATGGATCGCCCGCGACGGCGAGCGCCCGCTCGACGATGCCGTCCGCGCCGCGGTCGCTGCGGAAAACGAGCATCTCGCCAACCAGGCCCTGCGCGTGCTCGCCGTCGCCCGGCGGCGGATTCCCGCGGGCGATTTCGATCCCGCCGGCGACCTGTGGGCGTGGTCCCGCGACTGGACCTTCGTCGGCATCGCCGGCCTTATGGACCCACCCCGTGCGGAAGCCGGCGCCGCGATCCGGCGCTGCCGCCAGGCGGGCATCCGCGTCAAGATGATCACCGGCGATCACAAGGCCACCGCCGCCGCGATCGGGCGCGAACTGGGGCTGGAGGGCGAGGTCGCGAGCGGCGCCGAACTCGATGCGATGGACGATGCGACGCTCGCCCGCCGCATCGACTCGATCGCCGTGTTCGCGCGCGTCTCGCCCACGCACAAGGTCCGCATCGTGAAGGCGCTCAAGGCCAAGGGGCACGTCGTCGCGATGACCGGCGACGGCGTGAACGACGCCCCCGCGCTCAAGGCGGCCGACATCGGCGTCGCAATGGGCATCACCGGTACCGCGGTGACGCGCGAGGCCGCGACGATGGTGCTCACCGACGACAACTTCGCGACCATCGTGCGCGCCGTCGAGGAAGGGCGCGTCATCTTCGACAACATCGTCAAGTTCGTGCGCTTCCAGCTGTCGACCAACATCGGCGCCATCCTCACCGTGCTCGCCGCGACGCTCGCCGGCCTGCCCTCGCCGTTCACGGCGATCCAGCTCCTGTGGATCAACATCATCATGGACGGCCCGCCGGCCATGACGCTCGGCCTCGAGCCGCCCCGCCCCGGCATCATGCACGCGCCGCCGCGCCCACGGCACGCCCACATCCTCACCCTGCGCCGGCTCGTCTGCCTCGCCCTGTACGGCGCAACGATGATGGTCGGCACCCTGTGGCTGTTTCACTCCGCGCTCGACGCGCGCGGCAGGGAATACGCGCTCACGCTCGCCTTCACGACCTTCGTGCTGTTCCAGTTCTTCAACGTGTTCAACGCCCGCCGCGAACACGGCAGCGCCTTCAACCGCCAATTCCTGCGCAACGGCCGGCTGTGGCTCGCACTCGGCGGGGTCCTCGCCCTGCAGGTCATCGTCGTCAACTGGCCGCCGGCGCAACAGATCTTCGGCACCACCGCACTCGCCGCGGAGGACTGGCTGCGCTCCGCCCTCGTCGCTTCCAGCGTGCTGCTGCTCGACGAAGCACGCAAACTCCTGCTGCGCCTCAAGGAACGGACGCGCCCCGCATAGCCGGGAAAGCCCCGCCCGGAGCGGCCATCGAGTAGGGGACGGGGTCACCCCCGTCGCCCTCTCACACCACCGTACATGCGGTTCCGCATACGGCGGTTCATGAAAGACACTGGAGTCGTCGCGTCGTATCGAGCAGCGACACCAGACCCATAC
>NZ_WTVN01000071.1 GCF_012910905.1 Aromatoleum toluvorans
TTCGCGGAAATCTCACGCCTGACGCAAACCCTGCAGCAGCGCTTCACCGTGGCCGAGCTGCCCGCCAGCGGCGAGCTGTGCGAGCTGGTGAGCGAGCAGCGCCAGGTGGTGCGCGCCAACCCCTACAACGCCCCGGCCAAACCCATCGAGGGCCTCTTCTCGGTGATTGAGGGCACGGTGCTTTCGATGATACCGGGCTGGACCGGCGGCGACCGCATGCGCGCCAAGACCCACAACGTGGGCCACGCGCCGGAGCCGTATCCGGGCACCTGGGAGCAGTTCCACGCCGACTTCGAGACGGCGCTTGCCTTCTATCACCAGACCCAACAGGGCGGGACGATGAGCGGCCGCAGCCCCGCCGAGGTCTATGGCGACTTCATTGAAGCGGGCTGGACGCGCACTCACGTGGAAGAGCGCGTGCTGCTGCTCTCGTTCGCCGAAGAGGATACCCGCCGGGTGAACAACGGCTATGTGAGCTGGGATGGGACCGAGTACTACGACGATGCGCTGCTGCCCCACATCGGGCAGACGGTAATCGTACGCGTGTGCCGCCATGACCCGCGCTATGCCTACGTGTTCGACCGTGACCGCGCGCTGATCTGCGCGGCGGGCGTGGCACCGGTGTTCGGCTTCATGGACCCGGCCGGCGCCGAGGAGCAGGCGCGCCGCCGCAAGGTGCTGATGCGCCACGTCGCCGAGCTGCGCGAGAACGTGTGCCGGCTCGACCTGGTGGCGGAGATGGCGAAGGTGGTGAAGGCCAGCGGCCCGATGCCGCAGGCGCGCGTGGGCGCCACGGTGGTGATGTCGGAAGCCGCGCAACAGATGGTGAAGGCCGTCACCGAGATCGAGAACGCCGCGCTGGCGGCGAGCACGGAAGCCGGGACGAAGCAGGCCGATGTGAGGCGGCTTTCGCAATGGAGTTCGCCGGACGAATGCGACCCGTACCTGGATGCGGTGGCGTTCGCCGACGAGGAGGCTGCGACCTGAAGCCCCTGGCCGGGCTTGGGACGCGGGGTGAAACACAACGAGCGGGAGCTTACATGAGCGAAACCATCGAAACAAGGCAGGTCCGCGACGCGTTGAGGATGGCGCAGTCGGTGCTGGACTCGCTGGAGACCGGCCCCATCGGGCAACTGGTGGGGGAATCCGGCACGGGTAAGACCCGTGCGGGCAAGTACCTGGTCGAGCACCTGGGCGCGGTGCGGGTGTGCTGCGCGCAGGGCATTTCCAACAAGGTGCTGGCGGCCAAGATTCATGCCGCCTTTGGCGGCGAATCCGCGCCGGGCAGCGCCAATACGCTGATTGGGCGGCTGGAATCGCTGGTGGCCGGAAGGCTGCTGGTGGTCGATGAGGCGAACCATCTGCGCTGGCAACAGCTTGAGCTGCTGCGCTACCTCGCCGACGAGGCCGGCATGGGCCTGATTCTGGTCGGCACCGACCTCATGGACCGGCCCTTCAAGGACGGGCGCACCGCCACCTTTCTCGCGCAGCTCGCGAGCCGCATCGGCGCCAAGCGCGTGCGCTTCGAGCCGCTCTCGGCGCTCGAAGAGGTCGCCGGCTACATGCTCCAGCCGCACTTCGGGAAGGTGGACAAGGCCACCGCGGCGGCCTTTCACAAGCAAGCCAAGGGCTACTGGCGGGATGCGGCGGAACTGGCGGCGGCGTGCCGCAGGGTGCTGGCCGCGCAGAACCTGGAACGGCTCTCACCGGTGGTGGTGGAGGCCGCATCGAACTGGATGGCGCCGGCCCGGCTGGCGGCGTGAGGAGGAATCATGGCACTGAAGAACCCCGCGCAACAACGCGCCGCCCTGATCGCCAAAGTGCATGCCCTGGCGAAGAAGCTGGGCTATGACGAGGCGACCTATCGCACCGTGCTGCTGACGCAGACCGGCAAGACTTCGTGCCGGCAGATGAGCGACCGGCAGCTTTCCCGGCTGGCCGAGGCGCTGGACTGCCTTGCGAAGGGCAAGTCCCTGCCCGAGGCCCCAAAGCCGCCCAGCGCGTCCGCCAAGGGCCTTGCCGGGCAGGCGCTGCCCACGGCCAAGCAGTGGGAGACGCTCGCCGGGCTGTCGGCGCGTGCCGGCTGGGGCGGGCTGCATGACTTCCGGCTGCTTGCCTTCGCCCGCCATACGGCGAAGGTGGCCGACCTCGGGGAGCTGTCGCGCAGCGGGATGAGCGCGGTCATCACCGGCCTTTCTCGGCGTTTGGCGCAGCAGGCCAGGGCAGCGCATGAGGAGGGGCGGTAATGGCGCGCAAGTCTTCCATCGAGAGCCTACCGCCGGCCGCACGGAAGGCCGTGCAGCGGGCGCTGTACGAGCGCGGCTTCCGGGACTACACGGGGCTGGTCGCGGAGTTGGCCGAGCAGGGATACGCGATCTCCCGAACGGCGCTGCATCGCTATGGCCGCAAGCTCGAAGAGGCGGTCAAGGCGGCCGAGCTGGATGCGCTTGTGCATGGCGACGAGGCGCGCCCCGACACGCCCGCCGGCCGCCAGTTGGATTTTCTGAACGAGCTTGAAGGCGGGAGGGCGTGATGGTGAAAGGGGTCAAGGATGCCCCGCCCAACCCGCATAGGCGGGCGGCTGTGGCGAATCTGAATGCGACGCTGCTGGAGCGGTTGCAGGCGGTGCATTCGGCCGTGCTGCAGCTCTCCGAACAGGGCTTCACGGTGGAAAGCGTGGATGTCAATGCGGAGCGGCCGAGGCTGGTGGTGCTACCCACCGACGCGGCTGCGGGTGAGGTGATCGGCGCCAAGCGGGCGTGCGGCTGCTTCGTGGTGTGGATGGCGCCGGCCTGCGGCGCGCAAGCGATGGGAGGTGGGAAGTGAACGAGTATCCGGAGATTGCCGACCCGCAGGGCTGGGAGCGTGCCTGCACGGCGATGCGGTCGGCGAGTGACGTCGACCTGGACCATTGCGCGAACGCCCTCAGAGAGGGACTCGGCCGCGCCGGTGCGGTGCTGCGGGCGCTCCAGAACCTGATGCACAGCAGCCAAGGGGACGAGCGGCCGGGTGACCGCGCGACCTTGGTGGAGATTGCGCTTGAGGAGGTCGAGGCGCTGGACGAGCTTCCGGCAGACGGCGGGATCGCCGATCAGATAGAGCGCATGGAGCGGGACGTAAAGCACCGGCTCTATCGGCAACTGCGTTACGGCGAGGGCCAAGCGACCGCCGCACGCGCCCTGAGCGTGGCGCTGGTTGCGGACAGTGGGGCCGCGGAGCTGGACGCCGTGGCGAAGGCGCTGTGGCCCCATGTCGAGGGTGGTGACGTGGCCGCCACGCAGTGGGACGCCTTCTGCGCGGCCGTCCAGGCGCATGGGCTGGTGGTGCACATGCATGGCTTGCCAGCGGTGCCGGTGCCCGAGGTGATGACGCGCGAGAAGGCGAAGGCGCTGCGCAAGCATGTCCGCGCTGCCGAGCGTCTCGGCAAGCGCATCGCGGAGCTAGAGGCGGCCAGCCAAGCCGCTGCGAGGGAGGGCCGGCGATGAACGACTACGGACACGCCCTGCGGGCGGCACTGATCCGCGGCACGGGGCACCGCAGTTGGGCGGCGCGGGTGGTGAATGCGGCCGGCCGGCTGTACCGGGCGCTGCAGCGCCGTGCGGCCCCGGCGCCGGCCGGGCTGATGGTGCGGCCGGTGCGCGGAGGCGACGGGCTGCTGTACCTGTCGCCGGGCACGGGAGAGCGCAGCCAATTGGGTTTCAGGAAGCAGGGTTGAAAGGGGGTATGCAGAATGAGGAATGAGGCATCAGTGAAAATTTCCAGGAAAAGCGGGCATGAAGTGCTCAGTCACTTTGCGGCCATGCTCTCAGCGTTGCTTCTCCGGAAAGGCGTTGAGGAGAAGGCGGCCGATGACATCTCGGTCGAGGCGCTCGACACGATGACGAAGGAGTTCGGCGGGCAGCAAATCTACTTTCCGCGCGACTTCAAACGACAGCGGGATGATCGGGACTCAACCATCTTTGAACGCTTTCAGCGCAACGAGGCGTCTATCGACAGCCTTGCTTACGAATATGGCATCAGTGCGAGACAGGTCTACTCGATCATCGCCGCGGAACGGGAGCGTCGAAGGCGGGAACGGGAAGATGCCGAGCAGGCCGCACGGGCGAAGGAGCTGGCGCGATGGAAGCGGGAGAAACTTTGATCAGCAGTGTCACCGACAAAGGAGTGAAGCGTGAGCAGAGAAGATGATTTCGAGCTTGACCGCCGGGCCCGCAGGGTCGCGGGTGAGAAGGGCATTTCCTACAGCCAGGCTCTCGAATACTGCGCCATGCAGGCAGCGCTGCCGCCCATCGGTTTTTCAGGGCAGACGGCAATGTCGGATGCCCAGCTTGACGCGGCGGCCAGGCATTGCGCGCTACAAGATGGCGTGAGCTACGCGGAGGCCCTGATGCGGGTCGCCGGCGCGGGCCCGTTCGGCCCGGCGGAGTTTCGGTGTTCCCTCGGCGGGATAGTGAGCTTTGCCGGTTCGGACAGCATGAATTACGCGGCCTCGTCGGCATCGGTGATGGAAAGCCAGTGGATCGAGATTTTCAAGGCGGGTACCCATGTCAGTTCCGATGGGCAGGCGCTGACCTTCACCGCCAATGACATCAAGGCCATCGCGGATGGGTATCGGCCCGAAGTCAGGGAAGCCCCTCTGGTCGAGGGACATCCCCCGATGAACGCACCCAGTTATGGGTGGGTCGCAAAGCTGATGGCAACGCCGGCCGGCCAGCTCTTGATGCGAGTCAAGCAGGTTGAGGCAGCTTTCGCTGAGCGGGTGAAGGCGGGCCGCTTCAAAAAGCGGAGCGCGGCATTTTACCCGCTTGATGCAACTGGAAATCCGACGCCCGGCCAGTTCTATCTGCGCCACGTTGGATTCCTGGGCGCCCATCAGCCGGCACTGCCGGGCATGGGTGATATCGACTTCTCTCCGGCAAGGTAGGCGCTGGAACACACCGAGGTTTTGAAAAATGACGAACATAAACAGTGCCAGTGTGGATGCGGCGCTCAGGCAGGTCAGGGGTACGGTGGCCGGTTTGCGCCAGAAGGTCGCAGCGGCAGACGCCCGGATGCAGCAGATCGCGCAGGACATCAACGCCTTGAAGGAAGCCCCGATTTCCTTTGAGGACTGGTCGAAGTACCTGAAGGACTACATCCAACGTCGTGGCGCCAATTGGCCCGATTCAGTCTTCATGATGAAAGTTTCGTCCGGCGAATCGCGATTTCCCGGTGATCCACTCATTGGCGTCGGTGCGCGTGAGTGGCGGGAATTCGAAGGCGGCACATCGCCTCTCTTTGGCGCGGAGGCATACCTTTCGAAGATTACCGAAGGGGATGTGTTCAGCGCCCTGTGTGCGGTTGCCCCAAAGTTGGTCCATGCTCGCCTGGTGTCGAGTCTTAAGGCCCGCGGCACCCGGTTTGGTACGGACCTCCTTCCGGTTCCCCAGCGGAAATTGCTTGTCGCGAAACTGGAGCTGGAGCACAAAACGCTGGAGACGCAACGCGCAGGGCTACAGGCCGAGATTGACGAACTGGTCACCGGCCTCGGGCTATAAGAGGATGAGCGCGGCTTTTCAACACTCTGGCTTGTATCGGCTGCCTCGGCGTCGCTACCGTCGGTCACAGGGGCACGTCCCTACCGGTTTCGCGCCGCGCTCGCAAAAAGTATATCAGTGTGGAATTGGAGAAGTAACATGACGCAACGGCCCCTTGTTGCCCTCATCTCTGATGCGGACGACCCGAGGAAGGCCGCCTTCGTGCAGGCGGAAAACGGCAAGCGCCTTCTCTTCGCCAGCCAGGAGGAGGCCGAAGCTTGGCTCGCCGAGCACGCCAAGCCCGGCGTGGACTACCGGCTTTTCGATGGTACTGACTGACCGTAACGGCCTGTCGGTCGATTACGATGCCCGTCGCGACTCACGCGGACGGGCATTTTTCCCTGGGCAGATTCCGGTTTAATTCCGTCCGTAGTCCGGTGCAAATATGTCCGTTTTCCGGCTTTTTTTCGTCCCGCCTAAAA
>NZ_WTVN01000072.1 GCF_012910905.1 Aromatoleum toluvorans
GTAGGGTAGTCTGACGATGACCTACTTTCGCACTCAAGGAGAGCACTATCATCGGCGCGGTCCTGTTTCACTGTCCTGTTCGGGATGGGAAGGAGTGGTTCCGGGACGCTATGGTCGTCAGACTGTAAGGGGTAACAAAGCGGGGAAGTAAAGTGTTGGTTGTTGGTGTGATGCGTGAGTGTGTTGTAGCGATCCAGGGTTATAGGATCAAGCCTCACGGGCAATTAGTATCGGTTAGCTTAACGCATTACTGCGCTTCCACACCCGACCTATCAACGTTGTGGTCTTCAACGACCCTTCAGGGGGCTCGAGGCCCCGGGGAAGTCTCATCTTGAGGCGAGTTTCCCGCTTAGATGCTTTCAGCGGTTATCTCTTCCGTACTTAGCTACCCGGCGATGCGACTGGCGTCACAACCGGTACACCAGGGGTACGTCCACTCCGGTCCTCTCGTACTAGGAGCAGGTCCTCTCAAACTTCCAGCGCCCACGGCAGATAGGGACCAAACTGTCTCACGACGTTTTAAACCCAGCTCACGTACCACTTTAAATGGCGAACAGCCATACCCTTGGGACCGGCTACAGCCCCAGGATGTGATGAGCCGACATCGAGGTGCCAAACTCCGCCGTCGATGTGAACTCTTGGGCGGAATCAGCCTGTTATCCCCAGAGTACCTTTTATCCGTTGAGCGATGGCCCTTCCATACAGAACCACCGGATCACTATGACCTGCTTTCGCACCTGCTCGACTTGTCGGTCTCGCAGTCAAGCCGCCTTTTGCCATTGCACTATCAGTACGATGTCCGACCGTACCTAGGCGACCTTCGTACTCCTCCGTTACCTTTTGGGAGGAGACCGCCCCAGTCAAACTGCCTGCCATGCACGGTCCCCGACCCGGATTCACGGGCCCAGGTTAGAACCTCAACGACACCAGGGTGGTATTTCAAGGTTGGCTCCACGGCAACTGGCGTCACCGCTTCAAAGCCTCCCACCTATCCTACACAAGTCCCGTCAAAGTCCAATGCAAAGCTACAGTAAAGGTTCATGGGGTCTTTCCGTCTAGCCGCGGGGAGATTGCATCTTCACAAACATTTCAACTTCGCTGAGTCTCAGGAGGAGACAGTGTGGCCATCGTTACGCCATTCGTGCAGGTCGGAACTTACCCGACAAGGAATTTCGCTACCTTAGGACCGTTATAGTTACGGCCGCCGTTTACCGGGGCTTCGATCAAGAGCTTGCACCCCATCACTTAACCTTCCGGCACCGGGCAGGCGTCACACCCTATACGTCCACTTTCGTGTTTGCAGAGTGCTGTGTTTTTAATAAACAGTCGCAGCCACCGATTCTCTGCGGCCCCTTCGCCCTTCGGATGTACTCCTACAAGCTAGTGGGGCATACCTTCTCCCGAAGTTACGGTATCAATTTGCCGAGTTCCTTCTCCTGAGTTCTCTCAAGCGCCTTAGAATTTTCATCCTGCCCACCTGTGTCGGTTTGCGGTACGGTCGATCTTAGACTGAAGCTTAGAGGCTTTTCCTGGAAGCATGGTATCAATCACTTCGGGCTCAAAGAGCCCTCGTCATCACGCCTTAGCTTAGCCCCGCGGATTTGCCTACGGGGCACGCCTACACGCTTAAACCGGGACGTCCAACACCCGGCTGACCTAACCTTCTCCGTCCCCCCATCGCATCTAAAATCGGTACAGGAATATTGACCTGTTTCCCATCGACTACGCATTTCTGCCTCGCCTTAGGGGCCGACTCACCCTGCGTCGATGAACGTTGCGCAGGAAACCTTGGGCTTTCGGCGAGGGTGCTTTTCACACCCTTTATCGCTACTCATGTCAGCATTCGCACTTCCGATACCTCCAGCATCCCTCTCGAGACACCTTCGCAGGCTTACGGAACGCTCCCCTACCATCTCTTACGAGATCCGCAGCTTCGGTTCATGGCTTGAGCCCCGTTACATCTTCCGCGCAGGACGACTCGACTAGTGAGCTATTACGCTTTCTTTAAAGGGTGGCTGCTTCTAAGCCAACCTCCTAGCTGTCTATGCCTTCCCACTTCGTTTCCCACTTAGCCATGTATTTGGGACCTTAGCTGGCGGTCTGGGTTGTTTCCCTCTTGTCCCAGGACGTTAGCACCCCAGGACTGTCTGCCGTATATCACTTTGCGGTATTCGGAGTTTGCTATCGCGGGGTAGATCGCAGTGACCCCCCCAACGATTACAGTGCTCTACCCCCGCAAGTGTCCGTACGACGCACTACCTAAATAGTTTTCGGGGAGAACCAGCTATTTCCGGATTTGTTTAGCCTTTCACCCCTATCCACAGCTCATCCCCTAATTTTTCAACATTAGTGGGTTCGGACCTCCAGTACCTGTTACGGCACCTTCATCCTGGCCATGGATAGATCATCCGGTTTCGGGTCTACGCCCAGCAACTATGTCGCCCTTATCAGACTCGGTTTCCCTACGCCTCCCCTATTCGGTTAAGCTCGCTACTGAACGTAAGTCGCTGACCCATTATACAAAAGGTACGCAGTCACCCCTTGCGAGGCTCCCACTGTTTGTATGCATGCGGTTTCAGGATCTATTTCACTCCCCTCCCGGGGTTCTTTTCGCCTTTCCCTCACGGTACTGGTTCACTATCGGTCGATCACGAGTATTTAGCCTTGGAGGATGGTCCCCCCATCTTCAGACAGGATTACACGTGTCCCGCCCTACTTGTCGCACGCTCAGACCCGCCACCCATTTTTCGCATACGGGACTATCACCCTGTATTGTCGGACTTTCCAGACCGTTCTGCTAAATCGATGGTTTAGTCGTGCAGGCTACTCCCCGTTCGCTCGCCACTACTTGGGGAATCTCGGTTGATTTCTGTTCCTGCGGCTACTTAGATGTTTCAGTTCGCCGCGTTCGCCTCCACACGCCTATGTATTCAGCGCGGGATACTCCCGAAGGAGTGGGTTTCCCCATTCGGACATCGGGGGATCAAAGCTCCATTGCCAGCTCCCCCCCGCTTTTCGCAGGCTTGCACGTCCTTCATCGCCTGTGATCGCCAAGGCATCCACCACATGCACTTAGTCGCTTGATCCTATAACGCTGGACCCTGTCGCCAGGGTTCAATCGCTACAGACGAACTCACGCTTGTGCGCATCCACCGGCCGCTGGTTCAAAGCGCCGATGAACGCAAAATGCAATCACACCAACCCATGCAGCAACCCGCCTTTCGACCGGCTGCCGCACACTTTACTTCTTCCACTTTGTTAAAGAACACTGGCACCAAGGCCTAAGCCCTGCACACACTTGCCGTGCACACGGCTTAACCCTTGCCTGAGCCTACCCGAGCCCACCCAACGGTGGTGGAGGATGACGGGATCGAACCGACGACCCCCTGCTTGCAAAGCAGGTGCTCTCCCAGCTGAGCTAATCCCCCTCTCGTCTCGGTGGTGGGTCTGGTTGGGTTCGAACCAACGACCCCCGCCTTATCAAGACGGTGCTCTAACCAGCTGAGCTACAGACCCTCTCGTCAAACTCGAGGCTCTTGCCTGAACAACCGATAAGTTGTGGATACTCGGCCAACACGGCCTGTCTCTTGAAAGGAGGTGATCCAGCCGCACCTTCCGATACGGCTACCTTGTTACGACTTCACCCCAGTCATGAATCTCACCGTGGTAAGCGCCCTCCCGAAGGTTAAGCTACCTACTTCTGGTGAAACCCACTCCCATGGTGTGACGGGCGGTGTGTACAAGACCCGGGAACGTATTCACCGCAGCATGCTGATCTGCGATTACTAGCGATTCCGACTTCACGTAGTCGAGTTGCAGACTACGATCCGGACTACGATCGGCTTTAAGGGATTGGCTCCAGCTCGCGCTTTGGCAGCCCTCTGTACCGACCATTGTATGACGTGTGAAGCCCTACCCATAAGGGCCATGAGGACTTGACGTCATCCCCACCTTCCTCCGGTTTGTCACCGGCAGTCTCGCTAAAGTGCCCAACCTAATGATGGCAATTAGCGACAAGGGTTGCGCTCGTTGCGGGACTTAACCCAACATCTCACGACACGAGCTGACGACAGCCATGCAGCACCTGTGTCCAGGCTCCCGAAGGCACTCCCTGATCTCTCAAGGATTCCTGGCATGTCAAGGGTAGGTAAGGTTTTTCGCGTTGCATCGAATTAATCCACATCATCCACCGCTTGTGCGGGTCCCCGTCAATTCCTTTGAGTTTTAACCTTGCGGCCGTACTCCCCAGGCGGTCGACTTCACGCGTTAGCTGCGTCACTCAGTGAGTTACCTCTCCGAACGACTAGTCGACATCGTTTAGGGCGTGGACTACCAGGGTATCTAATCCTGTTTGCTCCCCACGCTTTCGTGCATGAGCGTCAGTATCGGCCCAGGGGGCTGCCTTCGCCATCGGTGTTCCTCCACATATCTACGCATTTCACTGCTACACGTGGAATTCCACCCCCCTCTGCCGTACTCTAGCCGTGCAGTCACAAGCGCAGTTCCCAGGTTAAGCCCGGGGATTTCACACCTGTCTTACACAACCGCCTGCGCACGCTTTACGCCCAGTAATTCCGATTAACGCTCGCACCCTACGTATTACCGCGGCTGCTGGCACGTAGTTAGCCGGTGCTTCTTCTGACAGTACCGTCATCCACCTCCCGTATTAGGGGAGGCGTTTTCTTTCCGTCTGAAAGAGCTTTACAACCCGAAGGCCTTCTTCACTCACGCGGCATGGCTGGATCAGGGTTGCCCCCATTGTCCAAAATTCCCCACTGCTGCCTCCCGTAGGAGTCTGGGCCGTGTCTCAGTCCCAGTGTGGCGGATCATCCTCTCAGACCCGCTACGGATCGTCGCCTTGGTAGGCCTTTACCCCACCAACTAGCTAATCCGACATCGGCCGCTCCAATCACGCGAGGTCTTGCGATCCCCCGCTTTCCCCCTCAGGGCGTATGCGGTATTAGCTACGCTTTCGCGTAGTTATCCCCCATGACTGGGTACGTTCCGATGCATTACTCACCCGTTCGCCACTCGCCGGCAGGCCGAAGCCCCCGCTGCCGTTCGACTTGCATGTGTAAAGCATGCCGCCAGCGTTCAATCTGAGCCAGGATCAAACTCTTAAGTTCAATCCAACAA
>NZ_WTVN01000073.1 GCF_012910905.1 Aromatoleum toluvorans
CGCCAGTTCCTCGCCGAAATGGCGCCGTGCCCGGCCCGACATCATGTTTGCGATCTCGCCGACGACGTCCAGGCAGCGGTCGATCGAGTGCTCGCGCTCGCCGATCGCCTCCAGAACCCGGGACAGCATGCCGTAGGGCGCCGAGAACGTGATGCTGCCGCGAAAGCCGCCGGAAACGTCGATCACCCCGTTGAAATCGCCCCACAGCGGCGCCGGGGTGCCGTCGAGGATGTAGGCCGTGCGAACAGCCGCCGGTTCGTGCGTCATGTTGAGGAAGAAAGCCGAGATGGCTTCGGAAAAGACCCCGATGTCCTCGTGGGTCAGCGCGCGGTAGTTCAACTCATCAGCTCCAGCAGGGCGGCAACCAGTTGTTCTTCGGTGAAGGGTTTGTGCAGAAAACCATGGGCGCCCTTGCTGATGGCGCGCAGTGCGGTGGTCTTGTCGCTCAGCGCCGACACCACCATGATGCGGGCGCTCGGCAGGACCTTGGCGAGCCGTTCGATGCAGGCCTCGCCATCCATGTTGGGCATCGTCAGGTCCATCGTGATGAAGTCGGGTTTGCGTGCTGTCGCGATGGCCAGCGCCTGTTCGCCATCGCCGGCGAGGCCCACCAGATCGATCGGCGGCAGACGCTCGTCCAGCATCTGGCGTGCGATCAGGTTGCGGATGACCATCGAGTCATCGACGATCAATAGTCTTGCCTTCATGCAGGACTCCATTGCAGGGTGAAACGCGTGTATGCGCTCGGTGCCGACGCCAGCCGCAGCCGTGCGCCGGTCTCGCGTGCCAGCGTCCCGACCACGTCCAGGCCCACGCCGCGGCCGGCGTGCGCATCGACGGTGGTGGCGGTGGAAACCCCCGGCTCGAACAGCATCGCGACGACGTCCCGGTCGCTCATTGCGGCAACCTGGTCGGGCGTGCGGTGCCCGCTCTCGACCAGCCGGCTGCGCAGCGCATGGACGTCGATGCCGCGACCATCGTCGGCCACCGTGAGCTCCAGGCTGCCGTCCGCGGCGCGCACGAGTTCGATGCGCAAACGGCCTTCCTCGTGCTTGCCGGCGCGCCGCCGCTCGTCCGATTCCTCGATGCCGTGCACCACCGCATTCCTGACGAGCTGCGGCAGCCCCTCGCGCAGCAGTCGATGAACCGCCTCGGGAATCACCCCCACGTGGGGAAGCGAGGTCTCGACGCGCACCTTCTTGTTCAGGTCGGACGCCACGGCAAGCGCAAGTCGCTGTATCCGCTGCATCGACTGGAGCACGCCCTCTTCCGGTGCGGGCGTTCCGGTGTGCATCACACCGGCACCGGCCGGCTGGCGGGCGAAGGCCGCGATGCGCGAGATCACGGTGTCGACCTTGGAGAGCTCCTGCAGCAGGTGCCCGATCCCGGTGGCGACGGGGATCAGATCGTCGCCCGCAAGCGTCCGGCGATTGCGCAGTCCGGTCAGGGTCTCCTCGAAGCGGTGGGCCTGTGCCGTCACGGTGCCGATCGAGAGCGCCGCCGCCTCGCCCTTGATCGAGTGAACGTCGCGGAACACCTTGGTCACCACCGCCGCATACTCCCGCGAGTCGGGCTTAACATCGCGCAGTGTCGTGTTCAGGCGATCGAGTTTCGCCCGGGCGTCGGCGAGGAAGCGGTCCACGTCGTCCGGATTGTTGTCGAGCACTTGAAGAAGCAACGCCACCTCGCTGCGCGCGCGTTCCTCGGCGCTGGCCAGTTCGTGTTCGAGCCTCACTTCCTGGCTCACGTCGGCCACGGCAACGAGAAGACCGGTAATCCCTTCACCCGCGTTGCCGCGCACCGGCTGGAAGCTGAAGTTCAGATACTTCGGGCGCGCGTTGCCGTGCTGGTTGAGCCGGACCCGCTGCAGCGGATTGAGATCGGCGAGCAGGGCCGGCTTCACGCGTTCGTTCAGCAGCAGCTCGATGTACTGCCGCGCCGAATCCATCGTGTCCGGCGAAACCAGTGCCGCCAGCGTCACGAGGAAGTTGTCCCCGGCGGCAAGCGGCTGCGGAATCACCTTGGCGAGGTGATCGGAGCGCTGCGTGCCGACGACGCCATTCCGGTCGATCAGGAAAAGCCCCTCGCGCACCGTGCGCAGGATGTCCGTCGTTTCGCGCCGCGACTGCTCGGCGGCGCGGTCGCTGCGGCCCAGGCGGCGTGCAACGTGCATCACGATGAAGACGAACATCAGCAGCGCGGCCCCGATCGCGCCCGATTGCAACGTACGCATCCAGCGTGCCCGGTCAGCCGCCAGACGTTCCTGTTCGGCGGTCAGGTCGTCCGCCAGTTGCATCAGGCGCACGTTGCGGGTGTTGCTCAGGGTGACGGCGCTCTCGATCGCGCCCGGGTCCGGAACTGCCCCAGCGAGCAGCGTGATGGCGGCATCACGCAGGGGTTGCCACTGGCGATCGAGCTTGTCCGCCTGCTCGATCACGGACCGGTCTTCCGTCGCCGCTGCAAAGACCTGCACCTGTGCCAGCGCCTGGTCGAAGGCCTGGTAGGCTTCCGATATCTGTGCCTGGCTCGTCTGCACGGGTTCCCCTGCCACCGACTCATGGGACAGCGTGAGCAAGGCCTTGGCGAGCTGCTGGGAATATCCGCGCAGCTTGCCGCCCGCGTTGATGCTCGCCGCATCGCGATCGACGTACTGCAGCAGGATGAAGTTCAGCGTGAAGACGCCGACGTTCACCAAAAAAAAGGCAGCGACGGCAAACACGAGCACGCGGTATTTGCCGAGTAGGATGGAGCGCAGCACGGGGGTCCGGTCGATGGATTGGCAGGACCGGGAGGCTACCGATAATTTGTTACATTTTCGTGGCGAGACGCCCCGGCAGGACATAAGCAAGGCGGGGCGCGGGTTAATGAAATATTGCAATCGAGTGTGAAAAAATTTATGGCATTGCGATCGTTTTTGTTGTTGATCCACCGCGATTTATACCGGTAATATTCACTTACAAGTTCCACGCCGGGTGCCCTGCATCCGGCAAACTGCGAAATATCCGATGTCAGTAAATCCGTCCTGGAAACAGTACACCGTCGAGCGCCTCTCACGCGAAATCGGCGTTTTGGGCGAAATCATCGTCGATGACGTCCTGTTCGATCTCGGTTTCGAAGATGGCGAACTGGCTCCTCGCCAGTTGATGAGCTTTCTCGCCCGCCTGCAGCGAGAGCTGCCCGAAACGGTGGACCGCGATGGGATCATCAAGGAACTTGTCGCCGGACTCCTCTCAACTCCAAACGCGTAACCGCCATGTCCATCCGCAACAAGCTGATCCTCGGCTTTTCCGTGCTGCTCGCCTTCATCCTCGTACAGGGCGCCGCCAGCTTCTTCTACGGCTCGCGCACCCAGGGGCTGGTCGACACCGCCGTGAACCGCAACTTCATCGCGACGAGCGAAATCACCGATCTGCTCGCCTCGGCGCAGCAACTGCGGCGACTGGAAAAGGAATATCTCATCTACGTCGGCGACGTGGATGGGCGCAACAAGGTGCTGGACGGCTGGAACGCCACGCACGGGCGCGTCCTCGGCCAGCTTGAAGCCATGGTGTCCAACAGCAAGGGCATCTACCTGCCGGGCGACAGTACCGCCTTCGCGCAGTGGAAGGCGGCGCTGGACGATTATCAGAAAGGCTTCACGCACGTCATCGAAGGCTTCAGCTACGACGTGTCGATCCTCGACGAAGGTGCCGGCGGCAGGTCCCAGACCTATAACAAGGCGGTGCGCGCCAACGAGGAACTTCGTCCCGTCGTCGAGCGCTTCGATACCGTGCTGATCCAGGGTGCGACGAATCTGGCACGCGCTCGCGCTGAAGACTCCGCCGTGGCCTATCAGCGCATCCGCAGCAACTTCGATGTCGTCGGTTACGTGAACATCGGCTTCGCCATCGCCGGCCTGCTGCTGGCTGCCGGCCTCCTCATGACGATTCCCGCGTCGATCACCCGGCCGCTCGAATCGCTCGTCGAATCTGCCGACAAGATGAGCCTGGGCGATCTCGGCAAGAAATTCGAGGCGGGCGGCGTCAAGGACTTCGAACGGCTTGCGGCTTCGCTCGAGCGCATGCGCGTAACCATGGAAGCGATGATCGTCCGCCTCAAGGCGCGCTCCCGCTGAGACTTTCGATCCCCGAAATACATTTCGGATTCAACCGGCAACTTTCACGAGAAGGAAAAGCCATGCGTATCGCACTCCGCCCACTGCTCCTCGCCCTGGCCTTGGGGGCTACCCTTGCGCTGCCCGCACACGCGCAGCAGTCGGCCTCCGGCGCCGTTGCGACCAAGACCGTTGCACGCACCGTCGCCGCCAAGCCGGCCGCTGACGAACTCGCTCCGGGGGATTACGTCATCGACGTCGCCCACTCGCACGTCTATTTCTTCATCTCGCACCTCGGCGTGAGCCGCTTCATGGGCCGCTTCGACGACATCAAGGGCACCTTCGTCGTCGGCCAGAAGCCCACCGAAAGTGCAGTCAGCGCGACGGTGCCGATCTCCAGCGTCAATACCAAGCACCAGAAGCTGGAAGATCACCTCAAGAGCGCGGACTTCTTCGATGCCGCCCAGTTTCCGAACATGACTTTCGAATCGACGCGCGTGCGCTGGAACGCCAAGGGTGAGGGCGTCCTCTCCGGCAACCTGACGATTCGCGGTGTCACCAAGGCCGTCGATTTCGACCTGAAGCTGACGGGCGCCGGGAAGGGGCCGCGCGGCGATACCCGTGCGGGATTCGAAGGCGTCACCACGATCAAGCGCAGCGATTTCGGCATGAATTACGGCCTGCCGCGCGTCGTCGGCGATTCGGTCGAGATCGCCCTGTCGGTCGAAGGCATCCGCCAGTAAGGATCGGGTGTGGCGGGGCGGTGACGCTTGCGCGGCGCCCGCCCCGCCAATGCCCCGAAATGCAATCGGCCCTGCCACCCGGCAGGGCCGATTTTTTGTGCGCCCAGCATGGGCGCACTCCTGTGGGTGCAAGTCCCACCGTAAGTTGATCACAGCGAACGAAGTGAAGCGCAACTGCGCGAGGGCGACCGAGCGTGGGAAGGAAGCGTGGAGCATAAGT
>NZ_WTVN01000074.1 GCF_012910905.1 Aromatoleum toluvorans
CTTCGCGATATCGAGACCGATGCGGGTAATCGTCATGGCACACCTCCTTCTTGCAGACCAGCAGCGGCTCACGCTGCGATACAGCCAGTTTCCCGAAGACGGGAGGGGGAGTCCATTTCATTAAGTAAGCCGACGGCAAAAGCGCAGCTTTTGACGGTCGGCTTGACTGAAAGGTTAGATGTCATTTAGTGCTCAGTGCCTGCATAAACCCACATTGGAACAGTCCGGCCTGCGCGTGAAAAACCAATGCGTTCATAGAACCCGGTTGCCTCACCATCAGCGGTAAGCATTTGTTGATGGAACCAAAAATACCTCTTACCGAGTGCCTCCATCATTAAGCGGCCGATACCTTTGCCTTGATGCTCGGGGTGTACGAGCATGTGCGGGTAATAGACAACCAAGTGACCGTCAGAAATGGCGTTCCCGATGCCGACCAATTCTTCAGCCAGGCGGGCGGTAACCAAGCTGTGGGAGTTACGCAATGCGTTGATGAGCTGAACGGGTTTTTCAGCAGACGACCATTGATTTGCCCTGTAGAGGGCAACAACTTCTTCAGTCGTGATTCTGTCGTTGAGGCTGATTGCGATATTCATGTGAGAAGTCACGACATCTAACGTTCGCCATAACCGGCGGGCAAAAGCAGAGCGAAGCGGCGCTTTTGCACGTCCGAGTTGATGGTGTTGTTAGGCTGACTCGACGGACAGATATTCATTGTCACCAATACTTTCTTCCTCTTTGACGAGGCTTTCGACAAGCTGCTGCACCATAGACCAGTCCATATTCGGTTCAAATTTGCGAGTAGCTTTGGTGAATTTGCAATCCATTGTGCGATCGAATAGCTCGACAGTGGTGCGGCGTGGATGTGTTCCAAGACTTGATGCAAAGAAGCTGTTGTGAACTTGATAATGATGAGAGTGCACAAAATCAGACCAGCTATCAGTAAGTTCGTCCTCTGGCCGAATATCAATGAACTCGAAATCTTCAAGGTTTCTTTTGTCGATTGAGCCCCAAGCCTCTTTCATTAGTGCAATAGCTTCCGAATCAGTTTTGGGGGCGCTATATCCAAAAATTGTTACAAGATAGGCGCGTCTTAGCTTATTGCGAACCGCATTCCAGTTGTCTTGTATGTATGGGTCGGCCGCATAATTCTTTTCACGGATTGGATATAGCAATCGCCCCGGCTGAAAGTAGGCGCCGCACTGCGGGCACTTCGCATGAATGATCCCTCCGTATTTGTGATCCGGACAGTATCCAACGAGAACATTTCCATGCAGGAATGCAAGATCGGGAAGGTCTTTTGTGAATTTTGAAACCCGCTGGTACGCCTGAAGCAGCAGAGGGTCCCAATTGAATGTTGCTACCAAATCCTTCTTCCTTAAAGCCAGAAGAAGGAGATCGTATATATTCGGCTCGTCGGGGATCTCCAATACTGAGAAGTATTCCCTGATTCTTTCATCCAGAAGTGACCTAATCTCGTCGCAATCGTCTCGCTCGTGAAGCTCTGTGTATATATCCTCAAGGTTGCTGCTTTTAGTCTTAAGTTTTGCGTCGAGGATTATTTGACTCATTCCGAGCTTTTCGATAAAGCCATCCATCACGGATGACTTCCGTCCGCTTTTGTCGCCTTTCGGGATTGCAGCAACAGTTGCCCCCGCCCCAAGAATGAGCACATGAGGACGGTTTTTCATAAATCGCTGGAATTCGTGTGCTTTTTCTGGAGTCATGGTCAACTGAACTTGTGGCCTAACGTTTGAATTCACCGGCCTGCGCAGCTTTTTGCGCAGGTCCGGTGGAATGATTTGTTAGCAGGGCTTCACGGTACTTGGGGCCACTTCGACCATTTGGTCAAAGCTGTACACCAAAGGAAACTCTCTGCTTATTTTCTCTGTTCCAGAAAGATCGTACGAGCTGAATTTCAGGTCACCGTACGGCCAACCTGCAATCTCAAATGGCGAAGGCAAAAATGGCAATTGACATGTCATGCTGACACCGTTATCGATATGAGATGGCACGACTAGCTGAAATACAACGTTCCCAAAGGCGATTACGAATACTGCATACGGAACACCTGAGATTCCCGCTTTTCTTCGGAACAGAGATACGAAAACTCCGTCGGTGGGCCTTGGCCCCGGCACGAATGCCTGCAATAAAAGCGCCGGTTTGATAACGGATAGGGTTAAGTCTGGATTTAGCAGCCAGAGGATAGTTTGCCTAAATGCGCTTAACTCATTTTTGTCTTCGATAATAGATATGGCAATTTTTAAGAGTGCTTTATAGACGCCAAGCGGAATATGAGGCTCCTGATGAAGATTTATTGTTATTTCATTATTCTCATTGTCCACCACGAAAAACTCTTCGCCAACTTGCGACTTAATAGTTGGTATATCGTTGAACTCGATCCTGTTTTTTTTGTTATTGGTTCTGTAGTTGGGTATGCCTTTCTTTCCTACTATTTGGCCTGCTATTCGATAGGGCTTCGTGAACTTATCAAGATGGTCCTCCAGTTTTTCGGAGAAAAACGTATTGCAGTTGTCACATTCATCTAGAAGAATTAACTGGTGGTTTCCTAGGCATTCTGGAATCGCGTGAGACTCGTTCCCAAATGTCGTTCCCTTTTCATCCTTTTGGCAGAAGCGGCACAGCCTCACCTCGCCGTCAGAGATGAAGTGTTTGTCGCCCCGGGAATAGGTTCCCATTCCTATCAAGTCAAAGTTCTTCTCAAAAAAGGCAATGCGATCAGCGATGGTCATGATTGATCCTGCTAACAGTTGTAGTAGACGGAATCGGCCAATATCGCAATAGGCCGATTCGGCCTATTGTTGGTTGTCGAAAATGACGATAGCATCGATCGGATTCCATGTAACTATTCGTTGCAATATAAAATAGCCGACGCATATGACTCTGTCAAACACGCCGGACGCGGTGGAGCGATTCTGGTGCAAGTACCGGATTTTGCTGACGAATTCAGGGGTAAAGCCGCAGGCTGCGGACTGGTACGTGCGGCATGCGGAGGCGTATCTGAAGGCCTTTGAAGGTCGGCGGCTTGCGACGCACTCGGCGGTGGAAGTTGAGGGTTGGCTGGCGGAACGCGACAGGATAGGCCGACTGCGGCCGTGGCAGTTTCGCCAGGTGGTGGAGGCGGTGCGGTTGTTGTTGCAGTTGGGGCAGGCGCCGGCTTCGGCGGACGTGGACTGGGGTTACTGGCGCGAGGGCGGGCGCGAGCTGTCGCCTTCGCATCCCACGCTTGCACGCAGTGTCGCGCCTGAGCCGCTGGAGACAGGCGTGGGCGGAGGCGGCGGCGTTGGCGAGGTTCGGGCGCGGGTGGTCGCGGTGATCCGGCAGCGCAATTATTCGATCCGCACCGAGGAGGCGTATTGCGGGTGGCTCGATCGGTTTGCGCGCTTCCTGAAAGGGGCGGATCTGCGGGCGGCGGGCGCGTCCGAGGTGAAGGCTTTCCTGCAGGCGCTTGCGGTGCAGGGGAAGGTTGCTGCCAGCACGCAGAATCAGGCGCTCAATGCGCTGGTGTTCGTGTACGACAAGGTTCTCGAACGGCCCCTGGGGGAGCTGGGGAGTTTCGCGCGGGCGAAGCGTCCGCAGCGCTTGCCGGTGGTGCTGTCGCAGAGCGAGGTCGCACGGCTGCTGGGGCGGCTGGACGGCGTGCACGGAATGATGGCGGCGCTGTTGTACGGGACCGGGATGCGCCTTATGGAATGCGTGCGCCTGCGGGTGAAGGATCTCGACTTCGACTACCGGCAGATCTTGGTTCGTGACGGCAAGGGGCAGAAGGACAGGATGGTGCCGATGCCGGTGCGCCTGGGGGAGGAATTGCAGGCGCATCTCGCGAAGGTGCGTGCGCTGCACCGGGATGACCTGGCGCAGGGAGGGGGCGCGGTCTTCCTGCCCGATGCGCTGGAGCGCAAGTACCCGGGGGCGGCGCGCGAGTGGGGCAGGCAGTATGTGTTTCCGGCGAGCCGGCTGTCGGCGGATCCGCGGGGCGGAGGCGTGCGTCGTCATCACCTGCACGAGAGCAGTCTGCAGAAGGCAGTGCATCGTGCGGCGCGTGAGGCGGGTTTGAGCAAGCCGGTGAACTGTCACGCGCTGCGCCACAGCTTCGCGACGCACGTGCTGGAGGCGGGGTACGACATCCGTACGGTGCAGGAGCTGCTCGGCCATTCGGATGTGTCCACGACGATGATCTATACGCATGTCCTGAACCGCGGCGGACGCGGCGTGCGGAGTCCGCTTGACGTGATGGCCTGAGCGTCCTTGCCGCGGTTGTTGCGTAGTCTTGTCGGGCGTCGGCGCCGTTTGCCGCTAGCGCGTTTTTTCCAGCGGAGGCGCGCGGCTGTCGCAAATCTGGACAGTGTCTGATTTTGCGATTCGCGCCGATGGTGCGGCTGCGGCCCGCGTTACTGCTGGGTCGTTCCGTGCTTGCGGGACGAAGGTGTCTGCATTCCGCACAATCGCGGCTCGTGGCGAGCGCGGCCGATCGTCCTGTTCTGAATTCACAAGTATCTGTAAATAAACAACTATCGCGTGTCTGTGCAAAACGGGCATCGAGCTTGCGTTGTCTCACCTGATTCAGTTGGAAGACCAACAATCACGAGGAGGCGGGGATGCATGCAAGGAGATTGGCCGTTTGCCTGGGGGCCATCGGGGCGCTGGTGGCCGGGGG
>NZ_WTVN01000075.1 GCF_012910905.1 Aromatoleum toluvorans
TACAGTCTGACGACCATAGCGTCCCGGAACCACTCCTTCCCATCCCGAACAGGACAGTGAAACAGGACCGCGCCGATGATAGTGCTCTCCTTGAGTGCGAAAGTAGGTCATCGTCAGACTACCCTACGCCAAAAAAGCCGCTCTCCTCACAACAGGATGAGCGGCTTTTTTACGTCTACCCGCCGGTATTTCGGTCCGATGCCGATTTGTTGTATGTTGTTGGCAACAGGCCGCGCTCGGTCCCGCGGCCTGCGATCTGCGTTCTTTTCGCGAGCTCGAAGCGAGAAACCATTCAAGGGAGATAGAACATGCATCGCATCCGATCGCGCAGTGCACTGGCGTGCGCCGCGCTTTGTGCCGGCGTGTTGGTTTGTGGCGTCGCCTATGCCGAAAAACCCGATCACGCCGGTGGCGGAGGGTGGCAACAGGAGAAGGGGCATGGTGGAAAGGGGGGCGGACAGCATAAGCGCGACCGCGACGAGCGTGGAGATGCGGGTCGGGATGACCATGATCGGGGTGCGCGCGCGCGGGATGACGGCTCGGGGCGCGTGGTGACCCGATTCGAGCAACGCGAGCGGACGGTCATCCGTGAGTATTTCGTGCGCGAAGGCGGTTCGGGAAAGTGTCCTCCAGGTCTCGCAAAAAAGGGGAACGGGTGCATGCCGCCGGGGCAGGCAAGGAAGTGGTCGATGGGGCGTCCCTTGCCGCGCGATGTCGTGTATTACGACCTGCCGCCGGCGCTCGTTGTCGAACTCGGGGTGCCCCCGGCGGGGCACAAGTTCGTTCGTGTCGCGGGCGATATCCTGATGATTGCGGTGGGTACCAGCATGGTCGTCGATGCCATCCAGGACCTGGGTGGGATGTGACGGCGAAGGCGCTTCGGCTTCGCCGGCGATCGGGAGTCGAGGCGCACGTTGGTGGGGCGCCGAGGGTATTGACTGAAGACATGCTCGTCGGGACAATGGCGAACGATTCGGCAATGACGGCGCAATTGCGCTCGTCGGAACACGGTGCGAGCTTGCTCAATTCCGTGGCGGGCCCGCCGCTGTAACCGGGGACGAATGTCGCCAGGATGACGGAACGATTCCGGGCATCCAGCCACTGTCGTGGAGTACCACGATGGGAAGGCGCGACAGACAGGTTGATCCGGAAGCCAGAAGACCTGCCGTAATCGACTGTTTTGTAGCTGGAACCAATGGCAAGGGTTTCGCTGTCCGCACTTGGCAGTGCGGCAGCGGAGCCCTTTTTGTTTTTGTGTTTGGACAAACAGGAGAATCGGATGCCTTCGACTGATATCAAGCAAGAGTTTGCACAGAACGCCGTCCCCGCCGCTGCGAGTGGCGCGTCCGTTGCGAGCAGGCCCGCGATCATCGCGACGCGCAAGCGTTGCGAGGCGGATGGGGTGGGGTTGTCGCACTACGTTCTGATGGATCGCAGGGAGAAGCGATGAGCGGTTCGGCTTTGATGAGCGGCGCCCCGTCGACGGGGCGTTATGCCAATCTCGGCACTGGTGCGAGCCTGATTCCGTTCGACATCGGACATGACGACTACGTGGCCTTGAGCGACCCGGACAGTGCGTTCTGGGCACTCGTTCGCAAGGACAAGCTCGCGGACACGCTGACCGATAGTGCCTTGATGTCGAATTACCAGGCAAAGGCAAAGGATTTCGCGCGCGAGTTGCATGCCCTGCGTTTCGAGCTGAAGCCGTCGGCCGTCTATGTGAATCCGACGGAGCGGTGCAACCTGAACTGCACGTATTGCTACATTCCGGAGGGAATGCGCCGCGGTGGGCAACACATGGACGCCGATCGCCTGGTGGAGGCGCTGGGGCGGCTACGGTCCTACTTTTCGACGGTGCTTCCCGACGGGCGCAAACCGCGCGTGATTTTCCACGGTGCGGAGCCCTTGATGAATCGGGCCGCCTTGTTCGCTGCCATCGATGCGTTCAGGGACGATTACGTGTTCGGGGTGCAGACGAATGCGACACTGCTCGATGACGAAGCGATCGGGTTTCTCGCCGATCGGCAGGTGAGCATCGGCTTGTCGCTTGACGGGCCGCTGGCGGAGACGACCGATGCGACCCGCCTGACCTTCGGCGGAAAGAGTGTGCACGACAAGGTGCTCCGGGCGATGGAGGCGCTGCGCGGGTACTCGGCGTGGAGCGTGATCGCGACGTGCACGGAGAAGAACCTGGATCAACTCGTGCCGCTGGTGGAGCTGTTCCATGCCCGCGAAGTGCCGACCTGCATGCTGAATGCGGTGCGTTGCACCTTGCCGGGAGCGCGTACGGTGCGTCCGGATGATGCCGCGCTGGCGCGTGCCTTCATCGCAGCAGTGGAACGAACGCATGCGCTGTATCGGGAGACGGGGCGGAAGATGGTGGTCGCAAACTTTGCGAACATTCTGCTGGCGATCCTCGCGCCGACTGCGCGCCGCCTGATGTGCGATATCTCGCCGTGTGGCGGGGGGCGTGCGTTCTTCGCCCTGGCACCTGACGGGGGACTCTTTCCATGCAGCGAGTTCATCGGTCTGGATGCGTTCCGCGGGGGCAACCTGTTCACCGACCGTATCGAGGATGTGCTGGAGAGCGAGGCGTTCCGGAAGGTGACGGGGCGTAACGTTGACCGTATCGATCCCTGCAAGGGGTGCGCGATCCGGCATTTCTGCGGCTCGCCGTGCCCGGCCGAAGCGCATGAGATGAACGGGGGGATGGACCGCGTCGGGGCGTTCTGCGGCTTCTACGAGGAGCAGACGCGCTATGCCTTCCGCTTGATCGCCGACGGGAAGGCGAACGACTTCCTCTGGGATGGCTGGGATGCCGAGGAGGGCGGGGTGGAGAGCAGTTTCGACTTCGTGCTGCCCTGAGCCGGTCGTCAGTTGCAGTGATTGCGTGCAGGCCCGCCCGGGGGAGCCCGGGCGGGCCTTTTGTTCAAGCGCTGCCGAGGTGGCGGCCGCCTCCGCCGGGGCGGGGGTGGCCGGCGGAATCGTAGAGCTGCGGCTGCCTGGATGCGTCGAGGAGGATCGACATCGCGGCCTGGTTATGCTGGAGACGCTCGGTGATGAGCTTGCCGTTGAGGTCGTTGCGGGCCTGCGCGTCGCGTGCCAGTACGTGGATTTCGTCCCAGCGCCTGAGGGTGTCGGGTAGCGGTTGGCAGACTTCGCGGATCGCGGCGTCGGTGTTCGGGCGGCGGAGCCGGCCGAGCAGCAGGGCGCGGTCGTTGTGGATGCGCTGCAGCTGGTGGAAGCGCTCGGTCTTTTCGCGCGTGAGGACGAGCAGACCGTCGGCGTCGCCGGCGATGAGCAGGGCTTCCTCGCGCTCGAGCAGCGCAAGGAAGCCGCGCAGCAGCACAGCTTCGCTGTCGATCAGCTGGACCAGTCGTTGAAGTTCGGGCTGCAGGCTCACGGACCTTATTTCTGCGTGTCGAGCATCTGGCGAACGCTTTCGATCAGACCGTCGGCGATGCGGTTGGCGTCGATCTTGAAGCGCCCTTCGCTGATTGCCTGACGGATTTCGTCGACGCGGCGGCGGTCGACCTCGGGCGTCGAGGCAATCGCTGCTTCGGCCTTGTTGAGGCTGGACGAGAGCGACGACAGTTCGACTTTCTCTTCGGTCGAGGAGCTGCTGGCAATCGTCGTGCTGGCGGCGGGGCGTTTTTCGCGCGTTTCGCTCGCAGGGGTAGCCCCCGGCGATTTGAGTGATCCTTCGATTTTCATGGCGCTACTCCCAGTAAGCGATCTCTGTGCGTATCAACGACCGCCCGAGGGAAAACTTTAGAAGTTTTTTTGCGAATGCGCGAGCGCTCAGAAGTCGAGCTCCACGGTGCCATCGGTGCGTGCCTTTCCCGAGACGACTTGTCCGTTGCCCAGGCGGACCCGGACCGGTTCCCCGGCAGAGGCGGCGTTGAGCGCGCGGCCTTCGTTGGTGACGGTGAATCCGCTGCCGGTGCCGACGACCTTGACATTCTGGCCCTGGCGTACGGTTTGCGGGAGGCGAAGCATGTCGGCACGCAGGGGGTTGCCGGCGGCGATGGTGTAGCGCGCGTTGTGGCCGACGGCCTGGGTCATGTCCGTCAGCGTGTTGGGGGCCTCGCCCGCAAGGTCGCCGGTGCGCCGTTCGAGGTCCGCAGGCGAGACGACCTGGCCTGCGCGGATGGGGCGCGCGATGACGAGGTATTCGCCGATGACGGAGACCTGGGCGGGGACATAGACCGTCCAGTTGACGGGTGATTCGCAACGCACGCCCACGTTGATCCGGCCCCATGCGCGTGTGCCGGGCGGGAGGAAGGGCATGAGCTCGGCGCAGGGCGGGAGCTGGTTCTGCGGGTCGAGTCCCTCGACCGTGACGCCGACTTTACCCGGCAGGCCCGAGGTCTGCTGGCCGAGGAAGGCCATCACGGCCTGTCGAACCGGTTGCTGGGGCTGCTGCGCGCCAGCGTTCCCGGCCGCGAGCGTGAAGCCCAAGGCGAGCAGGGGGATAACGAGAGGGCGGCAGGATGGGGGCATGAGG
>NZ_WTVN01000076.1 GCF_012910905.1 Aromatoleum toluvorans
CGGCGCCGTGCTCGGCGAGCTGTGCGCCCGCGCGCGCGAAGGCCACTACACGCCGGCGACGCGCGACTGGCTCGCCGACGTCGCGGGCGGGCGCCTCGACGCCGCCCTCGCCGACCCGCAGGGCGAGCCGCTCGACCAGGCCGTCGCGATGCTGCGCGTGAGCCACCGCTTCAGCGCCGACAGCGGCATCGGGCGCCTCGCCGAGGCCGTGAACGCGGGCGAGCTCGCAGCGCTGCACGCCCTGTGGCCGCAGGGCTGCGCGGACCTCGCGCGCGTGCGCGTCGCGGCCGGCGACGAGGGCGCCTTCCGCGCCCTCGTGATCGACGGCGGCGCGGCGAACTTCCCCGCGGCAGCGCGCGGCCGGCGCAGCGGCGACGCCGTCCTGCCGCCGCCGGTGGGTTTCGGCCACTACCTTGCGGCCGTGCGCGACGGCCAGCCGGGCGCCGACGCAGAACCGGCCGCCTTCGACGACTGGGCGCGCGCCGTGCTTGGCGCGCACGGCCGGTTCCAGCTCCTGTGCGCGCTGCGCCGCGGACCGTGGGGCGTGGAAGGGCTCAACGAGCGCGTCGCGCGCCTGCTGCACGCGGCCGGCCTGATCCCGGCCAGCCACGGCTGGTACCTCGGCCGGCCCGTGCTGGTCACCCACAACGACTACGGCCTGGGCCTCATGAACGGCGACATCGGCGTCACGCTGGCCCGCCCGCGCCCCGCCGCGAACGGCGGCGAACCGCAGTGGGCGCTGCGCGTCGCCTTCCCCGCCGGTGACGGCACGGACGGCATCCGCTGGGTGCTGCCGAGCCGCCTGCAGGCGGTCGAGACCGTGTATGCGATGACCGTGCACAAGTCGCAGGGCTCGGAGTTCACGCATGCCGCGCTGCTGCTGCCCGACGCGCTGAATCCCGTGCTCACGCGCGAGCTCGTCTATACCGGCATCACCCGCGCGCGCGAGTGGCTGACGCTGGCAACGGCAGGCGCCGACCGGGTGCTGGACGAGGCGGTGCAGCGCCGCGTGCTGCGCGCGAGCGGGCTGCTGGTTGCCGAGTGAGCCGGCCGGGTCGGGCATACCATGAATTGGGTAACCGGTACCGGAAAATGCCTATCGGCTAAGCGTGCCGGTGGGGGGAATGTACCCAAATTGGGAAAACATGTGACGTTCGCAGGGCGCGGAAAATGCGTCGGAGATAGCGAGGTCCGGTAGCGTCCTGTAGCGTTAAGTCGTTCACGGTTTTCCCCCGAAATCGGGCGCACACTGCATCGAGGGTGCGTACGGGGGATTTCACCCGTGACGTATCTTCCAGGGGGCTCGAGCGAACATGGACAGCATCCGGAAACCCTTCAACCTGCGCAGGTGGTTCTCCGTCGTCAGCCTGGTGGTGACGGGCGGAGCGGCGATCGTCTCGGGGGCGATCCTGTCCAGCTTTTTCGTGGACGAAGCGATCAAGCGCGACGCGATGCTGACGACGCAGTTCATCCAGTCGATCGCCGAGATCGAGTCGCGCCATGCGCGCCTGGGCCCGAAGCACACCAGCCTCGCGTCGATTCTCGATGGTCGCCTGACGGCGCGGGAGCTCGGCGTTCCGGAGGAAAGCCTCGAACGTGCGCGCACGGAATTCTTCGATCATCTCCGCCAGATGCCCGAAGCCCTGCTCGCGACCGTGTTCGCGCCCGACGGGGTCGTGATCTGGTCGGCCAATCCCAAGCTGACCGGGCAGAAGATAAGTGACAACGACGAGCTGGACGAGGTCCTCGAGCGCCGCCAGACGGTGGCCGGCGGCCACCTCAAGGGGGCCGTGGGCGAGAAGGCCGAGCAGAAGTTCGTGCGCGAGCCGCAGGACATGTACATCGAGAATTACGTGCCGCTGCTCAATGTCGACGGGAGCGTGGCCTCCGTGGTCGAGATCTACAAGGAGCCGGCCGACCTGATTCAGTCGATCAAGCGCGGCTACCTGCTGATCTGGCTGGCCGCCCTGCTGTCGGGCGGTGCGGTCTATGTGTGCCTGTACTGGATCATCGACCGTGCCGCGCGCGAGCTCGACGCCCAGCAGCGCGAGATCGTCGAGAACAAGACGCTGGTCGCGCTCGGCGAGATGTCCTCGGCCGTCGCGCACGGGCTGCGCAACCCGCTCGCCTCGATCCGCTCCAGCGCCGAAGTCGCACTCGAACTCGGCGATTCGGGGAGCGCGAAGAACCTCAAGGACATCATCGTCCAGGTCGATCGGGTGTCAAAATGGGTACGGGAATTGCTACAGTTTTCAAGGCCGATCACCGACCAGAATGAGGCCGTGAACGTCGTGACCGCGCTGGACAACGCGCTGAGCACCTACGATGTGCAGATACAGCGGGCCGGCATCGAAATCGATTGGGCGCCACGGACGGCACCCGCGGTGGCGGTGCAAGCCAACGGCTCGCTGCTGGAACAGGCGCTCAACAGCGTGCTCTCCAACGCGATCGAGGCCATGCCGCGCGGCGGGCGTCTGGGCGTGGCCGTCGAGCAGCCCGCGCGCGACCGCGTCACGGTCAGGGTGGTCGACACCGGCTGCGGCATGTCCGAGGCGCAGCTGAAGACGCTCTTCAAGCCCTTCCACACGACAAAACGTGGCGGCCTGGGGGTTGGATTGGTGCTCGTAAGCCGGATAATGGAACGCTTCGGTGGTGCAGTTGAACTGGATAGCAAGGAACAGGCGGGAACCACCGTCCGCTTGACCTTCAAGGTAGCGAATCAGGAGTAGGAAGATGCCAAACACGATCCTGGTCGTCGAGGACGACGAGATCCTGGGCGAAAATATCTGTACCAGCCTCAAGCGCCATGGCTGGGATGCGCAACTGGCGGACTCCTCGGAAGAAGCGCTGCGCAAGGTGTCGACGCTGCACCCCGACGTCGTGCTCACCGACCTCAACCTGCCCGGCATCACCGGCATCGAGCTGATCGGCCGGGTGCGCGAGGCCGAACCCGACGCCAAGGTCATTCTCATGACCGGGGACGGCAACGTGCAGCGTGCGGTCGAGGCGATGAAGGCCGGCGCCTACGACTACCTCACCAAGCCGCTGGTGCTGGCCGAGCTCAAGCTGCTGATCGAGCGTGCCCTCGACGCACGGCGCATGGAAAAGACCCTGTCCTTCTACCACGAGCGCGACACGCGCGAATCCGGCGTCGGCGCGCTGATCGGCAACTCCGCGCCGATGCAGGCGATGAAGGGCATGATCCACCAGCTTCTCGAAGCCGAGAAACACATGCCCGCGAGCGAGCTGCCCGTGGTGCTGATCAACGGCGAAACCGGCACCGGCAAGGAGCTCGTCGCGCGCGCGCTGCACGTGGACGGCGTCCGCAGCGGCGGCCCCTTCGTCGAAGTGAACTGTGCGTCGATCCCGTCGCATCTGCTGGAGGCCGAACTCTTCGGCCACGAGAAGGGCGCGTTCACCGACGCACGCGACCGCCGCGCCGGCCTCGTCGAAGCGGCCGATGGCGGCACGCTGTTCCTCGACGAGATCGGCGAGATCGACCTCGCGCTGCAGGCCAAGCTGCTCAAGCTGCTCGAGGAGCGCACGATCCGGCGCCTCGGCTCGGTCAAGGAGATCAAGGTCAATCTGCGCATCATCAGCGCCACCAACCGCGACCTCGAACAGATGGTGCGCGAGGGCAAGTTCCGCAGCGACCTCTATTTCCGCCTGCGCATCATCACGGTCAAGGTGCCGCCGCTGCGCGAACGCGGCGAGGACATCGCCACGCTGGCGAAGCACTACCTCGAACAGCACGCGCGCCGCTACGTCAAGCCGGGCCTGACCTTCAACGACGACGCGCTCGCCGTGCTGAAGGGCTATGCGTGGCCGGGCAACGTGCGCGAGCTGCGCAACATGCTGGAGCAGACGGTGCTGCTCGCCGCCGGCAAGGCCATCACGCCCAACCAGCTCGCGATCTGTCCGGGCCTGTACGGCACCTGCGACCGTGACTTCCACTCGCTCGACAGCTACTGCATGTCCGTGCCGGCCAGCGGTGTCAGCGTGCCGGAAGTCGAGCGCGACCTCGTCGTCAAGATGCTCGACAAGACCGACTGGAACGTCACCAAGTCGGCGCGCCTGCTGGGCCTCACGCGCGACATGCTGCGCTATCGCATCGAGAAGCTGGGCCTCGAGCGGCCGCCGCGCTGACGCAAGGAGTACGGGAGGGGAGGGAGAAGGGGCGCGGCGCGAGTCGCGCCCTTTTTCTTAAGCGGGGCGTCGCGGGGCGTCCTTGCGGCAGGGAAGCCCTAAGGTGGTTGAAAGTCATCGGAACCGGATTGTTAACCGGCAACAAAATACATCATGGCAGTGTGGGTCAGCGCAGTTGCTCCCTCCCCTTCAAGGGGAGGGAGCA
>NZ_WTVN01000077.1 GCF_012910905.1 Aromatoleum toluvorans
GTGCTCGCGGTCGGGGGCGGGGTGATCGTCCTTGGCGGGGCGATGATGCGTTCGAGTCCGGAATTCGATCGCGGGGGTGAGGTGCTTGCTGGGGCTTCGGCGACGGAAGCTCGATCGGAGCCGAGGGCTTTCGCGGAAGCAGCGCAGTTGCAGGCCGCCACGATCGTGGAGGTGCCTGCATCGACAATGGAAGCGCGAAAGTTCGCCGTTTCGGGATACGACCGGGGCGATGCTGGTGGGGGCAAGGCACGGCCTGCTGACGCAAGGCCCGAGAAAGTGCATGCGGCTCGGGGGCATGAGCCCTCTGTGCGAGTGCCGGGGGCGAAACGGGAGGCGAAGCGCAGAGGCGGCGCACGAGAGGGGGCGGTGAAATCCGCCCCCGTGCCGACCCGGAGGTTGCCGGCGAATGCGAAGCACATGGAGACGTCGGTCGATGCCGACGTTCAGGTCATCGAAGCAATCGTGGCGCGCCCGCAGTGAAGATCATTCCTGTCCCGAATGGGGCGAAGGGTCAGGAGGATCGGCTGAATCCTTGTTGGTCCGACCGAATGAAAAACGCCAAGACACTGGGTGTCTTGGCGTCGAATTGGTGGAGCCGGGGGGAATTGAACCCCCGTCCGCAAGCCCTCCACAGACAGCTCTACATACTTAGCCGACCTATTTGGATTTAACCGCTGCCTTAGCCAGTCGGCAGGCCGGGTAGCGGCGAGTTACCTTACTTTTAGCTATCGCGCCAAGTAACCCGGCGCGGCTCGCGATTCTCTGTAAATGACACTGCAGCGGCTCAGCTTACGCTGAGACCACCCGGCCCAGAGACCTGCCGGTGCAGCGCCCGCCGGGATTAAGCGGCGAGAGCGAAACGCTCGTCGTTGGCGTTTGTTGGTTTCCAGATGGATTTACGAGGTGACTGGTCCTCGGTATGCACTGCGCTGCTTTGCGACCCACGTCGAAGCCAGGTCGGCCCCTGTTGTTGATACTACAAATCTGGTGGCGGGACACCGGATTTCAAGTGGCACTTTAGCACTATTTCGATTCCGGTGCGATCGGTCTCCGTTCCGATGTCTCGCGTTTCGTTATGCCGGACGCCGGGTCTGCAGCATGTAATTCACGCTCGTATCCTGCCCCAGGGAATAGGTCTGCGCGAGCGGGTTGTAGCTCATCCCGAGAAGTTCCGCCGCTTCGAGGCCGGCATTCCGGCAGAACCGTGCGAGTTCGGACGGTTTGATGAATTTTGCGTACTCGTGCGTGCCGCGTGGGAGCAGGTTGAGAACGTATTCGGCGCCGATGACGGCGAAAAGGTAGGCCTTGAAGTTGCGGTTGAGGGTCGAGAAGAACACCTGGCCGCCCGGCTTGACGAGACGCGCGCAGGCGGCGACGGTGCTGGCGGGATCCGGGACGTGCTCGAGCATCTCCATGCAGGTGACGACGTCGAAGCTTCCCGGATGTTGCGCGGCAAAGTCCTCGGCGCTGCTGTGCTGGTAATCCACCTTGTTGCCCGACTCGAACAGATGCAGGCGCGCGACTCCGAGCGCCTTCTCCGACAGGTCGATGCCTGTCACCTGGGCGCCCAGTGCGGCCATGCTCTCCGACAGGATGCCACCGCCACAGCCGATATCGATGACGCGCTTGCCGGCGAGGCTGGCGTGTTCGTCGATCCAGCGCAGGCGCAGCGGATTGATCTCATGCAGGGGCTTGAATTCGGAGGTAGGGTCCCACCAGCGGTGCGCGAGGTCGCTGAATTTCTGCAGTTCTGCGGGGTCGGCGTTGGTAGTCATGGCTCGGGTTTCGGCTGTGGTCGGGCGAAGACGCTATTGGAGCAAAGCTTCGGTAAAAATGAAAAGGCCCTGCCGAGGCAGGGCCTTTGTCGAACGTCAGGCCAGATTACTTCGTGCCGACCAGTTCGATTTCAACGCGACGGTCGGGCTGCAGGCACTCGATCAGCTTCTTGCGGCCCAGCTTGTCGGAGCAGGTCTTGCCGGTGACCGGCTGACGCTCGCCCTTGCCTTCGGTGTAGATACGGTTGGCTTCGATGCCCTTGCTCACCAGGTAGGTCTTGACGGCGTTGGCGCGACGCTCGGACAGCTTCTGGTTGTACGAGTCGGAACCGAGGCGGTCGGTGTGGCCGACGGCGAGGATCACTTCCAGCTTGATGCCCTTGGCCTTGCCGGCGAGGTCGTCGAGCTTGGTCTTGCCTTCGGCCTTCAGGACGGCCTTGTCGAAGTCGAACAGGGCGTCAGCCGACAGCTTGATCTTGTCCGCGGTGGGCTTCGGCGTGGGCGCGGGAGCGGGCGCCGGGGCTGCTGCGGGAGCCGGGGCCGGAGCCGGGGCGCACTTGTCCTTCGGGACGATGTCGCTGTCACACTCGCAGCCGACGGGGAGCTGGCCGGCCATGGCGGTGCCGGCGGCAGCGGGGCTCCAGTAGCCGGTGCGCCAGCACAGGCCGGTGCCGCTGCGGGCGACAACGTTGCGGGCGTCGATCGCGTAGGGGATTTCGCCCTTGCCATCCACGACGACGTCTTTCACCTGAGCGAAGACGGTGGATGCGGAGAGGCCGATCGAGGCGATGGCGGCCAGTGCGAACAGCTGCTTTTTGGTCTGTTTGATCATAATTTCCTCGTCGATTGGGCAAGAGGATGAATGGGTAACGATTAAGTCCGGCGAGTTAACCGCGAATCGCCGCGACATTAACTCGCCACACATATCCAGTTCAGTTACTGAACTTAGTTTGCCACAGGCCGGCAAACCCAAGCAATTCCGTGTCGTTTAATTGCAACACTGCATTCCCTTTGTCCACGCGGATCTCGCCCGCGACCCACACATGCGAGACATGCTCGCGCCCTGCAACATGTACCAAATGGGATGCCGGATCGAAGCACGGGCGGGTTTCAAGGGAATCGAATGCGACGGCGCAAAGATCGGCCTCCTTGCCGACTTCGATCGAGCCGATGCGCGCGTCCAGTCCGAGCGCCTTGGCGCCGTCGAGGGTCGCCATGCGCAGTGCGGAATGGGCCGGAACGACGGTCGCGTCGAGCGTCGAGACCTTCGCGAGCAGGCTCGCGTGACGCATCTCCTGGAAGAGGTCGAGGCGGTTGTTGCTTGCCGCGCCGTCGGTACCGAGGCCAACGCGGATGTCCGACGCTAGCAGCGGCGCAACCGGAGCGATGCCGCTCGCAAGCTTCATGTTGGATGTCGGGCAGTGCGCAATGCTGCAGCCGTGGCGGTGCAGGATTTCGATATCCGATTCGTTCAGATGGACGCCGTGCACGCCAATGAAGTGGTCGCCGAGAAGGTTGAGGCCGGCGAGTCGGGCGAGGGGGCGGACGCCGTGCTGCGCGACCGAGTCGGCGACTTCTTGGGCGGTTTCGTGAATGTGCATGTGCACACGCACGTCGAGTTCGGCGGCAAGGCTTGCGATGCGCGCAAGGTTCGCGTCGGACACCGTGTAGGGCGCGTGCGGGGCGAGCGAGAAGCCGATGAGGGGGTGATCGCGCCAGGCGTCCCGGGCGGCGAGTCCTTTGCGCAGGTAGTCGTCAGCGTCGCTGGCGTAGGGGGTGGGGAATTCGAGGACCGTCAGCCCGATGATGCCGCGCATCCCCAGCAGGTCGAAGGCCTCGGCGGCGGCATCGGGGTGGAAATACATTTCATTGCAGGTCGTGATGCCGCCGCGCAGCATCTCGGCGATCGCCAGCAGGGTGCCTTCGCGCACGAACGAGCTCGAGACGTGCCGGCTTTCGGCGGGCCAGATGGCCTCCTGCAGCCAGCGCATCAGCGGGAGATCGTCCGCGATTCCGCGCATCAATGTCATCGCGCAGTGCGCGTGCAGGTTGACGAGGCCGGGAATGAGCACGTGGTCGGGGAGATTGATGGTCCGCCGCGCGTCGTAGCGGGTACGCGCGTCGTTCTGCGGGAGGATGCCGACGATGCGCCCGCTCCGGACGGCGACAGCATGGTGGTTCAGCGTGACGCCGGCCGGTTCCACGGGAATGATCCAGCGCGCATTGATCACGAGGTCGACGGGTTGGCTCACCGGGAGGGCTCCTTGAATGGTGCGCGGGCATCGGGCGGACGCCTTCGGGCGGACTCGGCCGCCGTCCGCGTGCTCCGGGGCGGTTCCGGACGTCAGTGTGGGCGGCGTGTTCGCGCATGCCGTGATCGCGCTGCCTGCCACGCTATAGTTTGGGCTCGAATTTAAGCACATGGCCCCACGCGGGACAATTGGATCGGCGGTGGGGCGGGGGAGAGG
>NZ_WTVN01000078.1 GCF_012910905.1 Aromatoleum toluvorans
CTTCGCGATATCGAGACCGATGCGGGTAATCGTCATGGCACACCTCCTTCTTGCAGACCAGCAGCGGCTCACGCTGCGATACAGCCAGTTTCCCGAAGACGGGAGGGGGAGTCCATTTCATTAAGTAGGCGGACGGTGAAAAAGCGTCAGCTTTTTCACCGTCCCGTGGGGATGGGTTAGTTGTTGAAGAGCCCTGTTTTCTGTTTCACATCCGACTCGCTCATCGAATAACGTTGAACGACACCTGATTTGTCAAATAGAACGACCAGTTCCTTTTTCTTTCCGCTGGCGGATGCACCAAACATATTAACGATGGGAATATACGATATAGCATCCGCTGAAACGTTCGTGAACTCATAAGTCGCAACCTCAAGTCCCCCATCAGTAAATGTTGTCTTGAGAGGCGATCCGAAGGTCGCTCTAACTTGAGATTTGGTTGTCTTTCCTTCGACGATCTTTCCCTGAATCGACGATTCAGTTTCGTTGCGTAGCTGCTCATTTCCAACGCTTGCACATCCTGCGGCAAGGGCTGCGACAAACACTACAGAGACAAACTTTGTAAAATTCATAACGCTTCTTCCTTGGTAAAAAACTAACGTTGGCCTTCAGCGGACGACAAAAGCGCAGCTTTTGACGGTCCGCTGCAAGCAGTGGTTGGGCCTCGACCGTTAGCTCTGCGATGGGCATACATTCTCATCACTTCAGATCGAGGCACACTGGTCGCATGGAGGCAAGGATCTTTGGGTCCGTTACCGGCTGCGGCACCGGTTGTGGATTGAGGTTTGCTTCTGTTCGCAATTGACGCATCGGCGTCAGCTTGACTGATTTAACCTCGACATCGCGCCGAGCGCCCTCCGTCGGAACAGTTACAACGCGACCCGGCCCTGCCATTACCTTCTTTCCGCAGCCACCTACATTAATTAGCATCTCCATATAGCTGTCCGACGTGGTGTTCTTAATAACAACCGACGTGGACGTCGTCTGCACATCAAAGGCAGCGGACGACGCTAGCGCGACTGCGGGAACGCAAAGAAGTGCTCGGACAAGATGCTTTAGTGCGGATGCCATTGATGATCTTCGGAGTGCCACTGACGAGGCCCAACGTCTGAATTCAACGGCCTGCGCCGCTTTTCGCGCAGGTCCGGTGGAATGATGGGTTAGCCCTTTCGGGCCTTACGTACCGGCGACTTCCCATGGCCGCGCGGACTTCTTGAACGGGGTGCGCGCTGTTGCGTACCGCTGCTTTTGACAGTCATCTGCTTGCCAATGTCGAGGGCCTTGGCAATACCAGGATTCAGAATGAGGGTTCCAGTTGTTTTTACCTTTGGGGCGATGTTATTTAACGATCGCTCACGGTACGACCAATGAAAGAAAACTTCATAATCTGTAGCTGCCGCTTCGCTATATCCGACGACGTTGACGTCATAGAAGAACTGCAGGAGCGCTTCTGGATCGCGCAGGTATTCAGTGGCCTTAATTGGTTCGCCCTTCACCCAGTTCTTGAACCGCTGGTATGCCTCTTCGAACTCAGCCATCGAAAAACGACTCTTGCCATTCAAGTATTGGAAGAATTTGATGTAACGACCAAAGTCTTCTTGGGTCATGTAGAACGCCGCATAGTTTCGGACTTCACCAAGCAGGTAATCCGAGAACTCACGGGTGAATGCTGGATTCGTTCGCAATTCATGGGCGAACGCAGTTTCGCTGCCATCGCCCGACTTTATGGCCAACGATCTCGTGAGTCGAACGAAGGTCAGAATGTCGCGCGGCTTTTGAAAAGTTGTTTTCAAAAGCTTTTTGAAGGTGGCGCCGTTTGTCCGAGCTTCATCGTAGTAATGATCCCATGCTTTGTGCGGGCTTACGTCCATCGGCTGCTGTGTCGAAAAGTACTTGCCGCTTACCTCATACAGCTTCGAACTTTCATATTCGCGCTCATTTGTAGCCCAGTCGAGAAACACTGTGTTGTCTTGAAGCCGAGAATTGGAGTTATAGAGATTAAGGGCGTGGAATACATCAGGCCGGACAAGCAGAACAACTTTGATTCGGCCCTTTGAGTCCTTAATAGATCCGAAGAACTCGGTATTCAGTTGCCACACCGCTTCCCCAAGCCCCTTGATGCATTCAAGATATTCCGAGTAGGGCACTGACTCGGGGCGATAGTCGATGCCATCAACGAAGAGGATATGGCCTTTGGAGATGGTGAGCGACGAAATTGCCTCTTTCAATGAGTTCTCGGTTTCGAGTAGGTGGTGGCGAATGGTGGGATTCTTCTCAGTGTGTTGCGCACGAAGCTCTCCACCAGCTTCGCCAACGCCTTCGGCCTTGATCTTTGCATTGAATACCTCACTACTGATCGCCTCGAATGCACTTTCAATTTCTGGATTCAAAGCGTTTTTGTTCCACTTCGCAATTTCTTGCTCGACTCGAGTGAACTTGCCAGTAATCTTGTGTAGGAAGTTCTTGGACTTCATGACCAGCATGCGGCCGACCAGGAATAGGAGCATTGATCTCCAGATGTTGGCATAATCGCTGTATGTCAGCTTGCCGTTCCGCTTCAGCTCAATGAAACGCTTGTATTGCGTTTCGGTCATCGTCGTAACTTGAGATCGGACTTCGTCAATGGAGTTGTTTTCAAGATAGACGGCATAGGCAGTCTTGCCTGTCCCCTTTTCACCCATCAGAAAGTATGTTGCGGGGGCAAGGCACTTGCGTAGTTCTTCTGTGCGAAGGAATAGCCTATTGAAGAATTCCTTTTGTGCCTTGGTTTTGTAGTTGAGGGCGTCGTTGTAGGGCTCAGTAAGCGCCGCGATCGGCTTCCATTCCTCATTATTCATTTGGTCTTTGCTTTCACGATATGGGCGGGATAAAGGGATAATTCGGTCAGCAGAAGGGGCTAACGCCTGAATTAAGCCGAGCCGCGAAGCGGCTTCGGCTTGAATGAATTGTTAGCCCTATGAGCCGGGAAACGCACGGGGGCCATGATTGAACTCCTGCAACCTTGCATCATTCTCAAACCACTCTACGTCAAACATGGCTGGAGTATTGGCGAGAAGATGGTCTATGGCGCGAATGACATGCTCCATTTCCCGCACGGGGAGAGGACGGCGCAGCAACTTATCTGCGAAGGACCTATAAGGGGCACAAAAGCAGCTCCATTGATTGTCCTCGACGTGGCTGCAACAGACCGAAACCTTCGAATTTAGGTCCGGCGCACCAAATATGATGCGGTAGCCCCAATCCTCGTCCATTGAGTCAGCTCTTAGGGAGACGCTGAATAAATGACGAACTCGTCGTCGGTGATCGCCCTCGGCAACGTTCGGCCTGAGAACTTCGTCGGAGCGCTCGCGGAATGGTTCGCGCAGACGGTTGTTCGGGGCGTGTTCAACGTGC
>NZ_WTVN01000079.1 GCF_012910905.1 Aromatoleum toluvorans
CCCCAGGGCCGAACCGAAGCCCCCCCAGGCGAGCATCGCCGAGAAACCCGTCGCACCGCCCGAAGCCGCCCCGGCGCCCGCCGCAGCGGCAGAACCGCCCGCGCCCGAACCCGAGCCGGCGCCCGCGACGGTCGCCGACACGGCAGCGGAAACACCCCCCGGCACGTCGGCGACGGCCACCGAATCGCCCGTCACCGAAGAGCGGGCGCCCGTCGCCGAGGCGACACCGGTCGCCGCCGGCGGCGGACAGGCCTGGCCGCGCGCGGGACGCATCGCCTACCTCGCGCTGATGGGTGAGAAGCAGCTTCCCATGGGCCGCGCGACGCACCAATGGGAGGTGGCGGCGGACGGCAGCTATCGCCTCTCCGAACTCGTCGAACCGACCTCGGTGGCCGCGATCCCGTGGTTCCGCCCCGGCCGCAAGCTGCGCGAAAGCACGGGAAGGATCACCGCGAGCGGCCTGCGCCCGGAGCGCTTCACCGAACGCGAGGACGGGCGCCCCGGCGAAACGCTCGCGGAGCTCGACCGCGCCACGGGTGAATTCCGCGGTGCCGGCACCCGCGATGCGCTGCCCGACGACGCCCAGGACATCCTGTCGCTGCTCTACCAGCTCGGCTACCCCGGCGCGGCGGCCGGCGGCAGCGTGGCGGTCACCGCCGGCGGGGCGCTGCGCAGCTACCAGCTGGAAACCATCGGCGAAGAAACGGTACATCTGCCCTTCGGCGAGGGCTGGCGCGCCCGCCACGTCCGCGCACGCTACGGCAGCGCGCGCGAGATGACCGATGTGTGGCTCGCCACCGAGCACTTCGGCCTGCCCGTGCTGATCCGCACGATCGACGCCAAGGGCGTCGTGTATTACCTCGTCGCGACCGAAGTGTCGGTGAGCACCGAGGCACTACAGACGCCCGCGCGCTGACCCGGCGGTTTCCAGCCGGGGGTCTGCACCGCCGCCACGAGGCCGGGCCGCCGCAGCTCCCACTCCGCGATCCAGTCCGGCAGGTCGCACGCCGGCATCGCCGGGGCGACGAACCAGCCCTGTGCGAGATCGCAGCCGCGCGCCTGCAGCACATCCCACACGGCACGGCTATCGACGCCTTCCGCGACGCTCCTGAGCCCCAGGCCGCGGGCCAGGTGCAGATTCGCGTCAACGATTGCACGCGACGTCCTGTCCTCGCAGACCTCGCTCACGAAGCCGCGATCGATCTTGAGCTCGTTGAAGGGGATGTCGCGCAGCTGCGCCAGCGAGGAATGGCCAGTGCCGAAATCGTCGATCGACAGCATGATGCGCTTGAGCCGCAGGCGCGTGACGATTTCGAGTGCCGCGACGGAATCCTGCGTCAGGCGGCTCTCGGTGATCTCCAGCGCCAGCCGCTGGGGCGCGACCCCCGAGGCCGCGAGCTCGTCCCCGACCATGTCGGGGAAGTCGAGCGCGGCGAGATTCTCCATCGACACGTTCACGGCGACCTGCAGCGCGTACCCCGCGTCGTGCCAGCGCCGCGCGTCGCGCAGCGCGGTGCGGAGCACCCCCTGCGTGAGCTCCTCGATGACGCCGCACTCCTCCGCGAGCGGCACGAACGCATCGGGGGGCACCAGCCCCTCGGACGGGTGCTGCCAGCGCACCAGGCTCTCGACGCCGATCACGGCGCCGGTCGCGAACGACACGGTCGGCTGGTAGTGATTCACCAGCTCGCCCGCCGCGATCGCCCGCCGCAGTTGCTCCGGATAGAACACGCGCTCGGCGGCGGGCGCCGCGGGCTCGCACCGTGCGTGCCGGTCGAGCACCCCGCGCAGCCGCTCGGGCAGGATCGGCTTCGACAGCGCGCCCAGCACCCGCAGCCGGTGCGCCTGCGCCAGCCGCTCTGCGGTGCGCAGGATGCGCGGATCCTCGCCGCTGATCAGCACCAGGCCGCCGCGGTAGCCGAAATGCGCGAGTTCGCGCACGAACTCGATGCCATCGAGCTCCGGCATGCGCAGATCGAGGAAGATCAGCCCGATGCCCTCGCCGCCCGCGATGCGGGCCAAGGCGTCGCGCGCCCACGCATGGCAGCTCACCTCGCCCGCCCCGAGCGCCGTCAGCTGAGTGGCGAGTATCTTGCAAACGATGAGGTCGTCATCGACGATCAGTATCTTCATGGATGCTCCCGTTCCGGTGAGACGCCGTGCTCGCACAGCCGCTCGCCGATGCGCGCCTCGACGGCAGCGGCCGCTGCATCGAATGCGCCGAAGTGGCGGGCGACCACCGCCCGCAGGCCCGCTCGCGCCGCGATCTCCAGTTCGGCGCACAGCTCGCCGAGCTGCAACGCACCGACCGCGCGCGACGAGGATTTCAGCTTGTGCGCCACGGCCACGATGGCGCCCGCGTCGTCGCGCGCGACGGCGGTCCGCAGCGCATCGGACAGTTCGCGCAGCGCGCCGCGATAGTCGCCGAGGAAGTCGTCGACGACCGCGCGCTCGCTCCCGACCAGCGCCTCCAGCACGGCGACGTCGAAGACTGCCGCCGCGGGCGCGCCGACGGCCGGCGCCGCGGCCTCGTGCGGCAGCCAGCGCTCGAGGGCGTCCTTCAGCAGCTGCAGCTGGATCGGCTTGGTCAGGTACTCGTCCATGCCCCCCTCCCGCGCGCGCCGCGCTTCGCCACGCAGCGCGTTCGCGGTCAGCGCGAGGATGGGCATGCGGCCGCGCCCGGCCTCCTCGGCGCGAATCGTCTGCGCCAGCGCGTAGCCGTCCATGTGGGGCATGTGGAGGTCGGTCAGCAGCAGCGCATAGCGCCCCTCGCGCCACATCCGCAGCGCCTGTGCGCCGTCGCCAGCGACCTCTGCCGCGTAGCCGAGCAGGGCGAGCTGCTGCAGGATAACCTTCTGGTTCACCGGGTCGTCCTCGGCGATCAGGATCAGCCGGCCGGACGTGCGCGCCTCCGCGATCGTCGGCGGCACGGCCTTCGCCACCGTGGCGGACGGCACAGCCTGCGCCGGCACCGCGTCGGGCGATTCGCGCCCGGCCGCCACGGCGACCGCGCGCAGCAGCGTGCGACGGCGCAGCGCGTCGCCGTCGATGCTGACGGTGCAGGCGTCGACCACCCGCACGCGCCTGCGCCGGCCGTGGGAGATGCGCAGCCGGCGCAGCCCGGAAGGCGGTGCCC
>NZ_WTVN01000007.1 GCF_012910905.1 Aromatoleum toluvorans
CGAGATCTACACTCTCTCCGTCGTCGGCAGCGTCAGATGTGTCTAAGAGACAGACAAGGAGGAGCCACCCCACGCCTGAAGGAGATTGCCATGATTGTCCGGATCAACCCCTTTGCCGCCCTCGAAGACATCAGCCGGCGGCGTTTTCTCTTCGGTTCCGGCGCGCTGCTCTCGGCCAGCGCCGTCGCCCTGCTTGCGAACCGCCCCGCCCTCGCCGCCGAATATGGCAAGAAGAAAGGCGGCGACTCCACGGCCGACGTCCGCATCCTCAACACCGCGCTGGGCGCGGAACTGGAAGCCATCGCGGCGTACGGCGTAGGCGCGCAAAGCGGACTGCTGCAAAAGGCGACACTGGATCTCGCCCTGCAGTTTCAGGGTCAGCACAAGGAACACGCCGACGTGCTCGCCAAGACGGTGCAGAAGCTCGGCGGCAAGCCGGTCGAGGCGAAAGCGCACTACGAGTTTCCGACCGACAAGCTGAAGACGCAGGCCGACGTGCTGGGCTTTGCGGCGGGGCTCGAAAAAGGGGCCGTCAGCGCCTATCTCGGTGCCGTCCCGCTCTTCCAGGAGCGTGAACTCGCCAGGGCCGCCGCCAGCATCCTCGGCGACGAGGCCATGCACTGGGCCATCCTGCGCCAGGCGCTCGGCGACAACCCGGTCCCGGCGGCCTTCGTGTCATGATCCGGAACGCCGCTGCCGCGCTTGCGCTGCTCGCGGCACAGTGCGCCGCAGCCGCCGCCCCTCCACACGGCGACCCGGCGCGCGGCGCGGCGATCTACGACCGCTGCGCCGCCTGCCACGCACTTGCCTACAACCGCACCGGCCCGAAACACTGCGGCCTGTTCGGACGGCGCGCCGGCAGCGTGCCGGATTTCGAATACTCGCCGGCAATGGCGAAGGCAAAGTTCAAGTGGAACGCGGAAACGCTCGATCGCTTCATTGCAAACCCCACGCGCGCGGTCCCCGGCACGACCATGGGCTACGCAGGCATCCCCGACCGGCAGGAACGCGCCGACCTGATCGCCTGGCTCCGGGTAGCCACGGCCGACCCGGCCGATTGCCGGCACTGACGCTCCCCTGGCCAGCCCCCCGGCCCGGCCTCTTCGCCCTCACTCCGCCCCCGGATCCTCCGCCGGATCGGGAAACAGCACATCGGTAAAGCCGAAGCGGCTCATGTCGCGCATGCGCATCGGGTACAGGATCCCCGCCAGATGATCGCATTCATGCTGCACCACGCGCGCATGAAAACCTTCCACGCTGCGGTCGATCGCGCTCCCGTCCGGCGCTGATCCCGTATAGCGGACGCGGCGCAAGCGCGGGACCAGTCCGCGCAGGCCCGGCACCGACAGGCAGCCCTCCCAGCCGTCCTCCTCCTCGTCGCCGAGCGGCGTGATCACCGGATTCACCAGGACCGTTCGCGGCACGGGCTGCGCATCGGGATAGCGTTCGCTGTGCTCGAATCCGAAGATCACCACCTGCAGGCCCACACCGATCTGCGGCGCAGCCAGCCCCACCCCGCCGGCCGCGGCCATCGTGTCGAACATGTCACGGATCAGTGCCTCGAGGTCGGGCGTCCCAAAGGCGCTCACAGGCGCGGCAGCTTGCAGCAGGCGCGGATCGCCCATGCGCAGGATGGTTCTGACAGCCATTGATCGCTCCGGAACTGTTCGATGGATGGAAGCACGCGGGGAAACCGCACCGGATCTCCCGACCCGCGCCCGTCTCGGCAGAACGCACTATAGTCATGTAAACGCGGACACGCGACCACCTGCAGGCCGGCCCCGAATCACCGCGCCTGCGCACACGGAGAACCGGCCATGAAAACCTCCCTCGTCGTCACCCTGATCGGCCCGGACCGCCCCGGCCTCGTCAATTCCCTCGCCGCGCGCGCCAACGCCTGCGGAGCCGGCTGGATGGAAAGCAGCATGGCCCAGCTTGCCGGCCAGTTCGCGGGTATCGTGCGGCTCGAAATCGACGAGCCGGCCATTGCCGACCTCGAAAAGTCGCTGCTCCCGCTCGAAAACGAAGGACTTCACCTGCGCTTCGAGCGCGGCATCCCGCCGACCACCGCCTCGCTGCGCGAAGCCCGGCTCGAACTGACCGGTCACGACCGTCCCGGCATCGTGCATGAAATCTCGGCGGTTCTCGCGCGTCACGGCGTGAGCATCGACAAGCTCGATACCGCCTGCGAAAACGCATCGTTCAGCGGTGAACCCCTGTTCCGCGCCCATGCCGAGCTGCGCGTCCCCCCGGCGGTTCTGGCATCCGAGCTGCGCCGCGACCTCGAAGCGCTGGCCAACGAACTGATGGTCGACCTGAGCCTCGAAGACCAGCCGCCCCGTTGAACCTGCCTCCATCCGCGTCGCCGAATTGGACCGTTTTTCCCGCGCTTATCGGCGCAGTGCCCATCTCGGCGGCGCATTAAAGTGCTCCCATGTCCGAACCAGTTGGTACGCACGGACGAGGAGCGGCGAATGGAACTCGAATATCTCGAATACGACTGCGAAGTGATCGATCTCGACGACCTCTCGGCGCACGCCGGTGACGCCCAGGCCGACGAGACGGCGGAGGCCGCGTTCGCGAGCTGGTTCACCGACGGGCGCAGCCGCAATGGCTCCCAGCCAGGCGCCAGGGCCAGCTGACACCCGCGGCGGCCGTCACTGAAGCCGGCCACCAACGATCGCCCTTCGCCGCATGATTCCGCACCGAGCGGCACGATGACGCTGGATCTCTTCGAAACGGACGACGCTTCCTCCACCGGGCGCGAAGCGCTCGCCCCCGGCGCCGTGGTCCTGCGCGGATTTGCCCGCGCAAGCGCAGTCCTCCTGCTGGCCGAGATAGAGCGCATCGCGGCCCGCGCGCCCTTCCGCCACATGCTCACCCCCGGCGGCCAGCAAATGTCCGCTGCGATGACGAACTGCGGCCCCCTCGGCTGGGTCTCCGACCGGCGCGGCTACCGCTACGAACCGGCCGACCCGCAGAACGGGCACCCCTGGCCATCGATGCCCGAATCCTTCCGCCGCCTGGCGCACGACGCTGCCGCCGCGGCCGGCTTCCCGGGCTTCGCTCCCGACGCCTGCCTGATCAACCGCTACGAACCGGGCACCCGCATGTCGCTGCACCAGGACCGCGACGAGCCGGACCTCACCGCACCGATCGTCTCGGTGTCGCTCGGCCTGCCGGCGACCTTCCTCTTCGGCGGCCTGAACCGCGGCGACGCCAGCGATCGCATCGCACTCGTGCATGGCGACGTGGTCGTGTGGGGCGGCCCGTCGCGACTGCGCTTTCACGGCATCCTCCCCGTGCAGGAAGGTACTCACTCCCTTCTTGGTCGCCAGCGCATCAATCTGACCTTCCGCAAGGCGACCTGAGCGCCCGCGCCGGCCCGGACACCACGCTTCCAATCCGGCACGGCCAGAAACAAAAAACCCGCAGAGCCTTACGCTGTGCGGGTTTCTGATGCCGTAGAGGCGAGTGTTCGTGGTGGGTGCTAACGGGGTCGAACCGCTGACATCCTCCTTGTAAGGGAGGCGCTCTACCAACTGAGCTAAGCACCCGTGCCGGACGGGTGCTTAGCCCCCGATCCAACAAAGTCGATCAGTTTACTGCATCTTTCAGGGCCTTGCCAGCCCTGAACTTCGGAACCTTTGCTGCCTTGATCTTGATGTTCTTGCCCGTGCGCGGATTGCGGCCGGTTCGCGCGGCACGCGTACCGACATGGAAGGTACCGAATCCAACGAGGGTTACGGAGTCGCCTGTCTGAAGCGCGCCCTTGACTGCCGCGATCGCTGCATCGAGTGCCTTTCCCGCAGCCGCCTTCGACAATTCCGCTTGCGAGGCGATTTGGTCGATCAGTTCGGATTTATTCACTTAAGTCCCCTTCTGGATATGAAAGCGATGACCCGAAATGCGCAAACCCTCTGCCGGAGCCGCATTCAGGGCGATTCCAAATGCGTTGCGAGAAGCACGGACTTTATAGCGCGCCGTATTCCGGGGTGTCAATACGCGCCGCAGCGTTTTACAACGCTACAGCGCGTATTGACGCGGGACTTGTCGAACTGTCGCCCCGGAATCAGTGCGCGCGGACGGCCTTGCCCGTCGCACTGCTCTCGCCGGACTCGGTCGGCGGAGCCTCTTCCGCGGGGGTTTCCGGAAGAGGCTGGGGCCGGCGTTCGAGCGCATGCTCCAGCACCTGGTCGATCCAGCGCACCGGAATCAGCTCGAGCGTATTCTTGATGTTCTCGGGAATCTCGGCGAGGTCCTTGACGTTCTCTTCCGGAATCAGCGCCACGCGGATGCCGCCGCGCACGGCCGCCAGCAGCTTTTCCTTCAGGCCGCCGATCGGCAACACCTCGCCGCGGAGCGTGATCTCTCCCGTCATCGCGACATCACAACGCACCGGAATGCCCGTGAGCACCGACACCAGCGCAGAGCAGATCGCGATGCCGGCCGACGGACCGTCCTTCGGAATCGCCCCTTCCGGCAGGTGGATGTGGATGTCGCTCTTCTGGTAGAAATCTTCCTGGATACCGAGCGAACGCGAACGCTTCCGCACCACGGACAGGGCAGCCTGGATCGACTCCTGCATCACTTCGCCGAGCTTGCCCGTCGTCATGACCTTGCCCTTGCCCGGCAACGCAACGGCCTCGACGGTCAGGAGCTCGCCGCCGACCTCCGTCCACGCCAGGCCGGTCACCTGGCCGACCTGGTTTTCCTTCTCGGCCATGCCGAAGGAGTACTTGCGCACGCCCAGGTACTTGTCGAGGTTCTTCGCGTTCACCACGACCTTGCTCGTACGCTTCCTGAGCACGAGCGACTTCACCACCTTGCGGCAGATCTTCGAGATCTCGCGCTCCATGCTGCGCACGCCCGCCTCGCGGGTGAAGTAACGGCACACGTCGCGCAGGGCTTCCTCGGTCACGGACAGTTCGTCGCGCTTGAGCCCGTTGTTCTTCATCTGCTTCGGCAGCAGGTAACGCAAGGCGATATTGACCTTCTCGTCTTCCGTGTAGCCCGACAGGCGGATCACCTCCATCCGGTCAAGCAGCGCCGCCGGGATGTTGAGCGTGTTCGCCGTCGCGACGAACATCACGTCGGACAGGTCGAAATCGACCTCGATGTAGTGGTCCTGGAAGGTGTGGTTCTGCTCCGGATCGAGCACTTCCAGCAGCGCAGAACTCGGATCGCCACGGAAATCCATGCCCAGCTTGTCGACTTCGTCGAGCAGGAACAGCGGATTCTTGACGCCGACCTTGCTCATGTTCTGCAGGATCTTGCCCGGCATCGAACCGATGTAGGTCCGCCGGTGGCCGCGGATCTCGGCTTCGTCGCGCACGCCGCCGAGCGCCATGCGGATGAACTTGCGGTTCGTCGACTTGGCGATCGACTGGCCGAGCGAGGTCTTGCCGACCCCCGGAGGCCCGACCAGGCACAGGATCGGCGCCTTGACCTTGTCCACGCGTTGCTGGACCGCCAGATATTCGAGGATGCGTTCCTTGACGCGCTCGAGACCGTAGTGGTCCTTGTCGAGGACCTTCTCGGCTTCCGCGAGGTCACGGCTGACGCGCGACTTCTTCCGCCACGGCAGACCGACCAGCGTGTCGATGTAGTTGCGCACGACCGTCGCTTCCGCCGACATCGGCGACATCAGGCGCAGCTTCTTGAGTTCCGCCTGGGCCTTGGCGAGCGCCTCCTTCGGCATGCCCGCGGCCTTGATCTTCTTGTCCATCTCCTCAAGGTCGGCCCCTTCCTCGCCTTCCCCGAGTTCCTTCTGGATCGCCTTGACCTGCTCGTTGAGGTAGTACTCGCGCTGGCTCTTCTCCATCTGGCGCTTCACGCGGCCACGGATGCGCTTTTCGACCTGCAGGATGTCGAGTTCGGTCTCCAGCTGCGACAGCAACCGCTCCAGGCGGTCGCCGGTATCGGACATTTCCAGCACTTCCTGCTTCTGCTCGAGCTTGAGCGGCAGGTGCGCGGCAATGGTGTCCGCGAGGCGGCCGGCATCGTCGATCCCGGACAGCGACGCGAGGATCTCCGGCGGGATCTTCTTGTTCAGCTTAACGTACTGGTCGAACTGGGCAATGATCGCCCGCCGCATCGCCTCGAGTTCGTTGTTGTCGGTCTCGGGAACGGGTACCGGCGTGACCTTGGCCACGAATACGCTGCGCAGGTCTTCCACCGAGTCGACACGCGCGCGCTGCACGCCCTCGACGAGCACCTTGATCGTGCCGTCGGGAAGCTTGAGCATCTGCAGGATGTTGGCAATGCAGCCGATCTCGTAGAGATCTTCGGCCGCGGGCTCGTCCTTGGCAGCGGATTTCTGCGCCACCAGGAGAATGCCCTTGCCCGCCTCCATGGCGTTCTCGAGTGCCTTGATGGATTTCGGGCGACCCACGAAGAGCGGAATCACCATATGCGGGAACACCACCACGTCGCGCAGCGGCAGCAGCGGCAGTTCCATTTGCTCGTCGGGGAGGTCAAGCGGGCCTGACATGATTGTTTTTACCTCGAAAGGACTGGTCAGGCCCACATGGGGCCCAACCACGAAAAATCAAGCGGCGCCCAGAACCGATTTTTCGGATTCAGTTGGAACCCGCTACCTTCTGCTGATCCGCATAGATCAGCAGCGGCTGGGCGCCTTCTTCGATCGTACCCTCGTCGACGACCACCTTCTCCACGCCCTTCAACGTGGGCAGGTCGTACATGATGTCGAGCAGCGCGGCTTCGAGGATCGAGCGCAGGCCGCGCGCGCCGGTCTTCCGGCGGATTGCCTTGCGGGCCACGGCGTGCAGTGCCGCCGGACGGATCTCGAGTTCGACGCCTTCCATCGAGAACAGCTTCTGGTACTGCTTGACCAGCGCGTTCTTGGGTTCGACGAGGATCTGGATCAGTGCAGCCTCGTCGAGCTCCTGAAGCGTCGCGACGACCGGCAGGCGGCCGACGAACTCGGGGATCAGGCCGAACTTGACCAGATCCTCGGGCTCGACCTGACGGAACGATTCGGTCACGTCGCGGCCCTGGCGGCTCTTGATCTCGGCGCCGAAACCGATGCCGATCTTTTCGGTGCGGTTGCGGATGACCTTTTCCAGGCCATCGAAGGCACCGCCGCAGATGAACAGGATGTTGGTGGTGTCGACCTGGATGAAATCCTGGTTCGGGTGCTTGCGCCCGCCCTGCGGCGGAATCGAGGCCACCGTGCCTTCGATCAGCTTCAGCAGCGCCTGCTGCACGCCCTCGCCGGAAACGTCGCGGGTGATCGACGGGTTGTCCGACTTGCGCGAGATCTTGTCGATCTCGTCGATGTAGACGATGCCGTGCTGCGCCTTGTCGACATCGTAGTCGCACTTCTGCAGCAGCTTCTGGATGATGTTCTCGACGTCCTCGCCGACATAACCGGCTTCGGTGAGCGTCGTCGCGTCGGCCATCACGAACGGCACGTTGAGGAGACGCGCGAGCGTCTGCGCAAGCAGCGTCTTGCCCGAACCGGTCGGTCCGATCAGCAGGATGTTGCTCTTCGACAGCTCGACATCGTCCTTGCGCCCCGAAATGTGGCGCAGGCGCTTGTAGTGGTTGTACACCGCAACGGCCAGGTTGCGCTTGGCCTGCTGCTGGCCGATCACGTACTGATTGAGGATCTCGCAGATCTCCGCGGGGGTGGGCAGGCTGTTGCTGCCTCCATCCCCATCGGCCGATTGTGCAATCTCGTCACGGATGATGTCGTTGCACAGCTCGATGCACTCGTCGCAGATAAAGACCGACGGTCCCGCAATGAGTTTGCGAACCTCATGCTGACTCTTTCCACAGAACGAGCAGTAAAGCAGCTTTTCGCCACCCGTCTTCTTTTCCGTCATGGTCTTCCTCTCGTATGTCAGGCTTCGGAACGAGTCGTCAGCACCCTGTCGACAATGCCGTACTCCACCGCATCCTTGGCCGACATGAAGTTGTCACGATCCGTATCCTTCTCGATGCGCTCGAGCGACTGTCCGGTGTGCTTCGCGAGCATCTCGTTGAGACGGGCACGGATATTCAGGATTTCACGGGCGTGGATCTCGATGTCCGACGCCTGCCCCTGGAAACCGCCCAGCGGCTGATGGATCATCACCCGCGAGTTGGGCAGGCAGAAGCGCTTGCCCTTCGCGCCGGCGGCGAGCAGGAAGGAGCCCATGCTCGCGGCCTGCCCGATGCACAGCGTGCTGACGTCGGGCTTGATGAACTGCATCGTGTCGTAAATGGCCATCCCCGCCGACACCGATCCCCCGGGGGAGTTGATGTAAAAGAAGATGTCCTTGTCGGGATTTTCGGACTCAAGGAAGAGCAACTGCGCAACGATCAGGTTGGCGGTGACGTCGTTCACCGGCCCGACCAGAAACACCACGCGCTCCTTGAGAAGGCGCGAATAGATGTCGTAGGCGCGCTCGCCCCGACCGCTCTGTTCAACCACCATCGGAACCAGCCCGAGGCCGACCGGATCCCAGCTGCTGCTCGATTGAGGCGCCATGTTGCTCATTCCTTGGTCTTTCGCGGCATCAGGCCGCGTTGTTACCCATCAGTTCGTCAAACGATACCGCGTTCTCGGCAGTCTGGGCCTGCGAAGTGACCCACGCGACCACGTTGTCTTCGATCACCACGGCCTCGGCCTGTCCGAGACGCTCCGGCTGCGCGTAGTACCAGCGTACCAGTTCCGAAGGATCCTCGTAGCTCTGGGCCATCTCTTCGACCAGGGCACGAACCTGCTCCGGTTTTGCGTAGAGTTCCTTCGCCTTCACGAGTTCGGCCATGATGAGGCCCAGTTTGACACGACGCACGGCCTGATCGGTAAACCAGGCGGCCTCGACCGGGATGTCCTTCGTCTTCATGCCACGCATCTCGAGGTCGCGCTTGGCGTTCTCGGCGAGTTGATGGCTCTCGGCATCGACCAGCGCCTTCGGCACTTCGATCGGATTGGCGGTCAGCAGCGCGTCCATGACCTGTTCCTTGACCTTGGCCTGGATGCGGCGTTTCACCTCGCGTTCGAGGTTGGCGCGCACTTCGTCGCGCAGCTTGGTGACGTCACCGTCGGCGACGCCCAGCGCGCGTGCGAGGTCGGCGTCGACCGCCGGCAGGATCGCGCCTTCGACGCGCTTCACGGTCACTTCGAACTGCACTGCCTGACCGGCGAGGTTACGGGCATGGTAGTCCTCGGGGAAGGTCATGTCGAAGGTCTTGCTTTCACCGGCTGCCAGACCCGTCACGGCAGACTCGAAATCCTTCAGCATCGAGCCGGCGCCGATCACGAACGGGAAGTCCTGGGCCTGACCGCCTTCGAACAGTTCGCCATCCTTGCGACCGGCGAAATCGATCACGACGCGGTCACCCTCGCCGGCGGCACGCTCGGCGGTCTCGAAGCGGGTGCGCTGCTTGCGCAGCACTTCGATGGTCTTGTCGACCTCGGCATCACCGACAACCAGCACCGGACGCTCGATCTTGCTCTGGGACAGGTCACCCAGCTCGACCTGCGGGTAGACTTCGAACACGGCGCTGAATTCGAGCGTACCTTCGGCAGCTGCGTCCTTCGGCTCGATGCGGGGATAACCGGCCACGCGCAGGTTCTGCTCGCGCACGGACTCGCCGAACGCCTTCTCGACAGCCGCGCCGATCGCTTCGGAACGGGCCTGCGATTCGTAGGTTTGCGCTACGATCTTCATCGGCACCTTGCCAGGACGGAAACCCGGCATCTTCACGGTACGGGCCATGCGCTTCAGCCGGGCTTCGACTTCCTTGTCGATCTCGGCCATTGACACGGACATGTCGATGCGGCGCTCCAGTGCGCCCTGCGTTTCCTGGTTGGTCTGCATTAAGTAACGATCCCTGACAAGTCAAAATTTGCCCACAAGGCACACGCCGGGCTTACCGGGAGGCCAGCCCCCCGACCACGGAGGACGAACGGAGCGCGTAAAAATAGATTTTTGATTTTAGCACAGCACAAGGCCCTTCCTTCCAGAGTCCTTCCGGCCGCAGAATGAGGTGTCTTTGAGGTGTGTTGACTTGCGCATGGAATGAAGAAAACCACGGAACTTGAGCCCCCGGACACCCTCTGACGGGTGTCGGCGAACGGCTCGACCCAGACAGGAGAATCCAGATGACGATCTTCAATGCCTATCAGGCCCGTTTCGAGGCGGCCCGCGAAGAGGAGATGTCGATCCAGGAATACCTGGAGCTGTGCCGGTCCGACCGCTCGGCATATGCAACGGCTGCGGAACGGATGCTGATGGCGATCGGCGAACCCGAACTGGTAGACACCCGCCTGGATCCTCGCCTGTCGCGCATCTTCTCGAACAAGATGCTCAAGATCTATCCGGCCTTCCGCGACTTCTACGGCATGGAAGAGGTGATCGAGCACATCGTCTCGTACTTCCGTCACGCCGCGCAGGGGCTGGAAGAGAAGAAGCAGATCCTGTACCTCCTCGGCCCGGTCGGTGGCGGCAAGTCGTCGCTGGCCGAGAAGCTGAAGTCGCTGATCGAGAAAGTCCCCTTCTTCGCGATCAAGGGTTCGCCGGTGCACGAGTCGCCGCTGGGCCTGTTCGACGTGAACGAGGACGGCCGCCTCCTCGAGGACGATTTCGGTATTCCGCGCCGCTACCTGAACACGATCATGAGCCCGTGGGCGGTGAAGCGGCTGCACGAGTTCGGCGGGGACATCACCAAGTTCCGCGTCGTCAAGCTGCGTCCGTCGGTGCTCAAGCAGACGGCGGTCGCGAAGACCGAGCCGGGCGACGAGAACAACCAGGATATCTCGTCGCTGGTCGGCAAGATCGACATCCGCAAGCTGGAACAGTACTCGCAGGACGACCCGGACGCCTACAGCTATTCGGGCGGCCTGTGCCTCGCGAACCGCGGCCTGCTGGAGTTCGTCGAGATGTTCAAGGCACCGATCAAGGTGCTGCACCCGCTGCTGACGGCCACCCAGGAAGGCAACTACAAGGGTACCGAGGGCTTCGGGGCGATCCCGTTCGACGGCATCGTGATGGCGCACTCGAACGAGTCGGAGTGGGTTGCGTTCAAGAACAACCGCAACAACGAGGCCTTCCTCGACCGGATCTACACGGTGAAGGTGCCCTATTGCCTGCGCGTGTCCGACGAAATACACATCTACGAGAAGCTGCTGATCGAGAGCTCGCTCGCCGACGCGCCGTGCGCACCCGACACGCTGCGCATGATGGCGCAATTCGGCGTGCTGTCGCGCCTCAAGGAGCCGGAAAATTCGAGCATCTACTCGAAGATGCGCATATACGACGGCGAGAACCTCAAGGACACCGATCCGAAGGCGAAGAGCTTCCAGGAATACCGCGACTATGCGGGCGTGGACGAAGGGATGACGGGCCTATCCACGCGCTTCGCGTTCAAGGCGCTGTCGAAGGTGTTCAACTTCGACCACCGCGAAGTTGCGGCAAACCCGGTGCACCTGATGTACGTACTCGAGCAGCAAATCGAGCAGGAGCAGTACGCGCCCGAGGTCGAGGCCCGCTACATGGGCTACATCAAGGAGTTCCTGGCGCCGCGCTACGCCGAGTTCATCGGCAAGGAGATCCAGACGGCCTATCTGGAAAGCTACTCCGAGTACGGCCAGAACATCTTCGACCGCTACGTGACCTACGCCGACTTCTGGATTCAGGACCAGGAGTTCCGCGACCCGAACACCGGCGAGATCCTCGACCGCTCGGCGCTCAACGACGAGCTCGAGAAGATCGAGAAGCCTGCCGGCATCAGCAACCCGAAGGACTTCCGCAACGAGGTGGTGAACTTCGTGCTGCGCGCGCGGGCGAAGCACGACGGCAAGAATCCGAGCTGGACGAGCTACGAGAAGCTGCGCGGGGTGATCGAGAAGAAGATGTTCTCGAACACCGAGGAGCTATTGCCGGTCATCAGCTTCAATGCGAAGGCGAGCGCGGACGAGCAGAGGAAGCATCAGGACTTCGTCAACCGCATGATCGAGAAGGGCTATACCGAGAAGCAGGTGCGCTTGCTCTGCGAATGGTACTTGCGGGTCCGCAAGTCCTCGTGACCGACGCGCCGCCCGGGAGACAAGCCCCGGGCGGCGTTCTGCGCCCTTGCCGGAGATACACATGACCCGCATCATCGATAGGCGGTTCGACAGCAAGAAGAAGAGTGCAGTGAATCGGCAGCGCTTCATGCGCCGCTTCAAGCAGCAGATCCGTCGCGCCGTGAACGAGGCGATCCAGGATCGCTCCATCCGCGATCTCGACAACGGCGAGCAGATCACGATCCCCTCCAAGGATCTGAGCGAGCCGCAGTTCCAGCATGGGCGCGGCGGCATCTGGGAACAGGTTTTTTCGGGTAACGATCAGTTCGCCAGCGGCGATCTGATCAACCGCCCCCCTTCCGGGGGAGGCGGAGGTCGGGGCCAGGGCAAGGCGAGCAACGAGGGTGAGGGCGAAGACGATTTCGCGTTCCACCTCTCGCGCGAGGAATTTCTCGACATTTTCTTCGACGACCTTGCCCTGCCGAACCTGGTCCGCACGCAGCTCGCACGCATCACGGATTACAAGACGCAGCGCGCCGGCTTCACCTCCGACGGCACGCCGGCGAACATCAACATCGTGCGCTCGATGCGCGGGGCGCTGGGGCGCCGGCTCGCACTCGGGTCGCCGTTCTCGGCCCGCCTGCGCGAATTGCAAAAGGAACTCGAGAAGGTCATCGAGGAATCCGGCGAGGATTGCGAGGAAGCGCTGCAGCTCAAGGACGAGATCGGGCGCCTGCGCGCGAAGATCGACGCGATCCCGTTCATCGACAGCTTCGACCTGCGCTACAACAACCGCATCCGCGTTCCGAAGCCGACCACGCAGGCGGTGATGTTCTGCGTGATGGACGTGTCGGGATCGATGGACGAGGAGAAGAAGGCCACCGCGAAGCGCTTCTTCATGCTGCTGTACCTGTTCCTCACGCGCACCTACGAGCAGATCGACGTCGTCTTCATCCGCCACCACACCGTCGCCAAGGAAGTCGACGAGGACGAGTTCTTCCACTCGCGCGAGTCGGGCGGGACGGTGGTGTCGAGCGCGCTGAAGCTGATGCACGAGGTGGTCACCGAGCGTTACGCGCAGGGCAGCTGGAACATCTACGGCGCACAGGCCTCGGACGGCGACAACTGGGACAACGACTCGCCCATCTGCCGCGAGCTGCTGGGCGCGCAGATCCTGCCGTGGTGCCAGTATTTCGCCTACATCGAGATCACGCCGGGCGAGCCGCAGAACCTGTGGAGGGAATACGAGAAGCTATCGGGCGAGCACAAGAACTTCGCCATGCAGCGTATCGAGGAACCGGCCGACATCTATCCGGTGTTTCGCGAACTCTTCAAGAAGACTCTCGTATGAAGCGCGCCTCCGCAAAGAAGCCGAAGCAACTGCCCGCGACGTCCGAATGGACCTTCGAGGCGATCGACGCGTACCACACCGAGATCGCGCGCGTCGCCGCGAATTTCCACCTGGACGCCTACCCGGCGCAGATCGAGCTGATCACCTCGGAACAGATGATGGACGCCTATGCGTCGGTCGGCATGCCGGTGAATTACCACCACTGGTCCTTCGGCAAGCATTTTCTTTCGACGGAAAAGAGCTACCGGCGCGGACAGATGGGGCTGGCCTACGAGATCGTCATCAACTCGAACCCCTGCATCGCCTACCTGATGGAGGAGAACACGCTGACGATGCAGGCGCTGGTGATCGCGCACGCGGCGTACGGGCACAACAGCTTCTTCAAGGGCAACTACCTCTTCCGCACCTGGACCAATGCGGACGCGATCATCGACTACCTGGTCTTCGCGCGGAACTACATCGCGCAGTGCGAGGAGCGCCACGGCGAGGAGGAGGTGGAGCTGCTGCTCGACTCCTGTCATGCGCTGATGAACCTGGGGGTGGACCGCTACAAGCGTCCGCCCAAGCTGTCGCTCGCGAAGGAGAAGCTGCGCCAGGCCGAGCGCACGGAATACCTGCAGAGCCAGGTCAATGAGTTGTGGCGCACGCTGCCGGTCCACGACACCAAGCCGGGCAAGGTCGCAGCGCCGCGCTTCCCGCCCGAGCCCGAGGAAAACCTGCTCTATTTCGTCGAGAAGCATGCACCGCTGCTCGAGCCGTGGCAGCGCGAAGTCGTGCGCATCGTACGCAAGATCGCGCAGTACTTCTTCCCGCAGCGCCAGACGCAGGTGATGAACGAGGGCTGGGCGTGCTTCTGGCATTACACCCTGCTCAACACGCTCTACGACGAGGGCCTGCTCGCTGACAGCTTCATGCTGGAATTCCTGCAATCGCACACCAACGTCGTCTACCAGCCCTCCTACAACGAACGCTGGTACAGCGGCATCAACCCTTATGCGCTGGGCTTCGCGATGTGGCAGGACATCAAGCGCATCTGCGAGGATCCGACCGAGGAAGACCGCGCCTGGTTTCCCGACATCGCAGGCAGCGACTGGCGCGAGACCTTCGACTTCGCGATGAAGAACTTCAAGGACGAGAGCTTCGTCGCGCAGTACCTGTCGCCGAAGGTGATGCGCGACTTCCGCATGTTCGCGATTCTCGACGACGAGCACGAACCGAAGCTGAGGGTTTCGGCGATTCACGATGAGCTGGGCTACCGGCGCGTGCGCGAGATCCTGTCCGACCAGTACAACCTCGGCAGCCGTGAACCGAACATCCAGGTCTGGAACGTTGATCTGCGCGGAGACCGTTCGCTCACACTGCGTCACCAGCAATACCGCAAGCGCCCGCTGGGGGGAAACATCGACGAAGTGATGAAGCACATGGCGCGGCTGTGGGGCTTCACGGTGCGGCTGGAGAGCCAGCACGAGGACGGGTCGGTCGAGCTGGTGCAGGAGACGCGCCTCGAAAAACGTCGCGGGCAATCCGAAAACTGACGTGCGGCGGCATTCGATCCGCGTGCGGACAGATTGACGTCATAATTCGCACGAACGCGTAGAATCAGGGCTTTCCAGTCCCGCCGGAGGCTCCATGTTTCTGCCGCCCAAGCCGATTTATCCGGTCGACGGCATTCGTGCGATCGAAGCCCTGGTCGCGCCGGATGCGCGGCCGAGCCTGATGGAGCGCGCCGGACGGGTCGCTGCCGAGGAAGCCGTGCACCTGACCCAGGACCGGGCGGGCCATGTGCTGATTGCTTGCGGCCCCGGCAACAATGGCGGCGACGGCTTCGTGATGGCGCGCCGCCTGCTGCAGGCCGGCCGGAACGTGACCGTTGCGTTCGCCGACGACCCGGCGAAGCTGCCGCGCGAAGCCTCGGCCGCGTTTGCGGCGTGGCGAGCGGCCGGCGGCGAAACCGTCTCGGATTTCCCGGCCGCCCCGGCAAACGGCTGGGCCCTGGTCGTCGACGCGCTGTTCGGCATCGGCTTGCGCAGTGCCGTGACCGGGCGGCACGCGAAGTGGATCGACGCGCTCAACGCGCAGCACGCGCCGCGGCTCGCCATCGATATTCCGAGCGGACTCGACGCCGACACCGGGCGGGTGCTGGGCACGGTATTCCATGCGACGACCACGCTGACCTTTCTCGCGCTCAAACCCGGGCTGCTCACGCATGACGGTCCCGACATTGCCGGGGTCGTCAATGTCCATCGCCTGGACATTGACCCGCCTGACTACCTTCCGCCCCGGGGCTTGCAGATCCAGCCGGGAATCATCAAGCCATTCCTCAGGCAGCGCCTGCAGAACACCCACAAGGGATGCTACGGCGACGTCGGCATCATCGGCGGGGCGCGCGGGATGACCGGCGCGGCCTTGCTCGCCGGCAGGGCAGCGCTGAAGCTCGGCTGCGGGCGGGTGCTCACCGGTCTCGTCGACGACACGGCGCCGGCGGTCGATTTCACTCAGCCGGAACTGATGCTGCAACGTCCGGACGACGTGATCGAGTACGCAACCGTGCTGGCGGCGGGGCCCGGGCTGGGTCATGGCGATGTCGCGGCGGCGCTCCTCGAACAGGCGATCCGGCGCCCTCGCCCGATCGTCCTCGACGCCGACGCGTTGAACATCGTCGCGGCATCCGACCATCTCAGATCCCTCGTCGCTGCGCGTGAGGCGCCGACGATGATGACCCCTCACCCCGGCGAGGCGGGACGGCTGCTGCGATCGGACACGGCCGCCGTCCAGAGCGATCGCGTCGCGAGCGCACTCGAACTCGCACGCACCTTCAACGCGCTGGTGGTGCTCAAGGGCAGTGGCAGCGTGATCGCGACCCCGGATGGCCGCTGGCTGATCAACAGCACGGGACACCCCGGCATGGCCAGCGCCGGCATGGGCGACGTGCTGACCGGGCTGATCGCCAGCCTGGTGGCGCAGGGCTGGCCGGCGGAGTCGGGCCTCATCGCGGCAGTGCATCTGCATGGCGCCGCAGCCGACCGGCTGGCACGCGAGGGCATCGGCCCCGTGGGACTGACCGCCAGCGAGGTCGCGGACGCTTCACGGGGCATATTCAACGGGTGGACCTTGCAGGCAACCAGGGGGCACTAGGCGAAAACCCGGCATCCGGCTGCATGTCGCGCGACTGAAATCGCCGCCCGGCTTATGCGAAAATCCTGACGCCGCCCGCATCGCCGGACTCAACTTCATAACCGACCATATGCTGCAGATCCGCGTCGACCGTCTCAGACCCGGGGTTTTCATATCGCTTTCATCCCTCGGCTGGATGGGACACCCTTTCTTGCTGAATCGCTTCTGCCTCTCGAACGAGAAGCAGATTCAGGCGCTGCGGGAAATGGGCATCACAGCCGTCGAGTGGGACCCCGCGCGCAGCACGGCCGAACCTCTTCCCGAGCGCACGGCCGGCGCCCCTGTCGCCGAGCAGGATTTCAGCAGCGCGGCGCTCGCGGGGATGCAGAACGAGAAACGCGTGCGTATCGAAAGGGTGCGCGAGCAGCGCGAAGGCCTGGCACGGCGTGAACGGCTGTTCGAGCAGCAGGCAATCGCTGCGGGCGATATCTTCCGTTCGCTCCTCGGCCGCCCGCAGGACGCACAGCGACAGGCCAAGGCGCTGGTCGGGACGCTGGTGGAAAACCTGCTCGGCACCGACAGCATGGTGATCCATCTGGTGAGCGAGAAGAGTCGCGAAGGCGGCCTCGCATTTCACGCCCTGAACGTGATGGCCTTGTCGCTGATGCTGGGCAAGACGCTGCGGCTATCCGAGGAGGAAATGCGGCACCTGGGCCTGGGCGCCCTGCTCCACGACGTCGGCAAACAGGAAATCCCGCCCCGCATCCTGCGCAACACCAGGCGCAGCGGCCCCGAGGAAGAGTTCTACCGTGCCCACGTCGGCTACGGCATCAAGGCCATCAGCAGCATGAAGGACCTTCCCGTGGCGGTGCGCAACGTCATTGCGTGCCATCACGAGTTCTTCGACGGCAGCGGTTTTCCCAACCGCCTGGCCGGCGAGAAGATCCCCCGGCTCGCCCGCATTGCGGCAATCGCGAACCGCTACGACAATCTGTGCAACCCCTTCGACCTGCGCGACGCGAAGGCGCCGGCCGAAGCACTGCGCCAGATCTTCCGCGCCGAAAGCGCGCATTACGATGGGCAACTCGTGCAGTTGTTCATCAGGACGCTCGGCGTCTATCCGCCCGGGACCTTCGTCTCGCTGTCCAACGGCGGCGTCGGGATGGTCGTGGAGACCAATCCCGCGGCTCTCCTCCATCCGCTCGTGATGCTGCACGATCCCGACATCCCGCGCGCGGAAGCCCTGCTCCTCGATCTGCGCGACGCCGACCTGAAGGTCGAGTCGGCCCTGAGCCCGGCCACCCTTCCGGTCGAAACCGTGGAATACCTGGCGCCGCGCGGCCGGCTCGACTACTACGTCGAAGGCAGCAAGAATTGATCGGTGCGTTCCACCTGACCGGCGATCAGCCCCGGCCCTGAACGACCGCAAGCCTGCGGGGTGCCTGAATCACACCGGTCGCGAGGCCCGTTCCCGCGAGGATCACACCGCAGCCGGCAAGCATGTTGATCGTGACGACTTCGTCGAGCAGGATTGCGCCCCACAACATGCCGAACACCGGAATGAGGAACGTGACCGCGATCGCACGCGCCGGCCCGACGTGTGCGATCAGGCGGAAGTACATCACGTAGGCAACGCCGGTGCAGGCGAACGCGAGCAGGAGCACCGACGTCCACGCCTCGCGTCCGGGCATCGCCTCGGGCCACAGCCACACCGCGAAAGGCGCGAGCACGAGGGCGGCATAGAACTGGCTGCCGGTGGCGATCGCCATCGGATCGACACCGGACAGGAAGCGCTTGGTGAAATTCGCCGCGATACCGTAATTCAGCGTTGCGGCGAGGCACGCCGCCACCGCCCAACCCGCGCCGCCGACGCGGAACGAGGCCTTGCCCCACACGAGAATCACGACTCCCAGCAGGCCGAGCAGCAGACCGGCCATCGCGGCCGCCGAGAGGCGATCCTTGAGCCAGACCCATGCGACGAGCGCCGCAAAGAGCGGCGAGGTGGCGTTGACGATGGAGGCGAAGCCGGCCGTGACCGACAGTGCCGCCCACGCGTACAGCACGAAAGGCAAGGCCGAATTCGTCACGCCGATGAAAAGCAGCGGCCCGGCCTTGCGCCACAGCGGAGCGAGATGGCCGCGCCATGCGAGCACCGGCAGCAGCAGCAAGGCGGCCAGGCCGACCCTGAGCTCGATCAGCGCCGCCGGCCCGAACTGCGGTGCGGCGACGCGCATGAACAGAAACGAACCGCCCCACAGGGCGGCGAGGATCACCAGTTCCAATACGTCACGCGGTCGCACTTCCGCTCCCGAAAACGATGGCCCCGCGGTGGAGGCCCGATTGCCCCGGCACACGACGGAACCGCTAGAATTCCTGCCTCATCATACCGATCCACGCTAGCCATGAATCTGTCTCAGCAACTGCGCATCGAGATCCAGCGCAACGTCGCCGCGTCGCTCGCCGAGGACGTCGGCACCGGCGACCTGACCGCACGCCTGATCGCCGCCGACACCGACGCCCGCGGTCGGGTGATCACGCGCGAGGACGCGATCGTCTGCGGCACGGCCTGGTTCGACGCCGCCTTCGCCGCACTCAGCCCCGCGGCCACGATCATCTGGCATGTCGCCGACGGCGACCGTGTCGAGGCGGGTCAGGCGCTGTGCGATGTCGTCGCGAATGCACGGGTGCTGCTCACCGCCGAGCGCACCGCACTGAACTTCCTGCAACTGCTCTCCGGCACCGCCACCGTCACCCGCCGCTTCGTCGACGCCGTGGCGGGGACCGGCGCCAGGATCGTCGACACCCGCAAGACCCTGCCCGGCCTGCGCCTCGCGCAGAAATACGCCGTTGCGGTGGGCGGCGGCACCAATCATCGCGTCGGCCTCTACGACGGCATCCTGATCAAGGAGAACCATATCATCGCCGCGGGCAGCGTCGCACGCGTGCTGGAACAGGCGAAGAAGATCGCGCCGTCCAACGTGTTCATCGAAATCGAGGTCGAGACGATCGCGCAGCTCGAGGATGCGCTCGCGGCGGGCGCGAAGATGATCCTTCTCGACAACATGGACCTCGCCACGATGCGCGAAGCGGTGCGCATTACCGCGGGCCGCGCGGAACTCGAAGCCTCGGGCGGCGTGAGCCTGGAAAAGGTGCGGGCGATTGCCGAAACGGGCGTCAACCGCATCTCGATCGGCAGCCTGACCAAGGACGTGCGCGCGCTCGACCTGTCGCTGCGTCACATCGAGGAGTAAGCCGACGCGGGCAGCGGCCGTCCGGCCGCGATGCCCGCGCCTTCCGCCGGCGCCTAGGCGCCGAGGTGCCCGACGATGAAGCGCTTGATCGCGTCGACCTCGGGCGCCATCACCTCGACCCGCTGCGGCAGCGACTCGATGCCATCGAGTTCCGCGGGACGCTCGGGCTCGCGCCCCAGCGCCGCGCGGATGGTCTCGGCGAACTTCACCGGCAGGGCGGTTTCGAGCACCAGCAGCGGCACGCCGGCGGGCACGGAGTCGGCGCAATCCCATGCGACCTTGACGCCGTCGGCCGTGTGCGTATCCACCATCGTCCCGTAGGTCTCGAATACCTGCCGGATCGTCGACAGGCGATCCTCGTGCGTGCTGCGTCCGGACGCGAAGGCGAAGTTCGTGAGGTGGGCGAATTCGGGAGTCCCGGAAAGATCGAACGCTCCGCCCGCGTCGACCGACTTCCACAGTTCCGCAACACGTTTCGGGTCGCGGCCGACGAGATCGAAGACAAAGCGCTCGAAGTTCGACGCCTTCGAGATATCCATCGAAGGGCTCGACGTGACGTGGGTTTCCGCCGCCTTGCGCGGGCGATACACGCCCGTTTGGAAGAACTCGTCGAGGACGTCGTTCTCGTTGGTTGCGAGGATCAGGCGTGCGACGGGCAGGCCCATCTGGCGTGCGATGTGGCCCGCACAGATATTGCCGAAGTTGCCCGACGGCACGCAGAACGCGATCTGCTCGTCGTTGGACTTCGTCGCGGCGAAATAGCCCTTGAAGTAGTACACGATCTGGGCCGCGACACGCGCCCAGTTGATCGAGTTGACCGCACCGATCTTGTACCTGGCCTTGAACGCGGCGTCGTTCGACACCGCCTTCACGATGTCCTGCGCGTCGTCGAACATCCCGGTGACGGCGATGTTGTAGATGTTCTCGTCCTGCAGCGAATACATCTGCGCGCGCTGGAACGCGCTCATCTTGCCGTGCGGCGACAGCATGAACACGGTCACGCCGTGCTTGCCGCGCATCGCGTATTCCGCCGCCGAACCGGTGTCGCCCGACGTCGCGCCGAGGATGTTGATCGTCTCGCCGCGCTTGTCGAGGACGTACTCGAAAAGGTTGCCGAGCAACTGCATCGCCATGTCCTTGAATGCCAGCGTCGGGCCATTCGACAGTTCGAGCAGGCCGAAGCGGCCCGGTTCCAGCCAATGCACCGGGGTGATGTCGGCTGCGTTGTCGCCGGAGCGGGCGAAGCGATAGACGTCGGCAGTGTAGGTCTTGTCGCAGATCGCCTTGAGGTCGGCCGCGGGGATGTCGGTGATGAATTTCGACAGGATCGCGAAGGCGAGCTCCGCGTAGGACAGGCCGCGCCAGGCATCGAGTTCGGCGCGCGTGACCTGCGGGTAGGTCTCCGGCAGGTACAGGCCACCATCGGGAGCGAGACCGCCCAGCAGGATGTCGCAGAACTCGGGACGGGCGGCGTGGCCGCGGGTGGACAGGTACTTCACGGGCAAATCCTCAAAATTTCGTGTTCGTTCATGGACGAAAGGCACGGCGATGCGGCGCTCCGCACCCGGCCGTGCCTGCCGTCGCGCCGGTGCACTCGGGCGGTGCGCCGGCCCCGGAGGAGAATTACTGCAGGCTTTCCATGCGCAGGCGCGTGATCCTGCCCTGCACGACCGGCAGCGCCTCGATCTTCGCGATCGCGGCGTTGGCGTTCTTCTCCACGGTCTCGTGCGTGAGCATGATGATGTCGGTCTGCGACGTGCCCTCGGGGGCTTCCTTCTGGATCATCGCCTCGATCGAGATGCCGCTGTCGGCGAGGATGCGGGTGATGTCGGCGAGCACGCCCGGCTTGTCCTCGACGCGCATGCGCAGGTAGTAGGACGTGATCACTTCGTCGATCGGCAGCACCTTCAGGTCGTGCACCTGGTCGGGCTGGAACGCGAGGTGCGGCACGCGGTGCTCGGGATCGGCCGTATGCAGGCGCGTCACGTCGACGAGGTCCGCGATCACGGCGCTGGCCGTCGGTTCGGCGCCGGCCCCCTTGCCGTAGTAAAGCGTCGCGCCGACCGCGTCGCCATAAACCACTACCGCGTTCATCGCGCCTTCGACGTTTGCGATCAGGCGCTTGGCCGGGATCAGCGTCGGATGCACGCGCAGTTCGATGCCTTCCGGGCGCATGCGCGAGATGCCCAGCAGCTTGATGCGGTATCCGAGCTGTTCGGCGTAGGTGATATCGACGCTGTCGAGCGCCGTAATGCCCTCGACGTGGGCGGCCTCGAACTGCATCGGCACGCCGAAGGCGATCGCGCTCATGATCGTGGCCTTGTGGGCGGCGTCGATGCCTTCGATGTCGAAGGTCGGATCCGCTTCGGCATAGCCGAGCGCCTGCGCTTCCTTGAGCACGTCGGCGAACGGCAGGCCCTTGTCGCGCATCTCGGACAGGATGAAGTTGGTCGTGCCGTTGATGATGCCGGCGAGCCACTGGATGCGGTTGGCGGAGAGGCCTTCGCGCAGCGCCTTGATGATGGGGATGCCGCCGGCGACCGCCGCCTCGAACGCGACCATGACGCCCTTCTTCTGCGCGGCGGCGAAGATCTCGTTGCCGTGCACGGCGAGCAGCGCCTTGTTGGCGGTCACGACATGCTTGCCGTTCTCGATCGCCTTGAGCACCAGCTCCTTGGCGACGCCGTAGCCGCCGATCAGCTCGACGACGATGTCGATATCGGGGTCGGCGACGACCGAAAACGCGTCGTCGGTCAGGCGCGGGCCTTCCCCGGCGACCTTGCGCGCGAGTTCCAGGTTCTTGTCGGCCACTGCAGTAATGCGGATCGGGCGACCGGCGCGACGGGTGATTTCCTCCTCGTTGCGTTTCAGAACGGTGAAGGTACCGCCACCGACGGTACCGATGCCCAGCAGGCCAACATTGATCGCTTTCATAAGAACTCGTTGAGTTTCGTCTTCAGATGGGTAAAACGGCTTGCTTCAGGTGCCGTGACGCTTCCGGTAGCTTTCGAGGAAGCGGGCGAGACGGCCGATGGCGTCGCGCAGGTCGCCCTCGTGCGGCAGGAACACGAGGCGGAAATGGTCGGGATGCGGCCAGTTGAAGCCCGTGCCCTGCACCAGCAGCACGCGCTCCTGCTCGAGGAGCTCGGCGATGAAAGCCTGATCGTCCTCGATCGGGTACATCTTGGGATCGAGCTTCGGGAACATGTACAGCGTCGCCTGCGGCTTCACGCAGCTCACGCCCGGGATTGCCGTGATCAGTTCGTAGGCGAGGTCGCGCTGCCGGCGCATGCGGCCGCCTTCGACGACGAGGTCGTCGATGCTCTGATAGCCGCCCAGCGCCGTCTGGATCGCGTACTGGCCCGGCACGTTCGCGCACAGGCGCATCGAGGCGAGCATGTTGAGGCCTTCGATGTAGTCCTGCGCATGGCGCTTGTCGCCGCACACGACCATCCAGCCGGCGCGATAGCCGCAGGAACGGTAGTTCTTCGACAGGCCGTTGAAGATGATCGTCAGCACGTCCTCCGACAACGCGGCCATCGACGTGTGCTTCACGCCGTCGTAGAGCACCTTGTCGTACACCTCGTCGGCGTACAGGATCAGGCCGAATTCGCGGGCGAGATCTACGATGCCTTTCAGGACCTCGTCGGGATAGACCGCTCCGGTCGGATTGTTCGGGTTGATGACGACGATGGCGCGGGTGTTCGGCGTGATGCGCGAACGCATGTCGTCGAGATCCGGCAGCCAGCCGCTCGCCTCGTCGCACAGGTAATGCACCGGACGGCCGCCCGACAGGCTCACGGCCGCCGTCCACAGCGGGTAATCGGGGGCCGGCACCAGCACCTCGTCGCCGGCGTTGAGCAGCGCGTTCATCGCCATCACGATCAGCTCGGACACGCCGTTGCCGATGTAGATGTCCTCGATCGTCACACCCTTGATGTGCTTCTGCTGGGTGTAGTGCATCACCGCCTTGCGCGCCGCGAAGATACCCTTGGAATCCGAATAGCCCGCCGAGTTCGGCAGGTTGCGGATCATGTCCATCTGGATCTCTTCGGGGGCGTCGAAGCCGAACGCGGCGAGGTTGCCGATGTTGAGCTTGATGATCTTGTGCCCCTCGTCTTCCATCTGCTTGGCGCGGGTGAGGACGGGGCCGCGGATGTCGTAGCAGACGTTGGCGAGCTTGGCGGACTTGCGGACCTGCGGGAGCTTCTGGGCATCGGCGTTGCCCTGCGTTTGTTCGGGCGGGACAGCAACCCGCAGTTTCGGCTCGACGCTCATCGCACTCCGTCCTTTCTTTCGCATGTTCACTCCGCGCCCGGCCTCGGGCGCGCCGCAGGATCGCCGGCAACACCGCAGGGAACTGCCGGGTGGGCCGGAAAACCAAAAGAATGTATCTTATCCAAGCCTGTATCCCCCGGCAATTTTGCCGACCGAGCGAACCCGATGAAGCTGAATCTAGAACAGAATCCCGACCTCAACGTCGTGACCGGCTACGGTACCGACCACCTGATGATCAACAAGGAACGCCACGACGGCAACGTGCTGGTCGCGGCCGACCGCATCGTCGGAGGCTGGGCCCCGGGCGGCTTCGCGAACCTGAGTGCGGACGATTTCGCCCCGGTGTGCGAGATGAAGCCCGAAGTCGTGCTGATCGGCACCGGCAGCCGCCTGCGCTTTCCGGCGCCGGCGATCCTGCGCCCGCTGATCGAAGCGCGTATCGGCTATGAAATCATGGACTTGCCTGCCGCCTGCCGCACCTACAACATCCTCGCCGCCGAGGGCCGCTCGGTCGTCGCGGCACTGCTCTTCGACGCAGCCTGACGCCCGCGAGCGGGCGGATGCGCGCCCGCCGCCCCCTCGCGAGCATGCAGACGTTGTCTTCCGGCCGGCTCCTCCGCTACGCTGAGTGCGACAACCGACACAGGAGAGCCCGATGAGTACGGCAAGCATCCCGTCCATGCCCGATCTGACCCTTCCCGCAACGGGCGGCAACAGCGTCGCCCTCGCGGCACGGAGCGGCCGCAAGGTGGTCCTGTATTTCTACCCCAAGGACAACACGCCGGGCTGCACCAACGAGACCGCGGACTTCCGCGACCATCACGCGTCGTTCCACGCCGCCGGGTGCGACGTGTATGGCATTTCGCGCGACAGCCTGAAGTCGCACGAGAACTTCAAGGCCAAGCTCGGCCTGCCCTTCGAGCTGATCTCCGACGCCGACGAGGCGGCATGCAATGCCTTCGGCGTCATCAAGATGAAAAACATGTATGGGAAACAGGTACGCGGCATCGAACGCAGCACTTTCGTCATCGATGCCGAAGGTGTCGTCCGCCGCGAGTGGCGCGGCGTGAAAGTGGCCGGCCACGCGCAGGAAGTGCTGGATTTCGTGAAGACCCTGTAACCCCGATCAACCGACGCCTCGAGCCTCACCCACTCCATGACCAAACGCGCGCCCAGCAGCCGGGACACCAAGCTCTTCGTCCTCGACACCAACGTGCTGATGCACGACCCCACCAGCCTGTTCCGCTTCGAGGAGCACGACGTGTTCGTGCCGATCATGACGCTGGAGGAACTGGACAACAACAAGAAGGGCATGTCCGAAGTCGCGCGCAACGCGCGCCAGGCAAGCCGCACGATGGACGAGATCGTGAGCTCCTGCCCCGCCGACATCGCCGACGGCATCGACCTCAAGGCCCCCTCGCACGAACTGGCGACGGGCAAGCTGTTCCTGCAGACCGAGGCGATCAACCTCGCCCTGCCCCCCGCGCTGCCGACCGCCAAGGGCGACAACCAGATCCTCGCGGTGGTCATGCACCTGGTCGAGCGCTTCCCCAAGCGGCCGGTGATCCTGGTTTCCAAGGACATCAACATGCGCATCAAGGCCCGCGCGCTGGGCCTGGAGGCGCAGGACTACTTCAACGACAAGGTGCTGGAGGACACCGACCTCCTCTACACGGGCTGGCGCGAGCTGCCGCCCGACTTCTGGGACACCCACGGCAAGGGCATGGAGTCGTGGAAGGAGGAAGGACACACCTACTACCGCATCAACGGTCCGCTCTCGGCCAGCCTGCTGGTCAATGAATTCCTGTTCCAGGACGGCGAATCCCCGCTGCAGGCATGGGTGAAGCGAAGGGAAGGGAAGACCGTACTGATCGAGACGCTGGTCGACTACGCCCACAACAAGAACAACGTGTGGGGCATCACCGCGCGCAATCGCGAGCAGAACTTCGCGCTCAACCTGCTGATGAATCCCGAGATCGACTTCGTCACCCTGCTCGGCCAGGCCGGCACCGGCAAGACGCTGCTCACGCTCGCGGCGGCGCTGACCCAGGTACTGGAAGCCAAGCGCTATTCCGAGATCATCATGACCCGCGTGACCGTGCCGGTCGGCGAGGACATCGGCTTCCTGCCTGGGACCGAGGAAGAGAAGATGGCGCCGTGGATGGGTGCGCTGGAGGACAACCTCGACGTGCTCAACGGCACGACCGGCGAAGGCGGCGACTGGGGCCGCGCGGCGACGCGCGACCTGATCCGCTCGCGCATCAAGATCAAGAGCCTCAACTTCATGCGCGGGCGCACCTTCATCAACAAGTTCCTGATCATCGACGAGGCGCAGAACCTCACGCCGAAGCAGATGAAGACCCTGATCACGCGCGCGGGGCCGGGCACCAAGGTGGTGTGCCTCGGCAACATCGCGCAGATCGACACCCCCTACCTGACCGAGGGCAGCTCCGGCCTGACCTTCGTGGTCGACCGCTTCAAGGATTGGCCGCATTCCGGCCATATCACGCTGCAGCGCGGCGAACGCTCGCGTCTCGCCGACCACGCGGCGGACGTGCTTTGACCTTCGCCGGGGCGGCAGGGCTGCCCCGGCGATACCGTCGAAATACCCTGGAAAAGACACGGGAATTTGCCATGGATCATCCCGGCGGACCGGGATGCACCCTATAATGCGCGGGTTTTTTGCCTGCGAAAGCTGCCATGCCTGCTACCGCCTCCGAGATGCTGGTCGGTGCCAGTTCGGACTTCCTCAAGCGCTTCTCGCCGTTCAACCGGATGGAGCCGGAGGCGCTCGGATTCCTGAGCGAGCGTGCGGTGCTGGCGTTTCACGCCCGCGGCAGCGAGATCCTGACCCCCGAGATGGGGCAGCCGACGCACTTCCACATCGTGCAGCGCGGCAAGGTGCAGGCCCGTCAGACCGGCCCCGCGAGCGTCACCGACTACGCCGCGATGACGCTGGGTCCGGGCGAATGCTTCCCGATCGGCGCGATCTCGGCCCAGCGCCCCTCGACCAACGCCTACGTGGCGGTCGAAGACAGCTTCGTGTTCCAGCTGCCCGCGGAGGATTTCCTCAAGCTCATGCAGATGAGCCCGGTCTTCCACGTCTTCTGCACCCAGTACATCGCGAGCCTGCTCAACCAGTCGCGGCAGCAGCTGCAGAGCACCTTTGCGCAGCGCGCGGCGGAGCAGCAGACGATGACGACGCCGCTCGGCCAGCTCGTGAAGAAGGCACCGATTTTCGTCACGCCGGACAGCTCGCTGCGCGCCGCGCTGGAAAAGATGTCCGAGATGCGTATCGGCTGCATGGTGGTCACGGACAGCGAACAGAAGCCGCTCGGCATCCTGACCCAGAGCGATCTGCTCCCGCGTGTCGTGCTGCCGGGAATCGATCTGCAGCGCCCGATCGGCGACGTGATGACGCGCACCCCGCACGTCATGTCGGCCTCGGATTCCGCCTACGACGCGGCCCTCGAGATGGCGACGCACGGCGTGCGCCATCTGCTGGTGGTCGACTCGGAGGGCCGTCTGAAGGGCGTGGTTTCCGAGCGCGATCTGTTCACGCTGCAGCGCATCGGCCTGCGGCAGATCCGTTCCAGCATCGAAGGCGCCGACGACCTGGACGCGCTGCAGCGCGCCAGCCGCGACATCCGCCAGCTGGCGCTCAACCTGATCGCCCAGGGCATCGGCGCGGAACAGCTGACCCAGTTCATCTCCGCGCTCAACGACGCCCTGACCTGCCGCATCATCGATCTGGCGCGTGCGCGGCATGACCTGTACGGCATCGACTATGCGTGGCTCGCCTTCGGCTCGGAAGGGCGCCACGAGCAGACGCTCTCGTCCGACCAGGACAACGGCATTATCTACGTCCGCCCCGAAGGGGCAGACCCGACCGAGCTGAAGAACCGCCTGCTGGCCTGCGCGAAGGAAGTGAACGAGAACCTCGCCGCCTGCGGATTCCCGCTGTGCAAGGGCAACATCATGGCGAGCAACCCCGACCTCTGCCTCACGCTCGACGAGTGGAAGGGGCGCTTCGGCGACTGGATTCGCGAGCCGGATCCGCAAGCCCTGCTCAATGCGACGATCTTCTTCGATTATCGCGTACTGTGCGGCAACGAACGCCTGGGCGACCAGCTGCGCGCGTGGCTGAACCGCACGGCGAAGGCCAACGCCAACTTCCTGCGCATGATGGCGTCGAATGCGCTGCAGGTCGCACCGCCGCTGGGACGCATCCGCGATTTCGTCGTCGATGACGACGGCACGATCGACCTGAAGAAATCCGGCGCCCGCCTGTTCGTCGACGTCGCGCGCATTCTCGCCCTGCGCACCGAGGTCGCATCGAGCAGCACCGTGCAGCGGCTGCGCCAGGCCGGCAACAAGATGGGCATTGCGTCCGAGGAAATTGCCGCGCTGATCGACGGCTTCCACTTCATCCAGCTGCTGCGCCTGCGGTCCCAGCACCTCGACACCGAACACGACGCGCCGGGCGACAACCGCGTCAATCCGGACACGCTGAACGAACTCGACCGGCGCATCCTGAAGGAAGCGTTCCGTCAGGCCAGGAAGCTGCAATTGCGCCTCAGGCTCGACTACCAGCTATGAACTGGCTCACCCGGCTCCTCGGCAACAGCGCAGACACGGCCACGCTCGACGCGGCCTTGCGTGATGCCCTCGCGAAGTGGGAAGCGCTGCCGGCGCCCGATCCGGGCACCGCCCACTTCGAGACGCGCTACGTGGTCATCAACACCGAGGCCACCGGGCTCGACCTCGACAAGGATCGCCTGCTCGCGGTCGCGGCGATCGCGATCGACCGCGAGCAACTGTCGCCGCACGACAGCTTTCATGCCGCCGTGGAACCGGATGCCGCGGCGGCACTGACGAGCCTCCTCGCCTTCGCGGGCAAGGGCCCGGTCGTGGTGTTCAACGCGTCGTTCAACCGCAGCCTGCTCGAACGCGCGCTCGACGAGCATCTCGGCATCACGCCCGACTGGACCTGGCTCGACCTGCACTGGCTCCTGCCGGCCCTCTACGACGAACACATCGACCGGCCGGCACGCCTGGCCGACTGGATGAAGGCTTTCGGCATCGAGACCTTCCAGCGCCACCACGCGCTGGGGGATGCCTGGGCGATCGCACAGCTGATGCTGGCCGCGCAGGCACGCGCCCGCGCGCTCGGCCACAACACTCCACGCACGTTGGCGGACCTCGAACACAGCCGCCGACAATTGAGGCGCCACGGATGAATCGAATTTCCCCTGCAAGCAACATGCGCCGCTGCCTGACAACCCGCTTCATCGCCGCGCTCGCGGCGACCACCCTGCTGATCGCCCCGCCTGCGGGCGCCGACGACACGCCCGCTCCGGCCGATCAGCCCGCCGCGACGACGTCGTCCTTCGGCCGATACGGTACGGCGGCCCAGGATCTCATCAACCAGGGGATGGAGTACCTCGGCATCCGCTATCGCTTCGGCGGCAATTCGCCCGAAACGGGGCTCGATTGCAGCGGCCTGGTCCAGAACGTCTTCCGCAACGCGCTCGGCCTCAACCTGCCGCGCGCCGCGCGCGACATGGCCAGCGTCGGCGAAAAGGTCGGCATGCAGGATCTCAAGCCCGGCGATCTGGTGTTCTTCAACACCATGCGCCGCGCCTTCTCGCATGTGGGCATCTACGTCGGCGAAGGCCGCTTCCTGCACGCCCCGTCGAGAGGCGGTGAAGTGCGCATCGACGAGATGAGCCAGAGCTACTGGGCGAAGCGCTTCAACGGCGCACGCCGCATGGTGCCCGACGCCGGCCTGCCACAGGCCGACTGACGGGCGGCGCCGGCGTACCGGCGAGGCGCTGCGACGGGTCGGGTTTTCGTCTAGGCTTCGATCAAGCCCGACGAGATCCCAGCCATGCTGATCGCCCAGTTGTCCGACCCCCACGTCGTCGCCCCCGGTTCCCTCCTCTACGGCAAGATCGACACCGGTGCGCTGTTCGCCGCGGCCGTCCGGCGCGTCGCCCGGCTGAGCCCGGTGCCGGACCTGGTCGTCGTCTCCGGCGACCTCGTGAACGAAGGCACCGCCCGGGAATACGCACGGGTACGCGAACTGCTCGCACCGCTGCCGATGCCGTGGCAAGTGATGGCCGGCAATCACGACGACCGAGAGCAACTCAGGGCCGCCTTTCCGGACCAGGGCTTCGGCGATGGCAGCCTGTGCTGCGCGCGGCGGATGCTCGGCGACCTGACCCTGCTGTTCCTCGACACCACCATCCCCGGCGAGGAAGGCGGCGAGATCGCCGACGAACAGCTCGCCTGGCTCGACCGGGCGTGCGATCCCGATCGTGATTGCCTGCTGTTCCTGCATCACCCCCCGTTCGCGACGGGGATCGCCGGGCTCGACACCATCGCCTGCAGCGGTTCCGCACGCCTCGCCGACTGGCTGCACCGCCACGCCGAAGTGCGCGCCCTCGCCTGCGGCCACGTACATCGCCCGATCTTCGCAAGCTTCGCGGGACGACCGTGCATCACCGCCCCCTCGGTCGCCCACCAGATCGTGTGCGACCTGTCGGGCGCGCCCGATGCGCTGGCTTGGTGCCGCGAACCGCCCGCCTTCCTGCTGCATCGCTGGCACGACGGCGAGCTGGTCACGCACGTGCTGCCCGTCGATGAGAGCGCGGCACAGCGCTACGATTGAGCGGCCTTCGCCCGACGCCTATTCCGTCTTCACCAGCCGGCGATACTGCGCCATGTGGCGGATGGCTTCCCGCGGCTGCCTGAACTGCTCGCACAACAACGCCAGGTTGTAGTGGCAATCGGCCAGACCCGGATCGCCGCGCAGGGCCGTCTGGTAGGCGTCCATCGCCTCGTGCTTGCGGTCCATGTCGTCGAGCAGGACACCGAGGTTGTACATCAGCGTCGGATCGGCTCCGCACGCCGCGATCGCATCGCGGTAGACGCGCTCGGCCTCCGTCAGGCGGCCTGCTTCGTGCAGCAAGGATCCCAGATTGATGCGGGCATCGAGCAGCTTCGGCGCCTCGACGATCGCCCGCTCGTAGGCCCGCCGCGCAGACTCCGGTTCGTCGCGCTCCAGCGCGAGCGCCTGCTCGAACCAGTGCGCGGCGTGCGCCGGTGCGTGGGTGGGTGCGCTCCCGGCCTGGCTTGCAGCCGCCTTGTGCTCGATCACGCTCATGGAGCCGTCGGCAGGGTCACCTTCGAACGCGAGCAGATACTGGCCCGACTCGGCCTGCCAGTGGCCGCTGCCCTCCCTGACGACGACGCGGTCGGCCACGACGCGCACGGACAGCCCCGAGAGGGGCATCTCCTCGGGAAGCCGGCTGCGCAGCGCCTTCATGGATCGCACGATGCGCCGGGGCGGGACCTGCGCCTCAGCGAGCGCCTGCGCAGTGCGCAGCACGACCAGATCCTGGAACGAGAACCGCCAGGCGTTGCGCGGGCCGCGCTCCGGCGAGACGAAGCCGGCCCCGATCAGTGCACGGATCGTGCTGCGCCCCAGGCGCAGAAGTTTCTCGACCTCACGCACGCCGTAGCGGTGCATCGGGAAACCTCGCTATTTCCTGGCCGTCTTGCGTACCGCCGGCTCGGCGGCAGGCTTCGCCCGCCGGGGCGGCTTGCGCGTCTCGGCCGGCGGCTCGGAGGGCAACTCCGGCGCCGGGGCCTTTTTCTCCAGGCTCGCGCGCAGGGCCTCCATGAGGTCGATCACCTGGCCGCCACCTTCGCCCTCCTCGGTCAGCGTGATCTCCTGACCCTCGACCTTCTTCTGCACCGCCGCCTCGATGCGCGCGCGCACCGCGTCCGTGTAGGCGGCGGGATCGAAACGCTCCACGGCCTGCTGGTCGATGAGCAGCTGCGCCAGCTGGAGCTCGGCATCCTTGACCTCGGTCTGCGGAATGTCGAGGTCCCTGATCGAGCGCACGTCGGCGCCGTAGAGCAGCTGCTGCATGACGAGCCCGCTCATTTCCCCCGCCTCGACCGGACGGATCATCACGACATGCTGCTTGCCGTGCGCCGCCCAGCGACCAAGGGCGCAGCGCCCCGACGCCCGCAGCGCGCGGGCAAGGAGCGCATAGGGCTTGGCGCCGCCCTTGTCCGGGGCGAGGTAATAGGCCTTGTCGAAATACACCGGATCGACGGTTTCGATGGGCACGAACTCGGTGATCTCGGCGCTGTGCGAACCTGCCTCCTCGAGCGCCTTCAGCTCGTCGGCGCTGAAGGTCACGAACTGGTCCTTGGCGAATTCGTAGCCCTTGACCATGTCGTCGCGCGCCACCACCACCTCTTCCTTCAGGCACACGTACTGCTGCTTGAGCCGCGAACCGCAGCCCTTGTGCAGCAGGTTGAACGAGACGGTCCGGCTCGCTTCGGTGGCGGTATAGAGTTTCACCGGGATGGCCACCAGTCCGAACGAGACCGTGAGCGATGCAATCGATCGTGCCGCCATGCTTGCCTCCGGGGGTCAGGGAGTCATGATCCGGCGCCCGACACGGCCCGTTCCAGGCTCTGCTTGCGCTCCAGGGCGTCGTGCCAGCGATCACCCGATTGCGCCAGGCGCTGCGCGACGTTGGTGATCCTGAAGTCGAGCGGGTGCGCGCCGGCCAGCTCGTCCCAGGTGAGCGGCATCGACACCGGCGCGCCGGGCACCCCTCGGGGCGAATAGGCGACGTTCAGCGTCTTGCCGCGGACGTTCATATTGTAGTCAAGGAAGATCTTGCCGGTCCGCGCCCGCACGCTCCACTCCATCGTGATGTCCCGCGGATGCTGGCGCAGCAGGTGCCGCCCGACGAGCTCGCACACCTTGCGCGCGGCGTCGAAATCGATCGTGCGCCGGATCGGCACGAAGACATGCAGCCCGGTCTTGCCCGAGGTCTTGACGATCGCGTCCAGCGCCATGCCCTGCAGCAGCTCGCGCAGGTGGAAGGCCACCGCCTTGCCCTTCTCGAAGGCGACCGTGTTGAGCTCCGGCTCCGCCCCCGGTGCCTCCTTGCCGGAATAGATATAGGGGTCGAGGTCGAACACCACGTAGTCGGGGAAGTTGAGCACCGAGGATTCCAACGTGGCGAGAGATCCGGCGTAGTCGGTCCCCTGCACCGCCGCATCCGCCCCGGGGCGCGCACGCGAATGCCAGACATGAAGCTCGATGGTCCCCGACTGCGCAAGCCACAGCAGCGTCGCCAGGTTGTTGCACACGAGTGCCTCGTGGCTCTCGTCCTTGTGTTCGGAAAACACCGTAAGGGTGTCCACGAACGCGGGCCGCTCCTGCTCCCAGTGCTTCTGGAAGAATCGCTGCCCGCCGATACCTTCGGGCATGCGGATCAGCGTCAGCGGACGATCCGCGAGGTGCGGCAGGAGGAAGGGCGAAACCTGCGCGAAATAGCGCAGCAGGTCGCGCTTGGTCAGCGCCGGCTGCTTGAGTGCCGGATCCGCCGGCCAGTAGACGCGATCGAGATGCGTCAGGCGGATCCGGTGCGGGCCGACCGCGAGCGGAAAGGCCGCCTTGCCGTTCTCCAGTTGCCGCAGGACCTCGTCGATCTCGCCGCTTCCTCCCTCTGCGCCCGACTTCCCCGCTGCGTACGGCACCTGCGGGACGTGCCCGGAGCGCAGCACCGTTCGGGGGTCGATGTCGTCGCGCACGCGCAGAAAAACCGGCGCGCGCAGGCTGCCGTCCTCGGTCCACGCCTGGAATTGCACTTCGACCACCATTTCCGGCACGACCCACGTCGTCGGGCCGTTCAGCTCCGGCTGCGCCACGAACGGACAGGCATCCGTTTGCAAGCCCTCCAGCCGCGCCTTCACCTGCGCCAGCGTCGCGGCGTCGAAGCCGGATCCGACATGCGAGGCGTACCGCAGCACGCCCCCATCCCGGTACCCGATCAGCAGCGCGCCCAAGGGCGCCCGCGAGCCCTTGCCGCGGGTGTAGCCGCCGACCACGAACTCCCCACTTTGGGTGGCCTTGATCTTGAGCCACGCTGCCGAGCGCCGGCCGGCCTCGTAGCGGCTGTCCTTGCGTTTTCCGACCACCCCCTCGAAGCCGCTGGCGAGCGCCGCTTCATGCAGCGCCTCCCCGTCCTCCGCGACATGGACGAGCTGCAGCAGGGGCGAAGGCAGCAGGCACTGGGCGAGGTAGCGGCGGCGGTCGCGATACGGCGCGCCGCGCAGGTCGACGCCCGCGAAGTGCAGCAGGTCGAAGCAGCAGAAAACCACCGGCGTGCTGCGGTCGGCGACGGCGATGTCGCGCTCGGTCTTCAGCTGGAAGCGATTCTGCAGCGCATTGAACGACGGCCGGCCGCTCGCATCGAAGGCCACGACCTCTCCATCCAGGATCATGTCCGCCCCCTGGCCACGCAGTTCCGCCGCGAGCCGCGGGAAGGTGGCGGTCAGGTCGAGGCCCCGGCGCGACAGCAGTTTCACCCGCATTTTCGCCCCCTTCCCGGACACGAAGGCGAGCACGCGATAACCGTCGAGCTTGGGTTCCCACAGCCAGTCGACATCGGTGAACGGTGCCTCGCCGGTTTCGGCGAGCATGGGCGAAAGCGTCGCGGGCATCGCCTCGGGCCGCCCGCAAGGCACCAGCGTTGCCACCGGAATGCGGCGCACCGGCAGGACCTTGAGCTCCTCGACCATCAATCCGCTGAGTACCGAACGGTTCCTCTCGCCGGGATCGGCAGGCCCCGCAAAGCGGTCCTTGTGCTTGATCAGCAGCCAGTTGCGCGGCTCCGACGTGCGGACGAGGGCGAAGGAGCCCTTCACCTTCTCTCCGCGCAGCAAGAAGCTCAGCTTGCCCTGCGCGAGCCCTTCGCGGACCCGCCGCTGCGCTTCGTCCCGATCGTCGAACGAATACGCCTGATCCTCGTCGGGTGAGTAAACGCCGCAGTCCCACACGATCACCTCCCCGGCGCCGTACTGCCCGGGCGGGATGACGCCCTCGAACGAGGCGTAGTCATAGGGATGATCCTCGGTCTCGACGGCGAGCCGCTTGTCCGCGGGATCGAGGGACGGCCCCTTGGGAACTGCCCAGGATTTCAGCACTCCATCACATTCGAGCCGGAAGTCGAAGTGCAGCCGCCGGGCCGAGTGCTGCTGGATCACGAAGAGCAGCGGCCCACCGCCTGCCTGCGGCACCGACGGCGCCGGCTCCGGTGTGGCAGCAAAAGTCCGCCTGGCCGCGTATTCGCCGAGTTCGCCGGGCGGATCGGCCGCGGGCTGTCCCTTTGCCCGCCGCGCGGGTGGAACCGCCTCATGCCCACGCGGCATGGCACAAGTCCTGGGAGCGGATGCGATGCGACTGTCGACCGGAACGAGCGGCTTTTCGTACAAGGAGTGGCTCGGCGCCTTCTACCCGGAGAAGCTCCCCGCGAACGCAATGCTGCACTACTACGCCGAGCGCTTCACGACGGTGGAGATCAACAACACCTTCTACCGCATGCCGGCCGAATCGATGCTGGCGCACTGGGCGGAAGAAGTGCCGCCCGGGTTCGCCTTCACGCTCAAGGCGCCGCGCCGCATCACGCACGAGGAGCGCCTGCACGGCTCCGAAGCGAGCGTGGCCGAATTCGTGCGCCGCGCCGCCACGCTCGGAGACAAGCTCGGCGTGCTCCTGTTCCAGCTGCCGCCGTTTCTCGGAAAGGATCTTCATCGGCTGCGCGATTTCCTGGCGGGATTGCCGTCAGACAAACGCTATGCCTTCGAGTTTCGCCACGCCTCCTGGCAGGACGACGAGGTCTACGAGGCCCTGCGCTCGCACGGGGTAATGTATTGCGTCACCGACACCGACGAAGGCGAAACGCCTTTCGTCTCCACGACGGAGTGCGCCTACATCCGCCTGCGACGCACCCACTACGACGACGCCGACCTGCGCACCTGGGTCGAACGCATCGCCGCGCAGCCGCTCGAACGCGCCTACGTCTACTTCATGCACGAAGACGAGGCGCTCGGCACGTGCTTCGCCCGGCGGCTGGAAGAACTGTGGCGGGAAGCGGGTGGAACGCCGTAAACAAAGAAAGCCCGCACCACGGCAATGGTGCGGGCCTTCGAGGTGCTAACGACTGCTGGAGACTTAAACCGTCACGGTCGCCGCAACGTCGCTGAACTCCGCGATCTGGTCGAAGTTCATGTAGCGATACACGTCCGCCGCCTTGGCATTGACCGCCGCGACCTGCTCCATGTACTCACCGACCGTCGGGATCTTGCCCATCAGCGCGCACACGGCGGCGAGTTCCGCCGAACCGAGATACACGCGGGTGTCGATGCCGAGACGGTTCGGGAAGTTACGCGTCGAGGTCGACATCGCGGTCGAGCCCTTGCGGATCTGCGCCTGGTTACCCATGCACAGCGAGCAGCCCGGCATTTCCATGCGCGCGCCGGACTTGCCGAGCACCGAGTAGTAGCCTTCCTCGTTCAGGATCATCGCGTCCATCTTGGTCGGCGGGGCGATCCACAGGCGGGTCGGGATGTCCGACTTGCCGTCGAGCACCTTGCCGGCGGCGCGGAAGTGGCCGATGTTGGTCATGCACGAGCCGATGAAGACTTCGTCGATCTTGTCGCCGGCGACTTCGGACAGCAGCTTCACGTCGTCCGGGTCGTTCGGGCAGGCGACGATCGGCTCCTTGACGTCGGCCAGCTCGATCTCGATCACGGCGGCGTACTGGGCGTCGGCGTCGGCCTTCAGCAGTTCGGGCTTGGCGATCCAGGCTTCCATCGCCTTGATGCGGCGGCCCAGCGTGCGCGCGTCCGAGTAGCCGTTCGCGATCATCCACTTCATCAGCGTGATGTTCGAGCGCATGTACTCGATGATCGGTTCCTTGTTCAGCTGGATCGCGCAGGCGGCAGCGGAACGCTCGGCAGCGGCGTCGGACAGCTCGAAGGCCTGTTCGACCTTCAGGTCCGGCAGACCTTCGATTTCGAGGATGCGGCCCGAGAAGATGTTCTTCTTGCCCTTCTTCTCGACGGTCAGCAGGCCCTGCTTGATCGCGTAGTAGGGGATCGCGTTGACCAGGTCACGCAGCGTGACGCCGTTCTGCAGCTTGCCCTTGAAGCGCACCAGCACCGATTCCGGCATGTCGAGCGGCATGACGCCGGTCGCGGCGGCGAAGGCCACGAGGCCCGAGCCGGCCGGGAAGGAAATGCCGATCGGGAAGCGGGTGTGCGAGTCGCCGCCGGTGCCGACCGTGTCGGGCAGCAGCAGGCGGTTGAGCCACGAGTGGATCACGCCGTCGCCCGGACGCAGCGCCACGCCGCCGCGGGTCGAGATGAAGGACGGCAGTTCGCGGTGCATACGAACGTCGACCAGCTTCGGATAGGCGGCGGTGTGGCAGAAGGACTGCATCACCATGTCGGCGGAGAAGCCGAGGCAGGCGAGATCCTTCAGCTCGTCGCGCGTCATCGGGCCGGTGGTGTCCTGCGAGCCGACGGTGGTCATCTTCGGTTCGCAATAGGTGCCCGGCAGGATGCCCTTGCCTTCCGGCAGGCCGCAGGCGCGGCCGACCATCTTCTGCGCGAGCGAGTAGCCCTTGCCCGGATCGTTCGGTTGCTGCGGCAGACGGAACAGCGTCGACACCGGCAGGCCCAGCGCTTCACGCGCCTTGGTGGTCAGGCCGCGGCCGATGATCAGCGGAATGCGGCCGCCGGCGCGCACTTCGTCGAGGATGACCAGGGTCTTCAGCTGCGACTCGGCGATGGTGGCGCCGTTCTTGAGCGCGGTGACCTTGCCGGTCGCCTGGTCGATCTTCAGCTCGATCTCGTCGCCCATGTCCATCTGGCCGGCGTCGATTTCGATCGGCAGCGCGCCCGCGTCTTCCATGGTGTTGAAGAAGATCGGGGCGATCTTGGAGCCGATGCACACACCACCGAAACGCTTGTTCGGCACGAAGGGGATGTCTTCGCCGGTGAACCACAGCACCGAGTTGGTCGCGGACTTGCGCGAGGAACCGGTACCGACCACGTCACCGACGTAGGCGATCAGGTTGCCCTTCTTGGCCAGCGCCTCGAGCTGCTTGATCGGACCGCGCTCGCCCGGCTTGTCGGCGTCGATGCCCGGACGCGGGTTCTTCAGCATCGCCAGCGCGTGCAGCGGGATGTCGGGACGCGACCAGGCGTCCGGCGCGGGCGACAGGTCGTCGGTGTTGGTTTCGCCGGTGACCTTGAAGACGGTCAGCTTCTGCGAGGCCGGCACTTCCGGACGCGAGGTGAACCACTCGGCGTCGGCCCAGCTCTGCATCACGGCCTTGGCGTTGGCATTGCCGGCCTTGGCGAGCTCGGCAACGTCGTGGAAGTAGTCGAACACCAGCAGGGTCTTCTTCAGGCCTTCGGCGGCGACGGCGCCGACTTCGGCGTCGGCCAGCAGGTCGATCAGCGGCTTGACGTTGTAGCCGCCCAGCATCGTGCCGAGAAGCTCGGTGGCCTTGGCGCGCGAGATCAGCGCACAGGCTTCTTCACCCTTGGCGACCTTGGCGAGGAACTCGGCCTTGACCTTGGCGGCGTCATCCACGCCGGCCGGCACGCGGTAGGTGATCAGTTCGACGAGGGCAGCTTCCTCGCCGGCGGGGGGATTCTTCAGCAGGGCAACCAGGTCCTGGGTCTGCTGCTTCGACAGCGGCAGCGGGGGGATGCCGAGGGCGGCGCGTTCGGCGACATGGGCACGGTAGGCTTGAAGCACGGCGAATTCCTTCCTTTTTCGTGACGTTGGCTGGGCGTCGGGGCTGCGGACCCGGACGACGCCGCGAGATTATATGTCTTTTATAAGACTTGCGGTGCAATGCAACAACCATCGCTGGTCAGCGCGCGAATTCTACTCCTCCCCATGGACCTGCGTACGCCCGCCGGACGCGGTGCTGGCGTTTGCCTTCGCCCCGTCCGTCGTCTACACCGGGCAAGGTGGTGCGGGAACGCATCAAGGTGGTGCGGGAACGCATCTCACCCGTGCAGTTCCAACAGGTAGCCGGAGGCGGCGCGACTTGCGGTCGTTCGCCTCGCACACGAACCGACGAAAAGGAGATCCGACATGCCCCAATCCGCGTTCGACACCCTCAGGCGCTTCTCCACCCCATCCGGGGACGGTCTGTTCCATTCGCTGCCGGCGCTCGAAGCCGCAGGCGTCGGCCGGGTGACCCGTCTGCCGGTGTCGCTGCGCATCGTGCTCGAGGCGGTGCTGCGCCATTGCGACGGCAGGAAGGTGACCGAAGAGCACGTCCGGCAGCTCGCGAACTGGAAACCGACGGCCGCACGCACCGACGAAATTCCGTTCGTCGTCGCGCGCGTCGTGCTGCAGGATTTCACCGGCGTGCCGCTGCTGTGCGACCTCGCGGCGATGCGCAACGTCGCGGCCGGGATGGGGCGCAATCCCAAGCTGATCGAACCGCTGGTGCCGGTGGACCTCGTCGTCGACCACTCGGTGCAGGTCGACCACTACGGCACGCCGCTCGCGCTGCGGCAGAACATGGAACTGGAGTTCCAGCGCAACCGCGAGCGCTACCAGTTCATGAAATGGGGGATGCAGGCCTTCGACACCTTCAAGGTGGTGCCGCCGGGCATCGGCATCGTGCATCAGGTGAATCTCGAATACCTGTTCCGCGGCGTACGCGGGCAGGACACGGACGACGGCACGCTGTATTACCCCGACACGCTGGTCGGCACCGACTCGCACACGACGATGATCAACGGCGTCGGCGTCGTCGGCTGGGGCGTGGGCGGCATCGAGGCCGAAGCGGGCATGCTCGGCCAGCCGGTGTATTTCCTGACGCCGGACGTCGTCGGCGTGGAACTGACCGGGCAGCTCAAGGAAGGCGTGACCGCGACCGACCTGGTGCTGACCGTCACGGAAATGCTGCGCAAGCAGAAAGTCGTCGGCAAGTTCGTCGAATTCTTCGGCGACGGCACCGCGAGCCTCTCGGTCACCGACCGCGCGACGATCGCCAACATGGCACCCGAGTATGGCGCAACGATGGGCTTCTTCCCGGTCGACGACAAGACCGTCGCCTACATGCGCGACACGGGGCGCACCGCGGCCGAATGCGCGCGGTTCGAGGCGTATTTCCGCGCGCAGGGCCTGTTCGGCATCCCGCGCGCGGGCGACATCGATTACTCGACGACGCTGAAGCTGGACCTCGCGTCGATCGAGCCGTCGCTGGCCGGGCCGAAGCGGCCGCAGGACCGCATCGCGCTGAAGGACATGGAGGAAGTGTTCGACCGCCTGTTCTCGCTGCCGGTCAGCGAGAACGGCTTCGGCCAGCCGGAAGCCGCGCTGGGCACGCGTTTCCCGACCGCGCTGCCGGGCGTGACCCTGGGCCACGGCGACGTGCTGATCGCGGCGATCACCTCGTGCACCAACACCAGCAACCCGGCGGTGCTGATTGCCGCGGGCCTGCTGGCGAAGAAGGCGGTCGAAAAGGGATTGTCGGTGCAGCCGCACGTCAAGACCTCGCTCGCGCCCGGCTCGCGCGTGGTGACCGACTACCTCGGCCGCGCCGGGCTGCTCGAACCGCTCGCGCAGCTGGGGTTCGCGCTCGCGGGGTATGGATGCACGACCTGCATCGGCAATGCCGGGGATCTCGCGCCCGAGCTCAATGACGCGATCAACGAGAATAGCGTGATCGCGGCGGCAGTGCTGTCGGGCAATCGCAACTTCGAGGCGCGCATCCATCCCAATCTGCGCGCCAATTTCCTCGCGTCTCCGCCGCTCGTCGTCGCCTTCGCGATCGCCGGCCGCGCCAACGTCGATCTCACCGAGAACCCGCTCGGCAACGGCCGCGACGGGCGCCCGGTGTATCTGCGCGACATCTGGCCGACCTCCGAGGAGATCGCCGCGGTCCTGCCCTTCGCGATGGACCCGGCGACCTTCACGCGCCTGTATGCCGATTTCACCAAGGATCACGACCTGTGGAACGCGATCCCGGCGACCACCGGCCAGGTGTACGAATGGCCGGACTCGACCTACATCGCGCGCCCGCCGTTCTTCGACGGCTTCTCGGCACGGCCGGGGGCCGTCGGTGACATCGTCGGCGCGCGCACGCTGCTGATGCTGGGCGACTCGGTGACCACCGACCACATCTCGCCCGCCGGCTCCTTCAAGGACAGCACGCCTGCCGGCCAATGGCTGATCTCGCGCGGCGTGGCGAAGCAGGACTTCAACTCCTACGGCTCGCGCCGCGGCCATCATGACGTGATGGTGCGCGGCACCTTCGCCAACGTGCGCGTGAAGAACATGATGCTGCCGCCGCGCGACGACGGCTCGCGCGTCGAAGGCGGCTATACGCTGCTCGACGGCAAGCAGACGACGGTGTTCGACGCCGCGACGAGCTACATCGCGCGCGGCGTGCCGACGGTCGTGTTCGCGGGCGAGGAATACGGCACCGGTTCGAGCCGCGACTGGGCGGCCAAGGGCACGCAGCTGCTCGGCGTGAAGGCGGTGATCGCGAAGAGCTTCGAGCGCATCCACCGCTCCAACCTCGTCGGCATGGGCGTCCTGCCGCTGCAGTTCAAGGGCGAGGACTCGTGGGAGAGCCTGGACCTGAAGGGCGACGAAAGCTTCGACATCCGCGGCATCGGCGCAAGCCTGCAGCCGCGCCAGGACCTGACGCTGACGATTCGCCGCAGCAACGGCGCGACGCGGGAAGTGGCGGTGCTGTGCCGCATCGACACGCCGATCGAAGTCGATTACTACCGCCACGGCGGCATCCTGCCCTATGTGCTGCGGGAAATTCTTGCTCGGCGGGACTGACATGCGGATACTTCTGACATGCTCGCGATCCCCTGCCCATGCCAATCCGGAAAGCCCTTCACCGAATGCTGCGCACCGGTGATCTCGGGCGACCTGCCGGCCGAATCGGCCGAGGCGCTGATGCGTAGCCGCTACACGGCCTTCACGCTGTGCAACGAGGCCTACCTGCTCGACACTTGGCACAGCTCGACGCGCCCCGTGACGCTCGACCTGGCCGGTGGCGAGCCGGCACCCAAATGGATCGGCCTCCAGGTGCGGCAGCATGTGCAGACGGGGAAAGACACGGCCATCGTCGAGTTCGTCGCCCGCTACCGCGTCGGCGGGCGCGCCCATCGCCTGCACGAGACCAGCCGTTTCGTGCGCGAGGATCGCCGCTGGTACTACGTCGACGGCGAGATCCAGGAATAAGGGCATTCCCGGGCGCAATCGCCGCCGCATATAATCGGTCTTGCAGTATGACCTTCACGTGAGCGCGTGCCGCCCCGGCGCCGGCGCCGCGTGCCTACCGCGAGACCGGCATGAACCTCGAAAAAGTCATCTTCGGCTTCTTTATCGTCCTCGCGGCGACGCTGAACTTCGGGTTCTTCGTCGGCGACCTCGACGATCCGGTGCACCATGAGATCAACGAGCTTTTCGTCGCGATCGTCGTCAACCTAATCGCAACGGTGCTCAAGTTCGGCGACCGCACGCAGATCGGCGCCATCCACCTCGCGACCAGCCTGGTCGCCGACCTGCAGCTGATCGCCGCCGCAATGGTGTGGGGCTATGCCGAGCATGTCACGGGCACGGGCATGACGCCGACGATGGTCGCGCGTGTCGTCTCGCTCGCGGGCGGCGCGCTGTTCGCGAACGTCGTTTCGGTGATCATCCTGATCGCCGAGACCATCATGCAGCGCCGCTAGCGAGTCGGCTGCGATGATGCCGCTGCTGCGCCATCAGAGCGTCTTCTTCCTGATCATGCGGCGCCTGCGCGCGCCGCTGATCCTGTTGATCGTCATCATCGCGATCTCGGTGTTCGGCCTCACCCTCGCGCCCGGCGTCGATGCGGAAGGCAAGCCCGCGTACATCAGCTTCTTCCACGCGCTGTACTTCATCAGCTACACCGCGACCACCATCGGCTTCGGCGAGATCCCCTATGCCTTCTCCGACCAGCAGCGGCTGTGGGTCATCATCTGCATCTACCTCTCCGTGGTCGGCTGGGCCTACACCGTGGGCACCGTGTTCGCCCTGCTCGCCGACCGCAACCTGCAGCAGGCGATCCGCACGCAGGGCTTCATGCGTGCCGTGCGCAACCTGCGCGAGCCCTTCTATCTCGTGTGCGGATTCGGCGAAACCGGCCGGCTGATCTGCGACGCGCTCGACCGGCTCGGCGTCCGCGCGGTCGTCGTGGAGCTGGACGACACCAAGGTCGGCGAGATCGAACTGCACGGCTACCGCGCCGACGTTCCAGCCCTGTGCGCAGACGCACGCAACCCGGAGACCCTCAAGTTCGCGGGCCTCACGCACCGCAGCTGCATCGGGGTCGTCGCACTGACCAACGACGACAGCGCCAACCTCGCGATCGCGATCGCGGCGCGGCTCCTCGCGCCGGGCATTCCGGCGCTGTGCCGCGCCGAATCGGCCGAGACGGCCGCCAACATGGCGTCGTTCGGTACACGCCACATCATCAACCCGTTCGAGAAATTCTCGGAATACCTCGCGCTCGCGCTGCACGCGCCCGCCGCCTGGCACCTGCTGACCTGGCTCACCGGCGTACCCGGCACGACGATGGAACGCCAGCGCAACCCGCCGCGCGGCGAATGGATCCTGTGCGGACACGGGCGCTTCGGTCGCATGCTTGCGCACGTCCTCGAACAGGAAGGGGTGCCGCTCACGATCATCGATCGCAACGCCGCGCCCGCCGCGTGCCCGCCGCGCTGGATACAGGGCGAAGGAACGGCGGCCTCCGCGCTCGAAGCGGCCGGCATCCAATGCGCGGCCGGCATCGTCGCGGCCACGTCCAACGACATCGACAACCTGTCCACGGTCGTCACCGCGCGCGAACTCAATCCGGCCCTGTTCGTCATCCTGCGCCAGAACCATTTCGCGAACAACGCACTGTTCGAGGCCTTCGACTACGACGTGAACGTCGTTCCCAGCCGCATCATCGCCCATGAATGCCTCGCGATCCTGACCACCCCGCTGCTCGTGCCCTTCCTCGAAGAGATGAAGCGGCGCAACGAGGAATGGTGCGATCACCTGCTGAAGCGCCTGACCAAGCGCTTCGGCTGGGAGATCCCCACCGTCTGGAGCGAGCGCCTCAACCTCAGCCGCGCCCCGGCGCTGTACCGGCGGCTGATGAAGGGGGCGACAGTCGAGCTGCAGGCGCTGCTGCGATCGCCGTCGAACCGCGACGAGCCGCTCGCATGCGAGGTCCTCTACCTGCAGCGCGATGACGACGACCACGTGCTGATTCCCGACGGCGACACGCAACTGGGGCCCGGCGACGAATTGCTGCTGGTGGGTACGACGGACGCGCAACGCGAGTTCGGGCTGATGCTGTCGAACGACCATGCCCTGGTGTACGTGCTCACCGGCAAGAACCTGCCCGGTGGCTGGATCTGGGAACGGCTGTCGCGCGCCGCCGACGATCCGCACGGCGCCGCATAGCGCCGCCGGATCAGTCGGACGCCACCAGCACGACCGTTTCCCCGCCGAAACGGACGGTTGCGCCCGGCCGCAGCTTCGCGCGCTTGCGCGATTCGACCTTGCCGTCCACCGTCACCCGCCCCGCCTCGACGGCCGCGTGGGCCTCGCCGCCGGTACCGGTGAGCCCGGTCGCCTTCAGCAGCTGATCGAGCTGGATATATTCGCCGCGCACCGCAAACGAAACCGTCATATGCACCTCCCGCACGCGCTTCACATGGCGCGATTCAAATTGATCGATCGGAAGCCGTCAGCCTACACTCCCGGCTATCCCCTTGTTCCTTCAGGCCGCCCAGAACATGTCCGACGACCTGCTGCACCGGATCGACCGCACGCTCAGCCGCGCCGCCGACGCGGGCGCGCTGCTGCCCATCCGCACCGAGCAGACACCGATCCGCGACGCCGGCATCGACTTCACGGTGCGCTGGGTCTCCACCCTCGCGCACAAGGATGCAGCGCGCGTCGAGGCCGCCGTGCGACGCGACCCGGACTTCAACCCCTTCCTGCCTCCCGACCCCGAACTGACGATCGGCCCGCTCGGCGACGAACACCTGGGCGTGCTCAACAAGTTTCCGGTCATCGACCGCCACCTGCTGATCGTCACGCGCCGCTACGAGGCGCAGACCGCGCCCCTGACACGCGCGGACTTCATCGCGCTGGCGACGGTGATGGCCGCCAGCGGCGGACTCGGCTTCTACAACGGCGGCGCCGAGGCGGGCGCCAGCCAGCGCCACAAGCACCTGCAGTGGATCCCGGATGCCACCGGAACCGCGCGCCTGAGCCGCTTCACGCACCAGCTGCCGCAGGACCTGCCCGCCGGAGAAATCGCCACACACCCTGCCCTGCCCTGGCGCCATTGCTTCCTGCGCCTGCCGCCATGCGGCGATGCCGTGTCGCTGGGCGAAGCGATGCACGCGGCCTTCGACCGCGCATGCGCGGCGGTCGGCATCGCCGCATCCGCCGAGCCGATGCCGCCGTACAACTTCCTCGTCTCGCGCGACTGGATGACGGTGATCCCGCGCACCTGCGAGCGCCACGAGAACATCTCGGTCAACGCGCTGGGTTTCGCCGGCTCGCTGTTCGTGCGACGCCCGGAGGAAATCGACACCGTGCGGGCGATCGGCCCGCTCCGGCTCCTTGCCGCCGTCGCGACCCCGCGCTGATCAGGCTGCCTGCACCGGCACGATCGGCGTCAGCGCTGGCAGGCCGATCTGCGCGCGCAGCTCGTTGCATTTCGGATTCGGCGCGCCGTCGGCCTCGTGCGACGGGAATTCGCGGCACGGCGTCGGCCGCCGGTCGTAGATCGTGCAGGACACCTGCTCGCCGGGTTGCCCCTCCAGGGCCACACAGCGGCGCGGCACCGTGTTGCTCCCCGTCATGCAACGCCGGTAGGGGTCGAGCTTCTCGGTCAATGCGACAGGCACGAAACCGTCCGGCGCGTCGTCCGCCTCGCCCCAGTAGAACGACACGCGAAACTGGACGCAGCACATGCCGCAATCGAGGCAGGGGTTGCCGTCGCTCATGGCCCTGCTCAGAGCGGCGGCAAGCCGTGACGCCGGCGCGCCCGGTCGCACGCGTCCTCGCCGATGCCGAGCGCCGCGTACGGCGCGAAGTCGCGGCACGGCGACGGCCTGCCGGCATAGGTCGAGCAGGCGACTTTCGCCCCGATCTCGCCCGAGAGTGCGACGCAGCGCGATGGCGCCTCGTCCGTCCCGCGCATGCGCACCAGCTCGCCGGTCACCGGCACGGTGAGCGCGTCCGGCACCCCGCCCGGCATGGCGCTGGCCAGTTCGGAACGATGGAAATCGACGCGGAAGGCCGCGCAGCAGGCGCCGCAGCGGGTGCAGTGATCGTCGCTCACGCGGCAGCCTCCGGCGGCGTCGCGGCACCGCTCATTCGACGGCGGCCCCGCAGCACTTCTTGTACTTCTTGCCGCTGCCGCACGGGCAAGGATCGTTGCGCCCGACCGCCGCCGGCGTGTGCACCGCCGGCCCATCCACCGACAGCAGCTCCGGCTCATCCAGCCCGACCGCGCGCCACTGCCCGAGAACGGTCTCCAGGCTGCTGACCGCCTGTTCCAACCATTGCAGGCGCGTGTCCTCGTCCGCCATCTCCGCATCGTCGGCGGCCCAAGGCGCCATCAGCTCGTCGAGTGCGGTGCGCACGGCGTCCGCCGCGTCCTCGGGGAGCCCCGCATCCCAATCCGCGGGCCACAGTTCCAGCCCCTGCGCAAAGCCTTCGATCCACTCCTCGCCGATCGCGATCGTGTCGCCTTCGCTCGCCGCGTAGCAGAACGGCTCCCACCCCTCGGGCTGCCCCAGGGTCGTCGCGAGCTCGTTGTAATAGCGCCGCACGAGGCGGATCGCGCGCTGCATCTGGCTGCCCGAACCGAACGAGATCTCGTCGCCGTGCGCCGACCAGACCGGCGGCAGCCACTGCTCGGGCTCGATGGTGACGGGCGACGCGATCACGGCAGCCAGATAACCGTCGAGCATCTCGAGGTTCATGCAATCCTCGGGCACCACGTCCGACGTCAGCAGCTCCTCGAGCGCCTCGAATTCGTGGTCGTCCAGCAGATGGGGGTTATCGCTTCCTGCGTCCGCAGCGGTCTCGTTCGTCATCGTCTTTCTCCTCTATTCCGTTCAGCGTGCGCCATCCGGTTGCCGCGCGCAAGCCCGCACATCGAGGTCGCAGACGAGCCGGTAGAGCGGCTGACCGGAATCGCGATACTTGCGCTCGAACGGCGTCAGCGGCGCCGGCGCCTCGAAGGTTTCCCACGCCACGTCACGGCCGGTCGCCAGTCCGAGTGCACACGCGAATTCCTCGATATACACCCGCCAGTTCGTGCGGCATTCCAGCACGCCGCCCAGCCGCGGGATGAACGGGAACACCGGATGCGCATGCCAGCGCCGCCCGAGGTGGCCGATCTTGGGCCACGGATTCGGGTACAGGATGTAGTGGCGGGACAGGCGCATGCCCGCATCGCACAGCAGACGCCAGTAATCGACGAGGTCGGCGCGCACGAACATCATGTTCTTCGGCAACAGCGCGTCCGGATAGGGTTTGCGGCGATTGAGGCGATCCTCGGACTGATCGACGCCGATCACCCAATGATCGGGAAACGCGCGCGCCAGCTGGATCGTGCTGTGACCGACGCCGCAGCCCGCATCGAGGATCAGCGGCGCCTTGCGGTCCCAGCCCGCGAGGCTGGCCTCGAAGGCCGCGCGGTTGTAGTCGAGACAGGGCTTGCGGAAGGGCTCCGCCAAGTGGCGCTCGACGCGGCGCACGAGCTGCTCGTGGACGCCCGCCTGGGCGCTCTCTGGAATGCGCGAATTTGCGTAGCTCATCGATTCGTCCGGTTCAGGCCGCGAGGGGCACCGCTGCGGAAAGGATGCCGTGCCGCCGCAGCGCCACATCCACTTCGGGCGGCCGGCGCGCCGCCCGCACATTCTGGAACAGCTGCTCGGCCTGCGGGAAATTGCGGCGCAGCAGGTTGAGCCATTGCTTGATGCGGCCCGGCGAATGCTGGGGCTTCACCCTTTCCTGGACCCTGTGCCAGAAAAGCGCGAGCAGCGGCCGCAGCTCCGCCCATTCGGCATCGCGGTCGATCGCGACGTCGGGCACGGCCCCCTCGTGCTCGCGGAGCCGTCGCGCGAGGAAGGGATCCGCAACCGCGCCGCGCCCCAGCATGACGTCGGCAACGCCGCTCTCCGCGCGGCAACGCCGCCAATCCGCTTCCGACCAGACTTCGCCGTTGGCGGTGACGGGAATGCGGACGGCTTCGGCGATGCGTCCGATCCACGGCCAATGCGCGGGCGGACGGTAGCCGTCGAGCTTGGTCCGCGCGTGCACCACGAGGCCTTCCACGCCCCCGGCGGCGAGGGCCTGGGCACATTCGACCGCCCTGTACGTATCCGCAACGCCCAGTCGCATCTTCGCGGTAAACGGCAGGCCGATGGGGACGGCGGCGCGTACGGCAGCGGCGATGCGATACAGCAGTTCCGGCTCGTCGAGCAGCACGGCACCGCCGCGATGGCGATTCACGGTGGGTGCGGGGCAGCCGAAATTGAGGTCGATCCCGGGAGGCGCCAGCTCGACGAGGCGCGCCGCGTTGTCGGCCAGGCACGCGGGATCGGAGCCGAGCAACTGGACGCGCACCGGAACATCCGCTGCCGTCCGTCCGCCCGACCGCAATTCCGGGCACAGGCGGGTGTAGAAACGATGCGGAAGCAGCGTGCCGGACACACGCGCGAACTCGCTCACGGCCCAGTCGTAGGCACAGGCGCGGGTAAGAACGTCGCGCAATACCGCGTCGAGCAGACCTTCCATCGGCGCGAGCAGCAAACGCACACCAACTCCCTGAAAAAAGGGGCGTATTGTACGGCCATTCGCATCGCGGGCGAACACGGACGGCAGCTGGCTGCCCGTCCCCGGCGCCAGCCATACTCTACTTGCCATGCAGAGGCAAATCGCCGATAATCCGCGGTTTCCACTGTTGTCAGGGCGGCCACATTCACCGCCCGTTCGTTCGAGGAATCACCATGAAAGCGGACATCCACCCGAATTACAACGCCGTCCAGGTCACCTGCTCCTGCGGCAACAGCTTTGAAACGCGCTCCACGCTGGGCAAGCCCGTCCTGCACGTCGAAGTGTGCGCGGCCTGCCACCCGTTCTACACCGGCAAGCAGAAGATCGTCGACACCGCCGGCCGCGTCGAGCGTTTCCGCCAGAAGTACGGCAGCGTTCAGCGCCTCGGCTGATCCCGGCCTACGGTCACGCAAAAAGGCAGCTTCGGCTGCCTTTTTTGTTCCCTGCCCGCGGCGCGCCAACGCCCGCCGGCTAGAATTCCGCACCTGACGATCGAACACCCCCGCATAATGACGAGCGGGGCGACATGACATGACTGGTGAATCCTCCGGCACCTCCTCGATACGGCAGCATCTGTTCGGCGCGACCGGGCTGGCGCTGCTCATCGCGCTGTACCTGCTCACCGGACTGACCGGCCACGCCCCGTGGCGCGGCGACGACGCCCGTCACTTCGGCGCGATCTTCGAGATGGTGCAGGGAAACAACCTGCTGTTTCCTGCCATCGCGGGCCAGCCGGAAACGCCCTTCCCGCCGCTCTATTACTGGACGGGTGCGGCCTTTGCACGCCTTCTCGCCCCGCTGGTGCCGCTGCACGACGGCGCACGGCTGGCAACGACGCTGTTCACGGCGCTGGCGATCTTCTGGATCACCCGCGCGGCAACCCGTCTCTACGGGCGCCAGACGCGCACGCCCGCGGCCCTGCTGACCCTCGGCACGCTCGGCCTCGTCCTGCATGCGCACGAAACGCAGCCGATGATTGCGCTGATGGCCATGCAGGCGCTGACGCTGGCGGGGCTCTCGCACATCCCGACGCGCCCGGCGCTCGGCGGGGTCCAGGCCGGGCTGGGCGCGGCGCTCGCCTTCCTCGCCGCCGGCCTGCCCGGCGTCGTGCTCACGATTCCCCTCTTCATCGTCGTCATCGCCGCCTGTCCGGAATGCCGCGATCCGCGCGCCAGCAGTGGCCTCATCATCGGCCTGAGCCTTGCGATCGGCGCATCCGCGCTGTGGCCGCTGGTGCTGCATTACCAGTCCCCGGAGCTGCTCGCGCTGTGGTGGCGCACCGAATGGCCCAACCTGTGGGCAGACCCGATGCGCGGCGACGAACTCGCGCGCCTCGTCGAGTTGCTCGGCTGGTTTGCCTGGCCGCTGTGGCCGATCGCGCTGTGGTCGCTGTGGCGGACGCGCCATCATCTGCTGCACGTATCGTCCTTCCTGCCGATCGCCGCGCTGGCGCTCGCGCTTGCGTGGATCATTGCCAACGGTAGCCTCGGGCAGGCGTCCATGCTGCCCGTGGTGCCGCCGCTCGCGCTGCTCGCGGCATCCGGCGTACCGAGCCTGCGCCGCGGCGCCGCGAATGCGTTCGACTGGTTCGCCGTCATGACCTTCGGCGTGTTCGCCCTGCTCCTGTGGACCGCCTGGAGCGCGCAGGTCTTCCTGTGGCCGCCCGGCCTGGCTCGTTACCTGGTACGGATCGCGCCGGACTTCGCACTACGCTCGCCCGAGATTTCGGCCGCGGTCGGGATTGTCGTCTTTGCGGCGTGGGGGCTGCTGGTGGCGTGGCTGCCGCGCTCGCCGAACCGCGCCCCGGCGAACTGGGCGCTAGGCATGACGATGCTGTGGTGCCTGGCGATCGCGCTGCTGAAGCCCTGGTTCGACCACGACCGGAGCTATCGCCCGACGGCGATGTCCCTGAAGATCGCGCTCGCCGGCGAGCGGGCGGACTGCGTCGCAATGATGGGGCTGTCGCCGAGCCAGCGCGCCTCCTTCCACTACTTCGCCGGGATTCGGCCGGACAAGGTCGTGAACAACGCGACGCCGTGCCGCTTCCTGCTCGCCTCCGACGATCGCGGCAACACCCAGACGCCTGCACCGGAGTGGCAGCAGATCTGGGAATACCGCCGCGGCGGCGGGAAAAGGCAGGAAATCTTCCGGCTGTACCGGCGCGACTGAATCCGCGGCGCCGCGATCGCGCTCAGCCTTCGAGGCGCAGGAAGGTGTCGCGGTAGTGGCGCAATTCGCCGATCGATTCGTAGATGTCCGACAGCGCCTCGTGCTTTCCCTTCTTCACGACCCCCTTGTAGACCTCGGGGCGCCACCGGCGGGCGAGTTCCTTCAGCGTCGACACGTCGAGGTTGCGGTAATGGAACCAGGCTTCGAGCTGCGGCATGTAGCGCGCGAGGAAGCGGCGGTCCTGGCACACGGAATTGCCGCACATCGGCGACGTGCGCGCCGGTAGGTATTCCTGCAGGAACGCGAGCATCCGCGCTTCGGCATCCGCTTCGCCGACCGTGGACGCCTTCACGCGATCGGTCAGGCCCGATTTGCCGTGCGTGTCGCGGTTCCACTGGTCCATCCGGTCGAGCACGCTGTCGGGCTGATGCACGGCGATCACCGGGGCTTCCGCGACGGTATTGAGCTGGGAATCGGTGATCACGATCGCGATCTCGATGATGCGATCGGTATCGGGCTCGAGCCCGGTCATCTCCATGTCCAGCCAGATGAGGTGATTCTGATCCTGTGCCATAATCGTCCGCCCGCTTGAGCAAAGGCGCGATTGTGGCATAGATGCCGCCGCGCCTCGCCGCTACCCGCCGAAATGTCCCCGTACGCCTTCTCGATCCTGTTCCTCGCCGCCGTCACGCTGACCCTGCTCGCACGGCTCGCCCTCATGTTGCGCCAGATCCGGCACGTACAGGCGCGCCGTGACGCGGTGCCGCCGCCGTTCGCGGAGTCGATCAGCCTGGAGTCGCATCGCAAGGCCGCGGACTATACCGCCGCCCGGATGAAGCTCGGCGTCGCCGATGCCGCCATCGGCACCGCATACGTGCTCCTCCTCACGCTCGGCGGCGGCCTGCAGGCGATCCACGACGTGCTCGCCGGAATCCTCGAACCCGGAACGCTCGCCCACGGCGTCGCCCTGCTCGCGGCGCTCGGCATCATCGGCTGGGCGGTCGAATTTCCGTTCGCGCTCTATCGGACCTTCGGCATCGAAAAGCGTTTCGGCTTCAACCGCATGACCCCCGCGCTGTATGCCGCGGACCTCGCGCGCGAGACGCTGCTGGCGGCACTGATCGGCCTGCCGGTGCTCGCCGCGGTGCTGTGGCTGATGGGTGCGATGGGCGAGCGCTGGTGGCTGTGGGTCTGGCTGTTCTGGCTCGGGTTCAACCTGCTGGCGCAGTTCATCTGGCCGACCTTCATCGCACCGCTGTTCAACAAGTTCACGCCGCTGGCGGACGAAGCCCTCAAGGCACGTGTCGAGGGCCTGCTTGCGCGCTGCGGCTTCCGCTCCCGCGGGCTCTTCGTCATGGACGGCTCGCGCCGCTCGGCGCACGGCAACGCCTACTTCACGGGCTTCGGCGCGGCGAAGCGCATCGTGTTCTTCGACACCCTGCTCGACAAGCTCCAGCCCGAGGAAGTGGAGGCCGTGCTCGCCCACGAACTCGGCCATTTCCACCATCGCCATATCTGGAAGCGCCTGGCCGCCGTCGCGGCCGCGAGCCTCGGCATGCTGTGGCTGCTCGGCTGGCTGATGGGGCAGACGTGGTTCTTCGCCGGGCTCGGCGTCGCCCCCGCCGCGGCCGGCACGGCCGTCGCGCTGGCGCTGTTCGCGCTGGCACTGCCCGCTTTCACTTTCCCGCTCGCGCCGCTGATGAGCCATTGGTCGCGGGTACACGAATTCGAGGCCGATGCCTATGCGGCGCAGCAGACACGCGCCGCCGATCTCGCACAGGCACTCGTCAAGCTCTACCGCGACAACGCCTCGACGCTGACGCCCGATCCGCTGTATTCGCGCTTCTTCGACTCCCACCCGCCGGCCGCCCTGCGCGTCGCGCGCCTGCGTTCCACCAGCTGAAGGCCGCCCGCTTCGTGAGCAAACCCCGCCCGAGCCACGGTACGCCACTGAACGGAGTGATCGTCGCCGCCTTCGGCCGTCACTATGAAGTCGCCGTTTCCGGCCGGTCCGTGAAGGACGGGAGCCTCAAATGCTATCCGCGCGGAAAGAAGAGTGTCTTCGCGTGCGGCGACGAGGTCGGGATTGAGGCCAGCGGAGACGATCAGGGCGTCATCACGACGCTGCATCCGCGCCGCAACCTGCTGTGGCGCTCGGATGCCTTCCGGGAAAAGCTCATCGCGGCGAACCTCAGCCAGGTCGTGCTCGTGACCGCGACCGAGCCGGGGTTCTCCGACCTGCTGATCTCGCGCTGCATTGCGGCCGCCGAGAGCCAGCATCTCAGGACCCTGATCGTCCTCAACAAGACCGACCTGAGCGATTCCCTGCCGCAGGCGCGCCGCATGCTGGCCCCGTTCCGGGAGCTCGGTTATCAGGTGGTCGAGCTGAGCGCCCGCGAAGGTGTGGAAGGACTGCTCCCCCATCTCGCCGGCCAGCGGAGCATCTTCGTCGGGCAATCGGGAATGGGAAAATCGACGCTCACGAACGCCCTGATCCCGGAGGCCCGCGCCGCGACGCGCGAAATCTCGGAAGCGCTCAACAGCGGCAAGCACACGACCACCTTCGCCCGCCTCTACCCGCTCGACGGCGGCTGGCTGATCGACAGCCCGGGCCTGCAGGCCTTCGGTCTCGCCCACCTCACGCCCGAGGAACTCGCCGCGAGCTTCGTGGAGTTCCACGACCACCTCGGCAAGTGCCGCTTCCGCGACTGCCGGCACGAGGCCGAGCCCGGCTGCGCCCTGCTGGCAGCGGTCGAGTCCGGCGCGATCGCAGCGCGCCGCTTCGAACATTTCCGTCAGATCCGCGACGAGATCCGCGCAGCGAAGCGGCAGTCGCAGGGCTGGTAGCCCCGTCGAACCGGCCGGACAGGACGAAAAAAAACCCGCCGAAGCGGGTTTTTTTCTGCCCTGAGGCCGAATGGACGATCAGATGCGTTCCCAGATCGTCGTGATGCCCTGGCCGCCGCCGATGCACATCGTGGCCATGCCGTAGCGGCCGTTCACGCGGATCAGCTCGTGCAGCAGCTTGGTGATGATGACGCCGCCGGTCGCACCGACCGGGTGGCCGAGGGCGATCGCGCCGCCGTTCGGGTTGGTCTTCTTCGGATCGAGGTCGAGGCCCTTGTTCACCGCAATCGACTGGGCCGCGAAGGCTTCGTTGGATTCGATCACGTCGATCTTGTCCAGCGACAGACCGGCGCGCTGCAGCGCGAGCTTCGAAGCGGGGATCGGGCCTTCACCCATCACGTCGTTGGGCACGCCGGCGATTGCGTAGGCGACCAGGCGCGCGATCGGCTTGTGGCCGCCGGCAGCCGCCTTGGCAGCGTCGGCCAGCACGAGGAAGGCAGCCGCGTCGTTGATGCCGGAAGCGTTACCGGCGGTGACCGAACCGTCCTTCTTGAAGGCGGGCTTCATCTTGCCCAGCGCTTCCATGGTGGTCATGCGCGGATGCTCGTCGGTGTCGAACACGACCGGGCCCTTGCGGGTTTCGAAGGTGATCGGGACGATCTGGCTCTTGAAGCGGCCGTCGGCGATTGCGGCGGCGGCGCGGTTCTGCGACTCGAGCGCAAAGGCGTCCTGGTCTTCGCGGGTGATGCCCCACTTGCCGGTCAGGTTCTCGGCGGTGATGCCCATGTGGCCGACGCCGAACGGGTCGGTCAGCACGGCGACCATCGCGTCGATCGCCTTGGTGTCACCCATGCGGGCACCGTTACGCAGCGCCGGCATCAGGTAGGCGCCGCGCGACATCACTTCGACGCCGCCACCGATCGCGAAGTCCGCGTCACCCAGCATGATGGCCTGGGCGGAGTTCACGATGGCCTGCTGCGCCGAGCCGCACAGGCGGTTGACGGCGAAGGCCACCGAATCCATCGACATGCCGCCCTGGATCGTCGCGACGCGCGCGACGTAGGGGTAACGCGATTCCGTCGGGATGCAGTTGCCGACGGTGGCGAAGGTCACCTGCTTCGGATCGACGCCGGCGCGGGCGATCGCTTCCTTGACGACCACACCGCCCAGTTCAGCGGGTTCCATGTCCTTCAGCGAGCCACCGAAACCACCCACAGCCGAACGGACTGCGCTCAATACCACAACTTCACGATTCGCCATCTCTGTGCTCCCTCCTGGATGTTAAGCACCAACCCAGCCGGCAATCACCAGCAGGGCCAGCATCAGCAGGCACAGCACCAACGCGCGCCAGATCAGGCCCACGGTGCTCTGCATGTAGTCGGCATCGGCCTCTTCTCCGACACCCATTTCCGGTCGTTCTACGATCTCACCGAATTCATGGACCGGCATGCCCAGGCGAACGCCGAGGGCGCCGGCGCCGGCCGCAATGAGTATACCGGACGCCCTGTCGGCCCATAGCATCGCCTGCGTGCGCCAGCAGAACACCGCGTCCTCGAAGTCGCCCACGACCGAGAACGATGCCGCGGTCAAGCGCGCGGGCAGCCAGTCGATCAGCTCGAAGGCCTTTTTCGCGAAGCGGCCGAACTGGCCGAACTCGGCGTCGCTGCGCTCGCCCCATTCCTCGCCGAGGAAACGTGCGAGGCGATACAGCAGGGCACCGCTCGGCCCCGGCAGGACGATGAACCAGAAGATGACGCCGAACACGTTGCGATGCGCTGCGACCAGCCCCTTCTCGATGGCGAGCCGCGCGACTTCGCTGGAGCTCGCGCCGACGTACTGCCCGCCGCGCCACTCGCTCAGCAGCGAACGCGCGCGGTCGAGTTCCCCCATGCGCAGCGCGAGGTGGATATCCGTGAAGAAATGGCTTTCCTGGCGGAAACCCATCGTCAGGTAGAGCACGGCGATATTGAAGGCCAGCGCCAACAGGGGATGGGCGAGCCACAGCAGGAAGAACACCAGCGCCCCGACTGCGACGACGGAAACGACCAGCAGCAGCCAGGCGACTGCGCCGTTGCGGGCCTGACCGTCGTTGAAGCGTTCAACGAGGACGCCCGCAAGACGGTGAAGCGGATCCAGAACGATTTGCCGCACCGGCAGTGGCCGTACCTGCTCGAGCAGCAGCGCAACAATCAACGAAAGAAGCGTCATGCGAATTGCGATGGGAGAAAGGGTCCGGACCGGCAGTATCTGGCGACAATACCATAAAAGCACGACGGGATTGTGCGACGCGGAAAACATTGCTCGCAGCAAACGCCGCCCAATTGTTGCAGATTATTGAACAGTGCGTGCCGCCCCCACCCGTTTATCCGTCCGACCGGGCTCCCTAGACTGAGAAGACCGGGGCCATGGAAAAGAGCCCCGCATTCAAAGCTGACCCAACCCCTCCCTGGAGACCCCATGACCACGATGCCCACCCTGTTCGTTTCCCATGGCGCACCGACGTTCGCACTCGAGCCGGGCGATGCCGGAAGCGAACTTGCGGCGCTCGCCCGAACGCTCCCGGCGCCGCGGGCGATCCTTGTCGCGTCGCCGCACTGGATGACCGCCGGGGTGAGCGTGACCACGAGCGAACGCCCCGAGACAATCCACGATTTCGGCGGCTTTCCGCGCCCGCTGTACGACCTGCGCTACCCCGCGCCGGGTGCGCCCGAACTCGCCGAGCGCGCCATCGGCCTCCTTGCCGCCGCGGGCGTGGATGCGCGCGCGGAGCCGCGTCGCGGCCTGGACCATGGGGCGTGGGTGCCGCTGCTGCACATGTATCCCGACGCGTCGGTGCCGGTGGTGCAGGTCTCGATGCCGGGGCGACGTCCGGCAAGCTGGTTCCATGCGTTCGGACAGGCCCTGTCGCCGCTGCGCGAGGAAGGCGTCCTCATCGTCGGGTCGGGAAGCCTCACCCACAACCTCTATGAGTTCACCGGCGGCGCAACCGGCACGGAGCCCTACGTGCAAGCCTTCGCACAGTGGATCGCCGACACGCTCGCGGCGAACGATGTCGATGCGCTGCTCGATTACCGGCGGCTTGCGCCGCATGCCGAACGGGCACATCCGACGGACGAACACCTGATGCCGCTGATGTTCGCCCACGGTGCCGCCGGCCGCCATCCGGTGGCGAAACGGCTGGCCGCAAGCGACGTGCGCTACGGCATGCTGGCGATGGACTCTTACGTTTTCGACGCAAGCTGAGCGAAAGCGGGAAGTTCGTTTCCCGCGCTCCGCGTTCGCGTTAATATAAGCACACGCTTCTATGTGAATAGGGGGCGGCCATGAAGCCAGGCCCGGATGCTGACGGTTGCTCTCGCTAGCGCGCCGCCCGCCTCCGCAGCGGGATTGGCCTGGATGACCGAGCTGCGTACGGCGACGAGCCCCCCGGCCGCCCGTTCCGGAGTTGATGATGTCCGTCGATACCCTGACCCTGCCCTGCCCCGACTGCGATGCCTTGAACCGGGTGCCGAGCGCCCGCCTGAATGACGAACCGATCTGCGGCAAGTGCCGCGCGCCGCTGTTCGCGCGCAAGCCCCTGACGCTGACGGCGGCCAACTTCGCACAGCACGTCGAACGCAGCGACCTGCCGGTGCTGGTGGACTTCTGGGCGCCGTGGTGCGGCCCCTGCCGCATGATGGCGCCGGCCTTCGAGGAGGCCGCGCGAATGCTCGAGCCGCAGATGCGGCTGGCGAAAGTGAATACGGAAGAGATCCAGGAGCTGGCCGCGCGCTTCGGCATCCGCAGCATTCCCACGATGATCCTGTTCCGGAACGGACAGGAAGTGGCCCGCCAGTCGGGCGCGATGAATGCCGGTGCGATTGCGCACTGGGCACGCAGCCATGCGCTTTGAGCGGACGCTTGTGGCGCCTCTGCTCGCCCTGTAAGGTTGTCGCGCGGACGGGGATGTCCGCTACATAGTGAGGAGTCGGCGCAGATGTTGGCAGTGGTTCAGCGCGTGTCGGAGGCACGCGTCGTGGTGGACGGCAGGGTGACCGGCGAGATCGGTTGCGGACTCCTGATCCTGGTGTGCGCGGAACGCGGCGATCGCCGCGCGGAAGCGGACAAGCTGCTGGGGAAGCTGCTCAAGCTGCGGATCTTTTCGGACGAGGCCGGCAAGATGAACCGCTCGGTGCAGGACGTGGCGGGCGGTCTGCTGATCGTCAGCCAGTTCACCCTCGCCGCCGACACCACCGGCGGGAACCGGCCGAGTTTCACCAACGCGGCGGCACCCGACGAAGGACGGGCGCTGTACGAGTACTTCGTCGCCGAGGCGCGCAAGGCGCACCCGCAGGTGGAGACCGGCGAGTTTGCCGCGATGATGCAGGTCCATCTGGTCAATGACGGGCCGGTGACCATTCCGGTGCGCATCGCGCCGGCGACCTGAGCGCCCTTTCGCGCAACCCTTGACGGAACATTTCCCATGACCGCTCGTACCCTTGCCTTCGCCGGCCCCCTCGCCAGTCTCCTCGCCGCCCTGATCGCGGGCTGCGCCCAGGCGCCCACCGCCGCGCGCCCCGTGGAATACGCCTGCGATGCGGGCAAGGGCTTTTCGGTCGCCTACCACGCAGGGGACGCTGCGACGATAGACATCGCCGGCATGCGCTTCGGCCTGATGAAGGAGGCCGCGGACGGCGGCGAAGAACGCTACGCGTGCGGCGCCCTGACGCTGTGGCGCCGCGGCAGCATGGCGCGCGTGGATCTGCAGGAATCCCTGTACGAAAACTGCCGCGCACGCGACTGATTTTCGCCCCCGGAAGGATTAACATCAACGATTCCATCGGCGGAGATCTGGATCATGCTCTACGGCGTAACCGACCTGACGACCTTCATCCTCGGCACGATCTTCATCGTGCTGCTGCCCGGCCCCAACTCGGTGTACGTGATGTCGATCGCGTCGCGCCTGGGGGTCGCGGCCGGTTATCGCGGTGCGTGCGGGATCTTCGTCGGCGACACGATCCTGATGATCCTCTCCGCGACCGGCGCCGCGTCCGTGCTGAAGACGACGCCGGCGCTGTTCATGGTGCTGAAGTACGCCGGGGCGGCCTACCTCGCCTGGGTCGGCCTCGGACTGCTGCGCGCGGCGCTCACCCGCTGGCGCAACCGGGCCGCGGGCGCCGCCGAAGCGGAGCAGGCGCCTCTCGACGCCGCACATCCCTTCCGTTCCGCGCTGGTGATCAGCCTGATGAACCCGAAGGCGATCCTGTTTTTCGTGTCCTTCTTCATCCAGTTCGTGGATCCCGGCTACGCTTACCCCGCGCTCTCGTTCGCGATCCTCGGCACGATCGTGCAGGTGTGCAGCGCCGCCTACCTGTCGGCGCTGATCTTCGGCGGGGCGCACCTCGCGGCGCAGTTCCGCCGCCGCCGTCGCCTGTCTGCAGCCGCGACCGGCGGCGTCGGCGGGCTCTTCATCGGCTTCGGCGCCAAGCTGGCCAGCGCGACGCTGGGCTGACGCCCCCGCGGGGGGCGCTGCCACGCTACGAGCGAGTTGCACCCCGTCCGCGATGCGGACGGGAATCCGCTTAGCCCGGTGCGGTTTCGGTCTTGCGCGGACGACGGCTGCGCGAAGCGCCCTTGCGCGCGGGCTTGGCCGAAGCCTCTTCCGCAGACGATGGGGCAGATGGTTCGGCCGGGGGCGTCACTTCGGGTGCAACGGCCGTCGAGGCTGGTTCCACCGCTTCGGTTTTCCCTGCTTCCTCGGTGGCAGCCTGCGCCTTGCCGCGACGCGGTTTTCGGCCGCCCGCCTTGGCGGTTTTCGCTTTCGGCGCTTCGCCCTGCTCCGCTGCAGCGGCTTCGGGCGTAACACTCACGGCGGGCGGCGTGCTCACGGCGGCCGGAAGTTCGGGCCGTGCCGGTGCCGGGTGCGGTTCCGGTTGCGCGGCTTCGGCTGCGGGCATGTCCGCCTTGCGCGGTTCTGCCGCGGCAGCGGCTTCCGCCTTCTTCCCTGCCGACTTGCGTCCGCCGCGCTTGCGGCGTGATTCGTGGCGGCCGGTCGCATCTTCGGCCGCGGGCCGCTCTGCCGGCGCGGCTTCGGCAGGCAGTGCCTCACCCGGCGCAGACGCCACGTCCACGGCCATCGCCTGCTCCGCAGCCACCTCGGCGGCGGGTTCCGCCGGTGCCGCGCGGTTGCCGCGATAGACATAGGCGCCGGATTTTTCGTCGCGCCCGAACTCGAGCAAGCCGCGCGACTGGGCTTCTTCCAGCAGGTTGCCGAAGGCGCGGAAGCCGTAGTACGACTCGTTGAAATCCGGCTTGCGGCGCTTGATCGCCTCTTTCAGCATCGACGCCCAGATGCGCACGCCGCTGTCGCCACGTTCGGCGACGAGCGCGTCGAAGGTCTCCACGGCGATATTGATCGCCTTGAGCTTGCGCGCCTCGGTCTCCTCCTTGCGGCGCGTTTCCTCCTCGGGCGAACGCTTCGGCGCAGGCTGGGTTTCGCGCGTCTCGCGCTTGGCCGCGCGCTGGCTTTCGCGCACGAGGTCGTCGTAGAAGATGAACTCGTCGCAGTTGGCGATGAGCAGGTCCGAAGTCGATTGCTTGACGCCGACGCCGATGACCTGCTTCGCGTTCTCGCGCAGCTTGGACACCAGCGGCGAGAAGTCCGAGTCGCCGCTGATGATGACGAAGGTGTCGACGTGCGACTTGGTGTAGCACAGGTCGAGCGCGTCGACGACGAGGCGGATGTCGGCGGAGTTCTTGCCGGACTGGCGCACGTGCGGGATCTCGATGAGCTCGAAGTTCGCCTCGTGCATCACGGCCTTGAAGCCCTTGTAGCGCTCCCAGTCGCAATAGGCCTTCTTGACGACGATGCTGCCCTTCAGCAGCAGGCGCTCGAGCACCGGCTTGATGTCGAACTTCTCGTATTTCGCGTCGCGCACACCGAGGGCGACGTTTTCGAAATCGCAGAACACCGCCATGCTGACGCTGTCATGGGATGAGGCCATTGGGTTCTCCGGTGGGGTGGCGGGCGCGATCGCGGGGACCACGCAAGGCGCCCATGATAGCGATTCCTGCGACGGCGATGGCGGATGTCATGGCGTCGGGTGGCGGCGGCGGCTCCGTCGAGAGCGCCGTAACGGCCTTCAGGCGACGCGGTCGGGCGGCGTGCGGCCGGCGAAGAAGGCTTCGACGTTTTCCAGCACGCGCATGCCCATGCCGACGCGTGTCTCGCGCGTCGCGCTGCCCAGGTGCGGCAGCAGCACCACGTTCTCCAGCGTCATCAGGCCTTCGCTGACGAGCGGCTCGCGTTCGAACACGTCGAGGCCCGCGCCGGCGATCGTGCCGCTGCGCAGCGCATCGACCAGCGCGGCCTCATCCACGACCTCGCCGCGTGCGGTGTTGATGAGGAAGGCATCGCGGCGCATCAGCGCGAGGCGTTCGGCGTTGATCAGGTGGCGCGTCGCGGCACCGCCCGGGCAATGCAGCGAGACGAAATCCGACTGGGCGAGGACCTCCTCGACCGTATCGCACTGGCGCGCAGCGAGCCCCGCGAGCGCCTCCGCCGGCACGCGGCTGCGGTTGAAGAAGACGATCTTCATGCCGAAGCCGTGCTGCGCGCGCATTGCGACCGCCCGGGCGATGCGGCCCATACCGACGAGGCCGAGCGTCTTGCCGCTCACCTTGCTGCCGATCATGTGCGTGGGACGCCAGCCGGTCCAGTTGCCGCTACGCAGTTCGCGCTCGCCCTCGCCCGCACGCCGGGCGACCATCAGCATCAGGGTGATCGCGAGGTCGGCGGTGCAGTCGGTGAGCACGTCGGGCGTGTTCGTCACCGCGATGCCCAGGCCCCTGGCCGCGTCGATGTCGATGTGGCTGTAGCCGACACCGTAGTTGGCGATCAGCTTCGCGTTCGGCGCGGTGCCGAGGGCATCGGCGTCGATGCGGTCGGAGACGGTGGCGAGCAGCGCGTCGCAGGCGGCGAGCGCCGCGCGGATTTCATCGCGGGTAAAGGGGCGGTCCTCGGTGTTCAGGCGGACGTCGAAGCGCTCGCTCAGGGCGCGTTCGACTTCGGCGGGCCACCGGCGGGTGAGGATGAGTCGGGGTCGGGTCATGGGCTTCCTGCCTGTGGTTCGGCTTGATGTTGTTTGTTACCCCGGAGCGTTTCGGGCTTTCGGGGCGCAATCCTGAACGATACCCGCAATGCGCGCTCCCCGGGATCGGGCGCAACCCCAACGGCAGGCACCCCGGTCACCGGAAACCTTGGGCGCCGGTGCAGCTCTAATTGGCGCAGTCCTCTCCGACATGCACCGGTGCGCGGGGTTCGCCACGTGGATATCCTGCCCCTGATCTCGCCGCTCGGCCTGTCCGGCACGAGCGCCATTCGTCCCGCTTCGACAAACCTTGTCGCAGCGGCGAGCAGCTTTTCGCTGCTCGGCAACACATCGACGATCGTCAATCTGTCCAGCTTCGGCCAGCTTCTTTCGGCAGTGGCGACTTTCCAGAACCGTCTGGCGGTGCTGCGCCCGGGCGCGACCGACAGCAGCCTGGGGAGCAATTTCGGCACCGATTTCGGCAGCCTCGCGACCGAAGTGCAGCATTTCGTCGACAGTTTCAACGGGCTTCAGGGCAGCCTGAACGAGCAGGGCTTCCTGTTCGGCACGGTGCCGGGCTCGTCCGCCGGGACGCAACTGACGGCCGACCTCCAGACACGCTTGACGCGGGTGTTCGACAACGGCGAATCCGCCCTGACCCGCTTGTCGGATCTCGGTATCGAACTGCGGCCGTCGCTGATTCCCGGTGTCGGAACCCTGGGCATCGACGTGGCGAAGCTGCGCGCAGCCTTTGAATCCGACCCCGCAGGCGCTTTTACGCTGCTGGCGAAGGCGGTAACGGAATTCTCCGCGCTGGGAGCGGCGTTCACTTCCTCCAATGGCGGCGCGACGGGGCTTCTGGCGGCGGAACTGCAGTTCTCCGCGCTGCAGTTGAGCCTGGGCCTCTTCGATACGGGCGCCGACCGGCTCAACGCCGGCCTTCCGGGCCTCAATGACCTGCTCACGCTGGCCTCGCTGGGCAACGCCGGGCGCGACTCGCAGGCGCGAACCCTCGCCGCGCTCAACGAGTTCTCGCTGATCTCCTCACTGCTGGGGCAATAGCAGGCTGCAACATCGGCACACAAAAATCCTGAACGCGTGTTTTTCTGTCATAGCGATATGATTTTTCTCATTTATTTGCACAAGTAATCCTGATATAAAAATCTTTTGGGATATTTCTTGTTGCGCCGCACAAGGGATTCCAATATAGTTTGAACCGTCTCCTCCACCCTCCTCCTTTGGTGTGGATTTAGCCCGAGCCGAAATACCGTGCTCGGGCTTTTTTCTTTTTCGGCCCCCGGTTTTCGGGTGCCAAAGCAGAACACCATCATCAACTGCCCCCGCCGGTACAGCGCGGACCCGGCTCGACGGCCCCGAGCGGATCCGCTTCCGTTGATTGCCTGAATCGCCGCCATCTGCCGCGCACATTGGAACGCCTGATCCAGCGATAAAAAAATTTGTCGTACAACTTTACTGCATTGCACAAGCGAGGCCGGTAAGATTCGATCCGTCTCCTCCACCCTCCTCCTTTGGTGTGGATTTAAGCCCGAGCCTCAACCGCTCGGGCTTTTTCTTTTCAGCCGCCGCTCGGCGCGCTCAGCAGGGCCCAGATCCGGTCGACCATCGGGTTGCTGTTTTCGGCGGCGCGATGCAGGCGGACCTCCAGCGGGCAGGTCCATTGCGCCGGCCCCGCCGCAACCAGGCGGCCTTCGCCGATCTCGCGGCCGACGCAACTCTCCGGCAGCCAGCCCAGGCCGTGGCCTTCCAGCACCATCGCCTTCAAGGCCTCGGACATGTGGGTGTCGAAGGAGCGGTCGAAATGGCAGCGCGCGTTGGCGAGCAGGATCATTTCCACGACGTGCCCGAGGTAGGTCCCGGACGAATACGCGAGGAAAGGCACCGCCGCCTCCACCCGCCCCGGTAGCTTGTAGCGCGGCCGGCCGTCTTCGCGGGGGGCGGACAGCGGCAGCATGCGGTCGGTCGCGAGCGTGATGTACGGGAAACGCACCGGATCGAGCAGCATCGGCAGTTGCGGGTGGTGGTAGGCGATCACGAGATCCGTTGCGCCTTCGATCAGTGCGCTCGCGCCTTCGGGCACGTTCACCGCACCGACGCGCGCGACGACGTTGCCCAGCGCCTCCTTCAACTGCCCCAGCCAGCGCGGAAAGAAGGTCAGCGACAGCGTATGCGCGACCGAAAAGCGCACGGTGTCGACATTACCCGGCGACTGCCCGCGCAGCACCGTGCGCATGTCGTAGGTGCGGCGCAGGATGTCGGCCGCGAAGCCGCGGAAGATGCGCCCGGCGGCCGTCAGATGCACCCCCTGCGAGCGGCGGTCGATCAGCTCGACGCCGAGCCAGTCCTCGAGCGCCTGGATGTGCCGGCTAAAGGTCGGCTGAGACACGTTACGGCGTTCCGCAGCGCGCGAAAACGCGCGTGCGTCGGTCAGTGTGAGGAAATCCTCGATCCATTTGATTTGCATGCCCGGTTGACTCCTGTTCGGCTCCTGTCTGGCCCCTATTCGGCTTTCTTGGGGATCTTATGCGTTTTTTGCATGGCGAAACACGGAATCGCAACAGCCTCCGTAGCATTCATGCACACCCACCCACACCAGCCGAAAGGAACAAAGAATGACCTTCACCACAGCCCCCGCCGCCGAGCGCATCGAACACGACCTTCTGGGCGACCGCGCCGTGCCTGCCGACGTCTATTACGGCGTCCACACGCTGCGCGCCGTCGAGAACTTCCCGATCACCGGCACGCCGATCTCGATCTACCCCGAGCTCGTGCGCGCGCTCGCCGCGATCAAGCAGGCGGCCGCGCTGACCAATCAGCAGCTCGGCATGCTCGACGCCGAGCGCACCGACGTGATCGTGCGCGCCTGCGAGGAAGTCCGCGCCGGCGCGCTGCACGATCAGTTCGTCGTCGACGTGATCCAGGGCGGCGCCGGCACCTCGACCAACATGAACGCCAACGAGGTGATCGCCAACCGCGCGCTGGAACTGCTCGGCCACGCGAAAGGCGACTACGCCCGCCTGCACCCCAACGAGCACGTCAACATGAGCCAGAGCACCAACGACGTGTATCCGACGGCGTTGAAGCTCGCCGGCTACCGGGGCATCTTCCAGTTGATCGACGCGATGGAAGTGCTGCGCGACGCCTTCCACGAGAAGGCGGTCGAGTTCGCCGACGTGCTGAAGATGGGCCGCACCCAGCTGCAGGACGCAGTGCCGATGACCGTCGGCCAGGAGTTCTCGACCTACGTCGTGATGCTCGGCGAAGACATCGAGCGCCTGAAGGAAGCCGTGCTGCTGATCCGCGAGATCAACCTCGGCGCGACCGCGATCGGCACCGGCATCAACGCCCACCCGGACTACGCGGGCATCGTCTGCCGCAACCTCGCCGAGATCACCGGCATCCCGGTGCTGACCGCGCCCAACCTCGTCGAGGCGACGCAGGACTGCGGCAGCTTCGTGCAGCTCTCCGGCGTGCTGAAACGCGTCGCGGTGAAGCTCTCCAAGGTCTGCAACGACCTGCGCCTGCTGTCCTCCGGCCCGCGTGCGGGGCTCGCCGAGATCAACCTGCCGCCGATGCAGGCCGGCTCGTCGATCATGCCGGGCAAGGTCAATCCGGTGATCCCGGAAGTCGTGAACCAGATCGCGTTCGAAGTGATCGGCAACGACATGACGATCTCCTTCGCCGCCGAGGCCGGCCAGCTGCAGCTGAACGCCTTCGAGCCGATCATCGCCCACAGCCTGTTCAAGAGCGCCACCCACCTGCGCGCCGGTTGCCTGACGCTCGCCGAGCGCTGCGTCAAGGGCATCACCGTGAATCGCGAAGCGCTGCGCAAGAGCGTCGAGAACTCGATCGGGCTGGTCACGGCGCTGAACCCTTACATCGGCTACGCCAACGCCACCGAGATCGCGCAACAGGCGCTGGTCAGCGGCGACAGCGTGTACGAGCTGGTGCTCGCCAGGGGCCTGCTGACGAAGGCGCAGCTCGACGAAATCCTCAAGCCCGAAGTGCTCACGCAACCGCGCCTGCCGGTCGGGCTCGCCTGAGCACACACCGACAAACGAAAACGCCAATCATCGACGCGATGCGGTCAGCCGAACCAGGAGATGAAGAGTCCCGCACTGCCGGATATTGCGTTGCAGCATGCCTGTCTTATACAAGACACACCCCGGAACCCCAGCTTTCGCTTAACTATATGAATATCTGATAGCTGGATAGAAAATTTGTAGAACAAACTTTATTGCATCGCACAAGGCGGTTCGATATGATTTGAACCGTCTCCTCCACCCTCCTCCTTTGGTGTGGATTTAGCCCGGACCTTCAAACGTCCGGGCTTTTTCTTTTCCGGGCCTGCTGCTTGAGTCGGACGCGCACGAACGGTTTGAAATCCGGTGTTGAAGCCGGGGAGCGGGACGTGCGTCCGTGGCTTGCGACCTGGCCGATGCCGGTCATTTGCCCCTCAAATCACCCCATGAGAACTTCTCACGGCATTCTAGTTGCACAACGCAACTATTTTGTTTAATATTTCAACTGTCTCCTCCACTCCTCTCCTCCTTTGGTGTGGATTGCAGCCCGGGCCCCTCCAGAGCCTGGGCTCTTTTTTTCCTGGTCAGGCCGCGGTCGGCAGCTTCGCTTCCGCATCGCCAAGCGCCTGCCGGCTCCGTACCTCGGGGTAGTAGCACATGTAGCCGCCTGCGCAGTGGCTCGGTGCGTCGCGCAGGCCGACGGCGAACTCGCGTACCGCGTGTTCCGGCTCGCCGGCCGCGATCCGCTCCAGCACGCGGGCGACGAGTTCGACGCTCTTGATCTTGCGCTCGCTCGCGCCCTCGCGGCCGGCGATCTTGACCGAATGCACACCGGCCGCATGCATCGCCGGCATCGCGCAGATGCCGCACGGCCCCCACGGGTAGCCGTTCGGCGCGACCGAGAAGCCGTTGCCGAAGCGGTACCACAGCCAGCGCTTGTAATCGAGATCGTTCTGTTCGAGCCGGCGCAGCGCACGTTCGTGCGGCTTGCCGCCGCCGGTCGCCCGCTCAGTTGCGCGGTATTCGAACTGGTAGTTGTCGATGCAGATCGGGCCGCCCTTGTTCATCGGCAGATGCACGGTGTGGCAGGTGCCTTCCTCGAACACGCAGCCGTCGTTGAGGACAAAGGCTTCGATGTCGAGGTCGGGCAGCGCTTGCGTGATCGCGCCGATCTCGGCGACGGTGACGTCGCGCGGCAGGATGATGCGGTTGGCACCGAGCGCGGCGAAGAAGCGCGCGGACTCGACGTTGCGGCAGGTGGCGACGGAGCTGACGTGGATGTCGAGGTCCGGCACGTTGGCGGCGAGGGAGGCGATCAGCGAGATGTCGGCGACGATCGCGGCCTTGCCGCCGATGCTGCGGAAGCGCGCGCCGATCTCGGTGAGCGCGTCGAGGTGCTGCTCGCCGTATTGCTGCGCGTTGAGGACGAGGAAGACGTCGGCGTCGAGGGCGGTCGCCTTGTCGACGACGCGTTCGAGATCCGCGTAGCCGTTGAGGTTGCCGAACACGCGACGATTCACGCCGGAGGTGTTGAAGCGCTGGATCCAGTCGGGCGGGACGACGCCGCAGTAGAGCTCGCGGGCACCCGCGCGCACGAGCGGTTCGACTTCGGCCGGGGTGCTGATGGGGGCGGTTATTTTCATAGGACTCCCGTAGGGCCGCCCCAAGGGAGGCCTCGGCCCCCCAGGGGGGCAGCGAACAAAGTGAGCGTGGGGGCTGTCACCGCTAGGCTCCCGAGAGGACGATGCGGCTGACCCAGCCGTTCTTCACCGCTTCGGCGACCGCCGCGGCCATACCCTTGGCGTGGCGGTAGTACATCGTGTTGCCGCGCTGCGAGGTGGGGAGTTCGTGCGTGCCGGGGCGCGCGCCGATTTCGTTGAAGCCGAGGCACTCGCGGCGGCACTTGTGGCCGGGCGAGAATTTTTCCGGGGTGTCGAGCGACAGCGAGCCCATTTTGCAGATGCGCCCCTTGGCGATGTAGCCGTAGGGGGCGCGCACGCCGACGGGAAAGTCGATGCCGGCGTACATGTCGGCCGCGCCGAAGGGCGGGAAGTCGAGTTCCAGGCGGCCGATGCCGAGCCCGTCGAGGATGTCGCGGAAGGGGCCGGCGCGCAGGCCGTTGGGGTACATGCGCGCCCAGGTCGCGGACGGCAGGCGCGGGTCCTTGAGCATCTTGCCGAGGAGCCGCCCGGCGACCGGCCGCAGGTCGGGGAATTCGCGCTGCACGAAGCGGGCGACGCCCCAGTCGTTGACGGTGACTTCGGCGCCCGCCGGCAGGCGTGCGAGCGCCGCGCGCAGCGGGTCGAACAGGCCGTCGCAGGCGATCGGCGTGACGAGGCCGAAGGTGAGGTCCCAGCGTTCGCACAGCGCGACGGCGCGGTCGATGGCTTCGACGCTCGGCAACAGGTGTTCGCAGAACTCGCTGCCGAGGAAGAAATGCGTCGGCTCGGCGTCGTCGGGGAGCGCGACGTAGTCGCGGGCTTCGCCGAGCTGGTCGAGGTAGTCGTCGCGCGTGAGGCGTTCGTGGCGGGCAAAGGCCGCGAGTTCGCGTTCGTCGACGAGGGCGAAGCCGAGTTCGATCGGTCGGGTGCCGCTGTCGGGGGTGGGGGCGTGTTGTGTGCTTGTCATGAATCGATCTCCGCGATTCTCTTGTGTTCCCGCCCATGCCAGCTGGCGCGGGCGGCGAGGTGTTCCACGAGCCCGTCGGGGCGCGCGGAGGGAAAGTCGGCGAGGATGCGTGCGACGATGCCGGCGAAGCGCGCCGTTGCCATGCTGGCGCCCCCGGTCGCCTTGGCCGGCCCGGCGGGAGAGCAGCCCCAGCCGGCGCCGCCGGACGTCTCGCCCTGCAGCAGCGACCACTGCCCGGGAGCGCAACGCGCGTCGCCGCTGACGGCGAGCACACCGGCATAGGTTGCGGGGAAGACCGGGGTGCCGCGTGCCGGCGCTGCGGCGACGAGCACGACGCCTTGTGCGAGCACACGGGCGCAGGCGTCGCGCAGGACCGTGCGATCTTCGAGCAGGCCGAGGCTCAGATTGACGACGCGCGCGCCCTCGCCGGCACACCATTCGATCGCCGCGGCGACCATCGCGGGCGTGGGCGCGTGCTTGTGCGAGGCGATGCGGGCGTCGATGAGGCGAGCCGCCGGTGCGGCCTCCAGCACGAGCGCCGCCACCGCGTCGCCATGCGGCAGCGGGCGGCCGACCGCGGGTGCACGACGCACGTTTCCATCGGGAACAGGCGCGAAGCTCGCCGCCCGATGCAGCGCGCGCGCAGGCACGCCCGTGAAGCCGCCGTCCACGATGCCGACCATGACGCTCATACGATCCTCAGCAACGGTGCGGCGGACCGGGTCGGCACGTGCTCGACGAGACGGCCGTCGCGCAGTTCGACGATTCGGTCGACGGCGCCCACGGACGCGAGGTTGTGCGTGATGACGATGCGGGTGCGACCGGCGAACACGTGGTCGACGGCCCCGATGATCGCCTGTGCGACGGGGAGGTCCAGCCCGGACGTCGTCTCGTCGAGGATCAGCACCGCCGGGTCCTGCAGGATCGCGCGGGCGAGCGCGATGCGCAGGCGTTCGCCGCGCGACAGGGCCGCCGCGGAGGCGCCGACGGGCCGGTCGAGTCCGCCGGCGTGGGCGAGCTTCGCCAAGCCCGCGAGATCGAGCGCGCGCAGCAGCATCGGCTCGTCGGCGTCGGGGGCGACGAAGCGCAGGTTGTCGCGCACGCTGCCGGGTGTCAGCACCGGCTCCTGATCGACGACGACGACCTGCCGACGCAGTTCGGCGAGGTCGAGCAGATCGAGACGCACGCCGTCGAGCAGCAGGCGCCCGGCCTGCGGGTCGTAGTGGCGCTGCAGCAGGTCGATCAGCGTCGATTTGCCGGCGCCGGATGCGCCGACGAGGGCGAGCTTGGTGCCGGCCGGCACATCGAGCGTCGCGCCGTCGAGCACCGCCTCGGCGCCATAGCCGAAACGCACGGCGTCGAGCCGCAGTTCGCCGCGCACCGGCTGCGCGAGCGGGACGGGGTGCGTCGGAGACTGCACGGTCGGTTGCTCGGCCGCGAGTTCGCGGATGCGCTGCAGGCTGACCTTGGCGCGCTGCCAGCCCATGAACACGCCGGCGAGCGTCTGCAGCGGCCCGGCAGCGCGCGTCGTGTAGGCGATGAAGGCGACGACGACGCCGACCGACAGTTCCCCCGCCGCCGCCATCGAGCCGCCGACCGCGAACACCAGCAGCACGCCGAGGCCCGAAAGCAGACGCTGCAGGCCGCCTGCGCCGAGAGACGCGAGTTGCGAGCGGCGCAGTGCGGCGAAGTAGTCGCCGTGGTGCGCGCGCAGGCCCGCCTCCTGCCGCCGCGCGGCGTTGGACGCCTGGATGAACTTCATCGCGCGCAGCGATTCGACGAAGAAGCTCGACATCGCGGCGCTTTCCTTGCGCATCGCCTGCGCGCTTTTTTCGAGCCACGGGCGCGTGAACATCAGCGCCGCGACCTGCAGCGGGACGAGCGCGAAGACGAGCGCCGTGAGCAGCGGGCTCAAGGACAGCATCAGCACCAGTGCGACCGTGAGCGAGAACGCGCCATTGAGCAGCGCCATCGGTGCGTCGAGGGCGAAGCGCTGCACTTCGGCGACGTCACCGTCGAGACGCGACAGGATCTCGCCGCCACGCGTGCGGGCGTAATAAGTGGGCGCGAGCGTCTGCAGGTGCCGCCAGACCTGCTCGCGCAGGCCGAACAGGACGTGGGCGGAGAGTTTCAGATAGGTGAGCCGGGACAGCGTTTCGACGAGCACGCCGCCGACCATCAGGACGAGGAAGGCCGCGCAGAGCCACAGCACCAGACCGACCTTGCCGCCGACGATGCCTTCGTCGACGAGACGCTGCGTGAGGTAAGGCGGCAGCAGCGCCGCGGCCGAGCCGATGCAGGACAGGACGACGACGCCCGCGACCGTGCGCGCACGGTCGCGCACCAAGGGGAACGCCCAGGCGAGGGCCTGGCGGGGCAAGGAGCGGTTGCCGTTCAGTGGGATCATGATGAGCGCTTCCAAATCTGCAGGGCGGATGAGCCGAAGGCCGCGGCTGACAGATGAGCTCGCGAACCGGCGGCCGACATTCGGCGGAAGGCGCTCCGCTTTTCCGCCCTACGTCCGCCGTCGGCACGGCGCAGCCCCCGACGGGAGGCACTTCGTGCCGAGGCGTCCGCCACGCGTCCAACGAGGCGCGGAGTGCCGCCCGTCGGGGGCGGGTTCAAGCCACGCGCATGAATCGGCATCCCGATCACCGCTCAGCGCTTCACCACCCGCATCCAGCCGATCGACTGGTCCGCTCCGCCGGGCATCGTGATCTCGCCCTTCTTCTCCAGCGTCTCCGCGTCGTGGATGGACACCTTGTCGAGTGCGCCGCCGACGTAGACCTCCTTGCCGTCGCCCGAAATGTTGATCGCGTAGAAGGTCTGCGGCAGGTCGACGCGCTTGAGCAGCTTGCCGGAGTCGGTATCGACCTTGCTCAGTTGGTTCATCACAAGGAAGGCCTCGTTGCGCCGGGCCGGGTTGATCACCGACGAGAACATCACCGTCGTCGCGTTCTCGAACTCCCTGACCTGCAGCGTTTCCGCGTCGAGGTCGAACATCGCGATGCCGGCCTTGAACGCTTCCGGCGAATCGGTCGGAACGTCGGTCTTCGCGACGAAATACGGCGTCGACAGCATCCGCGCCTGCTCGTAGGTGCCCCACATCGCGAGCACGTCCGGCTCGCCCATGCCCGGCCGCTCCCAGTGCCGGATCGGGAAAGTCTTCTCGATCTTGCCGCTCTTCGTGTTGAAGAGATACATGTCCCAGCCGAGCGCGATCACGTGGTCCGGATTGCCGGTCGGCGCGAGCAGGCTGATGCGGCGCGGCGCCGGGAAGGTGCGGCGCGGCTTCGCGTTCAGGCCGTCGGCGGTATCGAAGACGGCGATGTAGGTGTCCTCGACCTGGTACTCGGAGCGGCCGAGTTGCACCGGCGCCTGATGGGCGTAGAGCTCCTTGCCGTCCTCGCTCACGGTGACGGCGAAGAAGCCCTTCACGCGCCGCTGCGGCGTCGAGAAATCGGCGCGGAACACCGGCTTGCCGGTATCGAGATCGACACCGACGACGCTCTCCATGCGGTTGGTGAGCACGTAGGCGACCTTGCCGTCCTTCGGCACGGAGATCGCGCCGGGGATGCCGTCGCCCGGCAGCACGATCGTGCGGATCACCTCGCGTTTCTCGGGATCGACGACGTGCAGGTTGTTCGGGCGCGTGACGGTCAGGAGGTATTCCTTGGCGAACGCCGGCAGCGACGCGGCCGCGCAGCACAGGACCACCAGTGCCGCTCGCGCCTTCTTGATGGGCAGCATCCTCATCGCTCAGTCTCCCGGGAAAAGCGTCTGCAGTTCGCGCCAGTCGCGCAGCGCCGAGTTCTTGCCGTCGGTCCAGTCGCGCGCGGTATTGAGGCTATCGGCGAGCTGCGCGGGCCACCAGCAGGGGTCGGTGCAGCCGTAGAGGTCGGCTTCCATCGGCTGGCACAGGCTCGCCAGGCCGCCGAAGGCATCGACTTCCCAGCCGGGGTCGAAAGTGGTCGTGCAGCCGACGACGCTGCTCATCAGTTGCACTTCCTCGCGGTGACCTTCCGTGGCCGCCTGTTCGATCAGGTGCGCCTTGTGATTCAGGGCTCGCAGTCGTTTCATTGCAGGGCACTCCTTTGTTCGAGGGCGGCGTTGAAGAACGCCGGATTGGCGAGCGCGATCTCGCCGAAGGCTTCGAGGCCGAAAGCCGTCCATTCGCGGATCTGGTCGCAGTATTCGAAGGTCGGCTGGAAGGGGTCGCCGGAGCGGGAATAGGATTCGTGGTAGCAGCCGCCGGCGCACAGGCTGCGCGCGGGGCAAACGGAGCAGGCGCTGTGCGGGGCTTGGGCGCGGGTCATGAATTGCGAGAGCGACTCGCGCGCGATGCCGTTCTCGACGTCGCCGAAGGTCTCCAGTTCCGAACCGGTGAAGCGATGGCACAGCGAAATCTTGCCGCTCGTACCCACCGCCAACAGGCCGACGCCCGCACCACAGGGCAGCACCTTGCGTGTACCCATCCACAGGTCGGTCATCAGCTGCTGCATGTTGCCGAAGCCGTGGCGGCGGCCGCGCTTGGCCTCGCTGATGTACTCGCGGCCGAGCGCCTTGAAGGCTTCGAACACGATGTCGAGCTCCTCGCGGCTCAGCCCGACCGGCGAATCGGGCCCGGCCGTCGCCGGGGCGAAGCCGACTTCGAAGAAGCCCAGCTCGTCGTGCAGATGCTTGTAGATCGCAGCGACGTCGGGGTTGCCGCTGGCCAGCGTGACGCGCGCGCCGACCGGCTTCGACTTGTACTTCTCCAGCAGCCGCTTCACGCGCATCGCGACCGTCTTGTAGGTGCCACCGCCGGCGATCGTGCGGCGATGGCGGTCGTGCTGCGCCTGGTCGCCGTCGATGCTGACGGTGATGCCGAAGCGGTGCGCGTCGAGGAAGTCGATGACTTCGTCGGTGAGCAGCGTCGCATTCGTCGTGAGCGAGAACTCGACATCCTTGCCCGCGGCAGCGGCCTTCTCCTCGGCGTATTCGACGAGGTCGCGGATCACCGCGATGCGGGTCAGCGGTTCGCCGCCGAAGAAGACGATGCCGACGCGCTCGTTCTCGCTCGCCTCCTCCATCAAGAGGTCGATCGAGCGCGCGCCGGTCTGGAAGTCCATCACCGACGAGTTCTTCGGCGAGGTCAGGTCCTCGCGGTAGCAGTAGCTGCAGCCGAGGTTGCAGCCGGTTGTCAGCGTCAGCACCAGCGTCTTCAGCGGCGAGCGCTCGACGACGCGCGCCGGGATCTCGTAGTGCTTCGCCTGCGGCGCGACGATGCCGAGGTCGATGAAGTCCGACAGGCTGTCGCACAGCTCGGCCGGGGTATAGCGGCCGTCGAAGCGGCTCTGGATGTCGTCCGCGCTGACCGCCGGACTCGTCTCGAACAGCCCGAGCAGCTCGGATGCGGCCGGATCGAGCTCGAAGATCGAGGTCGTCGGCACGTGCAGCAGCACCTGCCGGTCGCCCCGGCGGATCGCGCGGTAGTTGTGGGGTTGGATCTGGAGCGTTGCCATGTTCTCTCTCCTGACTCGTCAGCGCAGCGGCGTCGGGTTCCAGCGCTGCACGGTGACCACCAGCTGGCCTTTCGCATTGAGGGCGCGATCGCCGTCCGCCACGGTCGCGATGACCGACAGGTTGCCGACGTTGTTGAGGCCGCGACGCACCGGGTTGGGGCCGGCGAAGGACGGCAGGAACTGGCCGTGCGGCTCCATGTGACCGGCGAACCGGAGGTCCTCGTCATGCTTCGCACGCTCATCGAAGGGCTCGGTGGACCACGTCGCCGGCACGCTGCCGAGGCGCACGTCGTCGTCGGTGCCGGGCTGCCCGTCGGGACCGTTGAGGAAGGCAACCGCGTTGAACTGCGCCGTCATCGGCGGATTCGTGCCGCCGCCGACGCGGGCGATGCCGAAAGCCGGCTCGACGCGCACCGAGTCGATCTGGCGATACACGGCAACGCTCTTGTCCGACTCGCGCCCGCCGACGACGACCTTGCGCAGGCCCGGTGCGGCGTCGGACGCGACCTTCACGCGCAGCTTGAGCTGCTCGGCGGACTTGCCCAGCCACTCCACGACCTCGATCCCCGGCCCGAGATCGACCTTCGCATCGAGGCCCGCACCGGCAACCGTCACGGTGGCCGTGTCGCCTGCGCGCAGCATGTGCGGCGTGACCAGGGCGAGCGCGCTCTTCGCCGTCTTGTCGGCGCGCACCGCCTCGAAGCTCGCACCGATCTCGTCGGCATGCTTCAGGAACCAGCGCCCCGAAATCCGCGAGCCGTTCTCGCTCAGCGCGAACACCGAACGCGTGTCCTCGTTGCCGAGCCGCGCCGAACCGCGCCACTCGTAACCGGTGTAGATCACGGCGTCACCGTGGCCGCGCACCTTGTTGCCAGCGCCGAAGTGCAGCTCGTAGCTGACTTCATACTTGTCATTGCCCTTGGCGACGGCGGTCATCACGCCCGTGTAGGCGCCCCAGCCGGGCCGCTCACCGGCGACCACCCAGCGCCCGTCGGCCGGGCGATGCTTCGCACGGCTCCAGTCGCGCCACGCGTCGGTGTTCTTCGGGTACAGCGCCGCCAGCCGGCCGGGCATCTTGTCGCGCGCGATCTCCCACCAGTTGCGGTCGCGCCCCAAGGCCGAGTATTCGGCGCTGGGGAACTGGCCGAGGTGGGTGTGCATGAGCTTCCTCCACTCGGCCTCGTCGCGGCGCTGCAGCGCGACACGGCCGAAGCTGTGGCAGCGCCCGCACATCTGCGCCATTTCCTCGTCGGGCGGCGTGTCCTGCATGTTGGGCCGGCGCTCGGTCAGGAAGCGGAACGGCGCCGCCTCGGACGGCGCGAGCCCCTGTCGGTCGGCGAGGTACTTCACGACCGCACGGCGCTCCTCGGCGGTCAGCTCGACCTTGTGCCAGATGCCCATGCGCGTGACCGTCATGTCCCAGCCTTCGGGCGACTTGCGGATCTCGGGGATGCGCGTGAGCTTGCCGCCCTCCAGGTGACAGCTGGCGCATTTCCTGTCGATCACCTCACGCCCGGGATCGCCGGCGGCGTTCGCGGACACGGCCCCGGTCACCCCCAGCGCCATTGCGACGGCGCCGACGATGTGCAAACGCTTGTTCTTGGTCTCAGCCTTCACTTCTGTCTCCACTCTCCGGTGAGGAAAAGCGCCGCCCGTGCTGACGGCGCACCGCACTCACAGCGCCATGATCACGGACTTGGATTCGGTGTACAGGTCGAGCACCGCCCGCCCCATCTCGCGGCCGATGCCGGACTGCTTGAAGCCGCCGAAAGGCATCGCGTTGTCGAGGATGTTGTGGCAGTTCACCCACACGGTGCCGGCCTGGATCTTCGGGATCAGGCGATGCACGCGCGACAGGTCGTTCGACCAGATGCTCGCGGCGAGCCCGTAGGGGGTGTCGTTCGCGCGCCGGGCGACCTCGTCGAGATCGTCATAGGGCATCGCGACGACGACCGGCCCGAAGATCTCCTCGCGCACGACCTTCATGTCGTCGGTCGTATCGACGAGCACCGTGGGCTTCACGAAGTAGCCTGCGCCCTCGCCTGCGGCGCCGCCGGTCGCGGCCCGCGCGCCTTCGGCAAAGCCGCTCTCGATGTAGCCCAGCACGCGCTTTTGCTGCGTCGCGGATACCAGCGGGCCGATCTGCGTCGTCGGGTCGATGCCGGCGCCCAGCTTCATCCCGGCGGCGATGCCCGAAAGCCCCTCGACGACCTCGTCGAAGCGGCTCTTATGCACGAAGAGGCGCGAGCCGGCCGTGCACACCTGGCCCTGGTTGAAGAAGATCGCCTGCGCGGCACCGGCCGCGGCTGTGCTTATGTCCGCGTCGTCGAGCACGATCACCGGGCTCTTGCCGCCCAGTTCCAGCGACACGCGCGTCATGTTGTCGAGCGCCGCCTTGCCGACGAGCTTGCCGATCTCGGTCGAGCCGGTGAAGGCGACCTTCTCGACGCCCTTGTGCGACGCGAGCGCCGCGCCCGCGGTGTGGCCCAGGCCAGTGACGACGTTCAGCACGCCCTCCGGATAGCCCGCCTCCAGCGCCAGCTCCGCGAAGCGCAGCGCCGACAGCGGCGTCTCCTCGGCCGGCTTCAGCACCATCGTGCAGCCGGTTGCGAGCGCCGGCGCGACCTTCCACGCGGCCATCAGCAGCGGAAAATTCCACGGGATGATCGCGCCGACGACGCCCACCGGTTGGCGCCGCGTGAAGCCGAAGAACTCGCGGTCGCGGATGATGGGCACCGACACGTCCATCGTCGAGCCCTCGATCTTGGTCGCCCAGCCCGCCATGTAGCGCAGGAAATCCACCACAAGCGCCACGTCGACATGGCGCGCCATCATCACCGGCTTGCCGTTGTCGAGCGACTCGATCTCGGCCAGCTCCTGCGCGTTCGCCTCGACGAGGTCGGCGAACTTCAGCAGCAGGCGCTCGCGGTCGACCGGGCGCATCTTCGGCCAGTCGCCGCTCTCGAAAGCGCGGCGCGCCGCCGCGACGGCGCGATCGATGTCTGCCGCCCCGCCTGCCGGCACGCCGGCGAATTTCTCGCCGCTGGCCGGATCGACCACCGCCAGCGTCTCGCCGCTCGCCGCCTCCACCCATTCGGCGCCGATCAGCATGCGCTGCGGGCGCGCCAGAAAGCGCCGCGTGCCTTCGCTCAGCAGTTGTCCGTGGTAACGCTCCATGTATGTGTCTCCTCTGTCTTGTCTCTTGTTGTCATTCATAGGGCGGAGTTGAGTCCCGCCACTGCCGACTGAGCCGCGTGCGGTTCAGGCGTCCGGCCCGTCGTCGATCAGCCCGGCACGCGCCACGGCCGTCGCCCGCGCCGCATCGACAGCCTCTGGCTCGAGGTCGAGCTGCTGCGCGAGCCGCGCCACCAGCCGGTCTTCGAGTCGCGCGAGGTCACCGTCCGCGTAGGCGACTTCCCACAGCATCGTCAGCACCTCGCGCCGCTCGGCGGCGTTGAAACCGGCCCGCACCGCCTCGGCAAACTCCCAGTCGTCGAGCGCCTCGGCATAGCGCTCGTCGGCAACCCGGACGAGCTCGCGCGCGGCCTCGTCGGGCAGGGAAAAGTGCTCGCGCAACAGGCGCGCGATCGCCGCCTGTTCGTGTTCGCTCGCGCGGTGGTCGATGTACATCGCTTCCAGCAACAGCACCGCGACCGCGATGTGCCGGCGCTCGAAGGGGCCCGTTTCGAGTCCTTCGGCCCGGAGCTCGCCCGACAGCAGCGCCATCAGTTTGTTGAGCATGCGTACGCCTCCCTGTGCTTGTTATTTGCCGGGCACGAGCCGCTCGACACCGAGCTGGCCGGCGACGACGACGGCTCCCGTCGGCGCCGCGACGACGGCGGCGAGGTTCTGCCGGTCCGGGCGGACCTCCAGCTGGAAGGGCGTCGTCCCGCTGCCGCGCAGCACGACTCCACCCGCGCCGACGACGATCAGGCCGCCGTTCGCGAGCGCGATGCCCGAGGTCAGCGACTGCTCGGTCCCCGTCTCGCGCACCTGCCAGGTGGTGCCGCCGTCGCGGCTTGCGATCACGCGTCCGCTCATGCCCAGCAGCACGACTTCACCATCCGCCCGCTCGAGTCCGCTCCACAGCGAACCCGAAACGCCGGTCGCGAGCTTGGTCCAGCTCGCGCCGCGATCGGTCGAGCGGAACGCGACGCCCGTTTCGGCCGCGATGAAGAGCTTCCCGTCGCGGGTGCCGAAGATGTGGTTCAGATGCAGGTCCCCGTCGTGGCCGCTGCCCACCGCCAGGCGCGCCCATTTGTGCCCGCCATCCAGCGTCACGAATGCCGTGCCGTACGCACCGACCGCATAGCCGCGCTGGGGATCGGCGAAATACACCGACAGCAGCACCGGCTTGTCGTCCAGCGTCGCCTGCACCTGCCAGTTCGCACCGCCGTCCGCCGTCGCGAGGATCACGCCGCCGTGGCCCACGGCCCAGCCGCGCGTCTCATCGACGAAATGCACCGCCGTCAGCAGCGCGCTCACCGGCACCTCGGCCTGCTGCCAGGTCCTGCCCTCGTCGGTCGAGCGCACGATCGTGCCGTAGTCGCCGACCGCGACCAGCGCATTGCCCGCGCGCACCAGTCCCGTCACCGGCACTTTGGCCGCCAGCCGCGCCTTCATCGCCGGCGCCGGCACCTTCGCCGCATCGGCCGGCGCCGCCGCAAACACCGTGGCGCTCGCCGCCAGGCACAGGCCGAGCAGGGTCCGCCCGATTTGCATGGATTTCATGTCGGGCACCCCTCAGTGAGCCATCAGCGGCGCGCGCACCGGGCCGCGGCGCGGGATCAGCACGTCGATCGTCACTGCCAGCGCCGGCAGCAGCGTGATCGCCATGATCATGTTCATCATGAACATGAAGGTCAGCAGCATCCCCATGTCGGCCTGGAACTTCAGCGCCGAGAACGACCAGGTCGCCACGCCGATCGACAGCGTCACCGCGGTGAATACGGTCGCCACGCCGATCTCGCGCAGGGCCTGCTTGAACGCCGTGACGATGTCCTCGCCGTGCGCCAGATGCATCTGCAGCCGGTTGTAGATGTAGAACGCGTAATCGACGCCGATTCCCACCGCCAGCACCATCACCGGCAGCGTCGCGACCGTCAGGCCGATGTCGAGCGCCTTCATGAACCAGTAGCCGAGGAAAGTCGCCAGCGTCAGCGGCAGGCAGCACGCGACCATCGCGCGCCAGTCGCGATACACCGCGAACACCAGCACGAGGATCGTGGCATAGACGTAGAGCATCATCGGCAGCTCGGAATGCTCGACCACCTCGTTGGTCGCCGCCTGCACGCCCGCGTTGCCGCTCGCGAGCCGCACCGTCACGCCGGGGAAGGGCTGGGTGTCGCGGAAGTGCTTCACCGCCGCGACCACTTCCTTGATCGTCGACGCCTTGTGGTCCGCGAGATACAGGTTCACCGGCAGCAGCGTGCAGTCCGGGTTGAAGAGGCGCATGCCTTCCGGCACCTGGCGCACCGCCTCGCCCAGCGTCAGCTCCTCCTGCGGCAGCGCGGCCCATTTCGGATTGCCTTCATTGACGCCCGAGGCCGCGAGCTTCGTCATCGCCGGCAGCGACTGCGCCGAGAGCACGCCCGGCACGTTCGCGAGATACCAGGTCAGGCGGTCGACATGGCTCATGACGTCGTGGCGATAGCAGCCGTCGGCCGGCGTCTCGACGACCACCGTCAGCAGGTCCAGCCCCAGCGCGTAGCGCGCGACCACTGCCTCGACGTCGCGGTTGTAGCGCGAGTCGTCATGCAGCTCCGGCGCGCCCGGCAGCACGTGGCCGACGTGCCGCCCCTGGCTCTGCCACACCGCCACCGCCAGCAGCGCGAGGCACACCAAGGTGCCGATCGCGGCGTTGCGCGGATTGGCGATATGCACGCCGAGCGAGGCCATCATGCGGTTGCGCAGCGCCTCCATCTTGGTCGCCCGCAGCACGAAGCGCTCGTCGAAGCGGAAGTAGCTCGCGACCACCGGCAGCATGATCAGGTTCGTCACGATCTTGTACGCGACGCCCACCGACGCCGTGATCGCGAGCTCGCGGATCATCGGAATCGGCACCAGCACCAGCGTCGCGAAGCCGACGAAGGCCGTGATCAGCGCCAGCGTGCCCGGCACCAGCAGGCCCGTGAAGCTGCGGCTCGCCGCCGTGTAGCCGTCCGCGCCGTTGATGACCTCCTTGGCGATGTAGTTCACCTGCTGGATGCCGTGCGACACGCCGATCGCGAACACCAGGAAGGGCACCAGGATCGCCAGCGGATCGAGGCCGAAGCCGAGCAGCGTGATCGTGCCGAACTGCCACACCACCGACACTAGCGAGCACGACAGCGGCAGGAAGGTCAGCAGCCACGAGCGCGTATACCAATAGACGGCCGCGGCGGTGAGCAGGAAGGCCAGCGCGAAGAACTCGATCACGCTCGTCGCCCCTTCCGAGATGTCGCCCATCTGCTTGGCGAAGCCGATGATGCGGATCCTCACGTCGCCGTCGCTGAAGGCGTCGCGCACCTCGCGCTCCAGCCGCTGGCTGAACTCCGCGTAGTCGAGCCGCTCGCCGGTCTGCGGATCGGGGTCGGCGAGTTCCGCGACCACCATTGCCGACGACGAGTCGTTCGCGACCAGCGAGCCGATGAAGCCGCCGACGATCGTGCGCTCGCGGATCGCCGCGATGTTGCCGGGCGTGAGCGCCTTCACGGTCACATCGCCGCCGATCACGTCCTCCGCCTTCATGCCTTCTTCGGTGATCTGCACCGCCCGCGTGTTGGGCGTCCACAAGGACGTCACCGTGCGCCGGTCGACGCCCTTCATGAAGAACAGCGCCTGCGTCACGTCATACAGCTTGGTCAGTGCCTTCTCGTTCCAGATGTCGCCCTGCTTCGCCTCGACGGTCACGATGATGCGGTTCGCGCCGAACAGCACGTCGCGGTACTGGTTGAAGGTCTGGATGTATTCGTGGTTCTGCGGCAGCTGCTTGTCGAAGCCGGCGCTCATGTGCAGGCGCGACGCGAACAGCGCCATCACCACCGTAAAGCCGAGCAAGGCAAGCAGGATCGGCATGCGGTGCCTGAAGCACACGCGCTGCATCGCCAGCACGAGTCTCTCTATCATTTTGGGGTATCCGTTGGGCCGGCACTGCGGAAGTCGCGCTCCCGCAGTGTCGGCAGCTACATCAGAACGAGTACGAAATGCTCGCCGCGAGGAAGTCCCGGTCGCGCATCAGGTTGTTGGCCCCACCGCCGGAGAAGGTCACCCACTGGATCGCCCCCTTCCACGCATCGCGGTAGTTCGCGAACAGCGACAACGTCAGCGCCTTGCGCCCCTCGACGAAGGGCAGCCCGTTGGGCGTCGTGCCGTGTACATCGTGGTACCAGTCGATCTGCGGCGTGAGCGTGACGCCGGTGCCCCACACGTTCGGGTAGTTCAGCGCGGCCTCGACGACGTAGCCCCACGAAGTCTTGTTCGGCAGCGAGTAGTCCGGCAGGAACAGCGGCGTCACGCCGCTCGTGTCGAGCCCCGGGTAGTGCGCGACCGCGGCCTCGGCGAGGATGAAGCCGTCGGTCGCCCCCAGCGCCTTCGCGACGCCGCCGAGCGGATCGTTGTGCGAGAAGGTGTAGAAGCCGGTGAGATGGAACTGGTACTTCTCCTCCTCGATGAAGCCCGGGTTGCTGCCGTTCTCGTAGATGCTGAACTTGCTCGACGGCCCGCCGAAGATGTTGCCGAAAGGCACCGTCGGGTCGATGCCGACGCTGTCCTTCGGCCGGTACGACAGCTCCGCCCCGACCGCGATGTTCGCGAGCTTGGTGTTGGCCGAAATCGCGTACAGGTCTTTGTCCTCGCCGTAGGCGACGAAGAACCCGGTGACTGCGCCGGCGGTGTTGCCGGTGAAGCCCAGGAAGGGCAGCTTGTCGTGGTAGCGCTGGTACGTGAAGGCGAACTCGGTGTCGATCTCCTCGGCGTTGTAGCGGAAGTTCACGCCGTACTGGCCAGTCTTCTTCGGCTTCTTCGTGCCGAGGAAGGGCACCGCGATGCCGGCCGCGACCGCATCCGCGTCCGGGATGCCCGGATCGTCGCCACAATGCCCGTTCGGCAGCCCCGCGCAGGCGCCCGGACCGGCAAAGTCCTCGATGATGCTGGTCGGCACGTACGCAATCCGCCGCCCCTTGCCCAGCACGTCCGCGGTCGAGAAGAAGGAACCCACCGGATCGAACTTGAAGCCGTTCCAGCGGAACTGGTAGTACGCCTCCGCGCCCAGCCTCTCCGTCAGCGCGAGCGAGGCCGACAGCATCGGCGCCGGGATGAAGATCTCCTTCAGCTGCGTGCCCGGCACATGAAACTTCTGCAGGTCGATCGCGTTGATCTGGTTCACGCCGCCGACGATGAAGATGTCCTCGCCCCAGGAGATCACCTGGTTGCCGAGCTTCACCTTGCCGCGCCGGTCGCCGAGGGTGAATTCCTTGGCCACCCACAGGTCCAGCAGCGTCGCGTTCCCCGTCGCCTCGTTCGCGGCATCCGTGCGGCGCGTGTCGTCCGACTTCGTGTCCACGAACCAGTTGACGCGCGCCAGCGCGCTCCAGCCGTCCCCGTACTTCAGCGACAGGTCGTGCGTGCCCTTCAGCACCGCCGAGACGATGTCGTTCTTCTTGTAGTTGAGGTTGCCGTCGTCGAAGTTCGTGAAGTTGAAGTCGGCGTTCGCGTAACCCAGGCCGTTGCCCAGGTTGTACACCTTCGACAGATCGTTGTTGGTGCCGTTGTTGCAGCCGCCGCTGTCGTTGCTGACGGTCTTGCAGCTCGCCGACTGCAGCCGGCTGATCACGCCGTACGAGATCGTGCTGTCCAGGCTGCCCGAGATCCCGTCCTCGGACCCGAAGCGAAACGCATGACTCGCCGGCGACCAGCACGCCGCCGCAACCGCCACAGCCAGGATCGAAGGCGCGAGCGGGCCCCGACGATCCGAAATCGTCCTCTTCTTCATGGAGATTCTCCCTTGGTGGAGTCGGGGTCAGCGCTCGCCGCGGCGGCGCATTTCGTCCTGCGTGAAGTTGCCCGCCGTGATGCGGCCATCCTTGGCCGCGGTCAGGTCCAGCACCTCGCCCTCGGCAGTCCAGTTGTCGACCACGTAGCGGCGCGCGATGAGGTCATACATCTGCGTCTCGTACGCCATGCACGCCCCCACGTCCGGCGCCGCCCACAGGCTGCCCTCCTGCACGCGCCACAGGTTGCCCTTGGCGTCGTACATATCGACCTGCAGCAGCGCCCACGAATCCTCGTCGAAGTGGAACACCCGCTTCGCGAAGGAATGGCGCTTGTCGGCCTTCACCGTCGCCTCCACGACCCACACGCGGTGCGGCTCGTAGCGCATCAGCTCGCGCTTCACGTACTCGGGCCCGAGCATGTCCTTGAACTTCTGCTTCTTGTCGATCAGCCGGTAGGAGTTGTACGACACGTACATCTCCTTCTTGCCCACCAGCTTGTAGTCGTAGCGGTCCAGCGCGCCCGTGAACATGTTGATCTGGTCGACGAAGTACAGGTTGTCGAAACCGGCGATCGGGTTGTCGTAGGCGAAGGTCGGCGACCGGCGCACGCGGCGCTGGCCCGGGAAGTAGATCCACGCGTCCTGCGGCTTGTCGATGTAGGCGTGGATCAGGTAGCCCTCACCCGCGCGCGACGGCGGCGTCAGCACGTCGTACAGCAGCTTCGACTCCACCCCGCCCACGTCCGCCGGCCCGGTCACCTTCGGGTCGTTGAACGGGTACATCTCGTACGCCCACTGCTTGTTCTCGACGTAGCTGCCGTCCTTCTCCGGCATCAGCGCCGAGATCTGCGCCCGCCGGCCGAGCCCGGTGTAGCGCAGCTTGTAGTTCCACATCACCTCGGCACCCGACTTCGGCACCGGGAACGGCACGCCCGCGCCGAACACCTGCTCGAGCTGCCAGCCATCCGCCCCCAGCTTCGCCGCCGTGGCGTTCTTCTTCGTCTGCGTGGCAACGAAATCCGGCACCGGACAGCTGCGCCGGCTCGGATACACGTCCATGCGATAGCCCTTGTAGGCCTTGATCAGCGCGATCTGGCCGGCCGAGAGCTTGTCCGCGTACTTGTCGACGTTGCCCGCGTCGATCGAGAACTGCGGCTTGTCGTCCTTGAACGGATCCAGATGCCCCGGCTTCCACCCCGCCGGCACCTGCGTCATCCCGCCGGTCCACGCCGGAATCGCGCCGTCCTTGCTCGCCGCCTGCTCCGCACCCACCGGCGTCAGGCTCTTGCCCAGCGTCGCCGCCTCCGCCTCGGTCGCCGCCGCCCGCGCAGCACCGTTGCCCAGCACGGCTGCAACGGTCATGCAAACGAGCGCGAGGCCAGGCGACCTCCTGGTCCTTGTGGTCATGTTGTCGTCTCCTCACTTGATGTGATGTGCCGTTTGGCCGGCTTCTTGTCCGGTCGTCACGGCCGGCGCACGCGCCGACCTGCAACCGATGGCGTCGATTGTAGGAAGCGCCTTTCGCAGACCGTTATCCGAAATCGGCAATCCGCACCCGTGAGGCCCGGGAGTTCGTCCCGAACGACAACGCTCGCAGATCATTAGAAAAATTTCATTGTCCCGTGTGTCACTTTTGTATTAGTGTCTTTCAAACAATAACAATGCTCATAACTACAATTAATCGCACTTTCCGGTGAGGAGACAATCGGAAAATGGATGCCCACATCCTCGCCGGGCGCGACCGGAGCACGCGCACCGCGGGCGACGACGCGTATTCCGTCGTGCACCTCGACACACGCGACGCAGACGACCACGCAGCCTGCCTGCAACACTGGAATCAGCGCTACGACCAGCTTTCGGCCGGTTCCTTCACGGGGCGCTTCGACGAATTCTGGTTCGACAACGTGCAGGTCTTCCGTGAACGGACCAACCAGGTCGTGCACGAAGTCGGCAGCTCGTGGGAAGGCTCGCGCACGATCGGCGTACCCGTGGAAATCGACGGCGCCGGCTGGTACTGCGGCGAACCGTGTGAACTCGACTCCATCGTCACGCTCAAGGGGGGAGAAGACCTCGACTACCGCACCCCCCGCCTGCACGACATCGTCGCCGTGACGACCGACGTCGCGGCCTTCACCGACTACGCCCTGCGCGTCGAACATCGCGACATCGAAGCCGAAATCGGCAAGCGCCGCGTCATCCCGGCGACCGCCGACCAGGCCGGAGCATTGCGCGGCTTCCTCCTCACGGTGCTCGCCAGCCTCGAAGCCACCCCGGACCTGCTGCGCCATCCGCAGATGCGCAAGGGCCTCGAACAGGCGATCTACGGCAGCATCGTCGCCGCGATCACGCCGCGCGAGGACACTCCGCGCCCGGCGACACCGTGCCGCGCCCGCCAGCTGATCGTCGATCGCGCGCGCGAATACATGCGCAGCCACATCGACGAACCCATCACCGTCGCCGACCTGTGCACCGAGTTGCGCGTATCGCGCCGCACGCTGCAGTACAGCTTCCAGGACATCCTCAACCTCAACCCCGTCAGCTTCCTGCGGGCGCTGCGCCTGAACGGCGTGCGCCGCGAACTCAAGAACGCCGACCCCGCCAGCCACCAGATCGCCGACATCGCCGCGCGCTGGGGCTTCTGGCACCTCTCGCACTTCGCGTCGGACTACCGTTCGATGTTCGGCGAACTGCCTTCGGAGACGCTACGCCAGCCGGCGCCCGCCCCTCACGCATAGGCGGAAGCGGCGCGCTCAGGCCACCTTGAAGCGGCCCACGTCCGCAAGCAACTGCGCCGCGAGGCTCTCGAGCCGATCCGCCGTCTGGTGGCTCTCGACGGCAATCGCACTGTTCTCCTCGGCCATGCGCGCGATCGTTTCGACGTTGCGTGCAATCTCCGTCGACGCCACGCTCTGCTCGCGCAGCGCATCGGAGATCTCGGACACGGTCTCCACGACCCGGCCGGCTTCGTCGCGGATGCTCGCCATCGCAGCCCCCGCCTCCTGCGCGCGCGCAACGCCGCTGTTCACCTGTGTCACGCCGCCCTGCATGCTGTCCACGGCACCGCGCGCATCGCGCTGAATCGCCCCGACCATCTGCGCGATCTCCTGCGTCGACTGCGTCGTGCGTTCGGCGAGCTTGCGCACCTCGTCCGCCACCACCGCAAAGCCGCGCCCCTGCTCGCCCGCACGGGCGGCCTCGATCGCCGCGTTCAGCGCCAGCAGATTGGTCTGGTCGGCGATCTCCTTGATCACATTCACGATTGCCGAAATCCGTTCCGAACTCCGGTCCAGCTCGGCAATGGTATCGGCCGAGCCGGACACCGCGCGCGCGATCTCCCCGATATCGGCGACCACCGACTCGACGATCTCGCCCCCTTCGCCCGACAGCCTGCCCGAGCGCCGCGCCAGCTCGTTGGCGCTGCTCGCGTTGCCGGCGATGTGGTCGATGCCCACCGTCATCTCCTCTACCGCCGCCGCCATGCTCGACGCCGCCTCGCTCTGCCGCTGCGAAGCCGCGTCGATCTGGCGTGCCGACTCCACCATGCCGCGCGCCGTCTCCGCGACCTGCCCGGAATTGCTCTGGATGCTCGTGATCAGGCGGCACATCGTCGCGGCCATGTCGTTGAAGCCGTCGGCAATCATGTGCAGTTCGTCGCGCGCCTGCAGCCGGATCGCGGTCGTCAGATCGCCCGCCGCCAGCCGGTGGCTGCCGTCGGCAAGCCGCTTCACGCTGCCCATGATCGACAGATACACCCCGATCGCCAGGTAGGCGATCGCGACCGCGACGACCACCAGCACGGCGATGTTGAAGTACAGCACGCGCCGGGCCTCGGCAATGCGGTGCCGCAGCAGCTCGTCGAGCGTCGGCAGCAGGATCTCGTTCATCTGCCTGTAGCCCACGGTGATCGCCTCGGTGGCCATCCCGAAGTATGCCGACGCCGCAGTGCTCTGCAGATCGCCCGCCTGGATCTGGCGCACCACGCCGTTCACGGTCGCGAGCTTGCCGGTCATTTCCGCGAACGACGACTCCAGCCGCTGTGCGAGATCGGGCCGCTGCGCGACGATCTTGCGGATGTTGGACTCGAGATCGCCCACCGCCTCGCTCACGTCGCCCGCGAGCACGCTCACGTCGAGCTTGCCCGCCTCGTCGATCGTGCCGCGCGCGAGCGCTCCCGCCCCCTTGGCGCGCAGCCGGCCGATGCGCTCGAGCAGGTAGGGCGTGCGGATCACCGCCGTCGACATCAGGTAGTAACTGTCCTGCTGCGGATCGAAGGTCAGGCCGTACTCGTCCGCGACCGCAATCTGGAAATCCAGCAGATTCTGGATCAGCCGCGTATGCGTCCGGATGTTCTCGGCCGGATCCAGCTTCAGCCCGTCCCGCGCCAATCCGTTCCAGCGCGAACGGATGTCGCTCCAGTCACTCTTGCGCAACGCCTGCGGCAGCGCCGCCTCCAGCGTCTCGAAGGCATGATCGACCTCGACCGCCTTGTCCGCACGCGTCGCCTTCGCACTCTCCAGCCCGCCGAGCACCGCCGAGGACAGGCCGCGATGCTGCTGGACCAGTTCGACCGCCTTCGATATCGGCCGCACGAGACCGGAAGCGACCAGCTCGCGCTCCGTCCGCTCGATCGTCGCATTCAACTGGCGTGCGAGCGTCAGCATCAGGCTGGCAAATGCCACCGCGATGATCAGCCCGAGCAGGCCGAATTTCACCGGGTAGCTGCAGCGGTTCATCAGCCCCACGGCCGGCGCAAAAACCACTTTCACGATCTTCTCCACGGACATTCCCGCACGCCGCCGGAGCGCCACCGGGCATCCGTCGTGCCCCATCGGCACTGGAGCGGGCATTTTCCCGCCAGCGTATCGGGATAGACCGTCCGAGTACGTGATCTGCATCAAGATTGCGCCGACAGGGCATGCCGTCGTGACGCGTCCGGCCTTCGCCGGCGCCCCGCTTCCGGCGCGGGCTTTTCCAAAACCTTCGCCCGCGGCAAAATTGCGCCCTTTTTGCTCAACGGAGACACCCAAGATGAAGACCCGCCAGGTCCTGACCCTCGACGATGCGCGCAAGATCGCCGCGGCAGCGGAAACCGAAGCCCTGCGCAACGGCTGGGCGGTCACGATCGCGATCTGCGACGAAGGGGGCCACCTGCTGTGGCTGCAGCGCCTCGACAATGCGCCGCCGTCGAGCGCCTATGTCGCGCCCGAAAAGGCCCGCACCTGCGTCATGATGCGCAAGCCCAGCAAGGCCATCGAGGACATGGTGAACAACGGCCGCTTCGCCGGCCTCGGGCTGCCCGTCACGCCGCTCGAAGGCGGCGAGATGATCGTTGCGGGCGGCGAAGTGATCGGCGCCGTGGGCGTTTCGGGGGTGAAGTCCTCCGACGACGCGCAGATCGCGCGTGCCGGCGTCACGGCAATCGGCGCCTCCTGCAGCCTCTGACGAAAGGGGGCGGGGTCCGGACCGGAGCGCGCCCCGCCCCGCCCTCGATCCTTCGCAGCGACCGCCCGGCCGGCGCGAAGGCACGGTAAACTTGTATGATCAATGTTTATCGGGAATCGCCATGAAGGACTTCGACGCTCAGGCACGCGCCTTCGGCGACCGGATCGAAGCCGAGATCGCCGACGGGCGTCTCAGCTTTCCCACCGCCATGGACGTTTCGCTGCGCATCAAGCGGCTCGCCGACAGCCCGGCCTCCTCGCTCGAGGAGATCGCCGCGGTCGCAAAGACCGAGCCGGTGCTCGGCGCCAAGACCGTGCGCATGGCAAACGCCGTCGCGCTCAACCCCTACGCCAGCCAGATCACCAACGTCGCCGATGCCGTCCGCCGCATCGGCCTTGCCTCGCTGCGCTGCCTCGCCTTCGCGGTGGCCGCCGAGCAGCTCGCCCAGGACCACCGCTCGCAGAAGATGCGCACCATCGCCTCCGGGCTGTGGATGCATTCGGTCGACGTCGCCGCCTGGTCCCACGCCCTCGCCCGCGAACTGCGCGCGGTCAATCCCGACACCGCGATGTTCGCCGGCATGATGGCCGACATCGGCCAGTTCCTGCTGCTCGCCCGTGCCGCCGACTACCCCGCGCTCGAAGACAACCTGCCCCGTTTCGCCGAGTTCGTGACCACCTGGAGCGCCCCCGTCGGCAAGGCCGTGCTCGAAGTGTTCGAGCTTCCCGAAACCATCCTCGACGCCTTCGACTGCAGCAACCCCTACGGCGGCTCCTGGCCCCCCGCAAACGTCGCGGACGTCCTTTTCGTTGCGAGCCTTGCGGTGGAAACGCCCAATCCCTTCGACAAGCTCCTCGGGCTGGATCACCGCGCCGGCCTCCGCGACGCGGCCCTGCACGGCATCGACCGGCAAAAGCTCGACCAGCTCCTCGACTCCGCCCGGGACGCCCGCCAGCTGATCCTCGCGGCCCTCTGCAACTGACGCCCCGGCACGCGTCAGGGCCGCCCCCGGACGGCTGCGGGCGGCCGGTCGATCGACGATTCGGGGCATTGTTCAACGGTTTGCACCGGCACGCTGCACAGCAAGTTGTCATCGCGCCGCGCGGCGCATAACATTAACGATTCGACCGTCCCTCCAACGGCGTGCATACGCCCAGCTTGAGCAGGTACCCGATGACCGAAGAAGCCTTCGACCAAGTCACCAGCCTGCAGATCCGGCTCACGGAGCTCCGCAACGAGCACCGCGACCTCGACGACGCCATCTCGCGTCTGCAGGACTCCCCGCAGGAAGACGAACTGCTGCTGCGCCGCCTCAAGAAGCGCAAGCTCGCGCTCAAGGACCGCATCGCCGTCATCCAGCGCATGCTTGACCCCAACGAACTGGCCTGAGCCTCGCCCGCGCCAAGGACAGAAAGCCGCACGACAGATGACCCAACCCAGGACCTTCGGCCCCGAAACGCTCGCCCTGCACGCGGGCCAGTCACCCGACCCCGCCTTCGGCGCCCGCGCAGCCCCCATCTACTTCACGACGAGCTACGTTTTTCCGGACGCCGACCACGCCGCCGCGCTGTTCAACCTCGAACGCCCCGGCCACGTCTACACGCGCATCTCGAACCCGACCAATGCGATGCTCGAAGAACGCATCGCGGCCCTCGAAGGCGGCATCGGCGCGATCGCCGTCGCGAGCGGACAGGCCGCGCTGCATCTCGCGATCACCACCCTGATGGGCGCCGGCGGCCATATCGTCGCCTCGCACGCCCTCTACGGCGGCTCGCACAACCTGCTCGCCTACACGCTGCCGCGCTTCGGCATCACCACCACGTTCGTCGATCCGCGCAACCCCGACGCCTGGCGCGCCGCAGTGCGCCCCGAAACGCGCCTGTTCTTCGGCGAATCGCTCGGCAATCCCGGCCTCGACGTGCTCGACATTCCCGCCATCGCGGGCATCGCCCACGCCCATCGCGTCCCGCTGCTGGTCGACGCCACCCTCGTCACCCCCTGCCTGCAGCGCCCGCTCGCGCTCGGCGCCGACCTCGTGCTGCACTCCGCGACCAAGTTCCTCGGCGGCCACGGCGTCGCGGTCGGCGGCCTGCTGGTCGACGGCGGGCGCTTCGACTGGGAAGCCTCCGGCCTCTTCCCGACGCTCACCGAACCCTACGACGGCTTCCACGGCATGGATTTCGCCGAGGAATCGCCCGTCGCCGCCTTCCTGCTGCGCGCGCGGCGCGAAGGCCTGCGCGACTTCGGCGCCTGCCTGTCGCCGATGAACGCCTTCCAGATCCTGCAGGGGATGGAAACCCTGCCGCTGCGCATGCGCGCCCACGTCGCCAACGCGCGCGCGGTCGCCGAACACCTCGCAGCCCACCCGCTCGTCGCGCACGTCGCCTGGCCGGGGCTCGCCAGCCATCCGGATCACGCGCTCGCCGCCCGCCTGCTGCCCGACGGCGCCGGCTCGGTGCTGTCCTTCGAACTCCAGGGCGGCCGCGCCGCCGGTCGCGCCTTCATCGAAGGCCTGCGCGTGTTCTCGCACCTCGCCAACGTCGGCGACGCCAAGTCCCTGGTGATCCACCCCGCCAGCACCACCCACTTCCGCATGTCCGCGCAGGACCTCGCGGCCGCGGGCATCGGCGAAGGCACCGTGCGCCTGTCGGTCGGACTCGAAAGCGTCGACGACCTCATCGAGGACCTCAACCGCGGCCTGTACGCCGCCAGCCGCGTCGTGCAGGGTTAAGCCATGGAACTGAGCGTCAACGACACACCCGCCTACGTCTACACCGGCGGGCGCCCCTTCGATCGCCGCCAGGCCGTCGTGGTCCTGGTCCACGGCGCCGGTCACGACCACAGCGTGTGGAACTACCAGGCGCGCCAGCTCGCGCACCACGGCTTCTCCGTCCTCGCCCCCGACCTGCCCGGGCACGGGCGCTCGCAAGGCGCCCCGCTGCCCACCATCGAAGCCCTGGCGGACTGGATCGAGTCCCTGCTCGACGCCGCCGGCGTCGTGCACGCAGCCCTCGCCGGCCACAGCATGGGCTCGCTCGTCGCGCTCCAGGCGGCCGCGCAGGCTCCCGCACGCATCACGAAGCTCATCCTCCTCGGCAGCGTCGCCCCCATGCCCGTGGCGCCACCGCTGCTCGAAGCCGCCGCGCGCACGCGCGATAGCGCGCACGCGATGATCAACCAGTGGTCCTACACGCCCGCCTCGCAGCTCGGCGCGAGCCCCGTCCCCGGCGTCTCGCTCACCGGCCTCAACCTGCGCCTGATGGAGCGCCAGCGCGACGGCGTGCTCGCCAACGACCTCGCCGCCTGCAACGCCTACCAGGGCGGCCTCGAAGCGGCAGGCCGCATCCGCGTTCCCTGCGCGATGCTATGCGGCGAGCGCGACCAGATGACGCCCCGGAAGGCCGTCAAGCCCTTGCAGGAAGCACTGGCCAACGTTCCCGGCGGTGCGCGTATGATAGTCATCAAAGGCGCGGGTCATGCGATGATGGCCGAAGCGCCCGATGCGGTCGGCGATGCCATGCGAGGCTTTCTCACCACCACATAGGAACAACGACAGAGAAGCCCCGTTCGCTGCCGCACGACAAGATCCCCCCAACAGGAGAGAGACATGTCGCAGCAGATCGATACGGGTACGGCAGCAGAAGGTCCGGTGTTCCCCACGGTCCGCGAAGTCGATGCGGGCGCCCCCTTGCGCTGGATCGGCCGCGGAATCGGCGACCTCCGCGCCTGCCCCATCCCCAGCCTCTTCTTCGGCTTCTGTTTCGCGGCGATGGGCCTTCTCGTCACGATGGTGTTCGAGCACGCCTACGAATACACCGCGGCGATGACCTCGGGCTTCCTCCTGCTCGGCCCTTTCCTGGCGATGGGGCTGTACGAGCTCAGCCGGCAACGTGAACAGGGGCGGGCCTGCGCCCTGCTCCCCGCCCTCGCCGTGTGGCGGCGCAACGCCGGCAACATCGGCATCTTCGCCATCGTTCTCGGCGTGATTTTCCTCGTCTGGGCCCGCGCCTCGCTCGTCATCTTCGCGCTCTTCTACACCAACGAGCTCCCCAACCTCAGCGGCTTCCTGAATCAGCTGGTGGCGTTCGAAAATCTCGAATTCCTGCTCGTGTACTTCGGTGTCGGCCTGATGTTCGCGTGCATCGTGTTCGCTGCGAGCGTGATTTCCGTCCCGCTGATGCTCGACCGCGACCAGGACGCGATAACCTCGATGCTCGCCAGCATCGCCGCCCTCGCCCGCAATCCCGGCGCCATGCTCGTGTGGGCATCGATCATCGTCATATTGACTTTGATCGGCTTTCTCAGCTTTCATTTAGGGTTGGTGGTATTGATGCCCGTCGTCGGTCACGCAAGCTGGCACGCCTACCGGGATCTTGTCGCACCTGCGGCGGACACCTCGTCCCCCGCACCCACACGCTGACGGCGCTTCACCAGACCTTGCCATGCATTCTGCCCAGGAACTCGTTGCCAACGTCGTTACGCTCGCGTCACTGCCGACGGTATACCTGCACATCCGCGACGAACTCGACGCCCCGACCGGATCGGCAACGAGCGTGGCCCACGCCATCAGCGCGGATCCCGCGATCTCCTCCAGCCTGCTGCGCCTCGCCAACAGCGCCTTCTACGGCTACGGCGGCAGGATCGACACCATCACGCGCGCGGTGACGATCCTCGGCATCCAGCAGGTACACGACCTCGTGCTCGCCATTTCGGCCAGCGATGCCTTCTCCCTGTTCGCGCCGCAGCACCTCGACATGCCCCGCTTCTGGCGCGGCAGCGTCATGCGCGGGCTGGCCGCACGCGAGATCGGACGAAACCAGGGGATGATCGGCGTCGAGCGGCTGTTCGTGATCGGGCTACTGTCCGACATCGGGCACCTGGTCATGTACCAGACGATTCCCGAACTCACGCATGAAGCGCGCACCGTCGCCACCGCCAACCGCGAACCGCTGCACGAGGTCGAACGCCGCATCGCCGGCTGCGACCATGCGGAGGTGGGGGCCGCCCTGATGGCACAGTGGCGCCTGCCGACGACCTTCGTCGACATCATCGGCGCGCAGGGCAACCCGCGCCTTGCCGGCGACTATGTCTATGAAGCGGCCATGGTGCACGTGGCTGCGCGCATCGCCGAGGCCGATCAGGAAAACGAATCCAGCACGGCCGCCGCCGAGCGCATCGCCCCCGTGATCTGGTCGCTGCTGGACATGGAACCGGCCAGCCTGCGGCGCATCCGCGAAAGCGCCGAACTCGACCTTTCCGCCTACACCGCGCTGTTTTTCCCCAACCTCGGCAACGCGCGCGCCTGAATCAGGCTGCGCCACCGCCCGGCGTCGGGTTCGCGCAGCAGTTCGCGCGCAAAGGCCAGCGCCTGCACCACCCCCTCCGCGGCCTGTTCCGACAGCCCCTCACCCAGTTCGAACCGCTCCGCGCGGACGCCCAGGATGAAAGCCGGCGGCGGCTCGCGCCCCTCGATACGCCGGAATACTGCCAGGATGGCGGAAGGCGCAAGCGCGTGCGAAAAGCTCGCGACGGGGACGCCGCCATCCGGCTCCGCGAACCCGAAGGGCGCCTGCAGGCCGCACGCCGCGTCGATGAACAGCGCCAGGTCCGCATCACGCAACTCCAGCGCATGCTCGACCTGGAGCTGGAAATCATGAACGACCCGGACCCCCGGCGGCAGTTCGGACTCCAACGCGTGCAGCAAGGCCGGCCCTGCAGCGTCGTCGCCGCGGGACTCGTTGCCGGTGACGAAAACGACCAGCCTCACCGGATCAGTCACGCACCACCCGGTCCAGCACCTCGCCGTTCGCCGCCGCCAGCTCCAGCACCAGCGGCATCTTGCCCAGCGCATGGGTCGCGCAGGACAGGCACGGATCGTAGGCGCGGATCGCCACCTCGATGTGATTGAGCAGCCCCTCGGTCAGCTTCCGCCCGTCCAGGTAGCGGCGCGCCACCTCCCGCACGGCCGTATTCATCGCCTGATTGTTGTGGGTTGTCGACACGATCAGGTTGCACATCGTCACGAGGTCGTCGTCACCAACCTGATAATGATGGATCAGGGTTCCGCGCGGCGCCTCGATGATGCCGACGCCCTCGTTTCCGCGCACGCCGTCCCCCATCAATGGCCCTTCGAGCAAATCCCCGTCGCCCAGCAGATCGCGGATCACCTCGGCCGCGTGCAGCATCTCGATCATCCGCGCCCAGTGATACGCGAGCGTCGCCCTGACCGGCTCGCCCTTGCCGTAATCGATGAACTCGAGCCGCTCCGACTCTGCCAGCGGCGTCGGGATGAAGTCGCAGTTCTGCACCCGCGCAAGCGGCCCGACCTGGTACCAGCCCTCCTCCGGTCCCAGCTGCTCCAGGTAAGGGAACTTCATGTAGCTCCACGGCTTCACCTGCTCCCGGATCACGCTGCGGTAGGCCTGATCCGGCACCTGATCGAGCAGGATCTTTCCATCCGCATCGCGAAAGCGCAGCGCCCCGTGATACAGGTCCATCCCGCCATCCGCTCGCACCAGGCTCATCAGCTTGGCCGGGAATCGCCCGAATTCGTCATACAGCGCGGGATCGGCCTGGTGCAGCTGCTTCACCAGCGCGACCGCCGTGCGGCTCCACTCGACCATCCGATCGATGTCCGCACGCAGCGCGTCGCGGTCCTCGACTGCGAGGTGCCGGTTCATTCCGCCCGGCACCGAGCCGGTACCGTGGATGCGCTTGCCGGCGGTCGCCCGGATCACCTCCTGCCCGAATTTCCGCAGCAGCACCCCCTGGCGCGCGACCTCCGGGTGCGCCGCGGCCACCCCGACGATGTTCCGCTTGCCCACTTCGGAATCGAAGCCGAACAGCAGGTCCGGCGAGGACAGGTGGAAGAAGTGCAAGGCGTGCGACTGCAGGATCTGGCCGTAGTGCATCAGGCGCCGCAGCTTCTCGGCCGAGCGCGTGATCCGCGCGCCGAGGACGCAGTCCATCGCCTTCGACGCCGCGAGGTGATGGCTGACCGGGCAGATGCCGCACAGGCGCTGCACCATCACCGGGACTTCCCAGTACGGACGCCCCTGGATGAACACCTCGAAGCCGCGGAATTCCACGATATGGAGCCGCGCCTCGCGCACGTGATCCTCCTCGTCGAGGAGCAGCGTCACCTTGCCGTGCCCTTCGACCCGCGACACCGGGTCGATCACCACCCGTCGCAGGCGCTCCCTGTCGGCGGCCGTTTCAAGCGAATCCATGCAAGACCTCAATCGAAATGCAGCAAAGGGTGAGGCAGGCGCGGCGTGCGACCGCCGATCAGGTCGGTCAGGAAGGTCCAGATCGCGTCGCCCGAAGGCGGGCATCCCGGAATGAAGTAATCGACCCGCACGACCTCGTGGATCGGGTGCACGCGGTCGAGCAGCAGCGGCAACTCGGGATCGTCGGGAACGCCCCCGTCCTCGACCCCGTCGCGCTTCACGTACACCTGCTGCAGGCAGTCGCCCAGGTCGAGATGATTGCGCTGCGCCGGCAGCCCGCCATTGATCGCACAGGCCCCCACCGCCACCAGCGTCTTGCAGTTGCGCCGGAACTCGCGCAGGACGTGGACGTTCTCCGCATTGCACACGCCGCCCTCGATCAGCCCGATGTCGCAAGGCCCGCAATGTTTGATGTCGGTCAGCGGCGAGCGGTCGAACTCGACGACCTTAGCGAGGTCGAGCAGGCGCTCGTCCATGTCGAGAAACGACATGTGGCAGCCGAAGCAACCGGCCAGCGAAGTCGTCGCAACGCGCACGCGCGGCATGGGGATGCTGTCGCTCATTCGCCCTTCTCCATCGCGACCGTGCTGATCGACGCCCGATCGTACTTGCGCTCGCCGATCGGTACGGCGAACCCCACCCGCTTGCGCAGGATCACGCCCACGGGACAGATATCCGCGGCCCGGTCGGTCACCGCGAAGTCCGTGTCGGCGAGCCGCCCCGACTCCGCATTCACGACCAGATGCTTGTGAATGCCGCGATCGGTCAGCGCAAACACCCCCTTGCCGTCCACATCGCGCGACGCCCGCACGCACAGCTCGCAGAAGATGCAGCGGTTGAAGTCGAGCAACACGTCCGGATGCGACGCATCGACCGGCCGGTCCGGGAAGAAATGCGCGAAGCGCGCGCTGCTCATGTCCAGTTCGTACGCCAGCGCCTGCAACTGGCAGTTGCCGCTCTTCTCGCACGACGGGCAGAAGTGGTTCCCTTCCACGAACAGCATCTGCAGCAGCGCCCGCCGCTCGCCATTGATCTCCGGCGTATTGCTCTCCACTTCCATGCCGTCCCGCGCCGGCAGCGCGCAGGACGACACGTGACGCCCGCCCACCTTCACGATGCACAGCTTGCACGAACCGTGCGGCGGGAAATCCGGGTGCCAGCACAGGTGCGGAATGTAGCGTCCGGCCGCGCGCGCGGCCTGCAGAATCGTCTGACCGTCCTCGAACGGCACCGGCTGCCCGTCGAACAGGAATGTCCCGCCCATCGCTACACCTCCTCCCGCCTATCGAGATGCGCCGCCGGGTCGTCACGACCGGTCATGCGGCGCGCGGTCTCCAGCGCCGCATCCAGGTCGAACGCCGGTTTGAAGTCGAGCGATACCAGGCGCCGCTCATACGCCGGGCGGAACTTGAGCAGCGTGTCGATCACCGGATTCGGCGCGCTGGACCCCAGCCCGCAATGGCTGGCATTCTTCAGCAGCCGGTCCAACCACTCGATGTCGGCCAGATCCATCTTCGCCCCCTTCCCGCTCGCGAGCTTGTCCATGTAGCCCTTGAGCAGGGCCGTTCCGACGCGGCACGGCGTACAGAATCCGCAGCTCTCGTGCGCAAAGAAATGCACGAAGTTGCGCGCCATCTCGAACGGATCCCGCCTCCCGTCGAACACCATGAAGGCCCCTGCCGTCGGCACATCCTCGAACGCGATGCGCCGATGGAACTCGTGGCTCGCGATCGTCACCCCCGACGCCCCTCCCACCTGCACGACCTGTGGATCGTGCGCCCCGCAGTCCTCGAGCACATGCTCGATGGTCACGCCGAAGGGGTATTCATAGACGCCGGAGTACGCGCAGTCGCCCGAAATCGAAAGCAGCTTCGTGCCGGTCGACTGTGGCGTCCCCGTCGCCGCGAATGCGGCCCCGCCCTGCAGCGCGATCAGCGTCGTCTTCGCGAGCGTCTCGACGTTGTTCACGACGGTCGGGCGTCCGAGGTAACCGTGCGTCACCGGGAACGGCGGCCGGATCCGTGGCGTCCCGCGCTTGCCTTCCAGCGATTCGAGCAGCGCCGTTTCCTCGCCGCACACGTAGGCACCCGCGCCGAGGTGGATGTCGATGTCGAAGTCGAATCCGCTTTCGCCCAGGATCCGCGCTCCCAGCAGCCCCGCGGCGCGGCGCACGGCCAGCACCGCCCGCAGATGCTTCAACAGATAGCGATACTCGCCGCGCAGGTACAGCAGCCCCTGCCGCGCGCCGGTCGCCCACGCGGCCAGCGTCATGCCCTCGATCACCCGGTCGGCCTGGCTGGCCAGCAGGACGCGATCCTTGAACGTGCCCGGCTCTCCCTCGTCCGCATTGCAGACCACGACCTTGTCGGCCCCCGGCGCATCGCGGCACGCGCCCCACTTCACCGCCGTCGTGAAACCCGCCCCGCCGCGCCCGCGCAGACCCGAAACGCGCATCTCCTCGAGCCAGCCATTCCGCCCGCGCTTCATCGCCGCCTGCAAGGCCGATCCGGGAACGAAATCCGCGCCGAGCAAGGCGCCACGGCGACGGATGTTGTCATCGACGCGGAAGAATTCCGCAGGCCACGCGGCGAGCGGCGTCCCCGCGTGCACCAGCGCCGCGATGCGTTCCACGCGCGCCTCGTCGAGCCGCGTCACCGCCACCCCATTCACCAGGATCGCCGGCCCCTGATCACCCATGCCGGTACAGGACGTGATATCGACGCTCGCTTCGCCTCCCGGCGACACCTGTCCCGGCGACACCCCCAACCGGCGACATAGGCGCTCCATCAACGCACGGCTGCCGAGCATCCGGTCGATGATATTGTCGGAAAACAGGATGCGGAAACGGCCGACGGGCTCCGTGTGCAGGAAGCTGTAGAAGCCGGCAACGCCCTCGACGCGCGACCGTGGCAACTCCAGCAAGCCGGCGATGCGGGTCAGCGCAGCCGCCGGCAGATAGCCAATGGCGTCCTGCGTTTCGACAAGAACCTGCAGCAGTTGCGACGGCTCGCGCCGATGGCGCTCGACCGCCTGTGCTGCTACCCGCTCGGCATCATGCATAGCGAACTCCGGAGCATGCTCTCTGCAAGAATTTTAGCAGCAAGTGATACTGCATCACGCACCCGCCCAAAAGGGGCAAACATTTCCTGCCTCCGCCGCGCGAATCGTTGCGCGACACCCAACGACAGCCCAAACCCTTTGCCGGCGCGACTTTCAGCCGCACAGACCAGCCAAAAGCGCTACTAGATGTAGTGATATTCGCACGCTTGACATACTGTTTAAATTTTTAACTACTTGTTTTTATGTGCTTTTATTTTTTTGCAAAATCAGACTCCACAGGCTATTCTTCACGCCGAAACACACACCAATCGAACGGACTCACACACTGAAAAAGACCATGAGCACGACGATCAATCCGCAGGCAAAAGGCAAGGCCGACGCTTCGACCCTCGCACCCCAGGAAATCTCGGGCGAGGTTCTCATCGAAAAATACGCGAAGGACGACGAGCAGACCGTCGCCGAAGTGCGCACGCGCGTCGCACGCGCACTCGCGGCGGTCGAAGCCGAAGACAAGCGCGCCCATTGGGAAGCGAAATTCCTCGAAGCGCAGGAAAAAGGCTTCGTGCCCGCAGGCCGCATCAACAGCGCGGCCGGCACCAAGCTGCAGGCGACGCTGATCAACTGCTTCGTCCAGCCCGTCGGCGACTCCGTCTCCGAAGCCGTGGACGGCCGTCCCGGCATCTACACCGCCCTCGCCCAGGCCGCCGAAACGATGCGCCGCGGCGGCGGCGTCGGCTACGACTTCTCGAGCATCCGTCCGAAGGGCGCCCTCGTCAAAGGCACCCTCTCCAACGCCTCCGGCCCCGTGTCCTACATGCGCGTCTTCGATCGCTCGTGCGAGACCGTCGAATCCGCCGGCGCACGTCGCGGAGCCCAGATGGGGGTGCTGCGCTGCGATCACCCTGACATCGAGGAGTTCATCCACGCCAAGGACCACGGCGACCTGACGAACTTCAACATCTCCGTAGGCGTCACGGACGCCTTCATGAAGGCCGTCGACACCGACACCGATGTCGAGCTCGCGCACAAGGCCGAGCCGATCGACGACCTCAAGGCGGCGGGGGCCTACCAGCGCGACGACGGCCTGTGGGTGTACCACAAGCTGCGCGCCCGCGAACTGTGGGACCAGATCATGCGCTCGACGTACGACCACGCCGAGCCCGGTATCCTGTTCCTCGACCGCATGAACCAGGACAACAACCTGTACTACTGCGAGACCATCGAGGCGACCAACCCCTGCGCCGAGCAACCGCTCCCCCCGTACGGCTGCTGCGACCTCGGCTCGATCAACCTCACGCCCTTCGTGAAGAATCCCTTCACCGAAAAGGCCGACTTCGACTACGCCGCCTTCGGCAAGGTCGTTGATGTTGCGATCCGCATGCTCGACAACGTGCTCGACGTCACGCACTGGCCGCTCGAACAGCAGGAAAACGAAGCACAATCGAAGCGCCGCGTCGGCCTCGGCTTCACCGGCCTCGGCGACGCCCTGATCATGCTCGGCCAGCGCTACGACGGCCCCGAAGCCCGCGCCGTCGCGGCCAAGATCTCCGAGTACATGCGCGACCGCGCCTACCTCGCGTCCGTCGAACTCGCCAAGGAGCGCGGCGCCTTCCCGCTCTTCAACGCCGACCTCTACCTGTCCGGCGGCAATTTCGCCTCGCGCCTCCCCAACGAGGTCAAGGACAAGATCCGCAAGCACGGCCTGCGCAACTCGCACCTGCTGTCGATCGCCCCGACCGGCACGATCTCGCTCGCCTTCGCGGACAACGCCTCGAACGGCATCGAGCCGCCCTTCTCGTACACCTACACCCGGCGCAAGCGCATGGCCGACGGCACGTACAAGGAGTACGCCGTCGAGGATTACGCATGGCGTCTGTACAAGCACCTCGGCGGCAACATGGACAGCCTGCCGTCCTATTTCGTCACCGCCCTCGAGATCTCGGCACAGGCCCACAAGGACATGGTCGCCGCGGTCGCGCCCTTCATCGACACCTCGATCTCGAAGACGGTGAACGTCCCCGAGGACTACCCCTACACGGAGTTCGAGGATCTCTACCTCTCCGCGTGGAAAGCCGGCCTGAAGGGCCTCGCCACCTACCGCCCCAACTCGGTGCTCGGTTCCGTGCTCTCCGTCGCGCCCTCCACGGAGCAGAAACAGCCGCAGGACGTCGAGCTCTCCGGCCCGAACAAGCGCCTGTCGATCAAGAGCCTCCCCGCCCCGGTCCTGTCCAGCCTGCGCTGGCCCGGTCGCCCCGAGCTTCCGGACGGGAACATGGCCTGGACCTACATGCTCGGGACCCCGACCGGCGACTTCGCGCTCTTCGTCGGCCAGGTCGGCAACAACGGCGGCACCTTCCCGTTCGAAGTCTGGGTCAACGGCGCGGACCAGCCGCGCGGCCTCGGCGCCGTTGCAAAAACACTGTCGATGGACATGCGCGCCAACGACCGCGGCTGGCTCAAGCTCAAGCTCGAGACCCTCGCCCGCACGATCGGCGAAAAATCCTTCGAAATGCCCTTCCCGCCGCACGGCGAGAAGACCATGTTCCCCGGCGTCGTCTCGGCCTTTGCCCAGGTGGTGCGCTACCGTTGCGAAAAACTCGGTGCCCTCGAGGTGAGTGACGCGCCGACGCCGGTGCTCGATACGCTCTTCAGCCTGCAGGAACCCAAGACCGGCACCGACGGCACGCTGTCCTGGACGGTGGATATCACCAACCCGGCCACCGGCGAAGACTTCGTCCTCGGCCTGAAGGAAATCACCCTCCCCGACGGCGTCACGCGTCCGTACTCGGTATGGCTGTCCGGCAACTATCCGCGCGCCCTCGACGGCCTGACCCGCATCCTGTCGCTCGACATGCGCGTCATGGATCCGGCCTGGATCGGCATGAAGCTGCGCAAGCTGCTGAACTACCCGGAGCCGCTCGGCGACTTCATGGCCTTCGTCCCCGGAACCAAACGCCAGCAGAACTACCCGAGCACCGTCGCATACATGGCCCAGCTCATCATCCACCGCTATGCGATGCTCGGCGTGCTCGACGAACATGGTTACCCGGTTCGGGAGATGGGCATCCTCGAAGCGCCGCGCGAAGACAGTGACCCCAAGGTCATGCAGGGCGGACTGTGCAGCGAATGCGGCAACCACTCCGTCATCCGCAAGGACGGCTGCGACTTCTGCACCGCATGCGGAGCCGTCGGCACCTGCGGGTGATCGACCTGAAGGCGCCCCGCGGGGCGCCCCAATAAAAAACGCGAACCACGGTTCGCGTTTTTTATTGCCTCCCTCACCGACGCTCACGCCACGGCTTCAGCGTCCGCCCTGACCCGAAGTACAAGACCGAGCAGCACAACGGTACCTTTCTAGGGCCTTCGTAGCGTCAGTCCTGTGACTTGGCGCCGATCGACAATCCGAGCGCCGGGAGCGCCCTGAACAACGCGGCGATCGTCTTGCCATCGGTGATCGCGCCTTCGGCAACCGCCCGAATCACCTCATCCACCGGAAAACTCAGGATCTCGAGAAATTCCCCATCGTCGAGCGCATCGCCGACGTGGGTCAGCTCACGTGCCAGATAGATCTCGATGCGCTCGTCCGAGTACCCGATACACGGATGCATCACACCCAGATATTCCCATTGCCCGGCGATGTAGCCCGTTTCCTCACGCAGCTCGCGCTGGGCACAGTCGAGAAGATCTTCGCCGGAATCGATCTTCCCCGCAGGAAGTTCCAGGAAGGCGCGACGAAGGGGGTAGCGAAACTGCCGTTCGAACAGCAACTGCCCATCGGGAAGAACGGGCACGACGACAACGGCACCGGGGTGCGTGATGTATTCCCGGACCGACTCGCCGCCATCAGGAAGCGAAACCCGGTCCCGACGGACCTTCAGCAGGACACCGTCGTAGACCGGGTTGGACTCGAGCTGGATCTCTTCGAGAGGATCCCGCTCAGAGGGATGCGAGGAGCGCATAGGCGCAGAGGGACATCAGGCCTTGCGGCAGGAGACCGAGCACCGCGATTGCCAGACCGTTGGCCGACAGCAGGAACCGCACCTCACCCTGCGCGCGGATCGGAGCCGTATCGGTCGGCTCGTCGAAGTACATGACCTTGACGACGCGCAGATAATAGAACGCGCCAATCACGGACATCAACACCGCGACCACTGCCAGCCAGACGTATCCCGCAGCGACCACGGCCTGCAGGACCGACAGCTTGGCGAAGAAGCCGATGAAGAACGGAATGCCCGCCATCGAGAACATCACGATCATCATCAGCGCGGCGAACCACGAGTTGCGCTTGTTCAGGCCCTTGAAGTCGTCGATGGTCTCGGCCTCGAAACCGGCGCGCGACAACAGGATGACCATTCCGAACGAGGCGAGGCTCATGATCACGTAGGAAACCGCGTAGAACATTGCGGAGCTGTAGGCGTTGAGCGCGAAATTGCGATCGCCGTCGACCACGCCGGCGAGAAGGCCCAGCAGCACGAATCCCATGTGCGAGATGCCGGAGTAAGCCAGCATGCGCTTGATGTTCGACTGGGCGATCGCCGCCAGGTTGCCAAGCACGATCGAAAGAACGGCCAGGAACATCAGCATCGACTGCCACTGATCGGCGAGCTCGAACAAACCGTAAACCAGCAGGCGCATGGCCATCGCGAACGCCGCCAGTTTCGGCGCCGAGGAGATCATCAGCGTGACGGCGGTCGGTGCGCCCTGATACACATCGGGAACCCACATGTGGAACGGGACGACGCCCAGCTTGAAGGCAACACCGGCAACAACGAACACCAGACCGAACACGAGGACCGTCTTGTTCGCGGCCTGATGGTAGATCGACTGCGCAATGCCGGAGAGCTCGAGGCTGCCCGTGGCACCGTAGATCATCGACATGCCGTAGAGCAGCAGACCCGAGGCCAGCGCACCAAGCACGAAGTACTTCATCGCAGCTTCGGTCGAACGCGAGGACTCGCGATCGAAGGCGACCATCCCGTAGAGGGACAGCGACATCATCTCGAGCCCCATGTACAACGACAGCATGTGATTCGCGCTGATCATCACCATCATGCCGAGGCTCATCAGCAACGACAGCAGATAGTATTCGGGGCGATCGACCTTGCGGTCAGCAAGGTAGCCCCGGCCGTAAAGCAGCGCGACCGAGACTGCCAGCAGCGAAAACACCTTGAGCAGCCCGCCCAGCATGTCGCCGATGAACATCCCGCTGAAGGTGGCAACCACCTCGTTCGCCGCGTAACCCTCGGCGAGGCCCATCACGATCTCGGCGAGCCGCACGCCGAACAGCGGCACTTCGGAAATCACCGCCGCGACAGCCGCAAGCAGGTTGGGGCTCACAAGCACGCAGACGAGCGCTGCAAACACCAGGGTGAGCTGTGTAAGCCCGTACGCGAGATCACTGGCAACCCGGCGTGCAAACGTGGATGCCAACATGATCACCAGTGCCATCACAGCCACGAGAATCTCGGCTGCGGCGGGGTAGAAGTCGGGAACGACGAAATTCATCTTCTGACCAGTCCGAAAAAGTGTCTCGCCCGCTCGATCAGAGCTTGCTCACGGCGACATGCCGCAGGAGTTCATTAACCGAAGCGTGCATCACTTCCGTGAATGGGAAGGGATACAGGCCCATCGCCAGCACGCTGAGCGCAAGGATGCCGAGGAAGGCAAACTCGCGTGCGCCGATGTCCTCAAGCTCGGCGACATGGCTGTTGCCCACGACGCCGAAAACAACGCGCTTGTACATCCAGAGGGTGTACGCCGCGCCCAGGATCAGTGTGATTGCGGCCCCGAACCCGACCCAGAAGTTGAATTTCACGGCGCCGAGAATGACCATGAACTCGCCGATGAAACCGCTGGTTCCGGGCAGACCGGCGTTGGCCATGGCGAAAAGCATGAAGAACGCCGCGAACTTCGGCATCGTCTTCACCACACCGCCGTAATCCGCGATGTTCCGCGTGTGCATGCGGTCGTACAGAACGCCGATGCAAAGGAACATCGCGCCCGAGACGAAGCCGTGCGAGATCATCTGCACCAGCGCGCCTTCAAGACCGATGGCGTTGAACATGAAGAACCCGAGGGTCACAAAACCCATGTGCGAGATCGACGAATAGGCAACCAGCTTCTTCATGTCGGTCTGAACGAGCGCCACGAAACCGATATAGATCACGGCGATCAGCGACAGCGCGATCATCATCGGCGCCATGGCCTGAGAAGCATCGGGCACGATCGGCAGCGAGAACCGCAGGAAGCCGTACGCCCCCAGCTTCAGTGCAATTGCCGCCAGCACCACCGAGCCGCCGGTCGGCGCCTCGACGTGCGCGTCAGGCAGCCAGGTATGCACCGGCCACATCGGAACCTTGACTGCGAAGGCGATCAGGAACGCCCAGAACACCAGCGTCTGCGCCGGCATCGCCAGCGGCAGCTTGTGCCAGTCGAGAATGCTGAAGCTTCCACCCGCCTCCATGAACAGGTAAAGCAGCGCGATCAGCATCAGCAGCGAACCGAGCAGGGTGTAGAGGAAGAACTTGATCGCGGCATACACCCGGTTCGCGCCGCCCCAGATGCCGATGACGAGGTACAGGGGAATCAGCGAGGCTTCGAAGAAGACGTAGAACAGGATGCCGTCCAGCGCCGAGAAGATCCCGTTCATCAGGCCCGACATGATCAGGAATGCCGCCATGTACTGCGCGACCTTCTCCTGGATCACCTGCCATCCCGCGATCACGACCATGATCGTGATGAACGCGTTCAGCAGGACGAACAACACCGAAATACCGTCCACCCCGAGGTGGTAGTTGATGTTGAAGCGCGGAATCCAGGGCAGGAATTCGGCGAACTGCATCGCGCTGGTGCTCGTGTCGAACTGCGTGAACAGCGGGATCGTCACGGCGAATCCGGCCAGCGCAACCAGCAGGGAAAGAGACCGCGCCAGCGGCGCATTGCGGTCCGAACCGGTTGCTAGCACGAGCAACCCACCCAGGATCGGTATCCAGATCGCAAGGCTGAGGAATGGCATACCCGTCATCGTTACTTTCCGTTCAGTGCGCCGACATCCGACGCGCGTTTATCGTTATTCACAGACCTACCCGCCGGATCAAACCAGGTTGAACCAGAAGGTCAGCAGGATGAAGACCCCGATGATCATTGCAAAGGCGTACTGATACAGATGGCCGGTCTGGAACAGGCGGCTGATCTGCGCAACCCAACCCACCAGTCTTGCCGTTCCGTTGACCGCGATGCCATCGATGATCGCCTGGTCGCCAGCCTTCCAGAGGCCCTTGCCGATCAATCGCGAACCCCCTGCAAAGACGATCTCGTTGAAGCGGTCGAAGAAATACTTGTTCTCGAGCAACGCATGCACGGGGCGGAAGGTCCGCTGGATCGCGGCCGGGATGTCCGGACGCACCAGGTAGAAGAACCATGCCAGGAAGACGCCGCCCATCGCCAGCCAGAACGGCGCAGTCTGCAGACCGTGGAGCGCCATCGCGACCGGACCGTGGAAGTGCTCGGCGAGCTCGGAGAGTCCCACGTGATTGCTGCCCACATGGATCACGCCCTTGAACCACTCGCCAAAGAGCATCGGCTCGATGGTGAAGAATCCGATCACCACCGACGGGATTGCGAGAAGCACCAGCGGCAGCGTCACCACCCACGGCGACTCGTGCGGCTTCTGTCCAGGAGCGAGGCCGTGATGGTGATCTGCCGACACCTCTTCGTCGTCGTGGTCACCCTCGTGGTCATGATGACCGTGGTTGTGGCCGAAGCGCTCCTTGCCGTGGAACACGAGGAAATACATGCGGAAGGAGTAGAACGCCGTCACGAAGACGCCGGCCAGCACGCAGAACAGGGCGTAGCCCGCGCCCGGGATGTGCGACGCATGCACGGCCTCGATGATCGAGTCCTTGGAGTAGAAACCCGCGAAGAACGGGAAGCCGATCAGCGCCAGCGAACCCAGGAGCGAGGTAATCCACGTGATCGGCATGTACTTCCACAGGCCGCCCATGTTGCGCATGTCCTGATCGTGGTGCATGCCGATGATCACGGAGCCAGCGCCCAGGAACAGAAGCGCCTTGAAGAACGCGTGCGTCATCAGGTGGAACACGGCCGCGGAATAGGCCGAGACACCAAGCGCCACGGTCATGTAGCCCAGCTGCGACAGCGTCGAATACGCGACCACGCGCTTGACGTCATTCTGGACGATGCCGAGGAAACCCATGAAGAGGGCGGTTGTAGCGCCAATCACCAGCACGAACGACAACGCAACGTCCGAGAGCTCGAACAGCGGCGACATGCGCGCGACCATGAAGATACCGGCCGTAACCATCGTCGCGGCGTGAATCAGTGCCGAGATCGGGGTCGGGCCTTCCATCGAATCAGGCAGCCAGACATGCAGGGGAACCTGAGCCGACTTGCCCATCGCGCCGATGAAGAGGCAGATACAGATCGCGGTGATGAGCGGCCAACCGGTAACAGCCATGTTCTGCGAGGCCAGTTCGCTACCCTTCGCGAAGACTTCGGCGTAGTTGAGGCTGCCCGCGTAAGCTGCGATCAGGCCGATGCCGAGCAGGAAGCCGAAATCGCCGACACGGTTGACCAGGAACGCCTTGAGGTTCGCGTAAATCGCCGTCGGCCGCTCGTACCAGAAGCCGATCAGCAGATAGGAGACCAGACCCACAGCTTCCCAGCCGAAGAAGAGCTGGAGGAAGTTGTTGGACATCACCAGCATCAGCATCGAGAACGTGAACAGCGAGATGTAGCTGAAGAAGCGCTGGTAGCCCGGATCGTCGTGCATGTAGCCGATGGTGTAGATATGCACCATGAGCGACACGAAGGTCACCACGAGCATCATCATCACCGTGAGCGGATCGATCAGGAAACCGACCTCCAAAGTGAGACCACCGCTCTTCATCCACGTATATACGGTGCCATTGAAGGTATGGCCGGCCTGAACGTCCTGAAAGATCACCACCGACGCCGCGAGCGCAATCGCCACACCGAGGATGGTCACGATATGCGCACCGGCACGTCCGATCGTCTTGCCGAACAGACCCGCCAGAATCGCCCCTGCCAGAGGCGCGAGCGGTACCAGGAGATAGAGCTTTTGCATGTCCGTCATCGAGCCGCTTCCTTAACCCTTGAGGCTATCCAGATCATCAACGTGGATCGTCCGCAGGTTGCGGAACAGCACGACCAGAATCGCGAGGCCGATCGCAGACTCGGCCGCTGCCACGGTGAGGATGAAGAAAACAAAAATCTGTCCGGCCAGATCGCCCAGATAGTGCGAGAAGGCGACGAAGTTCAGGTTGACCGCGAGCAGCATCAGCTCGATCGCCATCAGCAGCACGATCAGGTTCTTCCGGTTCAGGAAGATCCCGACCACGCTGATGGCGAACAGGATCGCGCCCAGAATGAGATAGTGGGAAAGCGAAAGCATCTATAACCCCTTGGGCAATTCTTATTCTTTCTCGGCGGGCATCGAAACGAGCTCGACGCGGTCGCCACGCTTGACGGTTACCTGCTCCGACGGATTGACGTGGCGCACGCCCTTGCGCTTGCGCAGCGTCAGCGAAACGGCGACGACCATGGCCACCAGCAGCAGCAGCGATGCGAGCTCGAACGGATAGACGTAATCCGTGTACAAGAGGCGTCCCAGCTCGCGAGTATTGCTGTAGCCGGCCTGCGCCGCGGGCGGCGTTGGCATCGCCTCGAGCCCGAAGTAACGACCGCCCAGGACGAGAGCCATTTCGACGACAAGCAGTATGCCGATCAGCGCACCGACGGGGAGATAGCTCCAGAAACCCTCCCGCAGCCGGTCGAGATTGATGTCCAGCATCATCACGACGAACAGGAACAGCACCATGACTGCCCCCACGTAAACCATGACGAGCACGATCGCGAGAAACTCGGCAGCGAGCAGGAGCCAGATGCCTCCCGCAGTGACGAACGAAAGCACCAGGAACAACGCGGCATGCACCGGGTTCCTCGCGGTGATCACCCGCAGCGCGGCGAACACCATGATCGCCGACAGGATGTAGAAAACGAGGGTCTTGAAATCCATGTCCTTTGCGGCGCCCGCAGGCGCCCTCCCTTAGCGGTACTTCGAGTCGGCTTCCCGGTCAGCGGCAATCTGGGCTTCGTAACGGTCGCCAACCGCGAGCAGCATCTGCTTCGTGTAGTACAGGTCGCCGCGCTGTTCGCCGTGGTACTCCAGAACACGCGTTTCGACGATGGCATCGACGGGACAGGCCTCCTCGCAGAAGCCGCAGAAGATGCACTTCGTCAGATCGATGTCGTAACGGGTCGTACGACGCGATCCGTCGTCGCGCTGATCCGACTCGATGGTGATCGCCATGGCGGGGCAAATCGCTTCGCACAGCTTGCACGCGATGCAGCGCTCCTCACCATTCGGGTAGCGACGCAGCGCATGCAGGCCGCGAAAACGCGGGCTCTGCGGAGTCTTCTCCTCAGGAAACTGCACGGTGATCTTGCGCGCAAACAGGTGACGCCCCGTCAGCGCCAAGCCCTTGATCAGTTCCTTGAGGAACAGGCTACCGATGTAATCCTTGGCACCCATCTTCAGCCTCTCACTTCCAGATAGACAGCGGCGACATCATCCACACCGCCACCACGATCACCCATACGAGGGTGATGGGAATAAACACCTTCCAGCCGAGCCGCATGATGTGGTCGTAGCGGAAGCGCGGGAACGTAGCACGCGCCCACAGGAAGACAAACAGGAAGAACGCCGTCTTCAGTGCGAGCCAATGGAACCCGTCAGGAATCGCAGCGACCGGGGACAGCCAGCCGCCGAGGAACAGCACGGACGTCATCACCGACACGAGGAACATGTTCGCGTATTCGGCGAGGAAGAACAGCGCGAACGCCATGCCCGAATACTCAACCATGTGCCCCGCGACCACTTCCGATTCGCCTTCGACGACGTCGAACGGCGCACGGTTGGTCTCCGCGATCCCCGAGATCAGGAACACAATGAACATCGGCAGCAGCGGCAGCCAGTTCCACGACAGGAAGGACAAGCCCATGTCGTGGAATCGACCCTGCCCCTGCGAGTGCACGATGTCGCTCAGGTTCAGGCTGGACGAGATCAGCAGCACGCAGATCAGGGCGAAGCCCATGGCGACCTCGTACGACACCATCTGCGCCGCGGCACGCATCGATCCCAGGAACGGGTACTTGGAGTTCGAAGCCCAACCGGCGATGATGACCCCGTACACTTCCATCGAAGTGATTGCGAGGAGCAGCAGCAGGCCCGCATTCACGTTCGCGAGCACCATGCCATCGTCGAACGGCACGACCGACCAAGCGGCCAGGGACGGAGCTATCGCGAGAATGGGCCCGAGGATGAACAGCCCCTTGCTTGCACCCGACGGAACGATGATTTCCTTGAAAAGGAGTTTCATACCGTCGGCGATCGGCTGCAGCAGGCCTTTCGGACCCACGCGATTGGGGCCGATACGCACCTGCATGTAACCGATGACCTTGCGTTCCGCGAGCGTCAGATATGCCACACCCAACATGAGCGGAGCAATGATCGCGACGATCTTTGCAAGCGTCCAGACGGCGGGCCACGCAGGCCCGAAAAACTGCGATACGGGTTCCAGCAATGCTTCCATCAGACACGCTCCACGCTGATTTCGCCGCACATCGCCCCGAGGACGGCCGTTGCCGCAGTGGCCGCGGCAACACGCACGCAGTTCGCCGCCACAGTGTCGTCGACCACGATCTGGACCTCTGCAACGCCCTCGCCCTGCTTCAGGCGCACGCGAGCACCCGACTCGACGCCGATCGCGGCGAGCGTCGCCGCGTTCGCGCGTGCGATCGGGGCTTTCGCGTCGCGCGTCTTCTGCAGCGACGGAGCGCGCCGCACGAGCGGATCAGCTGCGTAGATAGGCACGTCGCTGACGCGTTCGAACCCCGTGAAGGCCTGATCGGCAAACTTGAATTCGAGGCCGAAAAGCCGATTTCCGAGGTCGGGACGGTCGCCATCCGCAAGCGCTTCCTTGGCCACCGCATCCGAATCGTTCTGCTCAAAGCCCTCGAACTCAAGCAGATTCCCCAGGACCCGAAGAACCTTCCAGCCAGGCCGGGTTTCACCGACAGGACGGGCGACAGCATTGAAATTCTGGGCCCGACCCTCGCAGTTGACGAATGTGCCCGAAGTTTCGGTGAAAGGCGCAATCGGCAGCAGCACGTCGGCTGCGGCAAAAAGCGCCGGCGATTTGAACGCCGACAGCGAGATCACAAGCGGCGCTGCACCGAGCGCGGCTTGCGCCAAGGCAGGGTTGGCGAAATCCAGGTCAGGCTCGGCGTTGAGCAGCAGATACGCCTTGCGCGGTTGCTCCAGCATCTGCCGTGCATTGAGACCGCCAACCAGCGGAATCGCCTTGGCCAGATAACCGCCCACACTGTTGGCTGCCTCGCCGATGATCCCGAAGGCACCTTCGGCGAGACGAGCGATTTCTTCGGCAAGCTGGTGGATTTCGGTTGCGTACTCGCTCTGGACGGCAAGATTACCGAGCCACACTGCGACCTTGCGGCCCGACGCGAGACTTTGGGCGATCGCACGCGCCTCTTCGGACACGGCCGAGGGAACGGCAGCGGCGAGATGTTCCGCAACCGCGACGCCCTTCTCGGCTGCGAGCGCCCCAACGACCTGCAGAAGGACCGGCACAAATACGGACGGAGCTGCCAGCACGCGATTCCTGACGGGCAGAAGCCACTCTTCAGCGCTAGCGTTGAGAGCACTGACATGCAGGCCGCGCTTGGCCGCCTGCCGCACACGTTGGGCGAGCAGCGGCGTGTCCTTGCGCAGGAAACTGCCGATGACGAACAAGCGATCGAGGCCGGAGACCTCGTTGATCGGCATACCCAGCCAGGGAGCACCCTCACGGAAGCCGTCGGCACGGAAGTCACTCTGGCGCAGGCGGAAATCGACACTATCCGAGCCGATGGCACGGGTGAATTTCTGCAGCAGATACAGCTCTTCGACGCTCGTATGCGGCGAGGCCAGCGCGCCGATCGAGTCCGGGCCGTTTTGCTTTGCGGTCTTGCGCAATCCGTTCGCGGCGAACTCCAGCGCGGTTTGCCAATCCGTCTCCTTCCACACGCCGTCCTGCTTGAGCATCGGAACGGTGAGGCGATCGTCGCTGTTCAGCCCTTCATACGAAAAGCGATCCTTGTCCGACAGCCAACACTCGTTGATGTCTTCGTTCTCGAGCGGCAGCACGCGCTTGACCACGTCGTGCTTCACCTGAACGATCAGGTTGGAGCCGAGCGAATCATGCGGACTCACGGATTTGCGCCGTGCAAGCTCCCACGTCCGCGCGGCGAAACGGAAGGGCTTGGAAGTGAGCGCACCGACCGGGCAGAGGTCGATGATATTCCCGGAGAGTTCCGAATCGACCGTCTTCTCGACGAACGGCATGATTTCGGCGTGTTCGCCGCGGAATGCCTGTCCGAGTTCCATTTCGCCGGCAATCTCGGTCGTAAACCGTACGCAACGCGTGCAGTTGATGCAGCGCGTCATGTCGGTCGCGACAAGCGGCCCGAGGTTCTTGTTCAGAACGACGCGCTTCTCTTCCTCGTAGCGCGACTGGCTGCCGCCGTAACCGACAGCGAGATCCTGCAGCTGACACTCGCCGCCCTGGTCGCAGATCGGGCAATCGAGCGGGTGGTTGATCAGCAGGAACTCCATCACGCCTTTCTGGGCCTTGACGGCCTGCTCGGAGCGCGTCCACACCTTCATCCCGTTCGTCACGGGCGTGGCACAGGCGGGCAGCGGCTTCGGCGCCTTCTCGACCTGCACGAGGCACATGCGGCAGCTTGCGGCGATGGAAAGTTTTTTGTGATAGCAGAAGTGCGGAACGAAAGCACCGATCTTGGTGGCAGCATCCATGATGGTGCTGCCATCCTCGACCGTCACCTGCTTGCCGTCGATTTCAATCTCTAGCATTACGGTCTCACGTAGATTTGGCTGCCTTCGTACTGAACTTCAGGCGGCACTAGACATTTCTTGTTTTCGATGTGGTATTCGAACTCGGAACCGAAGTGCTTGATGAAACTTTGCACCGGCATCGATGCTGCATCACCGAGGGCACAGATCGTGCGCCCCATGATGTTGCCCGTCACCGAATTGAGGAGATCAAGGTCTTCCTTGCGACCGAGTCCGTTCTCGATGCGATGGACCACGCGATAGAGCCAGCCCGTACCTTCCCGGCACGGTGTGCACTGTCCGCAGGACTCCTCGAAATAGAAGTAGGACAAGCGCTCGAGCGCCTTGACCATGCAGGTCGTCTCGTCCATCACGATGACTGCGCCAGAACCGAGCATCGACCCCGCCTTCGAGATCGAATCGTAATCCATCGTGCAGTCCATCATCACGCTGCCGGACAGCACCGGCGCCGACGAGCCACCGGGAATCACCGCCTTCAGCTTGCGTCCGCCCCGCATGCCGCCTGCCATCTCGAGCAGCTCGGCAAAGGGCGTACCCATTGCGATCTCGTAATTGCCGGGCCGATTCACATGGCCGGAGACCGAGAACAGCTTGGTTCCGCCATTGTTGGGCTTGCCCAGGTTGAGGAAGCCCTCTCCACCCATGTTGATGATGAAGGGAACCGAAGCGAAGGTCTCGGTGTTGTTGATCGTCGTCGGCTTGCCATACAGACCGTAGCTGGCCGGGAACGGCGGCTTGAAGCGCGGCTGTCCCTTCTTGCCTTCGATCGATTCAAGAAGCGCAGTCTCTTCGCCGCAGATGTAGGCGCCGTAACCGTGATGGGCAAACAGCTCGAAGGAGAACTCCGAACCGAGAATCTTCTGCCCAAGGAGCCCTGCCGCACGAGCCTCGGCGAGTGCCGCCTCGAAGCGCTCGTAAACCTCGAAAATCTCGCCGTGAATGTAGTTGTACCCGCGCTCGCAACCCATCGCATACGCTGCGATGGTCATCCCTTCGATAACCGTGTGCGGGTTGTAGCGCAGGATATCCCTGTCCTTGAACGTTCCCGGCTCGCCTTCATCCGAATTGCAAGCCAGATACTTCGCGCCGGGGAAGGAGCGCGGCATGAAACTCCACTTCAGGCCGGTGGGAAAGCCGGCACCACCCCGTCCACGAAGCGACGAGGCCTTGAGCTCGGCGATGATGGTTTCAGGCGGAATCTTTTCGGAAATGATCTTGCGCAGCGCCGAGTAGCCACCGCGCGCGACATAGTCCTGCAGACCCCAGGTACGGTCGCCGTCAACGCCGGCGAGAATCAGTCCGCTTGCGCTCATTTGCTTTCCAGCTCCGCGAGAATCTGATCGATCTTTTCCTTGGTCATCCAGCTGCACATGTGATGGTTATTCACCAGCATGACCGGAGCATCGCCACAGGCCCCCATGCACTCGCCTTCCTTCAACGTGAACTTGCCGTCCGGCGTCGTCTCGTTGAATTCGATGCCCAGCTTTTCCTTGAGGTAATCGGCAGCGTGGACACCCCCCGACAGCGCACAGGGGAGGTTCGTGCACACCGTGATCTTGTGACGGCCGACCGGTTCAAGGTCATACATGTTGTAGAAGCTCGCCACCTCGTAGGCCGCAATGGCCGGCATGTCGAGGTAGCTGGCGACGAACTCGATGAGTTCCTTCGGCAGCCAGCCCTTCTCGACCTGCGCGATGCGCAGCGCCGACATCACAGCCGATTGCTTCTGGTCCGGCGGGTATTTCGCGATCTCGCGATCGATCTGTTGTAGCGATTCCTGACTCAGCATTTCGTACTCGTCTTCCCGGTTTGCCAGCCGACGTTTCAAGATCGGGCGTTCAGCGGTCGATTTCGCCGAACACGATATCCATGGTGCCGATGATTGCGACAACGTCGGCAATCATGTGACCGCGCGCCACTTCGTCCATCGCGGCAAGGTGCGCAAAACCAGGCGCACGCATTTTCAGCCGATACGGCTTGTTCGCACCATCGGACACGGCATACACGCCGAACTCGCCCTTCGGATGCTCGACCGCGGCATACACCTCGCCTGCCGGCACATGCATGCCCTCGGTGAAGAGCTTGAAGTGATGGATCAGCTCCTCCATGTTCGCCTTCATGCGCTCACGAGGCGGCGGCGCAACCTTGTGGTTATCCGCGATCACAGGGCCCGGGTTCTTCCGCAGCCACTCTATGCACTGCTTGATGATGCGATTCGACTGGCGCATCTCCTCCATGCGGACGAGATATCGATCGTAGCAATCGCCGGTCTTTCCGATGGGCACGTCGAAATCGACCTGATCGTAGACTTCGTAGGGCTGCTTCTTGCGCAGATCCCACGCAACACCCGATCCGCGCAGCATTACGCCGGTAAAGCCCCAGGCCTTCGCCTGTTCTGGCGTCACGACACCGATACCCACCGTCCGCTGCTTCCAGATGCGGTTATCGGTGAGCAGCGTCTCGTAGTCGTCACAGTAGCCGGCGAAGCGGTTTGTGAAATCCTCGAGGAAATCCAGCAGCGAACCCTGACGATTCTCGTTCAACTGACGAACGGTGTTCGCATTCTTGAACTTGTTGACCTCGTACTGCGGCATCCGGTCGGGGAGATCGCGATAGACGCCACCCGGACGGTAATACGCCGCGTGCATTCGCGCGCCGGAAACTGCCTCGTACACATCCATGAGGTCTTCGCGCTCACGGAAGGTGTACAGCACCATCGTCATTGCGCCGATGTCGAGCGCGTGGGTGCCGATACCCAGAAGGTGGTTGAGGATTCGCGTCACTTCATCGAACATCACGCGGATGTACTGGGCACGAATCGGTACCTCGATCCCCAGCAGACGCTCGATCGCCATGCAATATGCATGCTCGTTGCACATCATCGAGACGTAATCCAGACGGTCCATGTAGGGCACCGACTGAATCCAGGTACGCGTCTCTGCAAGCGTCTCCGTTCCGCGATGCAACAGGCCGATGTGCGGATCCGCGCGCTCGACGACCTCGCCATCGAGTTCGAGCACCAGACGCAGCACGCCGTGCGCCGACGGGTGCTGAGGACCAAAGTTGATCGTGTAGTTGCGAATCTCAGCCATGGCCGACATCCCCGTAATTCTCTTCGCGCACGATGCGCGGCGTATTTTCACGCGGTTCGATGGTTACCGGCTGATAAACCACCCGCCCCTGCTCCGCGTCGTAGCGCATCTCGACATATCCGGTGACGGGGAAATCCTTGCGGAACGGATGACCGACGAAGCCGTAGTCGGTGAGAATCCGGCGCAGATCGGGATGGCCGGCGAACATGATCCCGTAGAGATCGAACGCCTCCCGCTCATACCAGTTCGCACTCGGCCAGACGCCGACGACCGAATCGAGAACCGGAAAATCGTCGTTCTCGGCGAAAACCTTCACGCGCAGGCGCCAGTTCTTTGCAACCGACAGCAAGTGCACCGCAACCGCGAAACGCTTGCCCGACCATGCATCGCCGCCATAGGCTGAATAATCGAGCCCGGACACATCGATCAGCTCATCGAAACAGAGGTCTGCGTGATCACGCAGACTCTGAGCGACGCCGAGATAATTCTCCGGCGCAACTTCGATGGTCACCTCACCACGATCGATCACAACCGACCGCAACCTGTCACCCAGGACCTCGCGAAGGACCTGACTCAGACGCTCAAGCTTGGGACTCATAGATGAACCATCCGTCAGCGCGCGATGGTATTCGTGCGCTTGATCTTGTTTTGAAGCTGAATGATGCCGTACAGCAGCGCCTCGGCCGTCGGCGGACACCCGGGAACATAGACATCCACCGGCACAATGCGGTCACAACCGCGAACAACCGAGTAGGAGTAGTGGTAGTAGCCGCCACCGTTCGCACACGACCCCATCGAGATCACCCAGCGCGGCTCGGCCATCTGCTCGTACACCTTGCGCAGCGCCGGCGCCATCTTGTTGCAGAGCGTACCGGCGACGATCATCAGGTCCGACTGACGCGGACTGGGCCGGAAGACCACCCCGAACCGGTCGAGGTCGTAGCGCGCACAGCCCGCGTGAATCATCTCGACCGCACAGCACGCCAGGCCAAACGTCATCGGCCACAGCGAACCCGTACGCGTCCAGTTGATTACCGCATCGAGCGAAGTGGTGACAAACCCTTCACGAAAAACGCCCTCAATACTCATGCATCACTCCCAGTCGAGCGCACCGTTCTTCCACTCGACGACATAACCGATTACCAGCACGGCAATGAAGACCATAACCGAACCGAATACGAACCATGCAACCTGACCGGCAGCAATGAATTCCTGGAAAACCGTTGCCCACGGAAAGAGGAAGGCGATCTCGAGATCGAAAAGAATGAAGAGAATCGCGATGAGGTAGTAGCGCACATCGAACTTCATGCGCGCGTCTTCGAATGCCTCGAAGCCACACTCATAAGGAGACAGCTTCTCGCTGCCAGGACGATACGGAGCGACAAGGCGCCCGAGGATGACGGGAACAAGGCCAAAACCGAGCCCCACGAGGATGAACATCAGAACAGGAAAGTAGTTTTCCAGCATTGCGTGACACCCCGTTTAATTACAGATTGTTTTAGTTTTTATAATTAACCCGCTGCATGAAAACGCCCGCTTTCGCGGGCGATTCAGTTTTCTGGTGCCGACGGTGAGACTCGAACTCACACGGCTTTCGCCACCACCCCCTCAAGATGGCGTGTCTACCAATTTCACCACGTCGGCACGTTTGTTACAGCTCGAAATTATACGGCTTTTCCCTTATCGCGCAAAGCCCCGAGGGAACTTATTTCGGGATCGACTGTGCCTTGGAATCGCCCGCTTCGCCAGCAGGAGCAGCGCCGGCGGGCGCAGCCGGCGCACTGACCGGAGCATCCCGCATGACGCTGGAGGGCACCTGCGCCTTACCGTTGGCAAGATAGCTCAGACCGAGACTGGTCACAAAGAACACCGCAGCGAGGACAGCCGTGGTTCGACTGAGGAAATTGGCCGAGCCGGAGGCGCCGAAAACGCTACCCGACGCGCCGCTACCGAAGGCTGCCCCTGCGTCGGCGCCTTTGCCATGCTGCATCAAGACCAGGCCGATGATGCCGAGACCAACCAACACGTGAATGGTCAGAACGATAGAAAAAAAATAATTACTCATAATAAATCCTGATTATCTCAAGCACCCCGGACGGTGTTCGCCGCCGCCCGGCAAATTTCCAAAAACGACGGCGCATCGAGCGAAGCCCCGCCGATCAAGCCGCCGTCCGCGTCAGGCAATCCGAACAACGCTTCGGCCGTTTCGGGCTTGACGCTGCCACCATAAAGGACGCGAACCTCATTCGCGGCCTCCACATGTCGCGCGAGCCATCCACGCACGAACGACAGAACTGCCTGCACCTGCTCGGCCGTTGCCGCACGCCCGGTACCGATCGCCCAAACCGGCTCATAGGCGATCACTACCCGCTGCAGCACTGCCGAGGGCAGCACAGCAGCCAAAGCATCCAGTTGCCGCATCAGCACCTGCTCGGTGACCCCTGATTCGCGCTCAGCCAGCGTTTCGCCGACACACACGATGGGCGTCAGCTCGCCATCGAGCACCGCTACAGTCTTCCGAGCCACAACCTCGTCGGACTCATGATGCAGCGTGCGGCGCTCGGAGTGACCGACAACAACGAAACGCACCCCCCAGTCGGCAAGCATTGCGACGCTGACGTCGCCGGTGTAAGCACCATCGGAGAACTCGCTCACGTCCTGAGCGCCAAGCGCGATCCCGCTTCCCTCGAGGATCTCGTTAACCTGCGCGAGATACGGGAACGGCACACATACAGCACAATCGACGCCGGACGGCATGCCGCCCAGAATTTGGTCCAGCAGCACACGATTTCGCGCCCGGTCGCCGTTCATCTTCCAGTTACCGACGACTAGCTTTCGTTTCATGCATCGCGCCTCAGCGAAATTTTCCGATTGTATCGTCAGGCCTCCGACAGGTAAAGGAAGGTCGCCAGCTCACTTGGCGCTCACTACGGACGCAGAATGCAACAAACCCCGCCGGCTTGCACCCGCGGGGTTTGATGGGACCGTCCGGAACTATCCGCGACCGGGGACGGCAGAGAGCCGCCCGCCGCGCTCAGCCGAATCGGCCGGTGATGTAGTCTTCGGTTTCCTTTCGCTTCGGATTGACGAAGATCTGGTTCGTTTCCCCGAACTCCATCAGCTCACCGAGATACATGTACGCGGTGTAATCCGAAACGCGGGCCGCTTGTTGCATGTTGTGCGTAACGATCAGGATGGTCACCTTGTCGCGCAATTCGTGGACCAGTTCCTCGATGCTGGCAGTCGCAATCGGATCGAGCGCCGACGTCGGTTCGTCGAAAAGCAGGACTTCAGGCTCCGTGGCAAGACAGCGCGCGATGCACAGGCGCTGCTGCTGCCCCCCCGACAATGCCGTCGCGGGGTCATGCAGGCGATGCTCGACCTCCGACCACAGCGCAGCGCCCCGAAGCGCCTCCTTCACGCGATCATCGATGACCGAGCGATTGCGCTCGCCGCGAATACGAAGACCATACGCGACGTTCTCGTAGATGGACTTCGGAAACGGATTGGGTTTCTGAAAGACCATGCCGATCCGCATGCGGACTTCAATGGGGTCGACGGCCGGATCAAGAAGGTTGGTGTTGTCGGGATGCAGCCGGATCGTCCCTTCGTAGCGATTGCCCGGATAGAGATCGTGCATGCGGTTGAAGGTCCGCAGGAGCGTGGACTTGCCGCAACCCGACGGGCCAATCAATGCGGTGACACGCTTCTCGTGCACCGGCATGGAGATCGACTTCAGCGCCTTGAAGTCACCATAGTAGAAGCTGAAGTTCTCGACCGAGGCCTTGACGGCGACTCCCTTGTCGGGGCGCACGCCGGAGAATGCATCGCCCACCCCCTGGTCCGCGGCGCTGCCGCCCTGTGATGCCGCCTCTGCGGCGCCTTGGTTGCTCATTCGCATCGTAACGCTGCTTACCATTTGATGTCCTTGCGCACGTGGTAACGAATCCAGATCGATACGGCATTCATCGCCAATGTCATCAGGACGAGTATGAATCCGGCCGCAGCCGCGTTCTGCTGGAAGGCCTCTTCGGGACGCGAAGTCCAGTTGAACATCTGGATCGGCATCACGGTGAATCCGGACTTCAGCCATTCAAAATTGACCCACGGAAACTCGGGGCCGATCGGTGACTCGGGGAGGAACGCGATGAAGGTCAGCGCCCCGATCGTGATGATGGGAGCCGTTTCGCCGATGGCCCGGGACATGCCGATGATGACGCCGGTAAGGATTCCCGGCAGCGAATACGGAACGATGTGATCACGGGTGACCTGCCACCGCGTCGCCCCCAGACCGTAGGCCGCCTCGCGAATATGCAGCGGGATCGACCGGATGGCCTCACGCGTCGCGACGATCACCACGGGCAGGATGAGCAGACCGAGCGTCAAACCCGCTGACAGGATGCTCTGGCCGAAACCAAAAGTGTAAACGAACACCCCGAGCGCCAGCAGTCCATACACGATGGAGGGTACGCCTGCGAGGTTCGTGACATTGATTTCGATGATGTCGGTGAACAGGTTCTTCGGCGCGTACTCTTCGAGATAGATACCAGCGGCCACCCCCAGCGGCACCGCCGAAAGGGCGGTCACAAGCATGACAAGCAGGGACCCCACCCATGCCGAGAGGATACCCGCCTGTCCGGCACGCCGTGACGGGAAGTTGGTGAAAAAGTCGGGCGTGATGCGCTCCCAGCCCGACCAGGCCATCTGGGCAAAGAGCGCGACAAAGGTCAGCACACCTACCAGCAGCGCAAGAAAGCCGGCGACGGCAAAGAACAGCTCGAGCCGCTTGTTGCGCCTGATGATCTTTCGGATCGACGGGATGTCTTCTGATTTCATGCCATTCTTCTCAATACGCTTCGCGGAAACGACGCCGTACGACGTGCCCGACGAGATTCAGCGCCAACGTCATGAGCATCAGGCTCAGGCCGGCAGCGAAGATCGATTGGTACCCGATGGAACCATGCGGCAGATCCCCCAGCGCGACCTGCACGATGTAGGCGGAGATCGTCTGCGCCGGTTCGAGCGGATTGACGGTGAAATTGGGTTGCATGCCCGCGGCGACAGCCACGATCATGGTCTCGCCGACGGCACGGGAGATCCCCAGGATGTAGGCGGACAAAATGCCCGAAAGCGCCGCCGGAAAGATCACGCGGAATGCCGTCTGCAGCTTGGTCGCCCCCATTGCGTAGGAGCCTTCGCGCATGCTCATCGGCACCGCGCGCATCGCATCTTCCGCCAGCGAACTGACGTACGGAATGATGGCGATCCCCATCACGATACCGGCGCCGAGCATGTTGAAGCCCGACAAGTCGGGAATGAGCAGCTGAAGCAGCGGAATCACGACCATCAGCGCAAAGTAGCCGTAGACGATGGTCGGGATGCCACCCAGCAGTTCGAGGAAGGGCTTGACGACCTCACGAACGGCCGGACGGGCGAATTCGGAAAGGTAAATGGCAATCGTGGTCCCCAGTGGGATGGCGACAACCAGTGCGACCATGGAGGTCGTCAGCGTTCCCGCGAGCAACGGAAGGATTCCGTAGCGCGGTTCAGCGAAGAGCGGCGTCCACATCGTGTCCGTGAGGAAGGACCAGATGGACACGTTGCTGAAAAAATTGAACGATTCGCTCACCAGCACCCAGATGATGCCGACGGTCGTCAGAACCGACACCGAGGCTGCCCCGAGAAGCAGGAGCTCGATCACCCGCTCCTTGAAGTTGCGCAGTGCCTTCCTCGCAAGACGGTCGCTCACGGTGAGGGGAGGCTGAGACATCAGGGCGGCGGCGCCGGAATTGGTTTCTCGCATTGAACGCTCGGGGACGATAAAAAGGTGCACGGGCGCGGAAGCGCCCGTGCACCACGACTTTCAAAATACGATCAGAGCTTCGCTTCACGCGCGAGGAGAGCCTCGATCGTCACACCGATTTCCGGCTCGCCACCAAACACGGTACCGAGCTTCTTCTTGTTGACGTGCTCCAGCGCAACCTCGTACGACTTGGCAGGCAGCGGCACGTACTTCACTTCAGTCGCCAACTTGCTCGCGTTCTTCAGATAGAAGGTGACGAAGTCACGCACCTCGGCCTTTTCGAGGGACTTTTCCGCGACGTAGATAAAGATCGGGCGCGACAGCGGATTATACGAGCCATCAAGAACGGCCGCAGGACCAGGCTCCACGGGCTTACCTTCCTTGTTCACGATCGGCACGGCCTTCAGCTTGCCCTTGTTTTCCGCGTAATACGCGTAGCCGAAGTAACCGACGGCGTTGACGTCGCGCGAAACGCCCTGCACCAGCACGTTATCGTCTTCCGAGGCCGTGTAGTCGCCGCGCGACGCCTTGGCCTTGCCGACCACGGCCTCAGTGAAGTAGTCGAACGTACCCGAGTCCGAACCTGCACCGAAGAGCTTGAGCGGCGCATCGGGGAAGGACGCGTCAACCTGCTTCCACGTGGTGACCTTACCCTGCGCGTCGGGCTCCCACATCTTCTTCAGCTGCTCGACCGACAGTTGCTTGATGAAGGCGTTCTTCGGATTCGCGACAACGGTGAGGGCGTCGAAAGCGACCGGCAGCTCGATGTACTTGATCCCAGCCTGTGCGCAGGCGTCCATCTCCTTCTTCAGAATGGGACGCGAGGCATCAGCAACGTCGATTTCACCGCGGCAGAACTTCTTGAAGCCACCACCGGTTCCGGAAATGCCGACCGTCACCTTCACTTCGCCCTTCTTCGACTTCTGGAAGTCTTCAGCAACCGCCTCGGTAACCGGAAACACCGTGCTCGAACCGTCGATCTTGACCGTAGACTGCGCATGCGCGGCCTGCGCACCCAGAACGAGGACGGCGGCCGCAAAGGCGGTCTGCTTGAAACCCGACATAGTGAATCTCCAATAAGTGAACTCTGCCAACTTCCAAACCGAATACACTTGCAGGGCTTTGCCATCCGGCAAGTGCATTCCAGAAACTTCTATTACTTTAGTTTCACCACGTTTCAGGAATGTGACAGTTCATAATCCGAGATTAACAATACCCCGCAGTCGCGCGCTCGATGCACTCGGCGATTTCCCGTGCGAAGCGTTCGACCTCCTCACCGTCCTGCCCTTCAACCATCACACGAAGCAGCGGTTCGGTGCCGGACGGTCGCAGCAGGACGCGTCCCCGGCTGCCGAGCCGAGCCTCGACATCCTTGCAGGTCGATGCGATCCCCTGATGCGACTGCCACTGGAAGCCGGCCGGAAGCTTCACGTTGATCAGTCTTTGCGGATAGAAGACGAGGTCCGCACAGGCCTCCGCGAGGGTCTTGCGCGCCTCCTTCAATGCCGCAAGGACCTGCAGGGCAGAAATGATGCCGTCGCCCGTGGTGTGCCGGTCGAGGCAAAGAATGTGGCCGGAGTTTTCGCCGCCGAGCTTCCAGCCCCGCTCCTGCAGCAATTCGAGCACATAACGATCGCCCACCTTTGCCCGCGCGAACGGAACGCCCAGACGGCCGACTGCGTGTTCGAACCCGAGGTTGCTCATCAGGGTGCCCACCACGCCCTCGAGACGTCCCTGCCGCCGGAGCGCGGAGGCGATGACGTACAGGAGCTTGTCACCATCATAGATCTCGCCCCGCGCATCGACCATCATCACGCGGTCGCCGTCGCCATCAAGGGCTATGCCGAGATCGGCATTGTTTGCGAGCACCGCCTCGCGCAGCGTTTCCGGCGAGGTGGCGCCACAGCGTTCGTTGATGTTGAGTCCGTTCGGCTCGACGCCGATCGAAATGACTTCCGCCCCCAGCTCGTGGAAGACGCTCGGCGCGATGTGATATGCCGCGCCATTCGCACAGTCGAGAACAAGCTTCAGCTCGCGCAGGTCGAGCTCGTTCGGGAAGGTGCTCTTGCAGAACTCGATGTAGCGACCTCGCGCGTCATCGATGCGGCGCGCCTTCCCGAGCCTGCCGGACTCGGCACAGCCCATCGGCTGATCCAGGCGCGCTTCGATCTCGCTCTCCACCGCATCGGGCAACTTGCTCCCGTCAGCGGAAAAAAACTTGATCCCGTTGTCGTAATACGGATTGTGCGACGCGGAGATCACCACACCGGCCTGCAATCGCAGGGCGCGCGTGAGATAGGCAACCGCCGGCGTCGGGACCGGCCCGGCGAGCAGGACATCGACCCCCGCGGCAGCGAAGCCAGCCTCAAGAGCCGCCTCAAGCATGTAACCCGAGATCCGCGTGTCCTTGCCGATCAGCACAGCCGGCCGCTCGCCGCGCGGCAGATGTTCGCGACCGACCAGCGTCACACCCGCCGAGTAGCCCAGCCGCATCACAAAATCGGGCGTAATGACCGACTCACCTACCCTGCCCCGCACTCCGTCGGTACCGAAATACTTGCGCGCCATCGCGTGTTCCAACTGCGAAAAGCGCTAATTATCGCACCTCCGGCGGGGCAACCATAGCCTTCGATCAGGGAGTCCCGAACTGAACCGCCTCCCACACGGTCAGTGCATCCCGCGTCTGCGCCACATCATGCACACGAACGATTCGTGCACCACGCTCGACGGCGATCAGCGCACCCGCGATGCTCGCAGGGACACGATCCGCGACAGCACGGCCTGTAACGGCACCCAGTACCGATTTCCGCGACACGCCGATCAGCACAGGGAAGCCCGTGGCGAGGAATCGATCAAGGGCGCGCATCAACGCAAGGTTATGCTCAACCGTCTTTCCGAACCCGAAGCCGGGGTCCAGAAGGATGCGCTCCCTTGCAACTCCAAGGGCCCTAAGTGCGCCGACCTGGTGATCGAGAAAATCGAGCACCTCGCCCACCACGTCGTCGTAATGGGGAGCGGCCTGCATGCTGCGGGGTTCGCCCTGCATGTGCATGACGCACAAAGCCGCATCCGAGTCCGCCACGGCCTCCATCGCCCCCGGTGCGCGGAATCCGTTGATGTCGTTGATCAGCGTTGCGCCTGCCGCCAGCGATGCACGCATGACCGCGGGCTTCACGGTATCGACGGAAACCGGGACCGGCCAGTCCGCGAGACGCTCGACGAGGGGAACCACGCGATCGAGCTCCTCCTGCTCCGGGACCGATTCCGAGCCGGGACGGGTCGACTCCCCGCCGATGTCGAGAATGTGGGCACCCGCAGCAACCGCTGCCTCGCAGCGCCGCATGGCGGCGTCGAGGTCGTGGCCGAGGCCATCGCCGCTGAACGAGTCGGGCGTGGTATTGATGATCGCCATGATGCGCGGACGTTCGAGATCGATGTCGAATCGGCCACACTTGAGAACCGCCATTTCTTCCTCCGGAAATAAAATCGGGCCGACTCTCGTCGGCCCAATTCAACTCAATTCACAAGACTGATCGGATCACGCAGCGGGAGCGGCCGCAGTCGGCGCAGCTCCGGGAGCATCATCGTCGCGTGGACGTCGGGGAGCCTGCGACGTGGGCTTGGGAGCACGGGGCGTCCGGCTGGCCATGATGTCGTCGATCTGGTCGGCGTCGAGGGTCTCCCACTCGAGAAGCGCCTTGGTCATTGCCTCGATCTTGACGCTGTTTTCCTCGATCAGGCGACGCGCGAGCGCATACTGCTGATCGATGATGCGGCGAATCTCGGCGTCCACCTTCTGCATCGTCGCTTCCGAAACATTGCGGTGGGTAGTGACCTGGCGCCCGAGGAAGATCTCGCCTTCCTCCTCGCCGTATACCATCGGGCCGAGATTGTCCGACATGCCCCACTGCGTCACCATCCGGCGGGCGAGATCGGTTGCACGCTGGAAGTCGTTCGAAGCGCCCGTGGTCATCTGCTTCATGAAAATTTCTTCGCAGATCCGGCCGCCGAACAAGACGGCAATCGTCTGCAGCAGGCGCTCGCGGTCCTGGCTGTAGCGATCCGACTCCGGCAACTGCATCGTCACACCCAAGGCCCGGCCACGCGGGATGATCGTGACCTTGTGCACCGGATCGGTCTTGTCGAGCAGCTTGGCAACCACCGCATGGCCCGACTCATGGTACGCCGTGTTACGGCGCTCCTCTTCCGGCATGACCATGGAGCGGCGCTCGGAGCCCATCATGATCTTGTCCTTGGCACGCTCGAAGTCATCCATGTCGACAAGGCGCTTGTTACCGCGCGCAGCGAAAAGGGCGGCCTCATTGACGAGGTTCGCGAGGTCCGCACCCGAAAAACCGGGGGTTCCACGCGCCAGCACCACGGGCTCGACGTCCGGAGCGATCGGAACCTTGCGCATGTGGACCTTGAGGATCTGCTCGCGGCCACGTATGTCCGGCAGGGGCACCACGACCTGGCGGTCGAAGCGGCCCGGGCGCAGCAGCGCGGGGTCGAGCACGTCCGGGCGGTTGGTGGCGGCGATCACGATCACGCCCGTCTGCCCTTCGAAACCGTCCATTTCAACCAACAGCTGGTTGAGGGTCTGTTCGCGTTCGTCGTTACCGCCCCCCATCCCGGCACCGCGCTGGCGACCGACCGCATCGATCTCGTCGATGAAGATGATGCACGGGGCGTGCTTCTTCGCCTGCTCGAACATGTCGCGAACGCGGGCCGCGCCGACACCGACGAACATTTCGACGAAATCGGAACCGGAGATCGAGAAGAACGGGACCTTCGCCTCTCCGGCGATGGCCTTGGCGAGCAAGGTCTTGCCGGTACCCGGGGAGCCGACCATCAGGACACCCTTCGGGATGTGGCCGCCGAGCTTCTGGAACTTGGAGGGATCGCGCAGGAAATCGACGAGTTCCGAGACTTCTTCCTTCGCCTCGTCACAACCGGCGACGTCGGCGAAGCTCAGCGAGTTCGCGGACTCGTCGAGCATGCGCGCCTTGGACTTGCCGAAGGAGAAGGCGCCACCGCGCCCCCCACCCTGCATCTGGCGCATGAAAAACACCCAGACGCCAATGAGCAGGAGCATCGGGAACCAGGACACGAAGATGCTCATCAGGAAGGACTGCTCTTCCTCGGGCTTGGTCGCATTGACCGCGACGCCGGCACGAATGAGGTCTGACACCATCCAGATGTCCTGCACCCCCGGTGTGTATACCGTGATCTGACGTCCTTCCTGCGTCGTCGCCCGGACGAGGCGCCCGTCGACGGTGGCCTTGGCGATACGCCCGGCCTTCGCCTCCTCAAGGAACTGGGAGTACTCCATCGTGTTGGTCGCGACCTGACGCGAGTTGAACTGATTGAACACCGTCATCAGCACGACACCGATAACCATCCAGATCGCGAGATTCTTGAAGAGATTATTCAACTTCTTTCCTTATGGGCCCGTCGGGGCAGCGAAACATTGACCCATTCTAGTGGCGAACGTTCCGCTGCGTAAACCAATGGTCACAATCGAGACAATCAATCGCTGCACGCCCTTCCCGTTACTCCGGCCTGCGCTTCAGCCCCAGCAGATACACCTCGGCGCTGCGGTCCCTGGAGGCTTTCGGCTTGCGCACCTGCAGCGAAGCGAAATGCCGCTGGATCTCGCTACGGAACTCCATGAACCCTGCGCCCTGAAACACCTTGATAAGAAAGTTGCCCCCCGGCTTGAGGTGCCGCGCGGCGAAATCGAGCGCGAGTTCGCCCAGATGGATCGAGCGCGCCTGGTCCACCGTATCGATACCCGACATATTGGGGGCCATATCGGAAAGTACAAGGTCGACGGGCGCGCCATCGAGGCGATTCTCGAGTTCGGCGAGCACCGCGTCATCCTGGAAGTCGCCCTGGATGAACTCCACCCCCGGCAAGGGTTCGACCGGCAACAGATCCAGCGCGAACACCCGGCCTGCCCTGCCGACGCGCTGAAGCGCCACTTGCGTCCACGACCCCGGAGCGGCGCCGAGGTCGACGACCACCATGCCGGAACGCAACAGGTGGTCCTTGTCGTCGATCTCCATCAGCTTGTACGCCGCGCGGGAACGATAGCCCTCACCCTTGGCGCGCTGGACGTAGGGATCGTTCACATGCTCGTGCATCCACGCCTTGCTGGTCTTGGTCCTCGTCATGGGAGTAGAATCCATGCCCCTGAAAGATTTGAGAAAACGATGATCGAGCTATCACCCGCACGGCGCCGCGAACTGCGGGCCGCCGCCCACCATCTGAACCCGGTTGTCAGTGTCGCGGGTAACGGGCTGACATCGACCGTCCTCGGCGAGATCGACCGTTCCCTGCAGGCGCACGAGCTTATCAAGATCAAGGTCTATGGTACCGAACGTGGTGACCGCGACACCTTGATGCAGACTATTTGCGACACGCTCGGCGCATCGGCGGTGCAGCATATCGGCACGATCCTGGTCGTGTGGAGGGAACGCCGCGAAGAAGAAACGGCGACCGCCGCGCCCAAGGCGGCTACGTCGAATTCGCCGCGCGCAGCGACGGCCAAGTCGGCCCGCGCATTTGCGGCTGCGGCCCGGCGTACCGCGCTCATCAAGGCTGCCGCCGACAAGAGGCGGCTGGCAGAAAAGCGTACCAGAAGCCCTTCGCGCAAGCCGGGACCGCGTGGCGGCAAATAATCATCGATAGCAGGGCCGACAAGGCCCCGCGGAGAAACTGCGGGCCGGATCGTCGTTCCGGCCCCGTCCCGTGTCAGATGTACAGCACTTCGATGATTTCGTACTCGCGCACGCCACCCGGGGCCTGCACCTCGGCGATGTCACCGGCGTACTTGCCGATGAGCGCGCGAGCGATCGGAGAACTGATCGAAATCTTGCTCTCCTTGATGTCGGCCTCGTCGTCACCGACGATCTGATAGGCAACCGCCTGCCCCGACTCCATATCCTCGAGCTTCACCGTGGCGCCGAATACACAGCGCCCATCCGCATCCAGCAGGCGCGGATCGATGATCTGCGCGTTCGCGATCTTTCCTTCGAGTTCCTTGATCCGCCCCTCGATGAAACCCTGACGTTCCTTGGCTGCGTCGTATTCGGCGTTTTCGGAAAGGTCGCCGTGCGAGCGGGCCTCGGCGATCGCGGCGATCACGTTCGGTCGCTCGACGGTCTTGAGCTTGTGCAGTTCGATACGGAGCTTCTCCGCACCCGTTACGGTAAGGGGGGTCTTGTTCATGATTGCTTCTTCAGTTCCGCATGCAAGGACTGCAGGCCGTAAACCTCGAGTCCTTCGAGGTGACGCATGCCCATGCAGGCTGCACGCGCGCCCTCGATGGTGGTGAACACCGTGAGCTTCGCCGCCAGCGCGCTCGTGCGGATGGAGCGCGAATCGACGATCGCTTGGCGCTTCTCCTCCACCGTGTTGATCACCATGCTCACTTCGTTGTTCTTGATCATATCCACGATGTGCGGACGACCTTCATTGACCTTGTTGACGACGCTCACGGGAATCCCGGCGGCGTCGATGGCCGAACCGGTGCCGCGCGTCGCGACAACACGGAATCCGAGCTCGTGCAGTTCTCGCGCCACTTCGACCGCCGCGCCCCGATCAGTCGGCTTCACGCTGATGAAGGCCGTGCCCGCCTGCGGCAACCGGACTCCGGCAGCGAGTTGCGACTTCACGAAGGCTTCCGCAAAGCTGCGGCCAACGCCCATCACCTCGCCCGTGGACTTCATTTCCGGCCCGAGGATCGTGTCGACGCCCGGGAACTTCACGAACGGGAACACGGCTTCCTTCACCGAGAAATACGGCGGCACGATCTCGCGGGTGACACCCTGGCTCGCGAGGCTCTGCCCGGCCATGCAGCGCGCGGCGATCTTCGCGAGCTGCAGGCCGCAGGCCTTGGAGACGAAAGGAACGGTGCGCGACGCGCGCGGGTTCACTTCGAGTACGTAGACCGTCGCATCGTCGCCTTCGCCCTGGATGGCGAACTGGACGTTCATCAGGCCGCAGACGTTGAGCGCGCGCGCCATGGCCTCGGTCTGGCGGCGCAGTTCGTCCTGCAGCTTCGCCGACAGCGTGTACGGGGGCAGCGAACAAGCCGAGTCGCCCGAGTGGACGCCTGCCTGTTCGATGTGCTCCATGATGCCGCCGATGATGATCTGATTACCGTCCGACAGCGCATCGACGTCCACCTCCGTGGCGTCGTTGAGGAAGCGGTCGAGCAGCACGGGCGACTCGTTCGAGACCTTCACCGCCTCGCGCATGTAGCGCTCGAGGTCCTTCTGCTCGTGCACGATTTCCATCGCGCGACCGCCGAGCACGTAGCTCGGGCGGACGACCAGGGGGTAGCCGATTTCCGCAGCAAGGCGCACGGCCGCTTCCGGGGTGCGTGCCGTGCGGTTGGGCGGCTGCTTGAGGCCGAGGTCGTTGAGCAGTTTCTGGAAGCGCTCGCGGTCTTCGGCGGCGTCGATCATGTCCGGGCTCGTGCCGATGATCGGCACGCCGTTCTCTTCCAGTGCCTGCGCACGCTTGAGCGGGGTCTGGCCGCCAAACTGCACGATCACACCGACCGGTTTCTCGATGTGCACGATCTCGAGGATGTCCTCGAGCGTGATCGGTTCGAAGTACAGGCGGTCCGACGTGTCGTAGTCGGTCGAGACCGTCTCCGGGTTGCAATTGACCATGATCGTCTCGTAGCCGTCTTCGCGCAGCGCGAGCGCGGCATGGACGCAGCAGTAGTCGAACTCGATGCCCTGGCCGATGCGGTTCGGTCCGCCACCGAGGACCATGATTTTCTTCTTGTCCGTCGGACGCGCTTCGCATTCGTCCTCGTAGGAGGAGTACATGTAGGCGGTCGAGGTTGCGAACTCGGCCGCGCAGGTATCGACGCGCTTGAACACGGGGCGGACGCCATTGGCGTGACGGTGCAGGCGCACCGCGGTCTCATCGACACCCAACAGCTTGGCGATGCGGCGATCGGAGAAGCCCTTGCGCTTCAGGTCGCGCAGCTCGGGGGCCTGGATCGCCTTCAGCGAGCGGCCGGTGATGGCCTTCTCGGTGAGCACGATGTCCTCGATCTGCGCGAGGAACCACGGATCGATCTTGGTGAGGCCAAACACCTGCTCCTGGGTGTAACCCTCGCGGAAGGCCTGGCCGACGTACCAGATCCGCTGGGCGCCGGGGTTCGCAAGCTCATGTTCGAGATCGGTACGGTCGGTCTCGACCTCGTCGAGGCCGTAGGCACCGACTTCGAGGCCGCGCAGCGCCTTCTGGAACGACTCCTGGAAGGTGCGCCCCATCGCCATCACTTCACCGACCGACTTCATCTGCGTGGTGAGGCGGTCGTTGGCCTGCGGGAATTTCTCGAACGCGAAGCGCGGGATCTTGGTGACGACGTAGTCGATCGACGGCTCGAACGAGGCCGGCGTCGCGCCGCCGGTGATGTCGTTCTTGAGTTCGTCGAGCGTGTAGCCGACGGCGAGCTTGGCTGCGACCTTGGCGATCGGGAAGCCGGTCGCCTTCGAGGCGAGTGCCGACGAGCGCGACACGCGCGGGTTCATCTCGATGACGATCATGCGACCGTCCTTCGGGTTGATCGCGAACTGGACGTTCGAGCCGCCGGTATCGACGCCGATCTCGCGCAGCACCGCGATCGAGGCGTTGCGCAGGATCTGGTATTCCTTGTCGGTAAGGGTCTGCGCGGGCGCCACCGTGATCGAGTCGCCGGTGTGCACGCCCATCGGATCGAGGTTCTCGATCGAGCAGACGATGATGCAGTTGTCCGCACGGTCGCGGACGACTTCCATCTCGTATTCCTTCCAGCCGATCAGCGACTCTTCGATCAGGAGTTCATTGGTCGGGCTCGCCTCGAGACCGCGCTTGCAGATCTCCTCGAACTCTTCCATGTTGTAGGCGATGCCGCCGCCGGTGCCGCCGAGCGTGAAGGACGGGCGGATGATGACGGGGAAGCCGATGCCGCCCTGCACCTGCAGGGCCTCTTCCATGCTGTGGGCGATGCCGGAACGGGCCGAGCCGAGCCCGATCTTGGTCATCGCGTCCTTGAACTTGAGGCGATCCTCGGCCTTGTCGATCGCCTCACGCGAGGCGCCGATCAGCTCGACGCCGTATTTCTCGAGCACACCATTCTTGGCGAGGTCGAGCGCGCAGTTGAGCGCAGTCTGCCCGCCCATCGTCGGCAGCAGCGCGTCAGGGCGCTCCTTCTCGATGATGCGCTCGACGACCTGCCAGGTGATCGGCTCGATGTAGGTGACGTCGGCCGTGCCCGGATCCGTCATGATCGTGGCCGGGTTGGAGTTCACCAGGATGACCTTGTAGCCTTCCTCGCGCAGCGCCTTGCAGGCCTGTGCGCCGGAATAGTCGAACTCGCACGCCTGGCCGATGATGATCGGGCCGGCGCCGATGATGAGAATGCTTTGTATGTCTGTGCGCTTAGGCATTGCCTAACCTCGGTCTTGCGTTGGGGAGCGGCAGCGCGGGCTGCCGCTTGCGAATCATTTGCGCGCTTCGAGCAGCTTGATGAAGCGGTCGAACAGGTAGCTGACGTCGTGCGGCCCCGGGCTCGCCTCGGGGTGCCCCTGGAAGCAGAAGGCCGGCACGTCGGTGCGCTCCATGCCCTGCAGACTGCCGTCGAAGAGTGACACGTGGGTCGGACGCAGGGTCGCCGGCAGCGTGTCGACGTCGACCGCGAAGCCGTGGTTCTGGCTGGTGATCAGCACCTGTCCGGTATCGAGATCCTTGACCGGATGGTTCGCACCGTGGTGGCCGAACTTCATCTTCACGGTCTTCGCGCCGGAGGCGAGCGCCATCAGCTGATGCCCGAGGCAGATGCCGAAGGTCGGGATGCCGCGTGCGAGGAACTCGCGGATCGCCGCGATCGCGTAGTCGCAGGGCTCCGGATCTCCCGGGCCGTTCGACAGGAAAATGCCGTCCGGATTGAGCGCGAGCGCATCGGCAGCGGAAGTCTGTGCGGGCACGACGGTAAGGCGGCAGCCGCGGCTCGCGAGCATGCGCAGGATGTTGCGCTTGACGCCGAAGTCGTAGGCAACGACGTGAAAGCGCGCCTTGGGGTCGGCGTCGTAGCCGGAGCCGAGTTGCCATTCGCCTTCGGTCCACTCGACCTTCTGCTCGGCGCTGACGACCTTGGCGAGGTCCATGCCTGCCAGCCCCGGAAAGGCGCGCGCCTGGGCGATGGCCGCCTCGGGGTTGAGCGCAGCGCCATCGGTCGCGGTGACGATGCAGCCGTTCTGGGCACCCTTCTCGCGCAGGACGCGCGTGAGTTTGCGGGTATCGATGCCGGCGATGGCGACGACGTTCTCGGCCTTGAGGTAGGCGTCGAGCGTCTGGCCCATGCGGAAGTTGGAGGGAAGAATGGGCAGGTCGCGGATGACGAGGCCGGCGGCGTGCACACGCCCGGATTCGACGTCCTCGGGATTGACGCCGGTATTCCCGATGTGCGGGTACGTCAGCGTCACGATCTGGCGGCAGTAGCTCGGGTCGGTGAGGATTTCCTGGTAACCGGACATCGCCGTGTTGAACACCACCTCACCAACCGTGCTGCCGGCTGCACCGATTCCCTTGCCGAAAAATACCGTCCCATCGGCGAGTGCTAGTAGGGCGGGCGGGGAAGCAGTCACGACAAACTCCTGGATTTCAGCCGAAAAGACGGGGACAGGCGCGGTAAGCCTGCCCGAACGTGAAAAAAACGGGACGAGCCGCTGTTCGGCCAATCCCGCTTGTCTAAACCGCTGAATTGTATCGTTTGCCGCGGCCCGAGGCAACGTGGGCGACGGACCGGTGCGACGAATCAGCGCAGGCCGAGGACGTCCTGCATGTCGAAAAGGCCGCTTTTCCGACCGGCCAGAAACCGCGCCGCGCGCACGGAACCCAGCGCATAAGGCATGCGGCTGCCGGACTTGTGCGTGATCTCGATGCGCTCGCCGATGCCGGCGAAGAGGACGGTATGGTCACCCACGACGTCGCCGCCACGGATCGTCGAAAATCCGATCGTTTCGGACTTGCGCTCGCCGGTCACCCCTTCGCGACCGTAAATCGCGCATTCCTCCAGATTCCGCCCGAGCTCACGCGCGACGACCTCGCCCATCCGCAGTGCCGTACCGGATGGCGCATCGACCTTGAAGCGATGGTGCGCCTCGATGACCTCCACGTCGTACCCTTCGTCGAGGATGCGGGCGGCCACTTCGAGCAGCTTGAACACGGCGTTCACGCCGACGGCCATGTTCGGTGCAAACACGACGGGGACGTCCTGTGCCGCCGCGGCGATGACGTCCTTCTCGGCAGCCGAGAATCCCGTCGTGCCGATCACCATCGCCTTGCCGAGCTCGCGGGCGATGCCGAGATGCACGAGCGTCCCTTCCGGGCGGGTGAAATCGATCACGCAGTCCGCCGACGCGATCGCCGCACGGGCGGCGTCGGTGATCACGACGCCGCAGGCGCTGCCGACCAGTTCGCCGGCATCGCGGCCGATGAAGGGGGTGCCTGCCCGATCGAAGGCGGCGGCAAGCACGACCTCGCTGTCGTTCAGCACAGCCTCGACCAGCATCCGCCCCATGCGGCCGGATGCACCTGCGATTGCAATACGTAAGGGATTCATTCAGTCAGGTCCTGTGAGCGCGGCTGGCACGCCTTCACTACTTGTTGGCTGCGGGCGGGATCTCGATCACGCGGGCGCGCTCGGTCTGCGAGGCCGCAGCGGCGGCCGGCGCATCACCCGACTGCACATCGCCGGAAACCCGATCGAGCTTGTCGCCGTCAAAGAACACACTGAGGACACGCTGCTGGGGGTCACCGCGCCCGGGGCGGAAGATATAGACGTAATCCCAACGGTCGGAGTGGAAGATGTCGGTCACGAGGGGCGTACCGAGGGCAAAGCGGACCTGCTCCCGCGTCATGCCCTTCTTGAGGCGCGCGACCATCTCCTGATCCACGTAATTGCCCTGGCGCACATCGACGCGATGGGGGTTCAAGTGATTGGTCAGGGAGGTGAAGGAACAACCGGCCATGAGGCCCGCGACGGCGACGACCGCCGGAAGAATCAATACACGCATGAAATGGAGATCTTGGTCGTTGGCGCCGAACGGCGTATCTTTTTCAGACAAACGCGAAAAAATATATCATAGGTAGCCAGCAGCCAAGTGGCCGTGCGAACTGCAAGCCAACAGAGCGACCATGTCAGAGAACTCGCAAAACCTAAAAAACATAGGCCTCAAAGCCACCTATCCACGCCTGAAGATCCTCGATCTTTTCCAGACGTCGGACTTGCGGCACCTGACTGCCGAGGATGTGTATCGACTGCTGATGGCGGAAGGCATGGACATCGGCCTTGCCACCGTCTATCGGGTCCTTACGCAGTTCGAGCAGGCAGGTCTGCTGGAGCGGCATTATTTCGAATCCGGCAAGGCAGTCTTCGAGCTGAAGGAAAGCGGGCATCACGATCACCTCGTCTGCGTGCAGTGCGGCAAGGTCGAGGAATTCTTCGACGAGGAAATCGAGCGGCGTCAGAACAAGATCGCCGCGGACCGCGGCTTTGCGGTCCACGAGCACGCGCTCTACCTCTACGTCGATTGCCTCAAGAAGAACTGCCCGAACCGCAAGCTCGATTGACTCGCTTCCCGGCTGCCGCCGGGCTTATGGGGCGGCGGTCACCCCGAGCATTTCGGCAGCGTGGCGACGGGTGGTGTCGGTGATGTTGACGCCGCCGAGCATGCGCGCAATCTCCTCGATCCGCCCGTCCATTTCCAGCGGCGTGACGGCGCTGACCACCTCGTTGTCGCGATTCGACTTGGCGATGTTCCACTGCCAGTCGGCGCACGCCGCAACCTGGGGAAGATGTGTGACGCACAGGACCTGCCGCTCCTGACCCAGCCGATGCAGCAACTTGCCGACGATCTCGGCAACGCCGCCGCCAATGCCGACATCGACCTCGTCGAAGATCAGCGTCGGGGTCGCCGAGTCGCGGCTGGTCATGACCTGGATGGCGAGACCGATCCGCGACAGTTCTCCACCCGAGGCAACCTTGGCCAGCGGACGCAAGGGTTGGCTGGGGTTGGCCGCGACGCGGAATTCGACCGTCTCGACGCCATGCGCTGACGGTGCGCAGGGTTCGAGCACAGCGGCGAACTGCCCCCCCGCCATCGCCAGGGTCTGCATCGCCTCGCTCACTTCGCGCGAGAGTCGGTCGGCTGCGGGACGACGCGCGGCGGACAGGCGTGCTGCAGCCTCGTCATAGGCTCGCCTGGCCTGCGCCTCCTGTTCGGCGAGATGGACGGGATCCGCACGCGCAACCATCTCCTCGAGTTTCCCGGTCCAGGTTTCGAGCAGCTCGGGAAGCCCCTCGGGATCGACGCGGTACTTGCGCGCCACATCGGTCACGGCGCCGATGCGCCGCTCGATCTCGGCAAGGCGCTGCGGGTCGAGGTCGAGCCGGTCGCGATAGCGGCGAAGCGCATGTAGCGCTTCATCCGCCTGGATGGCCGCGCCGGCGAGCAGTTCACGGACGTCGCCCAGCCCCGGGTCGATGTCGGCCATCGCGTCGACGCGGACGCCAATGTGCCGCAGCAAGTACGTCACCGCGCCATCGCCCTCGCCGAGCGTCGCCAGCGCCTCGTCCGCCCCCTCCATCAGGCCCGCCGCATGGGCGAGACGGGAGTGCTCGTGATTGATCTCGACCCATTCCTCCGGGGCGAACGCCAGGTCCCGCAATTCCCCGATCTGCCACGCAAGCAGCTCGCGTTCGCGCTCGGATGCGGCGGAGTCCTGCTCCGCGGCCCGCCGCAACTCCGCCAGCTGTTGCCATGCTCGAAACCGGACAGCGACGTCGCTGGCGAGGGCGGCCGCGCCGGCATGCGCGTCGATCAGCGCGCGCTGGGCGTCTCCTCTGAGCAAGGCATGGTGAGCATGCTGCCCGTGGATGTCCGCGAGCCAGTCGCCCGCCTCGCGCAGCTGCGCCTGCGTCACCGGCACGCCGTTGATCCAGGCACGGGATCGGCCGCCCGATTCGACGACGCGGCGCAGGATCACCATGCCGTCGTCGGCGGGCAGATCCTGCGCCGCGAGCCAGTCGGAGAGTCCCCCACCGGCTGGCAGCTCGAACTCGGCGGCGATATCAGCCTTGTCGCGTCCGATACGCACCGCGCCGGCATCGGCACGACCGCCGAGGGCGAGCCCGAGGGCATCCAGCAGGATCGACTTGCCGGCGCCGGTCTCGCCGGTCAGTGCACCGAACCCCGACTGGAATTCGAGTTCAAGTCGATCGACGATTACGAAGTCCCGAATGGTCAGGCGGCGGAGCATAGGCGTCGCAGATCGGAAAAAAGGGCGGCCGTCACGGCAGCCGCGGGGTGGCGCTCCAATGGAGCTTCTGGCGCAGCATCTCGAAGTAGCTGTACCCCTCGGGGTGCAGAAAACGCACCACCTTGGGCGAACGGGTGATGCGGAGAAGATCGCTCGCGTGGGCATCGAAACGGGTCTGGCCGTCGAAATGGATGCGCCCGTCGTGCGGGGAAAGCAGCTGGATTTCGATCCGGCACGTGTCCGGCAGCGTGATCGGCCTGGCCGTCAGGGCGTGCGGGCACAGCGGCACGAGCGCGATGCCGCCCACTGTCGGGTGCAGGATCGGGCCGTTCGCGGACAAGGCATAGGCCGTCGAGCCCGTCGGGGTCGTGACGATCATGCCGTCGGAGCGTTGCGTGTAGACGTATTCGCCGTCGATCGACAGGTCAAATTCGATCATGCGGCCGAGATCGCCCTTGTTGAGGACGATATCGTTGAAAGCCAGGGTGTGGAAGACCCGTTGCCCGGCGCGGATCACCTCGGCGTCGAGCATTGTGCGCACCTCCTCGGTGAAGCGACCTTCGAGGATCTCCGCAAGCTTTTCGAGCGCTTCCTTGCGCGGGATGTCGGTCAGGAAGCCCAGCCTTCCCTGATTGATGCCCACGAGCGGCACCGCGTGCTCGAACAGCCGGCGAGCCGTATTGAGCATCGTACCGTCCCCGCCGAGCACCACCGCCAGGTCGGCCTTTGCGCCGATCTCGTCGTAAGTGACCGTCGCATACTCACCGACGAGCCCGATGGAACTTGCCGTACCCTGCTCGATCCATACAGCGAGCCCCTTCTCGCGCAGGAAACCGGCAATCGACAGGACCGCGCCCGCAACATCGGGACTCTGATACTTGCCGATCAGGGCAATGGTATGAAAGCTGTGGCTCATGCCGCGGATTAAACCACAAATCATGCAGGACCTTGGCAGAGACGCCGGCAGTTCCATAGAATCGGGGAAATCACCCAAGACCATCATGAAACCGCTCGACCCCCGCTCGCAGATCCTGCTCAAGACCCTGATCGAACGTTACATCGTCGAGGGGCAGCCGGTGGGTTCACGCTCATTGTCGCGCTACTCGGGCCTCGAACTGTCTCCCGCGACGGTGCGCAACGTGATGAGCGACCTCGAAGAGATGGGATTCATCACGAGTCCGCACACGTCGGCCGGGCGCATTCCGACGGCACTCGGCTATCGCTTCTTCGTCGACTCGCTGCTGACGGTGCAGCCGCTGGAACAGGCGCAACTGCGCGAACTCAAGGGACATCTTCAGCCCGACCAGCCGCAGCGGCTGGTCAGTTCCGCTTCGCACCTCCTGTCCGAGCTGACGCAGTTTGCCGGAGTCGTCATCTCGCCGCGTCGCGACCTGATCAAGATCCGCCAGATCGAGTTCATCAGCCTGTCGGAAAACCGCATCCTGCTGATCATCGTCACGACGGCGGGCGACGTGCAGAACCGCATCATCCATACGCGGCGCTCGTACTCGCCGTCGGAACTCGTCGAAGCGGCGAACTACCTCACCGAGCACTGTGCAGGACTCGGCTTCGACGACATCCGCACGCGCGTCCGGGCCGAACTCAAGCAGCTGCGCAGCGACATGAGCGAGCTGATGAACGCGGCGGTGGAAACCGGCAGTGCCGCCGCCGAGGACGACAGCTCGCGCTACGTGCTGTCGGGCGAAACCAACCTGCTCGACATCGAGGATCTGTCGTCGAACATGGCACGGCTGCGCGAACTGTTCAAGCTGTTCGAGCAGAAGACCGGCTTGATTCAGCTCCTCGACCTGTCCAATCGCGCCCAGGGGGTGCAGATCTTCATCGGCGACGAATCGGGGCTGGCCCAGCTCGACGGCTGCAGCGTCGTGACCGCCGGTTACGAGGTCAACGGACGCATCGTCGGCTCGGTCGGCGTCATCGGACCGACGCGCATGGCTTATGATCGGGTAATTCCCATCGTCGACATCACGGCACGCCTGCTCTCGAACGCGCTCTCGAACGCGAATTGAACGGCGCGCCGCACTCACACAAGGATCAGCATGGCCCGCTACTGGCCCGAACCCGCCTGGACGCACGGCACGCCCGCACGCACGGGCGTGTTGCTCGTGAATCTCGGATCGCCTGACGCGCCCACCGCTGCCGCGGTCCGCCCCTATCTCAGGCAGTTCCTGTCGGATCCGCGGGTCGTCGAGATCCCGGCGCCCGTATGGTGGCCGATCCTGAACGGCATCATCCTGAACACCCGCCCCGCGAAATCGGCCGCAAAATACGCAACGATCTGGATGGACGAGGGTTCGCCGCTGACGGTGCATACCAAACGCCAGACCAAACTCCTTGCCGGCTACCTCGGCCATCGTGGACTAGCGGACCTGCGCGTCGACTGGGCGATGCGCTACGGGGCCCCGTCCGTGCCGGACGTGCTCAAGCGCATGAAGGCCGACGGCTGCACCCGCATCCTGATCGTACCGATGTACCCGCAGTATGCCGCCAGCACGACGGCGAGCGTGCTCGACGAGGTCGCAACCTGTCTTGCCCGCTGGCGCAACCAGCCCGAGATCCGCTACGTGCGCAACTTTCACGACCATCCGGGCTATATCGCCGCACTGGCCCAGAGCGTGCGTGACCACTGGATGAAGAATGGCGAGGGCGACAAGCTCATCATGAGCTTCCACGGCGTGCCGCGGCGATCGCTCGACCTCGGCGATCCCTACCACTGCGAATGCCACGCCACCGCCCGGCTCCTGGCTGCCGAGCTCGACCTGCCGGAGGACCGCTGGCAACTCACCTTCCAGTCGCGCTTCGGCAAGGCGGAATGGCTCAAGCCCTACACGCAGCCGACGCTCGAAGCCCTCGCGCGGCAGGGGACAAAGCGGGTGGACGTGCTGTGCCCCGGCTTCCCGGCAGACTGCCTCGAAACCCTCGAGGAGATCGCGCTGGAGTGCCGGCATGCGTTCCTTTCGTGCGGCGGCAAGGAGTTCCATTACATCCCGTGCCTCAATGAGCGCAACGACTGGATCAACGCGCTCAGCGGCATCGTGCGCGACCACCTGGGCAACTGGCTCTCACGCCCCGCTGCCGCACCACAGGACCTCGCCGCGAGTGTCCAGCGCGCACGCAAGGCCGGAGCGACCTGCTGATGGATCCGCGACTCAAACTTGCACTGCGCTGGCTGCTGAACGCGGTCGCGCTGATGCTCCTGCCCGAGCTCATCAGCGGCCTGCGGGTGGAGGGTTACGCGTCCGCACTGGTCACGGCGCTGCTGCTCGGCCTGATCAACGCCCTGATCCGGCCGCTGCTGATCCTCATCACGCTCCCGATCACGATCCTCTCGCTCGGGCTCTTCACGCTGGTGATCAATGCGTTCCTGTTCTGGGGTGTGGCGGGACTCGTCAGCGGCGTACATGTGACCGACTTCTGGGCGGCCTTCTGGAGCGCCCTGCTCTACAGCGTGCTCACCTCGCTCGTGAACATTGCCCTCGCGGACAGGCCGGATGCCCGGATCGGTGTGCGGTTTCGCCATCATCGCGACTGACTGACGTCGCCCGCGCGCGAGGGCACCAATCAGGGCCGGAGCGCGAGACGGCAGCCGGCCCCGCTTCTTCAGTCCTCGACCAATTGCAGATCGAGCCCGGTAGCGGTGAACTTGCCAGCCATCGCCGGCTCCCCGTTCGCGGCGAGCTCACGCAGGGCTTCGCCGAGGCGCCCGGCGGCAGTCGTTGCCAGCATCGTGCGGAAACGCTCGCGCAGTTCGTCCGTCGCAAGCGCCAGGGCCGACGGGTTCACTTCCAGATAAGTGGTCGCCTGTTTCGAGGTCACGGTCGTCATGTGACGGTGGCGAATGCTGTCCAGCCAGGCCAGCTCGCCGAAAACCTCGCCGACGCCCAGATCGCTCACGCGGCGCCCCTCGATGGACACCTCCACCTCGCCCTCGACGACAATCCCGAACCGCTGGTCCGCGTCGCCCTCGCGAATGAGGGCGGTTCCGCTCTCGACGACCCGCCAGGCCGAAATTCGCAGCACCTCCCACAATTCGACATCGTCGAACTCGGTGAAGAACGACAGCTTGCGCAGGCACGAGAAGCGGCTGGTGTCCGGCGGCACGTACGTGTCGTCGACAAGCTGGTAGCGCACCGCAGACAGGTCCTTGGCGAACTCCGCCCCGTTCTTGTAGCGCGAGTACAGATCCTTTTCGAGCGCCTTGCGGATGACCGCATCCATCGGCTCCGGCAGTTCCGGGTTCAGCTGCGACACGCGCGGCGGGTCGGCATTGATGATCTTGTAGATCAGCTGGGCCGGGCTGCTCGCGCGGAAAGGCAGGCGCCCGGTAAGGAGGTTGAACAGCACCACCCCGAGGGAGTACAGGTCCGTCTTCTGATTGAGCGGATAGCCCTTGATCTGCTCGGGGCTCATGTAGGCCGGCGAGCCGACCCCCATGATGAAGGTCGAATCGGACTCGACCTTCTTGCTGATGTTCAGCGCCAGGCCGAAATCGGTGATCTTGACGTTGTCCTGATCATCGATGAGGATGTTCGCAGGCTTGATGTCGCGATGAACGATGCCCTGCCGGTAGGCGTAGTCGAGCGCCATGCAGCACTTGAACACGATCCCGATCGCCCGATGGACCGGCAGCAGATGCTCGAACCTGCAATAGCGCTCCAGCGACTCGCCGGGGAAATACTCCATGACGACGTAGGCCTGCTCCGGCTCGATCACGACGTCGTGCACGTGGATGATGTGCGGGTGATCCAGGCGCGTGGAGACGGCCTTCTCGGCCTTGAGCAGCTTCAGGAGGCGCCGGTTCCACTTCGACTCGTCCTTCGACTTGTCGTCGAAGCGGATCAGCTTGACCGCGACCGGGACAGGCCAGTCCGCAGACTCCGCCATGTAGACGACAGCCGTCGCACCGCGCCCCACCTCCCGCACGATGCGATACTTCCCGATTGTCTGCGGCATCTCGCTCATGTGTGATCCGGACCTTGCATCCCGCACGGTCGTCGAGCGCCGTGCGAAGTTTCAATCGTGACACACGCGGGCGCGCATGAGCAACCCGGCGTTTTTTTGTAACCAGCCACTTGAAACGGACGAGGCCGCCCCCATCTCCCGACCCGTCAAACGAACACCTGGAGCTCCACCCCATGCAGGAAAACAAGCCCTCCGCCGAGACCCCCGACGAACTGCTGCAGGCCCCCGCCGAAGAATCCGGCCAGGCTCCCCAAGGCGAAGTCGCCGCCGAGCCCGCGGGCGACGTCATGCCGAGCCTGGAGGAATCCCTGCGCCAGGCCGAACTGAAGGCTGCCGAACATCACGACGCCTGGCTGCGTGCACGAGCCGAGGCCGAGAACATCCGCCGGCGTGCTCAGGAAGACATCGCCAAGGCGTCCAAGTTCGCGTCGGAGAAGTTCGCGAACGCGATGCTGCCGGTCAAGGACAGCCTGGAGGCCGCGCTCGCCACCGAAAATCAGACCATCGAAAGCCTGCGCGAAGGCGTCGAGCTGACCCTCAAGCAACTCGCCGGGGCCTTCCAGAGCGCCGGCGTGGCCGAGGAGAACCCGATCGGGACGAAGTTCGATCCCAACCGCCATCAGGCGATCGCGATGGTCGAGGCCGACAGCGAGGCCAATACCGTCACTGCCGTGCTGCAGAAGGGATACCTGCTGCACGAGCGCGTGCTGCGTCCGGCGATGGTCATGGTCTCCAAGGGCAAGGGCGCGTGAGCCTCGCCGGCCACTTGAAATCCGCGACGGCGACCCTACCTATCTAACAACGCAATCCGGCAAGCCGGGGCACCTCGAGCGGAGCTCCCTCGGCTGCACACTCAAACGAAAAGGAACTGAAATGGGCAAGATCATCGGCATCGACCTGGGCACCACCAACAGCTGCGTTTCCGTGATGGAAGGCGGCAAGCCCAAGGTCATCGAGAACTCGGAAGGCGCACGCACCACGCCGTCCGTCGTCGCGTACGCCGAAGACGGCGAGATCCTGACCGGCGCCCCTGCCAAGCGCCAGGCCGTCACCAACGCCAGGAACACCCTGTTCGCGGTCAAGCGCCTGATCGGCCGCCGCTTCGAAGAAAAGGAAGTGCAAAAGGACATCGACCTGATGCCCTTCACGATCGCGAAGGCCGACAACGGTGACGCCTGGGTCGAAGTGCGCGGCAAGAAGATCGCCCCGCCGCAGGTCTCGGCCGAAGTGCTGCGCAAGATGAAGAAGACCGCCGAAGACTACCTCGGCGAGGAAGTCACCGAAGCGGTCATCACCGTACCGGCCTACTTCAACGACAGCCAGCGCCAGGCGACCAAGGACGCCGGCCGCATCGCCGGTCTCGAAGTCAAGCGCATCATCAACGAGCCGACCGCGGCCGCGCTCGCCTTCGGCATGGACAAGAAGCCGGGCGACTCCAAGATCGCCGTGTATGACCTCGGCGGCGGCACCTTCGACATCTCGATCATCGAGATCGCGGACATCGACGGCGAGCACCAGTTCGAAGTGCTCGCAACCAACGGCGACACCTTCCTCGGCGGCGAGGATTTCGACCAGCGCCTGATCGACTACATCGTCACCGAGTTCAAGAAGGAACAGGGCGTCGATCTCAAGAACGACGTGCTCGCGCTGCAGCGCCTCAAGGAAGCGGCCGAGAAAGCCAAGATCGAGCTGTCGTCGTCGCAGCAGACCGAAATCAACCTGCCCTACATCACTGCGGACGCCACCGGGCCGAAGCACCTGGCGATGAAGATCACCCGCGCCAAGTTCGAGTCGCTGGTCGACGACCTTGTCGAGCGCACCATCGAACCGTGCCGCATCGCGCTGAAGGACGCGGGCGTGAAGGTCTCCGAGATCGACGACGTGATCCTCGTCGGCGGCATGACGCGCATGCCCAAGGTGCAGGAGAAGGTCAAGGAGTTCTTCGGCAAGGATCCGCGCAAGGACGTGAACCCGGACGAAGCCGTCGCCGTGGGCGCCTCCATCCAGGGCGGCGTACTGCAGGGTGAAGTGAAGGACGTGCTGCTGCTCGACGTCACGCCGCTATCGCTCGGCATCGAGACCCTGGGCGGCGTGATGACCAAGCTGATCCAGAAGAACACCACGATCCCGACCAAGGCCTCGCAAGTGTTCTCGACCGCCGACGACAACCAGAGCGCCGTGACCATCCACGTCCTCCAGGGCGAGCGCGAGATGGCCGCCGGCAACAAGAGCCTCGGCCAGTTCAACCTGTCCGACATCCCGCCGGCGCCGCGCGGCATGCCGCAGATCGAGGTCACCTTCGACATCGACGCCAACGGCATCCTGCACGTGTCGGCCAAGGACAAGGCCACCGGCAAGGAGAACAAGATCAAGATCCAGGCCAACTCGGGCCTCTCGGACGACGAGATCCAGCGCATGGTGCAGGACGCCGCCGCCCACGCCGAAGAGGACAAGAAGGCCCACGAAATGGTCGACGCGCGCAACCAGTGCGACGCGCTGGTGCATTCGGTGAAGAAGTCGCTGACCGAATACGGCGACAAGATCGGCGCCGACGAGAAGGCCAAGATCGAAGCCGCGATCAAGGATGCCGAGGAGTCGCTGAAGAGCAACGACAAGGCCGCGATCGAAGCCAAGACCCAGGCCCTCGCCATGGCGAGCCAGAAACTGGGCGAGCAGATGTACGCGCAGACCCAAGGCGCCGAAGCCGGCGCAGCGGGTGCCGCAGGGGGGGCGTCGTCCGGCTCGAAGGCGGGCGATGCCGACGTGGTCGACGCCGAGTTCACCGAAGTCAAAGACAAGAAGTAATCGCTCGCCGGGCGGCGAGATGATGGCCGAGCCCACGCCGGAGGAGCATTTCCGGCCGGCTCGGCCTTTGCATGACCGGGAGGCCCGCGCGGCCTCCCCAGCCTGAGCGACACAATATGGCAACGAAACGGGACTACTACGACGTACTGGGCGTCAATCGCGACGCCTCGGACGACGAAATCAAGAAGGCCTACCGCAAGCTGGCCATGAAGCACCACCCGGACCGCAATCCGGACAACAAGGACGCCGAGGAGAAGTTCAAGGAGGCCAAGGAGGCCTACGAGATCCTTTCCGACTCGCAGAAGCGCGGCGCATACGACCGCTATGGCCACGCCGGCGTTGATCCGTCGGCCGGGGCGGGGGCCGGCGCCCAGGGCTTCGACGGCTTTGCCGACGCCTTTTCGGACATCTTCGGCGACATCTTCGGCGGCGGCGGAGGTCGCGGCCGCTCGAACGTCTATCGCGGCGCCGACCTTCGCTACAACCTTGAAATCTCGCTGGAGGAAGCCGCCCGCGGCGCGGAAAAGACGATCCGCATTCCGACCGTCGAAGAGTGCGACACCTGCCACGGCAGCGGCGCCAAGCCAGGCACCCAGCCCAAGCCCTGCCCCACCTGCGGCGGCGCCGGCCAGGTCCGCATCCAGCAGGGCTTCTTCTCGATCCAGCAAACCTGCCCCAAGTGCCACGGCACCGGCCGCATCATTCCCGACCCGTGCCGCGACTGCGGCGGCGCCGGACGCGTGAAACGGCAGAAGACCCTGGAGGTAAAGATCCCGGCAGGCATCGATGAAGGCATGCGCCTGCGCCACGCCGGCCACGGCGAGCCGGGCGTCAATGGCGGGCCGCCGGGCGACCTGTACGTCGAGATCCACATCCGCCAGCACTCCGTGTTCCAGCGCGACCACGACGACCTGCACTGCGAAATGCCGATCAGCTTCACGACGGCCGCGCTGGGCGGCGAGATCGAAATCCCGACGCTCGAGGGCATGGCACGCCTCAAGATTCCCGCCGAAACCCAGAGCGGGCGGGTCTTCCGCCTGCGTGGCAAGGGGATCCGCAACGTCCGCTCGCAGGCGCATGGCGATCTGATGTGCCACGTCGTCGTCGAGACGCCGGTGAACCTGACCGAGCGCCAGAAGGAACTGCTGCGGGAATTCGAGGAAGTGTCACGCGGCGACGCCGATCGCCACAACCCCAAGGCCAAGTCCTGGATGGACAAGGTCAAGGAGTTCTTCGGCGGCTGACCCCGCCAGGACCGGCCGCGCCAGACGGAAACGTTGGCGCGGCCGAATCGTTTGCTCCGCCCGGCACCCGCACTGCTGCGGAGCGCCGGCACGGTCAGGCGCTTACGCGCGCCGCCACAGCGTCCCCTGCGGCGTATCCTCGAGCGCGATCCCCCGTGCCAGCAGGTCGGCACGGATCCGGTCCGCTTCGGCGAAATTTCTCGCCTTCTTGGCCTGGGCGCGCAGTTCGATCTGCGCCTCGATCTCGCCCGCCTCGTCACCCGCGGCCTCCGACGTGCCGCCCTGGAGGAAGGCAAGCGGGTCGCGGCCAAGCAGGCCCAGCACCCCGCCCAGCCCCTTCAGCTGCGCCGCCATGGCGGCCGAGCCGCTGCGATTGGCCTCGTTCGCAAGATCGAAGAGCACGGCGACCGCCTCGGCAGTATTGAAATCGTCGTCCATCGCCTCGCGGAAGCGGCGTGCATGGATCTCGTCCCAGTCGACCGGGGCATCCGCCGGCGTGACGTTGCGCAACGCCGTATACAACCGGGTCAGCGACTGGCGCGCATCCTCGAGATGGGCGTCGGAATAGTTGAGCGGACTGCGGTAGTGCGCCCGCAGGATGAAGAAGCGCACCACCTCGGCGTCATACTTCTTCAGCACGTCACGGATCGTGAAGAAGTTGCCGAGCGACTTCGACATTTTCTCGTCATCGACGCGGACGAAGCCATTGTGCATCCAGTAGTTCACGAACGTGTGGTCGTGCGCGCCCTCTGACTGTGCGATCTCGTTCTCGTGGTGCGGAAACTGCAGATCCTGTCCGCCCCCATGGATGTCGAAATGCTCGCCCAGCAGGTCGGAACTCATCGCCGAGCACTCGATATGCCAGCCCGGTCGCCCTGCCCCCCACGGGGAGGCCCATTTGACCTCTTCCGGCTCCTCCGAGCGGGCGTGCTTCCACAGCACGAAATCGAGCGGATCGTGCTTTTCGCCGGCGATCTCCACGCGCTCGCCGGCGCGCAGCTCGTCGATCGACTTGCCCGACAGCTTGCCGTAGCCATCGAACTTGCGCACCGAGTAGCACACGTCCCTGTTCTGCGCGACGTAAGCCAGCCCCTTGGTGTGCAGTCGCTCGATCAGGGACTGCATCTGCCCCACGTATTCCGTCGCGCGCGGCTCGTGGTCGGGCCGCATGATACCGAGTGCGTCCGCGTCCTCGTGCATCGCGGCGATGAAGCGGTCGGTCAGCGAGCGGATCGACTCGCCGTTCTCGCCGGCGCGACGAATGATCTTGTCATCAATGTCAGTAATGTTTCTGACATAAGTAAGCTCGAATCCGCTCGCCCTCAGCCAGCGCGCCACCATGTCGAACACGACCATTACACGAGCATGACCCAGGTGGCAGAAATCGTACACCGTCATGCCACACACATACATCCGGACTTTTCCCGGCTCGATCGGAACGAAGGATTCTTTCTTTCGCGTCAGTGTGTTGTAAATCTGAAGCATGGCATCTTCCGCGTGGCGGCACCGGAAACCGCATGCGAGGAAACCACTTTCCGGGCGCAGAAAACCTCGCGCCGGAAACAGTCGGAAACCACCGCTGCGTTCGCATCGAGGTCCGCGCCCCGTCGTGATACGACCCCGGTTATTTGATAGAATGATATGTTAAATCCGCGTGGATCAACGGAAACCGAGCGATTCTAGCACAATGAAGATGCGTCCCAATTTCGCCCTGGCCGTGGTGGCCATTGCCCTCGGCCTGGGTGTTGCTCCGCTGCTGCATGCCGCCG
>NZ_WTVN01000080.1 GCF_012910905.1 Aromatoleum toluvorans
GGGGAGAGGAGGGTGGTGTCGGCGTGGTAAGATTCCACGTTTTTGACCTCGCTGTTTTTGTCGCAGCCGCCAAATGACTCCGTTTGCCAAGGAAACCCTGCCGATCAGTCTCGAAGACGAGATGCGGCACTCCTATCTGGACTACGCGATGAGCGTGATCGTCGGGCGCGCGCTGCCCGACGCCCGGGACGGCCTGAAGCCGGTGCATCGACGCGTGTTGTACGCGATGCACGAGCTGTCGAACGACTGGAACAAGCCCTACAAGAAGTCGGCGCGCATCGTCGGCGACGTGATCGGCAAGTACCACCCGCACGGCGATTCGGCGGTGTATGACACCATCGTTCGTATGGCGCAGGACTTTTCGCTGCGCTACATGCTCGTCGACGGGCAGGGCAACTTCGGTTCGGTCGATGGCGACAACGCGGCGGCGATGCGGTACACCGAAATCCGCATGGCGCGCATCGGCCACGAGCTGCTGGCCGACATCGACAAGGAAACGGTGGACTTCGGCCCGAACTACGACGGGTCGGAGAAGGAACCGCTGATCCTGCCGGCGAAGATCCCGAACTTGCTGATCAACGGTTCGTCCGGCATTGCCGTCGGCATGGCAACGAACATTCCGCCGCACAACCTCGGCGAGGTGGTCGACGCATGCCTGTTGCTGCTCGAGGATCCGCAGACCGACATCGAGGACCTGATCCGCATCGTGCAGGCGCCGGACTTCCCGACCGCCGGGTTGATCTACGGTCTCGCGGGCGTGCACGACGGCTACCGCACCGGGCGCGGCCGCGTCGTGATGCGCGCGCGCACGCATTTCGAGGATCTCGAGAAGGGCAACCGCCAGGCGATCATCGTCGATGAGCTGCCTTACCAGGTGAATAAGCGCACGCTGCTCGAGCGCATCGCCGAACTGGTCAACGAGAAAAAGATCGAGGGCATCAGCGAGATCCGCGACGAGTCGGACAAGTCCGGCATGCGCGTCGTCATCGAACTGAAGCGCAACGAGGTGCCCGAGGTCGTGCTGAACAACCTGTTCAAGCAGACGCAGCTGCAGGACACGTTCGGCATGAACATGGTGGCGCTGGTCGATGGCAAGCCGCGCACGCTGAATCTGAAGCAGATGCTGGAGTGCTTCCTCGCACACCGTCGCGAGGTGATCACGCGGCGCACGGTGTTCGAGCTGAGAAAGGCGCGCGAGCGTGGGCACATCCTCGAAGGTCTGGCGGTCGCGCTGTCGAACGTCGACGAGATCATCGCGCTGATCAAGGCCGCGCCGGCGCCGTCGGACGCGAAGCGCGAGCTGATGGCGCGCGAGTGGCGTTCCGTGCTGGTCGAGGGGATGCTCGAGCGCGCGATGGCGGACAGCTATCGGCCGGAAGGGCTGTCGGCCGAGTTCGGGCTGTCGGCGCAGGGGTACCGGCTCTCCGACGCGCAGGCTCAGGCGATTCTGGAGCTGCGCCTGCAGCGCCTGACCGGTCTCGAGCAGGACAAGATCGTCGCCGAGTACCGCGAGGTGATGGACGTGATCACCGATCTGCTGGACATCCTCGCAAATCCGGCGCGCATCACCGCGATTATCGTCGAGGAGCTGGGGCTGATCCGCAACCAGTTCGGCGATCCGCGCCGCTCGGAGATCGTCCTGAATACCGGCGAGATCAACATCGAGGATCTGATCGCGCCGGAGGACATGGTCGTGACGCTGTCGCACGGCGGCTACTTCAAGCGTCAACCGCTCGCCGACTATCGCTCGCAGCGTCGCGGCGGGCGCGGGAAGCAGGCGACGGGGATGAAGGACGACGACTTCATCGACCATCTCTTCGTCGCCAATACGCATGACTACATCCTGTGCTTCTCGAGCCGTGGCCGGGTCTACTGGCTGAAGGTGTACGAGGTGCCTGAAGGGACGCGCAATTCGCGCGGGCGTCCGATCGTGAATCTGTTCCCCTTGCAGGAAGGCGAAAAGATCAATGCCGTGCTGCCGGTACAGGCCTTCGACGACGATCACTTCGTGTTCATGGCTACGGCCGAAGGGACGGTGAAGAAGACGGCGCTCACGGCGTTCGCCAATCCGCGCAAGGCCGGCATCATCGCGGCGAGCCTGGACGACGGCGACCGGCTGATCGGTGTGGCCATCACCGACGGCGAAAGCGACGTGATGCTGTTCTCCGATGCCGGCAAGGCGGTGCGCTTCTCCGAGGACGATGTGCGGCCGATGGGGCGCGAGGCGCGCGGCGTGCGCGGCATGACGCTGGAGGACGGCCAGCAGGTGATTGCGATGCTGGTCGCCAAGCGCGAAGATCTTTGCGTGCTGACCGCGACGGAAAACGGCTACGGCAAGCGCACTCCGGTCGCGGAATACACCCGTCACGGCCGTGGCACGAAGGGCATGATCGCGATTCAGACGTCGGAGCGCAATGGCAAGCTGGTGGGGGCATGCCTGGTCGAGGAAAGCGACGAGGTGATGCTGATTTCGACCGGCGGCGTGCTGATCCGTACCAAGGTCCAGGACATTCGCGAACTCGGTCGTGCGACACAGGGCGTCACGCTGATCAACCTCGACGAGAGCGATACGCTGGCAGGAATGGAGAAGGTCGCCGAGTCGGAGACGGACGAAACTGCGATCGACGATCCGTCGGGCGCAGCCGGCGCGACGGACGAAGCCGGCGACGACGTTTCGGCTGAATGAACCCGCAGGAGGAGTGTTTCCGATCATGACCCGAGTGTTCAACTTCAGTGCCGGCCCCGCCGCCTTGCCGGAACCGGTATTGCGCCAGGCGGCAGAGGAAATGCTCGACTGGCACGGCACAGGCTGCGGCGTGATGGAGATGAGCCATCGCGGCAAGGAATTCATGTCGATCATCGAGCGGGCGGAGTCCGATCTGCGCGAGCTCATGGCGATCCCGCACAATTACCGCGTGCTGTTCCTGCAGGGAGGCGCCACGCAGCAGTTCGCGCAGATCCCGATGAACCTGCTGGCGGGCGGCTCTGCCGATTACCTCGTCACCGGGGCGTGGTCGCAGAAGGCGTACAAGGAGGCGCAGCGCATCGCCGCTGGCGGGCCTGTCTCTTATACAAATCTC
>NZ_WTVN01000081.1 GCF_012910905.1 Aromatoleum toluvorans
TTTGCCTTCGGCTTCCTCCAGATTCGCAGTTACCCGCGACACCCTTGCCGTTCGGCTAACTCTTCCCCTTGCCGGGCGAGTAGAGGACTTCCACCTCCAAGTGAGTGCGCCCTGCCGGGCGCACCAAAAAAAAAGCGAACGGCCCGCGATGGGGCCGCCGCTCGCGGAAAACGCGCGATTCTACTTCTGAACGTAAATCTGGTCGAACGTGCCGCCATCCTTGAAGTGCGTGGCCGACGCCTTGCTCCAGCCGCCGAAGACCTCATCCACGCTGAAGGTCTTGATCGCCGGGAACTGCGCGGCGTGCTTCTTCAGGATCTCGGGATTGCGCGGACGCAGGTAGTTGGCCGCGGCATTCTCCTGACCTTCCGGCGACCACAGGTATTCGAGATAGGCCTGCGCGAGCTTGCGCGTGCCTTTCTTGTCGACGACCTTCTCGACGACCGCGACCGGAAACTCCGCGAGGATCGACATGCTGGGGTACACGACCTCGAATTCGCCGCGGCCGAATTCCCGCGCGATCAGTTCGGCCTCCGACTCGAAGGTGACCAGCACGTCGCCGAGCTTGCGCTGCATGAAGGTCGTGGTCGCATCACGTCCGCCGGAACCGAACAGCGGCGCGTTCTTCAGCCAGTTGGCGACGAATTCCTGCGCGGTTTTTTCGTTGCCGCCGGGCTGCTTCAGCGCATAGCCCCACGCGGCAAGGTAGGAGTAACGGCCGTTGCCGGTGTTCTTCGGGTGCGGAATGATCACCTGGGCCGCGCCCGGCTTCGCGATGTCGTTCCAGTCCTTGATCCCCTTGGGATTGCCCTTGCGCACGATGAAGACCATCGTCGAGGTGTAGGGCGAGGCGTTGTCGGGGAACTTCTTCGGGTAATCCTTCGCGACCAGCCCCTTCTCGGCGAGGAAATCGACGTCGGTCGCCTGGTTCATCGTCACCACGTCGGCCTCGAGGCCGTCGGCCACCGCGCGCGCCTGCTTCGACGAACCGCCGTGCGACTGGCGCAACTCCACGGCCTCGCCGGTCTTCTCCTTCCAGTGCTTCTGGAACAGCGGGTTGTAATCCTTGTAGACGTCGCGTGCCACGTCGTAGGAAACGTTGAGCAGGTTCGACTGGGCATACGCGCCGGTTGCAAAGGCGAACCCGGCTGCGAGCAACAGGCTGGTCAGTTTCTTCATGCTGGAATCCGATAGCGAGCGATGAACGGAGAAGGCCTTGACGATAGCCGATGCCGGAAAGCATGACAACGCATAAAGTCTTATTTCCATATAACGAAACTCGCAAATACCGATGGATCCGCGGCGTCCATCCATGACTCGGATATAATCCGCCCCTTTCGCGAAAGGGGCTGCGCACCGCGGCATGACGATGCCGCATGGCGGCCCTTCTCCCGTCGCCCCAGGACACCCGATGAGACAGAAAGCCCCGGCCTACGTGATCGGCCACATCACGATCAAGGACCCCGCCAAATGGGACGAGTACCGTTCCCGCGTGCCCGGCACGCTGGACGGATGGGGCGGCGAGCTGGTGCTGCGCGGCAAGCGCGTGACGGTGCTCGGCGGCGAACATGCGCACACCGATACCGTCGTCCTGCGTTTTCCCGACATCGATTCGCTGAACGGCTGGTTCAACTCGCCCGTCTATCAGGCCCTCATTCCGCTGCGCGAACAGGCTGCCGACGTCGTCCTGATTTCCTATGAAAGCTGAGCGGAACGCAGCGTCCGCGGCGGGCTGGTCGCCGCTGTTCGGCGCGTGGTTGGTGGCGGCCTCGTCCCTGCTCGGCGCGCTCTTCCTCGGCGAGGTCATGGAACTGCCGCCCTGCGTGCTGTGCTGGTGGCAGCGCATCGCGATGTTCCCGCTGGTACTGATCCTGCCGGCCGGCATGTTCCCGCTCGACCGCAACGTCATTCGCTACGCATTGCCCCTGGCACTCGCCGGCTGGCTGGCCGCCCTCTTCCACGTCCTGCTCGTCGCCGGCGTGATTCCCGAGCGCATCCAGCCCTGCTCGCGCGGCGTGTCGTGCAAGGAAATCCAGATCGAATGGTTCGGTTTCCTCACCATCCCGATGCTGTCCCTGATCGCTTTCTCCCTGATCGTCGGATTGCTGCTTCTCGCCAAACACAGGATGTCCAGATGAACCAGAAGTACATTTTCGCCATTGCTGCCGCACTGATGGTGGCGGTGTTCGCCACCGCAACGCTCGTTCATGACTCGGAAAAGAACACGCGCCGCGACCAGGTCGCCGAGCAGAACCGTGCCGTCCTCGTTCGCGACCACTCGCCGACGCTGGGCGAAGTCGATGCGCGCGTGCATATCGTCGAGTTCCTCGATCCCGCCTGCGAGACCTGCCGCGACTTCTACCCCTACGTCAAACAGCTGATGGCCGCCGCGCCCGGCCGCATCCGCGTGACCGTGCGCTACGCGCCTTTCCACGACGGATCGGAGCAGGTCGTGAAGCTGCTGGCGGCGGCAAAGCTCCAGGGCAAGTTCTGGGAAACCCTGGAGGCGCTGTTTACGGCGCAGCCGAACTGGGCGTCGCATCACAATCCGCAACCCGAGCTGGTGTGGAACTTCATCAACGGCGTCGGCCTGGATATTGCGAAGCTGAAGGCCGACATGGCCGACCCGGCGATCGATGCGGCCGTGAAGCAGGACCTCGCCGATGCGCGCATCCTGAACGTCACCAAGACGCCGGAGTTCTTCGTCAACGGGCGCCCGATGCCCAGCTTCGGCTACGAGCAGCTCAAGCGGCTCGTCGAGGAAGAACTCAAGGCAAGCTACTGAACGCTGCGGCAAGCATCCCGCACGGAATCGGGATAGGGGCGGTCAGGCTTCCTGACCGATCCCCTCCCACACCACCCGGCATGCGGGTCCGCACCGGGCGGTTCGAGCAGTTGAGGTCATGAGAGCCGCGGCACGCCGAGTCGGTCGAAGTAG
>NZ_WTVN01000082.1 GCF_012910905.1 Aromatoleum toluvorans
TCGAGGCGCCACGCGGCCGGGAACACGCCCTTGCCACCCCGCAGATGCGCGCCGATGGCGACGTTCTCGAGCACGCTCATCGTCGGCAGCAGCTTCACGTGCTGGAAGGTGCGGCTCATGCCCATGCGCGCGATTTCCCTCGAGCCGTGGCCGGCGACCGACTGGCCGAGGAACAGCACCTCGCCCGAGGTCGGGGTGTCGACGCCCGAGATCTGGTTGAACATCGTGCTCTTGCCCGCGCCGTTGGGGCCGATCAGCGCGAGGATCTCGCCCGCCTTGACGGTGAGGCTCATCGCGTTGTTGGCCACCAGCCCGCCGAACTTCCTCGTGACCTCCTTCGCTTCGAGGATCACTTCCCCGCGCGCCGGCAAGGGCTTTCGCGGCAGCGGCTCGGCGGCGGCGTCGAGCGTGCGGCGCGTGGCGCGCACCGGCACCAGGCGGGCCACCAGCGGCCACAGGCCTTCGCGCGCGCGCTGCAGGATCACGACCATCATCAGGCCGAAGAAGATCACCTCGAAGTTGCCGCTCTGGCCGAAGAGCTTGGGCAGGAGGTCCTGCAGCCACTGCTTGGCGATGGTGATGACGCCCGCGCCGAGGAGCGCCCCCCACACCTGCCCCGCGCCGCCCACGACCGCCATGAAGAGGTACTCGATGCCGATGTGGAGCCCAAAGGGCGTGGGGTTCACGAAGCGCTGCATGTGCGCGTAGAGCCAGCCCGAGGCACAGGCGTGCAGCGCGGCGATGACGAAGATCACCATGCGCGAGCGCGCGGTATCGACCCCCATCGCCTCGGCCATCACCATGCCGCCCTTCAAGGCGCGGATCGCGCGGCCCTCGCGCGAGTCGAGGAGGTTCTGGGTGGTGAACACCGCCGACAGCAGGAAGACCCAGATCAGGTAGAAGATCTGGCTGCCGTCGGTAAGCTCGTAGCCGAACACCGCGATCGGCGGGATGCCGGTCAGTCCGGTGTGGCCGCCCAGGGTCTCCAGCGTGCCGAAGAGGAAGTACAGGCTGATGCCCCACGCGATGGTGCCGAGCGGCAGGTAATGGCCGGAGAGGCGCAGCGTCATCGATCCGAGCACGAGCGCGACGGTGGCCGTGAACACCAGGCCGACGAAGAGTGCCAGCCACGGCGAGCCGCCCGCCCACGCGAGCCACGCCGGCAGCTCGGTCGCGGTGGTGAGCACCGCGGTGGTGTAGGCCCCCAGGCCGACGAACGCGGCCTGGCCGAAGCTCGTGAGGCCGCCCACGCCGGTGAGCAGCACCAGCCCGAGCGCCACCAGCGCATACAGGCCGATGTAGTTGAGGAGCGTGACATAGAAGGGCGGCATCACGAGCGGCACCACCAGCAGCAGGGCCAGGAACAGGCCCAGGACAACGCGCGGCTTCATTCCTCTTCCTCCACGTGGTGGCTGGTGAGCGAGCGCCACAAGAGCACCGGGATGATCAGCGTGAACACGATGACTTCCTTGTAGGCGCTGGCCCAGAAGGAGCTGAAGGCCTCAAGGAGCCCCACCAGCACGGCGCCGGCGGCGGCGATCGGGTAGCTCGCGAGCCCACCGACGATCGCGGCCACAAACCCTTTTAGTCCGATGAGAAAGCCCGTGTCGTAGTAGATGGTGGTGATCGGCGCGATCAGCACGCCCGAGAGCGCACCGATCAGCGCCGCGAGCAGGAAGGTGAGGCGCCCCGCGAGCGCCGGCGAGATGCCCATCAGGCGCGCGCCGTTGCGGTTCATCGCGGTCGCGCGCAGCGCCTTGCCGTAAATCGTGCGGCCGAAGAACTGGTACAGCGCGACGATCAGCACGATCGAGGCGGCGACGACCCAGATCGTCTGGCCGGTGACCATCATCGGACCGAGCTCGAAGCGCGCCTCGGAGAAGGCCGGCGTGCGCGAGCCTTCGGCGCCGAAGAAGAGCAGCCCCAGGCCCACCATGCCGACGTGCACGGCGACCGACACGATCAAGAGGATCAGCACCGGGGCGGCCGCGACCGGCTGGTAGATCAGGCGGTACATCAGCGGCCCCATCGGCACCACCACCAGGAGCGCCAGCAGCACCTGCACGGCGAGCGGCAGGGTGGCGAGCGGCAGGGCGTAGAGCAGGCCGGCGAGCACCAGCGGATAGCCCACGTCCCACGCCAGCACGTTGGCGATCCGCCCCTTCTGGCCGCTATGCAGCGCGCCGCGCGCATCGACCGCCGCCGCGAGCACGCCCGCCCCGAGCAGCAGCCACAGCGTCGCCGGCACCGTGCCGGCCTGGATCATGACGAGAGTCAGCGCGCCATACGCGACAAACTCCCCCTGCGGAATGAAGATCACCCGCGTCACGGCAAACACCAGCACCAATGCGAGCGCGAGCAGCGCATAAATCGCACCGTTGGTGATGCCGTCCTGCGCGAGCAACAGCGCTATCTGGAAATCCATGGACGAACTCCGGC
>NZ_WTVN01000083.1 GCF_012910905.1 Aromatoleum toluvorans
TTGGTGCGCCCGGCAGGGCGCACTCACTTGGAGGTGGAAGTCCTCTACTCGCCCGGCAAGGGGAAGAGTTAGCCGAACGGCAAGGGTGTCGCGGGTAACTGCGAATCTGGAGGAAGCCGAAGGCAAAGCGCTGGCCTGACGAACAGGAAGCGGATGCGAGGCGGCACAGCGGGGTGAGGCGGCCAATATCGTCAAAGCCCGAAACTTGCACGGAACGCTGTGACGTATATCCGACAGGTATAAGCGTGAAGGTGGGTGCGTCATACCCGGGGAGATCCTCATTCGTGCCGTGGTGCTACCGACATCGCGAGGTGTCGGGATGCGGGTGAGGAAGTCAGCCGAGGCCATAGTAGGTGCCGGTATGGACCGAAGGGCCGAACATGGAAGAACGCGAGTAGGCGATCAGCTCTCGATGAAACCAGCGAAGGCAGAAATCCGTCGGCAAGATGGAGCGCAAGCGGAAGCATCCGGACGGAATCCGGAGAGGGGCGCGTTGCGTGCTGAGGCCGAATCGGCGACTGATTGGCGGACGAAAGCGGAGACAGGCGGGCTGATGGAAGTCGTGTGTGAGCGCGGCAACCTGTGGCTTGCGTATCAGCGGGTGGTGGAGAACAAGGGCGCGGCCGGTGTCGATGGCATCGGGGTGTCGGAGTTCAAGGATCAGCTGAAACGACACTGGCCGACGATCAGGGCCACACTGCTGGCGGGGACGTATCTCCCGCAGGCGGTGCGCCGAGTCGATATTCCGAAGCCGCAAGGCGGGGTGAGGACGCTCGGCATTCCGACGCTGACGGATCGACTGATCCAGCAAGCGTTGCATCAGGTGCTCTCGCCGCTCTTCGAGGCGGACTTCTCCGAGTCGAGCTACGGCTTCCGACCGGGGCGGAACGCCCATCAGGCGGTCAAGGCAGCGCAGCGGTATGTTGCCGAAGGCCGGCGCGTCGTGGTGGACATGGATCTGGAGAAGTTCTTCGACCGGGTCAATCACGACATCCTGATGGAGAAGGTTTCGAAGAAGGTCGGCGACGGGCGGGTACTGAAACTCATCCGCCGGTATCTGGAAGCGGGGATGATGGCAGGCGGCATGGTATCGCCGAGGACGCAAGGGACGCCGCAAGGCGGACCGCTCAGTCCGCTGCTGTCGAATATCCTGCTGACGGAACTGGACCGGGAACTGGAACGCAGGGGGCATGCCTTCTGTCGCTACGCGGACGACTGCAACATTTATGTTCGAAGCCGGGCGGCAGGCGAGCGGACGCTGGCGAGTATCACCCGGTTCCTGTCCGGGCGGCTCAAGCTCACGGTCAATGAGGCCAAGAGCGCGGTCGCGCGGCCGTGGGAGAGGAAGTTTCTGGGCTACAGCGTGAGCTGGCACAAGGCCCCGAAACTGCGGATTGCGCCGACCAGTCTGCAACGGCTGGAAGACAAGGTCCGGGAAGTACTCCAGGGGGCGAGAGGGCGAAGTCTGAGCAACACCATCGGCGCCTTGAATCCGGTTCTGCGTGGCTGGGCAGCGTATTTCAAGCTGACCGAGACCAAGCGGGCGCTGGAGGAGATCGACGGATGGATCAGACGCAAACTGCGCTGCATCCTGTGGCGGCAGTGGAAACGTCCGTACACTCGCGCCAAGAACCTGATGAAGGCGGGACTGACGCAGGAGCGGGCATTTCGCTCGGCCTTCAATCAACGCGGGCCGTGGTGGAACAGTGGTGCCAGCCACATGAACGCGGCCTTCCGGAAGTCCTTCTTTGATCGTATGGGTCTGGTGTCGCTGCTCGATACGACGCGACGACTCCAGTGTCTTTCATGAACCGCCGTATGCGGAACCGCATGTACGGTGGTGTGAGAGGGCGACGGGGGTGACCCCGTCCCCTACTCGAT
>NZ_WTVN01000084.1 GCF_012910905.1 Aromatoleum toluvorans
TTTTGTGCGCCCAGCATGGGCGCACTCCTGTGGGTGCAAGTCCCACCGTAAGTTGATCACAGCGAACGAAGTGAAGCGCAACTGCGCGAGGGCGACCGAGCGTGGGAAGGAAGCGTGGAGCATAAGTTGCGAGCCGATGGACAAGAACCGGATAGAAGGCGCTGCCGAGCAGGGCGAGCGGGCAAGAAGCTGCGAAGCTCTCGTGATCAAGGCGAAGTGGCGTAAATCCGGCGGTTGTGCAGCGAAGGAGTGCGTTCTTACCTGGGGAGATCTCGCCTTGTGGCTGAAAGGCCGACGGTGCTGAACCGGAGCGAGAAGTCAGCCGAGGCCGTAGTAGCCACCGGGATGGGGCGAAGGGCCGAACGAGTAGGAGAGCCGACAGCCATGTCGCTCGGACGTGCAGTGCATCAGAAGCCCGCGCAAGCGGGGCGCATCGCGGGAGGGCGAGGTGAAGCCGCGCCTGAAGGGATGCGTGATGAAGCTCGGACGGCGCGACAGGAAAGCGAAGGCTCGGGGCGAGACGGCCTGCTGGCGCAGGCGCTCGCGAGTGCGAACATGGTGCAGGCGTGGAAACGCGTCAAAGCCAATCGCGGTAGTGCCGGGGTGGATGGACGGACGATCGCCGAGACGGCGGAGTATCTGAAGACGCGCTGGCCCCGGATTCGGGAAGCGTTACTGGATGGCAGCTACCGGCCACAAGCCGTGCGGCGCGTGCAGATCCCGAAACCCGGTGGTGGAGTGCGAGAACTGGGGATTCCGACGGTGACGGATCGACTGATCCAGCAAGCCTTGCTGCAAGTCTTGCAGCCCCTCATTGATCCGACGTTCTCAGAACACAGCTACGGCTTTCGTCCGGGACGCCGCGCGCACGACGCCGTGCTCGATGCACAGCGCTACGTGCAGGACGGCTACCGGGTGGTGGTCGATGTGGACCTGGAGCAGTTCTTCGATCGGGTCAATCACGACATCCTGATGGCACGGTTGGCGAGGTGCATCGCGGACAAGGCCGTACTGCGGCTGATCCGCCGGTATCTCGTGGCCGGAATCATGGATGGCGGGGTGGTCATGGAGCGGTTTGAGGGCACGCCGCAAGGCGGGCCGCTGTCGCCGCTCCTGGCCAATGTGCTGTTGGACGAGGTGGATCGGGAATTGGAGAAGCGCGGCCATCGGTTCGTGCGCTACGCCGACGACTGCAACGTGTATGTGCGCAGCCGCCGAGCGGGCGACCGGGTGCTGGTGGGCTTGCGCAAGCTCTACGACCGGCTCCACCTGAAGGTCAACGAAGCGAAGACGGCGGTCGCACCGGCCTCGTACCGCAAATTTCTGGGTTACGCCTTTTGGTACGGCCCGGGCGGACAGGTCAAATGCAGGGTTGCGCCCAAAGCGCTGGAAACCTTCAAGCAACGCATCCGGGAAATGACGCGTCGTTCGGGCGGGCGCAGCCTGCCGGAAGTGGCGGAACAGCTCCGGACCTACATGCCGGGTTGGAAGGCGTACTTCCAACTCGCGCAGACGCCGCGGGTGTTTCGCCAACTCGACGAATGGCTGCGTCACCGGTTGCGTGCGCTGCAGCTCAAGCACTGGCGTCGGGGCACGACGATGTACCGGGAGTTACGGGCGCTAGGCGCCTCGGAGGCGGACGCCCGCAAGGTGGCCGCAAACAGTCGATGCTGGTGGCGCAACAGCTACCAAGCAACGAACCGAGCCATGCCCACCGCCTACTTCGACCGACTCGGCGTGCCGCGGCTCTCATGACCTCAACTGCTCGAACCGCCCGGTGCGGACCCGCATGCCGGGTGGTGTGGGAGGGGATCGGTCAGGAAGCCTGACCGCCCCTATCCCGAT
>NZ_WTVN01000085.1 GCF_012910905.1 Aromatoleum toluvorans
GCACGTTGAACACGCCCCGAACAACCGTCTGCGCGAACCATTCCGCGAGCGCTCCGACGAAGTTCTCAGGCCGAACGTTGCCGAGGGCGATCACCGACGACGAGTTCGTCATTTATTCAGCGTCTCCCTAGAATCCCGCTGCCTCGGTAGGGTTTTCTCATCAATTGTCATGGCAACGCCACGGCGCGCAATTCCCCGACGTGCGCCATCCCGATGGGTGAGTCAGCCACGCAGTGTGCGCAGATCGGTCATTTCGTATGCGTCTCGAGCAGCCATTGCGGACCCCAATCGGATATCGGCTTCATCGCTCGCTGCGACTTCAGCCGACCGGGTGGTTATCGGTCGTTATCGGGGCGATGCGACTTCCAACAGACGAATGCTTTACCCAATATTCTGGAGAACATGAAATGCGCAAGCTCGTGATTGCACTCGGATCGGTGATCGCCCTGACCTCCACGGCTGGCTTCGCCGCCGACGAGGACGCCGCAATGGGATTGCTGCGCAAGAGCAAGTGTCTCAATTGCCACGCTGTGGAAAGCAAGAAGGACGGCCCCGCCTATCGCGAGGTCGCGACCAAGTACCGCGGCAAGGCGGAGGCCGAAGACAAGCTCGTCAAGCACATTACCGTTCCGAACAAGGTAAAGATCGACGGGCGCGAAGAACCGCACCAGATGGTCAAGAGCAAGGATCCGGAGGAAATCAGGAACCTCGTCAGCTGGATTCTTTCGCTGTAAAGCGCCCTTCGATCACGTGAAGGTGCGCCAATGAAAAAGATACTGACCCGGATTGGCGCCTGGCTGGGCAAGCGCAATCCATTCGTGCTGATCGGCATTGCGATCGTCGCAACGCTGGTGGCCGTGGCCGGCGGCTCCGCGGCCATGGAGTACACGATGACGGAGGAGTTCTGCACCTCCTGTCATGAAATGCGCAACAACGTGTACGTGGAATACGGCGGTTCCATCCATGACACCAATCGCACCGGCGTTCGGGCGATTTGTCCCGACTGCCACGTGCCGCGCGAGCCGGTGGACAAGTGGATCCGCAAGGTCCAGGCCGCGGGCGAGCTGTACCAGCATTTCATCGTGGGCAAGATCGATACCAAGGAGAAATTCCGGGAGCATCGGGCGGAGCTCGCGAAGAATGTGTGGACGCGCATGAAGTCGACCGACTCCCGCGAGTGCCGTCACTGCCACACGGCGGACAAGATGAGTTCCGACCTGCAGACCGAGACGGCGCAGGCGCGCCATGAAAAGGGCCGCGCGGAAGGCCTCACCTGCATCGACTGCCATTTCGGGATCGCCCACTCCGAGCCGAAGGGCATCACGCCGGCGGACATCGTGGTCAAGCAGAAGTTGTAGCAGCGGGGACGCTCTGCCCGATAGGGGGCAGAGCGTCTTTTCATTTCAGGGAGTCAATATGTCTAAGGAGACGCTGATTTATTCGGACACCGTCGCCCCGTGCGATCGATGCGTTTGAGATAATTCTGTCAGCCCATGGCCTCCGAGACTGAGCATGCAATCGAGCTTTTCCGACCTTGAGTACGCTGCGAAG
>NZ_WTVN01000086.1 GCF_012910905.1 Aromatoleum toluvorans
AATCTATGGACTCCCCCGATATTGCAAGACGAACTTTCGGATGTTCTGAACGAACCCAGCTGCAACAATCTATCCGGCCTACTGTGCAGCCCGTCGGCTGCGGCCCTGATGAATTTCGCGCCGCGCACGCCTCATTAAGTAAGCGGCCTAGGATCGGCCAAGAACGTTATCAGGCTGGTGTGCGCGTCGGCTGGCGCCGTCATCTCATCAACACATTTCGCTCGCAATACTCTGGTGGGAACCTCCTGGTTGAAATGGGGCGATCGCTCACGCCGCTGCAGACGCCGCAACGCGGTAGTCGGTGCCACGGGTGAGCATCGCCCAGATGATACGGGCATTCTTGGCGGCCAGCGCAACGGCCGCCACGTTGTTGCACGAGCGCGCCTTCAAGTCTTCCACCCACCGGCTCTTGCGGTCGGTTCGCGCGGCCGTCAGCCGCAGCACCGAGCGGGCGCCGTGAATCAACAAGGTGCGCAGCACCACATCGCCGCGTTTGCTGATTCCGCCCAGCACGGTCTTGCCGCCGCTGGAATGCTGGCGCGGCGTGAGCCCCAGCCACGCGGCAAACTGCCGGCCGCAGGTAAAGGTGGTCGCCGGACCGACGCTGGCCACGATGGCCGAGGCCGTTACCGGCCCCACGCCTTCGATTGCCATGAGCCGCCGTGCGGCCTCGCTCTGTTGCGCGAGGGTCGAGATCTTACGGTCATAGGCTAGGATGCGTTCGTCGAGGGTGCGCATGCGGTCGTGCAGTTCGCCGAACGTTTCGCGCGCGAGCACCGGCAAGGTTCGAACCCCGGCACCGATCTCAGCGAGCAGTTTGCGCGCACGGGCGATCCCGGCGCCGGCGACGATACCGAACTCCCCGAGCAGGCCACGCACCTGATTGACCAGCGCGGTGCGCTCCGACACTGTCAGCGCGCGCGCCCGGTGCACCGCGAGCACCGCTTGGGCCTCCTCGGACTTGACCGGCACGAAGCGCATGTTCGGCCGCCCGACCGCTTCGCAGATCGCCTCGGCGTCGGTGGCGTCGTTCTTGCCGCTCTTGCGGTACGGGATCACGAACTGCGCCGCCATCAGGCGTGCGTCATGGCCGAGCTTGATCAGCTCGCGCGCCCAGTAGTGCGATCCGGCGCAAGCTTCGATGCCGATCAGGCAGGCGGGAAGGTTGGCAAAGAAACCGAGCACTTCGCCGCGCGCGAGCGTCTTGCGCAACACCGTCTTGCCACGGGAATCCACGCCGTGAAGCTGAAAGACGGACTTCGCGATATCGAGACCGATGCGGGTAATCGTCATGGCACACCTCCTTCTTGCAGACCAGCAGCGGCTCACGCTGCGATACAGCCAGTTTCCCGAAGACGGGAGGGGGAGTCCATTTCATTAAGTA
>NZ_WTVN01000087.1 GCF_012910905.1 Aromatoleum toluvorans
GGAGACGCTGAATAAATGACGAACTCGTCGTCGGTGATCGCCCTCGGCAACGTTCGGCCTGAGAACTTCGTCGGAGCGCTCGCGGAATGGTTCGCGCAGACGGTTGTTCGGGGCGTGTTCAACGTGCGTTCTTCGATTTTCATCATTCAGGACGCACTGCCGGCGTCGGGCACGAGCAGTCGCCGGCGCGCCATGACCAGATTGGCGAGCCCGAAGAGCGAGAACAACTGCGCGGTGTTCTTCGCCAACCCGCGGTAACGCGTCTTGCGATGACGAAACAGGTTCTTCACGACATGGAAAGGATGCTCGACCTTTGCCCGCATGCGTGCCTTGGCCTGCTCGTACTGTTCAAGCAGTCGGTCCAGACGGCTGGTCCCCAGCGTCTTGCGCTTGCCCGGCCGCATCGCGACGTGCCAGTTGATCGTGCGGTTCTTGTTTTCGTCGCGCTTGTGCACGCCCTGATAGCCGGCGTCGCCGAGCACATCGGTCTCATCACCGTGCAACAGCGCATGCGCCTGCGTGACGTCCGCGACATTGGCAGCGGTGCCGACCAGGGTATGGACCAGACCGGAATCGGCATCGACACCGATGTGCGCCTTCATGCCAAAATGCCACTGCTTGCCTTTCTTGGCTTGATGCATCTCGGGGTCGCGAGCTTGCTCCCGATTCTTGGTCGAGGGTGGCGCGGCGATCAGCGTGGCGTCGACGATCGTGCCTTCGCGCATCATCAAGCCCTTCTGTGCGAGGTGGGCATTGATCGTCTCGAAGATCTTGCGCGTCAGCTCGTGGGTCTCGAGCAGACGCCGGAACTTGAGCAGCGTCGTGGCATCCGGGGCGGACTCGCGCGCCAGATCGATACCCACAAAGCGCCGGATCGACTGGCTATCGTAGACGGCGTCCTCAATCCCTTCGTCCGACAGCCCGAAGCACTGCTGCGCCACGTACATCCGCAGCATTCGCTCCAGGCCAATCGGCGGACGACCACGACCTTCTCCCCTCGGGTAGTGCGGTTCGAGTTCGGCCGCCAACGCCGACCAAGGCGTTACCGCCTCGATCTCGGCCAGGAACCGATCGCGCCGCGTCAGCTTCTTCTTCGCAGCGTACTCAAGGTCGGAAAAGCTCGATTGCATGCTCAGTCTCGGAGGCCATGGGCTGACAGAATTATCTCAAACGCATCGATCGCACGGGGCGACGGTGTCCGAATAAATCAGCGTCTCC
>NZ_WTVN01000088.1 GCF_012910905.1 Aromatoleum toluvorans
TGCGCGGCGCGAAATTCATCAGGGCCGCAGCCGACGGGCTGCACAGTAGGCCGGATAGATTGTTGCAGCTGGGTTCGTTCAGAACATCCGAAAGTTCGTCTTGCAATATCGGGGGAGTCCATAGATTGAACGTTAGAACATACCGATGAGCTTCAAGCAATTCACTGCAGGGAAATGGGGCGGTTTCAAACTAGCCACAGCGGGGGTGGGCGTCTGCGGCCTGTCCTCCCTTGCTCTTGAGTTTCTTTGCATCCCTGCCGGTGTGCATTCTGCAATATTCCTAGCGGGCTGGCTTGGAGTTATGGTCGGCTTTGTTATTCATGTGCGCAGGATGCACCAAGAGAACAGAAAAGAATCTAGAGAAAGGATGTTTGCAAAAGCAAAGCAGCCATGGGAAACGTAGAGGCTCATCATGCGTATGCACGCCATTTAGAATCAACTCGCATGGCAGGCGAATCTCTCTAACATGGCAATTAACCTCACTCCCTTCGGTCGCTGGACGGGCAAAAGCTTCGCTTTTCCCCGCCGGTTATTTCTACGTTAGCCCTATGCGGACACAAGCCCGGTTTCGCACAAACCTATTTGCTCCACTAACTGACGAGTCTGATCAAGCTGACAATGGGCGGGAGCTCGCCGATTGGCTGTGCGCCAATCTTCCAGCCGACCTAAGGAGACGCTGATTTATTCGGACACCGTCGCCCCGTGCGATCGATGCGTTTGAGATAATTCTGTCAGCCCATGGCCTCCGAGACTGAGCATGCAATCGAGCTTTTCCGACCTTGAGTACGCTGCGAAG
>NZ_WTVN01000089.1 GCF_012910905.1 Aromatoleum toluvorans
ACAGCGTCGCCCAGATTCAATCGCTCGTGAATCAGGGGCAGCATGCGCAGGCGCTCGCGATGGCCGACCGCGTCCTCGCGAGCAACGCCAAGGAACCGCAGGCGCGCTTCCTCAAGGGCATTGCCCTCACGGAACTCAACCGCCAGGACGAGGCGGTCGCGGTCTTCCAGAAGCTGACCGAAGATTTCCCCGAACTGCCCGAGCCGTACAACAACCTCGCGGTCCTGTACGCACAGCAGCGCCATTACGACAAGGCGCGCGCCGCGCTGGAAATGGCCATCCGCACGCATCCGAGCTACGCGACCGCACACGAGAACCTCGGCGACGTCTATGCCCGTCTCGCGAGCCAGGCCTACGACAAGGCGCTGCAGCTCGATTCGGCGAACACGGGAGCGCAATCCAAGCTCGCCCTGATCCGTGAAATGATGTCTTCGGGCTCGCGGACCCGCACTGCGGCGCAACAAGCCGGCCAGACCCGCCCTGCGGCAGCCCCGGCGCTGA
>NZ_WTVN01000008.1 GCF_012910905.1 Aromatoleum toluvorans
CCCGCAGACCCCATCATCGCCGCCCCCGAAAGCGCCATCGTCCGCCGCATGAATTCCCGCCGCGTGACACCGTTGTCATCGAACGCACTCATCTTCATCTCCCTGCAGGCCAGAAAAACAAAAACGGCGCACACCGCCGCAGAAGGATTCCTGCGGGGATGGACGCCGTTGTCCGTAGTTTGCACAGCCCCGCACCGGGACCGGTCAATCTGCTGTCGAACCGCCGTTGATCCGACTCAAGCCATCTTTAGCAGGTCGTGTGCCAAGGCTTCACAAACGGGCGAGAAGCGTTTATTGACAGTCACTTAGGGAGATTCCGGGCTATCCGGACAAGATGGTCTCAGCGTAGCGACCGCACTATTGCAGTGCACAAGATCGCCCCGCCGCACCACTTGCGCGCCGCTCAGCGGCCGGGTGCGTGGCGCCGCAAGGCCCGCAGCAGCCAGGAATCGTGAGCCAGTAGCGCGCGATGAACCTGCACGAGCGTCGCGCCCGCGGCGAGCCGCGCCTCGGCTTCGTCGAGCGAATCGATGCCGCCGACGCTGATCAGGCAGACCCGCGGGTCGATGGCCGCCGACAGCACGCGCAGCGTCGCGCAGGCATTGCGCCGCGCGTCGTGGCCTTCGGTCGACACGAGCAGGCCATCGACGCCCGCCGCGACAAACACGTCGGCGACGGCGATCAGGGACGCTGCGTCACCGTCGAACCAGCGCGACGGCAGCTTGGCCACCAGCGGAAGCGGCCGCCGACGATGCCGCGCGAGCCGGTCGCGCAGCTGCACCGCCGCGCCGGCCAGGTCCGCGAAACGCGCCGGCGACGGACAGTCGCGGCCGGGGTTAAGCGTCACGTAATCCGCGCCGGCGTGGGCGGCGCGCAGCACCCGCAGACAGGCGTGTTCCGCGTCGTCCCAGCCGACGTGGCGCGGCCTGCCGATGCTGACGCCGCACCGCACGCCGCCCGCAGCCCGCCGCGGGAGCACAGGACATCCGTCCGCCCGCGCGAGCGTGCCGATCTCCACCGCACCGAGCCCGAGACGCTGCGCATCGCCGAGCAGCCGCCCGCGCCGGTCGAACCCCGCGGCCAGGCCGACCGGAGAGGCAAAGCGCAGCCCCATCGCGCTGACCGGACCGAATGGCCCCACCGCGTCGCCCCCATCGTCCGTACGCCGCGCGATGCGCTCAAGCCGCGCCACCGCCCAGCGGGTGCGCAGCGCGCGCGGCGTCAGCGGCGGTACGCCCATCGGCATCACGCCGCCCGGAGGCCGTGCCGGCGCGCGAAGGCCCTCAGGAAGGCGACGAGCGCGTCGACGGCGGCGTCGGCGACGCCGTTGTAAAGGCTCACGCGCACGCCGCCGACGTCCGGGTGTCCGCGCAGGTCGTGGAGCCCGGCCGCTTCGGCCGCCTGCAGGCACAGCGCGGTCTGCGCCTCGTCGGCGAGCCGGAAGCAGGGATTGACGTGCGAGCGAGAGGCGCGATCGACAGGCATCACATACGTGCCCGCGCCTTCCGCGAGCGCCGCATACACCGCGTCGCTGCGCCGGCGGGCCGCCTCGGCCATCACCGCGACGCCCCCGCGCGCCTCGATCCAGTGCAGCATGCGATGCGCGACGAAGATCGGGAACACCGGCGGCGTGCACAGCCGCGAGTCGGCGGCGGCCTGCGCCGCGTAGTCCATCACGCGCGGCGTCTCGGGCCGTGCCCGGCCCAGCAGCCGCTCATCGACGATCACGAGCGTCAGCCCCGGCGTGCCGATCGTCTTCTGCGCCCCCGCATACACCAGCGACAAGCGCGCGAAGTCGAGCGGCCGCATCAGCAGGTCCGAGGTCATGTCCGCGACGAGCGGCACCGGCAGCACGGGAAGCTCGCGGAACTGCAGGCCGTCCGCGGTTTCGTTGCTCGTGACGTGGCAGTACGCGGCGCGCGGATCGACCCGCCACTCGCCGACATCCGGAATGCGGCCGGAGGCCTGCACCGCGATCGACACTTCGGCGTAGCGCCTCGCCTCCGCGATCGCGCGGCGCGACCAATGGCCGCCGTCGACGTAGCTCGCCTGCCGCGCCGTGCCGAGCAGGTTCAGCGGCAGCAGCGCAAACTGCGCGCTCGCGCCGCCGGCGAGGAACAGCACGCGAAACCGGTCCGGGATAGCGAGCAGGCGGCGCAGGCAGGCCTCGGTCTCTTCCTGCAGAGCGCGGAAGGCCGGCGACGTGAACGGCAGGCTCAGGACGGAGCCCCGACCCGCACGGCACGCCGCCGCAACGTCCGCCGCGACCTCGTCCGGCAAGGGCCCCGCCGCGGCGGAAAAGCTGAAACCCGACACGTTCCGCAGCACCGCCGCCTCAGCCAAAGAGGGCGACGCCATGGGCCCCGGCCCCCATGAAGAACAGCACCGGGATCGACAGCATCGTATTCACGCGCGCCGACAGGAAGGTCACGCGCGACGCCCGCAGGCGCTCGTCGATCGGCGCCGGCACGAAGCCCAGCACGCGCTGCTGGTGCGGCCACAGCACGAACCACAGGTTCGCCACCATCAGCGTCGCGATCCACATCCCCAGCCCGAGCGGCGCGAGCGCGCCGTGCAGGCTCAGCGCGTCGCCCAGCCAGCCGCGCTGCCACAGGATCAGCGCACCGCTCGCCCAGGTCAGCAACGAGGCGTAGCGGAAGGCGCCGTGCTCGCGCTGCAGTAGCACGCGCTGGCGCGGGCTCTCCGGGTCCGACAGGTCGGCCGCAACGAGCGGCACGTAACGCGGCCGCGTCACCGCGGTCGCGTAGTTGTGCCCGATCCACACCAGCGCCCCGAGAAAATGCAGCCAGCGCGCGACGACCTCGAACAGCACGCTCTCCATCGCCCGCTCCTTCAGCCCGCGATGCGCACGAGGACGGCAAGCACCGCCGTCAGGGCGGCGCCCAGCAGCACCGTCACCAGCGACGAATCGAACACCCTAAGCATGATCGCCCTCTCCCGACCGCTGCAGCCGCGCATTGCCTGCGGTGCGCATCACCAGCGGCACGACGGTGCGCCCCGGCGCATGCGCACGCTCGACCGCGTCGCCGATCAGGTGATGGTGCGGCGACCGCGAACAGGCCGGATCGGTGTTCGCCGCGTCGCCGGTGAGCAGGAAGGCCTGGCACCGGCAGCCGCCGAAATCCGTCTCCTTGTCGTCGCACGAGCGGCACGGTTCGCGCATCCACTCGTCGCCGCGGAACTTGCGGAAAGTCGGCGACTCGTTCCACAGCCAGTCGAGACTCTTCTCGCGCACCGTCGGGAAATCCAGCCCCTCGATCGCGCGCGCCTCCTGGCAAGGCATCGCCGCGCCGTCCGGGCCGATCGTCAGGTGGATCGCGCCCCAGCCGTTCATGCACGCCTTCGGCCGCCCCTCGTAATAGTCGGGGATCACGAAGTAGATCGTCATGCGGTCGCCCACGCGCTCGCGCATCTGCTGCACCGCGTGCTCGGCCGCCTCGATCTGCGAGCGCGTCGGCATCAGCTCGTCGCGGTTCAGCAGCGCCCAGTTGTAGTACTGCAGGTTCGCGAACTCGAGGTAATCGACGCCGAGGTCGGCCGCCAGTTCGAGGATGTCCGCGACCTGGTCGATGTTGTGGCGGAACACCGGCACGTTCAGCACCATCGGGAAGCCGTGCGCCTTGATCCGGCGCGCCACGTCCAGCTTCAGGTCGTGCACGCGCGCCCCGACCAGCCGGTCCGTGAGCTCGCGCTCGCTCGACTGCAGCGACAGCTGGATCTGCTTCAGGCCCGCTTCCTTCAGCTTCACGAGCCGCGCCTCGGAGAGGCCGACGCCGGACGTGATCAGGTTCGTGTAGTAGCCGAGCGCGGTCGCATCCGCGACCAGTTCCTCGATATCGTCACGCAGCAGCGGCTCGCCGCCGGTGAAGCCGAGCTGCAGCGCCCCCAGCTCGCGCCCCTCGCGCAACACCCGCTTCCATTCGTCGGTCGTCAGCTCCTCGCCCTTGCGGCGCGCATAGTCGACCGGATTGCTGCACCACGGGCACTTCAGCGGGCACTCGTACGTGAGCTCGAGCACCAGCCACAGCGGCTTGCCCTGCCCGTCAAGCCTGACGACGGATCCATCCTTTGGCACGGAACACCTCCAGAAACTTGTAGACGCCCGTCGCGACCGTATCGTCGTCGCCGGGATAACGGGCCTGCAGCGCCGCCACGATCGCAGCGCCGCTGCGGCCGTCGCAGTGCTCGATGATGTCGGCCGCCGTGCGGTTCAGCTTCACGATGCCTTCCGGGTAGAGCAGGACATGGGCGTCCTGCGTCGGCTCCCAGCGGAAGAGGTACATCGGATTGAGGCTGAAACGGTCCTCGGCAGGCAGCCGGTTCGACTCGTTCATGCGCAACACTCCTTCGCGCGACAAGGGCGGCGCCGGGCCGCCCCGCCGTCAGCGCACGTAGACGTAGGCCGTCACTTCAAAACCAAGACGGATGTCGCAATACGCGGGATCGATCCACTGCATGGGCTGCCTCCTCGTTCATCGATGGAAGGACCGGCCGGACGACCGGTCCGCAGCCATCTTCCCGGATCGGTCAGGCCGCCGAATCGGGCGAATCAGGAAGCGGACATCGCCCCCGGCATGAAGCGAGGGTCGCGAAAATCATGAATTTGGCCGCCGCGACGCGCCTCGTTGACGCGCGTCAACGCGGGCCGCTTCGCACCGTTGCAGTGCGTTCTGGGGGCGGGGTGCACCATCGCGGCGCCCCCGGAAGACATCAGAGCAGGTACTTCGCCATGTCGAGCAGGTCCTGCGCGACCGCCGCCATCGGCTTCGCGCGCTCCATCGCGAGCTTGCGCAGCGCCGCGTACGCTTCGGCCTCGTCCATGCCGCGCGACTTCATCAGCACTCCCTTCGCGCGCTCGATCAGCTTGCGTTCGGACAGCTTCTTCGTCGCCGCGGCAAGCTCCGCACGCACGGCCTGGTGCTCCTCGAAGCTCGCCACCGCGACGTCGATGACCGGCTTCAGGCGTTGCGGATCGAGCCCATCGACGACGTAGGTCGACACGCCCGCCTTCACCGCCGCGCGGATCGTGTCCTGGTCACCTTCGTGCGCGAAGATGATCACCGGGCGCGGCATCGCGGCGTTCATCACCGCCAGGTTCTCCAGCGTGTCGCGCGACGGCGCATCGGTCTCGATCAGGATCACGTCGGGCCGGATCGCCTCGATCTGCGCCGTCAGATCGGCGGACGACGCCAGCACCGCGGCCACCTGATGGCCGGCGAGCGCCAGCCCGGCGCAGATTTCCGCCGCCCGGGCCCTGGATTCATCGATGACGAGTACGCGAAGCATGAGCACATTCTCGCAAGATTCGCGCCGACACGCAGCTGGCGACCACGCCGACCGCGTGCCGCCTCAACCGCCGCGCTGGCGCCGCGCCTCGAACAGGCAGATACCGCTCGCGACCGACACGTTGAGGCTCTCGACCGTGCCCAGCATCGGAATCTTCGCCAGCTCGTCGCAGGTCTCGCGCGTGAGCCGGCGCAGGCCCTCGCCCTCGGCCCCCAGCACCCACGCGACCGGCCCCTTCTGGTCGATCTCGTACAGCGACTTCTCGGCCTCGCCCGCCGCGCCGACCACCCACACGCCGGCCTCCTGCATCTCGCGCAGGGCACGCGCGAGGTTGGTCACGGTGATGTAGGGCACCGAATCGGCCGCCCCGCTCGCCACCTTCACCGCGGTCGCGTTCAGGCCCACCGCGCGGTCCTTGGGCGCGACCACCGCATGCGCGCCGGCTGCATCCGCGACGCGCAGGCACGCGCCGAGATTGTGCGGATCCTGCACGCCGTCGAGCACCAGGATCAGCGCATTCTCCTCCAGCACGTCGAGCACGTCGGCGAGCTTGATGTCGCGGCTGCGCGCATCGACGCGCGCGACCACGCCCTGATGGCGGCGCGTGCCGACCATACCGTCGAGGCGATCCGCCTCGGCCTGGATCATGCGCACCTTCTGCGACTCGGCGAGCCGCACGACATCCTTCGCCCGCGCATCGCTGCGGCTCGACGACAGGTACAGCTCGAACACCGCCTCGGGATCGCGGCGCAGCTTCCCCAGCACGGCATGGAAGCCGTAGATCAGGCGCGACTCTGCGCGCCCACCCGGCGCGTCGGCGTTGCCCGCATGCTGCGGGCGGGAACGGTTTGAAGGTTTGTCAGCCACGGCGTTTCGTTTTCCTGGTGGATGTTGCGGTTTCACTGTTCGTTGCGGCCGCAGCGGCCACTGCGGCCTTCTTCGTCTTCGCGGTCGGGGCCTTCGCGGTCTTGTCGGTCTTCGCGGATTTCACCGGCTTCCCGACCTTCTTCGCCTTCGCCGGCTCGGCCGCAGGTGTCGCCTTGGCCCGCTTCTTCGCCCCGTCCGGCGCCTTTACAACGGCGGCCTTTCCGGCCGATTTCGCCGCTCCCGGATTCGCCGTCACTGCGACGGCCTCGGCGGCCCGCTCCGGCGCCTTGGGGGCCTTGTCCTTCGCGGTCTTGCCGACCCGCTCCGTCGGACGCGACGCGCCTTCGATCAGGCGGAAATCGATCTTGGTCGTCTCCAGATCGACCCGCACCACCTGCACGCGCACGCGGTCCGACAGGCGGTGGCGCACACCGGTGCGCTCGCCCGCGAGCTCGTGGCGCGTCTCGTCGAAGTGGAAATAGTCGCTGCCGAGGTCCGAGATATGGACCAGCCCTTCGATGAAGATGTCGTCGAGGGCGACGAAGAGGCCGAAGGGTACCACCGCCGACACGCTGCCGGTGAATTCCGCGCCCACCTTGTCCTGCATGTAGTAGCACTTCAGCCACGCCACCACGTCGCGCGTCGCATCGTCCGCGCGGCGCTCGGTCGAGGAGCAGTGCAGGCCGATGTCGTCCCAGTCGCCCGCCTCGTAGGTGCGGTTCTCCAGCGCCGCCTTGATCGAGCGATGCACCAGCAGGTCCGGGTAGCGCCGGATCGGCGACGTGAAGTGCGTATAGGCCTCGTACGCGAGCCCGAAGTGGCCGACGTTGTCGGGGCTGTACACCGCCTGGCGCAGCGAACGCAGCATCACCGTCTGCAGCAGCTGCGCATCCGGCCGGTCCTTCACCTTCTCCAGCAACTTCGCGTAATCGCCCGCCTTCGGCTCGTCGCCGCCGCCGACGCCAAGGCCGAACTCCGCGAGAAACCCGCGCAGTTTCTCGAGCTTCTCGGGCGTCGGCCCCTCATGCACGCGATAGAGCGCCGGATGCTCGCGCTCCTGCAGGAACTCCGACGCGCACACGTTGGCCGCGAGCATGCACTCCTCGATCAGGCGGTGCGCGTCGTTGCGCACCTCGGGGACGATGCGCTCGATCTTGCCGTCGGCGTCGAAGATCATGCGCGTCTCGGTGGTCTCGAAGTCGATCGCGCCGCGCTTGGCGCGCGCCTTCAGCAGCACGCGGAAGAGCTTGTCGAGGTTCTCCAGATGGGGCAGCAGTTCCCCGACCACCTCGAGCGCCGCCGCATCCTTGTCGTACAGGGCCGCCGCGACCTGCGTGTAGGTCAGGCGCGCGTGCGAGAACATCACCGCCGGGTAGAAGCGGTAGGCCTTGATCGCCCCGGTCGGGCCGATGCTCATGTCGCACACCATGCACAGGCGCTCGACCTGCGGGTTCAGCGAGCACAGCCCGTTGCTCAGCTTCTCCGGCAACATCGGGATCACGCGGCGCGGGAAATACACCGAGTTGCCGCGCTCCTGCGCCTCGTCGTCGAGCGCCGACCCCGGCTGCACGTAGTGCGACACATCGGCGATCGCCACGACGAGCCGGTAGCCGCGCCCCTGGCGCTCGCAGAACACCGCATCGTCGAAGTCCTTCGCCGTCTCGCCGTCGATCGTCACCAGCGGCAGCTGCGTGATGTCCTCACGCCCAATCCAGTCCTTCTTGCGCACCTTCGCGGGCAGCTTGCGCGTCTCGGCCTTCGCCTCGGACGAGAACTCGAAAGGCAGCTCGTGCTTGCGCAGCGCGATCTCGATTTCCATTCCCGGATCCGCGTAGTTGCCCAGCACCTCGATCACGCGCCCGATGGGCTGCGCAAACTTGGTCGGCTGCTCGATCAGCTCGATGGTGACGACCTGCCCCGGCCGGGCCTTCTTGCCCCCCGGCGCCACGAGGATGTCCTGCGCGATGCGCCGATTCTCCGGTACGACCACCTGCACGCCGTGCTCGTTCAGCACGCGGCCGACGATGCGCGTATTCGCGCGCTCCAGCACCTCGACGACCTTCCCTTCCGGGCGGCCGCGGCGATCGACTCCGGTGATGCGCACGATCACGCGGTCGCCGTGCAACACCTCGCGCATTTCCTTCGGCCCGAGGAAGATGTCCGGATGCCCGTCGTCGCGGATCACGAAGCCGTAGCCGTCGGCATGCCCCGACACGCGCCCGCGGATCAGGTCCGCCTTGTCCGGCAGCAGATAGGCATCGCGGCGGTTGCGCATCAGCTGCCCGTCGCGCTGCATCGCGCGCAGGCGCCGCTCGAACAGCCCCGACTCCTCGTCCTGCACGTCGAGCGCGGCACACAGCTGCGCGAAGCTCATCGGCACGCCGTGCTCGGCAAGCGCCTGCTCGACGTACTCGCGGCTCGGCAGGGGGTTATCGTACTGCGCGGATTCGCGCTCGAAGAAGGGGTCGGCACGCCGGATCGCGCTCGGCTCGCGTTCGCTCGGGGCGCGCTGCGCGGTCTGCGCGCTTGTTTTCACTTTTTCTTTTTTCATTGTTGTACTCGTTGACATTCAAATTCTGCCGCTTATAATGCGCGGCTCTTGCCCAGATGGCGGAATTGGTAGACGCACTAGTTTCAGGTACTAGCGCTGCGAGGCGTGGAGGTTCGAGTCCTCTTCTGGGCACCAGTTCTACGGAAAAGCCGACCTTGTGTCGGCTTTTTTGTTGCTCTTTCGCGGCATCGGCCCCGATGCGAAGCCGGCAGCGTACCAACCCGTGCATAGCCATTCCGCTTGGCCGACGACGAAGTTGCCGCTATAATGCCTGCTCTTGCCCAGATGGCGGAATTGGTAGACGCACTAGTTTCAGGTACTAGCGCCGCGAGGCGTGGAGGTTCGAGTCCTCTTCTGGGCACCAAATCCAAGCAAAAGCCGGTCGTTCGACCGGCTTTTGTCTTTTCGGCGCCCGACTTCGTGCTGCAGATCCTGCCCGGCTTGCGGGAGACGCCGCACGCCCCTCCCCCCGCACCCACGCGCTGCCCGTGGGGCAGACCACCGGGGCGGTCCGCCCCGGCGTCATCAGCAGGTGCTGCGGTGCCGATCAAGCGCGCTCAGACGCCGAACGGATGGCGACGCAGGATGGTCTCGTCGCGCTCGGGACCGGTCGAGATCACGTCGATCGGAATCTCGCAGATCTCCTCGACGCGGTGCAGGTAGGCACGCGCCTCCTGCGGCAGTGCGTCCCAGCTCTGCGCGCCGAAGGTCGTGCCACTCCAGCCGGGCATCGTCTCGTAGATCGGCTCGCAGCGCTTCACTTCCTCGGCCCCCATCGGCAGCAGGTCGATGCGCTTGCCGTCGAGCAGGTAGCCCGTGCACAGCTTCAGCTCCGACAGGCCGTCGAGCACGTCGAGCTTGGTGATGCACAGGCCGGTCACGCCGTTGATAATCAGCGAGCGCTTCAGCGCGGCCAGATCCAGCCACCCGCAGCGGCGCTTGCGCCCCGTCACGGTGCCGAACTCGCGTCCCTTGGTCGACATCTGGTGCCCCGGCGTACCCGCCGCCTCGATGTCGAGCTCGGTCGGGAAGGGGCCGCCGCCGACGCGCGTGCAGTAGGCCTTGGTGATGCCCAGCACGTAGTGCAGACGCCCCGGGCCGACACCCGCCCCCGCCGCCGCCTGGCCCGCGACGCAGTTGCTGGAGGTCACGAACGGATAGGTGCCGTGGTCGATGTCGAGCAGCGTGCCCTGCGCGCCTTCGAACAGCAGGCTGCCGCCGGACTTGTTCACCTCGTACAGCTCCGCCGAAACGTCCGCGACCATCGGCAGGATTTCCGCGGCATCGGCCATCGCCTGGTCGAACACCGGCTGGAATTCCACGGCGTCCGCGCCCAGGTGCTGCGTCAGCACGAAGTTGTGGTATTCGAGGTTCGCGCGCAGCTTCTCGGCGAAGCGCTCGCGGTCGAAGAGGTCATACACGCGCAGCGCGCGGCGCGCGACCTTGTCCTCGTAGGTCGGGCCGATGCCCTTGCCGGTCGTGCCGATCTTGTCGCCGGCGCTCTTGGCCGCCTCGCGCGCACGGTCGAGCGCGGAATGGTAGCCGAGGATCAGCGGGCAGCCCGGGCTGATGCGCAGGCGCTCGCGCACCTTGATGCCGCCGGCCTCCAGCGTGCGGATCTCGGACAGCAGATGGTGCACGTCGAGCACCACGCCATTGCCGATGTAGCAGGCCACGCCCTCGCGCACGATGCCCGAGGGCACGAGGTTCAGCTTGTATTCGTTGGCCCCGACCACCAGCGTATGGCCGGCATTGTGGCCACCCTGGAAGCGCACCACGCCCCTGGCGTGATCGGTGAGCCAGTCGACGATCTTGCCCTTGCCCTCGTCGCCCCACTGGGTGCCTACAACCACTACGTTCTTTGACATTACTTCAATCTCCCTGAAGCGCTTCGACCGTCCAGCGGCCATCGCGCTCGATCAGTTGCCGGTCGCAACCGGCTTCCTTCCAGCTTCCATCATGTCCCGGCAGGGCGGTCATCACCACCTCGCCCTGTGCGCGCAATCCTGCGACCGCCTCCGCCAACGCGGCATCGCCCGCGGCCGGCGCGAGGATCGCGCCCGCCCCCGCCGCGTCGGGCAGGTGCAGCGCCAGCTCGCGCAGATCGAGGCTGAAGCCGGTCGCCGGCCGGCCGCGCCCGAATGCCTCGCCGATGAGGTCGTAGCGTCCGCCCAGCGCGAGCGCCGCCGGCGAGCCGCTGCCGTAGGCCGCGAACACCACCCCCTTGTGGTAATGGTAGCCACGCAGGTCGGCGAGATCGAAGCTGATCGGCAGGTCGGCCAGCGTGGTCGCAAGCGTGCCAAGGTCGTCGAGCGCGGCACGAATCTCGGCGTCGTCGGGCAGGCAGCGGCGTGCCTCGACGAGCACTTCCGGTCCGCCATACAGGGTCGGCAAGGCCAGCAAGGCCGAGCGTGCCGGCTCGGCGACGTCCGCGAGCAGCTCGCGCAGCCCCGGCACATCCTTCGCCTGCAGCAGATCGAAGAGCTCCTCCTCGCGTCCGGGCACCATCCCGGCACGCGCGGCGAGCACGCGGAACAGGCCGACGTGGCCCAGATCGATGCGGCTCGCGGGCACTTCGGCGAGGCGCATCACCTCGGACAGCAGGCGCACGATCTCGATGTCCGCATCGATCCCCGCGTGGCCATAGAGCTCCGCGCCGAGCTGCAGCGGCTCGCGCGTGGCAGTCAGCGTGGACGGCAGCGCGTGCAGGACGCTGCCGCAGTAACACAGGCGCGACACGCCCTTGCGGTTCAACAGGTGCGCGTCGATGCGCGCAACCTGCGGCGTCATGTCGGCGCGCACCCCCATCGTCTTGCCCGACAGCTGGTCGACCAGCTTGAAGGTACGCAGCTTGAGGTCCTGGCCCGCACCGGTCGTCAGCGAATCGAGATATTCGAGCAGCGGCGGCACGACCAGCTGGTAGCCGTGGCTGCGGAAGGCGTCGAGCAGGCGCCGGCGCAGGCGCTCCAGCTTTTCGGCCTCGGACGGCAAAGCGTCCTGGATGTGATCGGGAAGTACCCAGCGCATGATTTTGCTCAGGAAAACACGACAAGCAGCACGACGCCGATCAGCATCGAGGTCAGTCCGATGAAACGGATCTGACCGTCCGCCATGTGCGCGAGCCGCAAAAAAGTTTCGCGCCAGGCAGCTGGCGCGACAAAGGGCAGGATGCCTTCGATCACCAACATGAGTGCGAAGGCCATCAGCAGCTTGTTGGTCATGAGCTCAGTTCTTCTTGCCCCCACCCGAATCCTTCATGAACCTGAAGAACTCCGAACTCGGATCGACGACCATCACGTCGCTCTTGTTCGAGAAGCTCTCGCGGTAGGCTTCGAGGCTGCGATAGAACGAATAGAACTCGGCGTTCTGACTGTAGGCCTGGGCGTAGGTCGCGGTCGCCTTGGCGTCGCCCGCGCCCTTGGCCTGCTGCGCATCGCGGTAGGCCTCGGCGATGATGACCTCGCGCTGCCGGTCGGCGTCGGCGCGGATCTTCTCCGCGATCGCCCCGCCCTCGGAGCGCAGCTCGTTCGCGACGCGCTTGCGCTCCGCCTCCATGCGGCGATACACCGACTCGGACACCTCGAGCGGCAGGTCGACGCGCTTCAGACGCACGTCGAGGATCTGCACGCCGATCTTGCGCGCATCCTGGTCGGCGCGGGTACGCATGTCCTCCATGATCTGGTCGCGCGCACCGGACACCACGTCATGCACGGTGCGGCGGCCGAACTCCTCGCGCAGACCGGCGTTCACCGTCTGCAGCAGGCGCGTGCGCGCGCGCGCCTCGTCGCCGGCGACGGATACGTAGTAGAGCTGCGGATCGACGATGCGCCACTTCACGAAGTGGTCGACGAGAACGTTCTTCTTCTCGGCGGTGATGAAGCGCTCCGGCTCCGGCGTATCCATCGTGAGGATGCGGCGGTCGAAATAGCGCACGTTCTGGATCATCGGCCACTTGAAATTCAGACCGGGCTTCTCGATGACGTCCTTGACCTCACCGAGCTGGAACACGACGGCAAACTGGCGCTGGTCGACGGTGAACAGCGTCATCGAGGCGAGCGCCGCCAGCAACAGCAGCGCACCGGCAATAATCGACATCCTGTCACGCATCAACGCTCTCCCCGTTCGCGGTCGCGCGCCATCAGGTCGCGGCTGCGTGAATCCATCGAACTTTCGGCACGCGGCGCTGGTGCCGGAGTGGCAGGGCCGGACGTCGTCGGCGCGGGGGCGGCATCATGCGAGCCTTGCGCGCCTGCGGCCTGCATCAGCTTGTCGAGGGGCATGAACAGCAGATTGCCATTACCCTTTGCATCGACCATGACCTTGCTGGTCTTCGACATCACCTGCTGCATCGTTTCGAGATACAAGCGCTCGCGCGTCACCTCGGGCGCGCGCCGGTATTCGGTCAGCACCTGGCTGAAACGTCCGGCCTCACCCTCGGCATTCGCAACCACCCGGGCGCGGTAGGCGTTGGCTTCCTCGATCAGGCGCGAAGCGGTGCCGCGGGCGCGCGGGATGACGTCGTTGGCATAGGCCTCGCCTTCGTTGCGCAGGCGCTCGCGATCCTGCCCCGCCTTCACGGCGTCGTCGAACGCAGCCTGGACCTGCTCGGGCGGCTGCGCGTTCTGCATCGTCACGCGGCTGACCTGGATGCCCGTGTCGTAGCGATCGAGGATCTTCTGGATCGTCTCATGCGCGTTCGCGGCCATCTGCTCACGGCCCTCGTACAGCACGAAGTCCATCTTGCTCTTGCCGACGATCTCGCGCATGGCGGATTCGGCCGCCTGCATCACGGATTCATCCGGTTGGCGGTTGTTGAACAGGTACTTCTCGGGGCTGACGAGCACGTACTGGACGGCGAACTGGATGTTGATGATGTTTTCGTCGTCGGTGAGCATCAGCGCTTCGCGCAGCACCTTGTTGCGCTCGGAACCGCGATAGCCGACCTCGACCGTGCGGACACCGGTTAGGTCCACGACCTCATTGCTCTCGATCGGAGCCGGCAGGCGCCAGCGCAGACCCGGCTCGGTCGTCTCGATGTACTTGCCGAAGCGCAGCACGACACCGCGCTGGTTGGCGTCGACGATGTAGAAGCCGCTCGCCAGCCACACGACGAGAATCAGCGCGATCAGCGCGCCGATGCCGCCGCCGAACTGCCGGAACGACAGTTGCGGGAACTGCGGGCCGCCGCCTTCGCCGCCACCGCGCCCGCCCCGCTTGCCACCGAGCATGCCCGACAGCCGCTGATTGAAATCGCGCCACAGATCCTCGAGGTCGGGGGGCCCCTGGTTGCCGCCCCGCCTGTCGTCGCCGCGCTTGTCGTCGCCATTCCCCTGGCTGTTGTTACCCCAGCGTGGATCGTTGAGAGACATTAGAACGCCTGTAATCACGTTTGAATTTGATCTTTGTCGGTGAAATCGGGCGCGATCCCGACCGGAACGCCCGGAGCGTCCGTCGTTGCGCTGCGCGCGGCCTCGGCGAGGGCCTCACGCAGCAACCCAAGCCCTTCGCCAGTCCTGGCGCTCAAGAAAACGCGCACGATCTTACCATACTCGTCCTGCTGGACCCCGGCCTCGGCCCGCGTCAGGTCGATCTTGTTCATGACCATGATCTGCGGCACGCCACCCGCCCCGATCTCGGTCAGCACCGCGTTGACCGCCTCGATCTGTGCCTCGCGGTCCTCGCTCGCCGAGTCGACGACGTGCAGCAGCAGGTCCGCATTCGCGGTTTCCTCGAGCGTCGCGTGGAAGGCCGCGACGAGCGCGTGCGGCAGGTCGCGGATGAAGCCCACGGTGTCGGACAGGACCACGTTGCAGCCCTCGCCGACAAAGAGGCGGCGCGAGGTCGTGTCCAGCGTCGCGAAGAGCTGGTCGGCCGCATAGGCGCCGGCCTTCGTCAGCGCGTTGAACAGCGTCGATTTGCCGGCGTTGGTGTAGCCGACGAGCGACACCGACAGCACGTCGCGCCCTTCGCGGCCTCGGCGGCGCACCCGGCGCTGCTTCTCGATCTGCGCGAGGCGCTCCCTGAGCACCTTGACGCGCTTGCCGAGCAGCCGCCGGTCGGTCTCGAGCTGGGTTTCGCCCGGTCCGCGCAGGCCGATGCCGCCCTTCTGCCGTTCGAGGTGGGTCCAGCCGCGCACGAGGCGCGTCGACAGGTGGTCGAGCTGCGCGAGCTCGACCTGCAGCTTGCCCTCATGGCTCCGCGCCCGCTGCGCGAAGATGTCGAGGATCAGGGCCGTGCGGTCGACGACGCGGCACTGCAGCGCGCGTTCGAGGTTGCGCTGCTGCGCGGGCGAAAGCGCATGGTTGAAGATGACGAAGTCTGCGCCATGGAAACGCAGGACCTCGGCGATCTCGTCGACCTTGCCGCGCCCGGCGAAGAGCGCCGGATCGGGTCGCGCCCGCCGGCCGCCGACGACGGCCTCCACGCTTGCCCCGGCACTGATCGCGAGCAGCTTGAGTTCGGAAAGGCGCTCGTCCAGCGCGCCCTGGTTCAGGTCGAGCTGGACGAGTACCGCGCGCTCCCCGGCATCGGGGCGCTCAAACATGGAGGGATTTGGCGTCCATGAGGCGCCGCCGGGAATCAGCTATTGCCGTCACCCGAGTCCTGTTGCTGGATGTTGACCGGACGTGCGGGCACAACCGTCGAAATCGCGTGCTTGTACACCATCTGGGTGACGGTGTTCTTCAGCAGCACGACGTACTGGTCGAAGGATTCGATCTGGCCCTGCAGCTTGATGCCGTTGACCAGATAGATCGCCACGGGGACATGCTCCCTGCGCAGGGTGTTCAGGAACGGGTCTTGTAGAAGTTGCCCTTTATTGCTCATTTTCAAACCTCGAGGCTGCGTATTATTGTGTGAATGTAAAGGATTTCATGCTGCACTGCCACATTTGTACAGACAATCCATCCCGGCGTGGAGTTGGCGTTATTCTTTTCCGATGTACGGATTGTGCGAGGTTCGGAATTGTATCCGCAACGGCGTGCCCTGCAATTTGAACGCGTCCATGAAGGTGCGTTCCAGAAAGCGCACGTAGGACGCCGGCACCTGGTCGAGCGCGGCACCGTGGATCACGACGATCGGCGGGTTGTTGCCGCCCTGGTGGGCGTAGCGCATCTTCGGCCGGAACATGCCGCTGCGCGGGGGCGCCTGTTTCGTGAGCGCGGCCTGCAGGGTGCGGGTCAGGCGCGGCGTCGACAGGTTCACCATCGCCGCCGCGTAGGCGGCATCGACGGACTTCATGACTGCGGCAACGCCCGCGCCCTTCAGTGCCGAGATGTGATGGAACCGCGCAAACGACAGGAAGCCGAGCTTGTGCTCGATCGCACGCTTGACCAGTTCGCGGCGGTAGTCGTCGATGCTGTCCCACTTGTTGACCGCGACGACCAGCGCGCGCCCCGAGTCGAGGATGAAGCCGGCGATGTGGGCGTCCTGGTCGGAGATGTCCTGCGACGCATCGAGCACGAGCACGACGACGTTGCACTGCTCGATCGCCTGCAGCGTCTTGATGACGGAGAACTTCTCGATCGCCTCGAAGACCTTGCCGCGGCGGCGCAGGCCGGCGGTATCGATCAGCGTGTAGTGGCGGCCCTCGCGCTCGAACGGGATCGCGATCGCGTCGCGGGTGGTGCCCGGCATGTCGAACGCGATGACGCGCTCTTCGCCGAGCAGGCTGTTCACGAGGGTAGACTTGCCAACGTTGGGACGGCCGACGATCGCGATGCGCGGGCTGTGGGCGGCCGCTTCCTCCGGCTCCTCGTCGAGCGGGAAGTCGGCGAGCACGAGGTCGACGAGCTGCTTGACACCGTCGCCGTGTGCCGCCGACACCGGTAGCGGCGCACCGAGACCCAGTGCATGGAAGTCGGCGGCAACGATGCTGCGCTCCATGCCTTCGGCCTTGTTCACGACCAGGTGCACGGGGCGGCCGGCGCGGCGCAGCCGTGCGGCGATCTGCTCGTCGTGCGGCGTCAGGCCGGCGCGACCGTCCACGAGGAACAGCAGCACGTCCGCTTCGGCGATCGCCTGTTCGGCCTGCCGCGCCATCTCGTGCATGATGCCGGCCTTCGCGACCGGGTCGAAGCCGGCGGTGTCGACGACCAGGTAGTCGCGATCACCGACGCGGCCGATACCGTAGTGGCGGTCGCGCGTGAGGCCGGGCTGGTCTGCGACCAGGGCGTCGCGCGTGCGCGTGAGCCGGTTGAACAGCGTCGATTTGCCGACGTTGGGGCGACCGACGAGGACGATGGTGGGTTTCAAGCGCTCATTCCCGCTCAGCGGGCCTCATAGACATAAATGCCGCCGTCGCGCGTCTGAACGACAAGGCCGTCACGCCCGAAACGGCGCGGATCGGCCGCCACGCCGCTGCTGTCGGCACGGGTGCGCGCGGCAAAGGCGCCGGTCTCGCGGCTCAAGAGATGAACATAGCCCTCGACATCCCCGACCGCAACGAAATCACCAACGATCAGCGGGCGCGACAGCCCGCGACGCGGCAGCGCGTCCTGCTTCCACACGTTCGCACCGCTCGCACCGTCGAGCGCCTGAACGGCGTCGTTGTCGTCGGTGATCACGACAAAACGGCTGTCGCGATCCAGGCCGACGCTGCTGGAGAAGTCGCGCGACCACAGCGCGTTGCCGTTGGTCGAATCGAAGCACGCGGCGCGTCCCTGGTAGGACACGGCGCACAGGTCCTTGCGCCCGACAACCGGCGTGCCGGCAATGTCGGCGACGCGCTCGAGTTCGGTCGCGCCCTTCGGCGTGGCGACGGTCAGCTCCCAGAGCTGGCCGCCGTTCGCGAGGCTCACGGCGACGAGCTTGCCGCCCGGATAACCGGCGACGGCCGCGGGGCCTTCCAGCGTGACACCCGCGAAGCTGCGCAGCGACAGCGGCGGCGTCGACCGCTGGAAGGTCCAGCGGCGCGTGCCATTGGTCGCATCGAGGCCGATCAGGCGGCTGTCGGAGGTACGCGCGACGACGATGGCATCGCCCACCGCGGGCGCGGCGAGCACCTCGGCGCCGACCGCGGCACGCCAGCGCTCGGCGCCGTTCGCCGCGTCGAGCGCGACGACCTCGCCGCCCGTGGTGGCTACGACGACCAGCTTGCCATTGCTGCCGACACCGGCAGAGAGGCGCTTGCCGACGCTGATCTTCCACGCGGCCTTGCCATCCTTGAAGCGCGCGACATCGCCATCAAGCGCAGCCGCATAGACGTCCTCGCCGACGACGGCGGGCTGAAAGACATAGGCGCCGGACTTGCCGATGCGCGCCTGCCACAGCGGGCGCAGTTCGGCGGAGGGCTTGAAGTCCGCGAGCTTGGCCGGCTTGGGACCCGATTCGGCAAACGGATTGAGCGAGGAGCAGCCCGCGAGCAGCGCCAGCGAACCCGCGAGCGCAAGCACAGTGATCGATCGCTTCATTGCTCAGCCCTCCAGAGCCTGCTGCTTGACGTGAATGACTTCGCGCAGCGTGTCGCCGCCCTCGCCATCGTCGCCGGACAGCGCATCGAGCGCGGCCTGGTACGCGCTGCGCGCCTCGGCAGGCTTGCCGCTCGCCGCCAGCACGTCGCCGCGCAGGTCTTCGAAACGGGCCTTCAGCGCCGGCGCCGGGGCGTTGGTGAGTTGCGCGAGCGCCTGGTCGAACGCACCTTCGTCGAGCAGCAGCGCAGCGAGACGCAGGCGCGCGATGTCCTTCAGCGCGGGGTCGCTGCCCTTGGCGAGCAGCCACTCGAGCTGCGCCCGGGCGCTCTTCGCATCCCCCTTCTCGACCAGCACACCGGACGAGGTCAGCGCGGCCATTTCGGCGTAGGCGGTCGACGGGAACTTCTCAATGATCTGGCCCGCGGCCTCGCGCGTCTTCTGTGCGTCACCCTGCATGGCGGCCTGCTGCAGCACGAAGTACAGCGCTCCGGCATCGCCGGCCTGCCGGTTCTTGTAGTACCGGAAGCCCTGCCAGCCCACCGAGGCCAGCGCGGCAGCCACGGCGATCGCGGTCACGAGCTTGCCGTACTGGACCCACCAGGCCTTCAGTTCGGAAATCTGTTCCTGCTCTTCGAGGTCATACACTGCCATCGTTTTCCTCTTCCTCAGTAAATAGGCATTCGGCGACGGCGTCGCCGAGCGCTTCGAGTGCCACACGTTGCTGGCCGCCGGGGCCGCGCAAGGGCTTGAGGCCGACTTCGCCGGCCGCCGCCTCGTCTTCGCCGATGATCACGGCGAGCTGGGCGCCGCTGGCATCGGCTTTCTTCATCTGCGACTTGAAGCTGCCGCCACCGCAATGGGCGAGCACCGCGAAACCGTAGCCGCGCAAGGCTTCGGCGGCGCGGAAGGCGAGGAGTTGGGCCTGATCGCCCAGATGAACGACATACACGTCGGGAAGGGCACGTTCGATCTCGCCACCACCCTCGCGCCACAGGGCAAGCAGGCGTTCGACGCCCATCGCGAAACCGGCCGCGGGCGCGGGCTTGCCGCCGAGCTGCTCGATCAGGCCGTCATAGCGGCCGCCCGCGCAGACGGTGCCCTGCGCGCCGAGGCGCGTCGTGACCCATTCGAAAACGGTACGGTTGTAGTAGTCGAGGCCGCGCACGAGCCGGTGGTTGATCCGGTAAGGTATGCCGGCATCCTTGAGCAGGGCCTGCACGCCTTCGAAATGCTTGAGCGATTCCTCACCGAGGAAATCCGTCAGGCGCGGTGCCGCCTCGACGATCTCGTGCAGGTCGAGGTTCTTGGTGTCGAGGATGCGCAGCGGGTTGGTGTGCAGCCGGCGCTTGCTGTCCTCGTCGAGGCGATCCTCGTGCGCGGAGAGGTAGGCGACCAGCTCGGCGCGATGACGGGCCCGCTCCTCAGTGGAGCCGAGCGAATTAAGTTCGAGCTTGACGTCCTCGAGGCCGAGGTCTTCCCACAGACGGGCGCACATCAGGATGTGCTCGGCGTCGACGTCGGGACCGTCGAAACCCAGCGCTTCGACGCCGATCTGGTGGAACTGGCGGTAGCGCCCCTTCTGCGGGCGCTCGTGACGGAACATCGGCCCGTGGTAGTACAGGCGCTGGGCGCCGGTCGCGAGCATCTTGTGCTGGATCGCGGCACGCACACAGGAGGCGGTACCCTCGGGGCGCAGCGTCAGGAGCTCGCCGTTGAGCGAGTCCTCGAAGGAGTACATCTCCTTCTCGACGATGTCCGTGACTTCGCCGATCGCGCGCTTGAACAGCGGCGTCGGCTCGACGATGGGCATGCGGATCGGGCGGTAACCGTAGCTACGCAGCCAGTCGCGCACGATGTCTTCGAAGTGTTCCCAGGCCTCGGCGTCGTCGGGCAGGATGTCGTTCATCCCGCGCACGGCCTGCAGGGTCTGCATTACAGGTTTCTTTTCAGTCATGGCTGGACGGTTCAGGCCGCCTTTCTCGTGTATTTGGTCGCGACGTAGTTGTCGATGATCGCAATGAACTCGGCGGCGATGTTGTCGCCGCGCAGCGTAACGGTTTTTTCGCCGTCGACGAACACCGGCGCGGCGGGGGTCTCGCCGGTGCCGGGGAGCGAGATGCCGATGTCGGCGTGCTTGCTCTCGCCGGGACCGTTGACGACGCAGCCCATGACGGCGAGCGTCATGTTCTCGACGCCGTCGTACTGCTCGCGCCACGCGGGCATCTGCTCGCGCACGTAAGTCTGGATCGTCGACGCGAGCTCCTGGAAGAAGGTGCTGGTGGTGCGGCCGCAGCCGGGGCAGGCCGTGACCATCGGCGTGAAGGCGCGCAGGCCCATGGTCTGCAGGATCTCCTGCGCGACGACGACTTCCTGGGTGCGGCTGCCGTTGGGTTCGGGCGTCAGCGAGATGCGGATCGTGTCGCCGATGCCTTCCTGCAACAGCACCGCGAGCGCGGCGGTCGAGGCGACGATGCCCTTGGAACCCATGCCCGCCTCGGTCAGGCCGAGGTGCAGCGGATACTCGCAGCGGCGCGCCATCTCGCGATACACGGCGATGAGATCCTGCACGCTCGACACTTTCGCCGACAGGATGATGCGGTCGCCGCCGAGGCCGTATTCCTCGGCCTTGGCCGCGGATTCGAGGGCGGATACGACGAGCGCTTCGCGCATCACCGCGCCGGCGTCGCGCGGCTCGGCCAGGCGGGCGTTCTCGTCCATCACGCGGGCGAGCACGGACTGGTCGAGGCTGCCCCAGTTCACGCCGATGCGCACCGGCTTGTCATACTTGCAGGCGATCTCGACGATGGCGGCGAACTGCGGGTCGCGCTTGACACCCGCGCCGACGTTGCCGGGGTTGATGCGCAGCTTCGCGAGCGCCTCGGCGCAGGCGGGATGATCGGCGAGCAGCTTGTGGCCGTTGTAGTGGAAATCGCCGACCAGCGGGACATCCATGTTCAGCGCGAGCAGACGGTCGCGGATGTGCGGCACGGCCTTCGCCGCGGCCTCGTTATTGACCGTGATGCGCACCAGCTCCGAGCCTGCACGGGCGAGCTCGGCGATCTGCATCGCGGTGCCGAGCACGTCGGCGGTGTCGGTGTTGGTCATCGATTGCACGACGACCGGCGCGTCCGAGCCGATCAGGACCCGGCCGACGCGCACCAGGCGCGTCCTGTGACGCGGCAGCGCGCCAGCGGAATGATCGAGGGAAGCGGTTGTTGCCAATTCAGCTCACTCCAGGGTGAATCTCGCGACACTGACGCGTACGAAGGGCTTCAGGTCGTACGGTTTGCCGCGATAGTCGATCGACACCTGCTTTGCATTGCCGACGACGAGCGCAAAAGGCGGCTTGCCCTGCACCGTGCGCGTGGTGCCGGCGCCGTTGATGCCGGAATAGACGATGCCGCCGCGCGCGTCGCGCACCTCGATCCAGGACTCGCCCTCGAAGCGGAACACGATGTGCTCGACACCCTCGGCAGGCGGCGCTCCCGCGGGAACGGCCGCGGCGGCCTGGGGCATCGCCGTAGCCGTGGGCGGCGCGGCTTGCGCAACCGCGGGAGCCTCGGGGACGGCGACCGTCGTGGGGGTTGCTGCGCTCGCGGCGCCAGCGGTGCCGGCGGGCACGGACTCGGGTGCCGTAGTCGCAGGGACCGGCTGCGACGGCACGACGCCACTCGCGGCGAGCGCCGATTCCGACACCTGCCCCTGCGGAGCCGCGGCGGCACTGGTCACGGACGGCAGCTCCTGCGTCGCGGGTCCGACGACGTGTTCGGCGACCTCCGCTTGCTCGGCGGGCATGCGGAACCAATCGAAATACCAGCCAACCAGCACGGCGAGCAGCAATACGCCAGCGATCAGCCCGACGGGCACCTGCATCGCGCGCTTTCCGCTGCCGCTGGGCATGACCCCCACGGCGTTCGACACCGGCGCGAGCTCGACCACACGTACCTTGACGTCGGCCTCGAAGGCTGCGAGCACCGTTGCCGGCTCGACGCCGAGATAGCGGGCGTAGTTGCGCAGGAAGCCGCGGGCGAAGGCCGCGCCGGGCAGGAGGTCGAGACGCCCCGCCTCCATCGCCTCGACCTGTCGGCTGGTCAGCTTGAGGGAGTGCGCCACGTCGCTCGCGGTTTCACCGCGGGCCTCGCGCAACTGGCGAAGTTGCGCGCCCATCGCGGCAGCGTCGGAAATCGCCGCACCCTGCTGGTCCAGATGCACTTCTGTCACTCGTAATTTCCCTGGATCATCGACTGGTATTCGGGGCTGTCGGCAAAGCGGCCGCGCAGCTGAGCCGCATAGCTCGCTTCGGCGTCACGGTTGCCCAGACGGCGTGCGGTGCGCAGCCCCAGCCACACCGATTGTGGCGTCGGTTCGCCCTGCTGGTGCAGATCGACGAGCAGGGTGTTCGCGGTGCCGTAGGCGCCACGCCGGTACGCAATGCCGGCAAGCTGGTAGATCGCCGCGTGGTTCGCGGGGTCGAGCTGCACGGCGCGGCGGAATTCCTCTTCCGCCGCGGCGTCGTTGCCCTGGCGCAGATGGCACAGGCCGGCGTTCGTGTAGGGCCGCGTCGGCGTGCGGTAGTACGGATTGCGTGCCGAGGCGGAGAGCCGGGCCAGTCCGTCCTGCACGTTACCGGTGGTGCATTGGAACCAGCCGTAACTGTTGTTGAATTCCGGGTCGTTCGGCGCGATTTCGAGCGCGCGCCCGAAATTCTCGCGCGCAAGGTTGGTGTCGTCGATCGCCATGTACACGAGGCCCATGAGGTGATAGGCCGGCGCGTAGTTGTACTGGCTCTGCAGCGCCACGCGCGCTTCGTCGAGCGCAACGGTGTAGTTGCCGAGTTGCAGGTAGGCCGCGCCCAGCTCGACGTGCACCTTGGCGGTCGCCTCGCCCTTGCCCGATACCGGCGTGTCCGCCACCGGACGATCCGCGAGCGGCGTACCCGCGGTGTTCATGGTGGCGTTGCAGCCGGCGAGTGCCAGCACGAACAACGGAAGCGACAGCGTCGCGAAGAGCCGGGTCATGCACGATCCTCCATCGATTTGGTCAGGCGAACGGTGCGGCGCGTACGGTCCTGGACCTGCCCCGCCAACTGGCCGCAGGCGGCATTGACGTCGTCGCCGCGCGTCTTGCGGGTCGTCGTCACGATGCCCGCGTCGAGCAGGATACCGGCAAATCGGCGTATGCGTTCGGGCTGCGAGCGGCCGAAACCGGAGTTCGGGAACGGGTTGAACGGGATCAGGTTGAACTTGCACGGGACGTCGCGTACCAGCGCGACGAGCGCGCGCGCATGCGCGTCGGAGTCATTGACGCCGTCGAGCATGACGTATTCGAAGGTCACGAAATCGCGCGGGGCACGTTCCAGGTAGCGCCGGCAGGCTGCCATCAGTTCGCGCAGCGGGTACTTCTGGTTGATCGGCACAAGGCGGTCGCGCAGCGCGTCGTCGGGCGCATGCAGTGACACGGCGAGCGCGACCGGACATTCGTCGCGCAGGCGGTCCATGGCCGGCACGATGCCCGAGGTCGACACGGTGACGCGGCGGCGCGACAGGCCGTAGGCGTGGTCGTCGAGCATCAGGCGCAGCGCGGTGACGACGTTGTCGAAGTTCGCGAGCGGCTCGCCCATGCCCATCATCACGACGTTGCTGATGACGCGGCCGTTGTCGGGCTCGCCTTCGGCATCCTTGGCGCCGGCCGGCGTAGCGGTGCCGCCGAGCAGCTTATTCGCGAGCCACAGCTGGCCGATGATCTCGGCCGCCGTGAGGTTGCGGTTGAAGCCCTGCTTGCCGGTCGAGCAGAACGCACAGTCGAGCGCGCATCCGGCCTGCGACGAGATGCACAGGGTGCCGCGATTGGTCTCGGGGATGAACACGGCCTCGACCGCGTTCGCGTTGCCCACGTCGAGCAGCCACTTGCGCGTGCCGTCTTCCGAGACGGTGTCACGAATGGCCTGCGGCGGACGGATGCACACCTCCTGGGCAAGCTTCGCGCGCAGGCTCTTCGCGACGTCGGTCATGTTGTCGAAGTCGGTTTCGCCGAAACGGTGCATCCAGCGCATCACCTGGCGCGCGCGGAAGGGCTTCTCGCCGCGCGCTGCAAACCAGGCGACGAGACCATCGACGTCGAAATCGAGCAGATTGACCGGTGTTTCCATGTGTTTCCTGTGCCGCCCTCAAAATGCAATCGGCCCGCGACGCACGGAAGTGCGCGGGCCGATGCGCGGGCGCAGCCCTGAGAGGCTTAGCGGGCGTAAACGTTCATTCCCGGGAAGAAGAACGCGACTTCGACCGCGGCGGTTTCCGGAGCATCCGAACCGTGGACAGCGTTTGCGTCGATGGAATCCGCAAAATCGGCGCGGATGGTGCCCGGCGCAGCCTTCTTCGGATCGGTGGCGCCCATCAGGTCACGGTTCTTGGCGATGGCGTTCTCGCCTTCCAGGACCTGGATCATCACCGGACCGGAGACCATGAAGGACACCAGATCCTTGAAGAAGGGGCGCTCCTTGTGCACGGCGTAGAACTGGCCGGCCTCGCGCTCGGACAGATGCACCATCTTCGAGGCGACGATCTTCAGCCCCGCATCCTCGAAGCGCTGGTAGATCTTGCCGATCACGTTCTTGGCGACGGCGTCGGGCTTGATGATGGACAGGGTGCGTTCGATAGCCATTTGAAAAAACTCCGGTTTGAATCGGTCAGCGAAAAAAGGGGCGGAATACGCGTAGCTCGCGATTCTAGCAGTTTTTCGTGACGGACTCCCAGCGAAGCACGGCGGGAAGGCCTCCGCCCCCGGCCGGGGACTCCACGGACGAGGGGCGGATTTCGGAGCTGGCGGGGTCGCGCGTACGCGCCCGGCCGACGCACCTCGTCAGAGGATCATGCGGCCGACGTACCAGGCGCCACCGGCGATGAGCGCGCTGCACGGAATGGTGAGGATCCACGCCCAGACGATGCTGCCGGCCACCCCCCAGCGCACGGCCGAGACCTTGCGCGAGGAGCCGACGCCGACGATGGCGCCGGTGATGGTGTGGGTGGTCGATACGGGGATGCCCAGCGCGGTGGCGAGGAACAGCGTCATCGCGCCTCCCGTCTCGGCACAGAAGCCACCCACCGGCTTGAGCTTGGTGATGCGCTGCCCCATGGTCTTGACGATGCGCCAGCCCCCGAACATCGTGCCGAGGCCGATGGCGAGGTAGCACGTGACGATCACCCAGGTCGGCACCGGGTCCGTGCTCTGGCTGATGCCCGCGGCGATCAGGAGCATCCAGATGATGCCGATGGTCTTCTGCGCGTCGTTGCCGCCGTGGCCCAGGCTGTAGAGCGAGGCCGACAGGAGCTGCAGGCGGCGGAACCACTTGTCGACCTTGCGCTGCGAGGTGCGGAAGCAGACCCAGGACACCGTCACCATCAGGATCGATCCGAGCAGGAAGCCCAGCAGCGGCGACACGAGGATGAAGGCGACGGTCTTGATCAGGCCGGCCGCGAGCAGCGAACCGAAGCCGCCCTTGGCGACCGCGGCGCCGACGAGGCCGCCGATCAGCGCGTGCGAGGAGCTCGACGGGATGCCGTAATACCAGGTGATCACGTTCCACGCGATCGCGCCGACGAGGGCGCCGAACACGACGACGTGGTCGACGACCGCCGGGTCGATGGTGCCCTTGCCGATGGTGGTCGCGACCTTCAGCTGGAAGATAAAGATCGCGACGATGTTGAAGAAAGCCGCGAACGCGACCGCATGCTGCGGCTTGAGCACGCCGGTCGAGACGACCGTCGCGATCGAGTTCGCCGCATCGTGGAAGCCGTTCATGAAGTCGAACAGCAGGGCCAGCACCACGAGGAACATCACCGTGGCGAGCCCGATCTCCATAGTTGCCATGTTGTTTTTCCGGGAGATCGCGGGTCAGGAGTTTTCGAGCACGACGGACTCGAGAATCTTGGCGACGTCCTTGCAGCGGTCGGTGACCGATTCGAGCAGCTCGTACACGCCCTTCATCTTCAGCACCACGCGCACGTCGGGCTCCTCGCGGAAGAGCTGCGACAGCGCCTTGCGCAGCACGCGGTCGGCATCGGATTCGAAACCGTCGATCTCGTGGCAGATGCGCAGGATCTCGCGGCCGTTGTCCATGTTCGACAGCAGCACGACCGCGGCGCGCACGCTCTCGGCGCAGGAGAGCGAGAGCTCGGCGATGCGCTGGGCTTCCTCGGTGACTTCCACGATGTCGTACAGCGAGACCGTTTCGGCGACGTCCTGGATCGTGTCGAGCACGTCGTCCATGTGCGAGATCAGCTGGTGGATCTCGTCGCGGTCGAGCGGCGTGATGAACGTGGAGTGCATCAGCGCCATGACGTCGTGGTTCAGCTTGTCCGCGCGGGTCTCGATCTCGTCGATGTCGGCGGTGGCCTTGGCCGCTGCCGTCACGTCCTTTCCGACCGCCTTCATCAGCACGACCAAGGCGTTCGCGCCGGCCACGATCTCGTCTGCGTGGGAGTTGAAAAGGGTGAAGAACTGTCCCTCACGGGGCATGAAGCGGGAGAACATGGGATTGTTTTGCCGGGTGGCCTTATGAAGTCAGGCGCGATTTTACCAGCGGAAACAATCCTGTAATGTTCTGCGCTCAAATTCGGCAGGAAAACGTTCCTCCCGCGCAACATCCCCGGCCGGACACACGGCGAAAACTACATGCGCAAACCAAAGGCCTTGCGGATCGCCTCGACGGTTTCAGGGCTGTCCCATTCCTTGGCGCCGAACACCTTGTGCAGCACCTTTCCGTCGGCATCGACCAGCACGGTGAGCGGGATGCGGTTGGCGCCGAGCATGTTCTCGAGCGCGAGCTGGCGGTCGATGAAGTGCGGGAAGCTCGTCTTCGCCTGGGTCAGGAAGGCCTGTGCGCGCTCGGGGTAGTCGTCGATCGAGATCCCGATCACGTTGAACTGCTTGCCGTAGCGCTTCGACAGGCGCTCCAGCGAACCCATCTCGGCGAGGCAGGGCGGGCAGTAGCTCGCCCACACGTTGATGATCAGCGGCTTGCCGCGAAAGTCGCCAAGCAGGCGCGAACCGGCGCCAAGCCCCTGCATCGGCATCTCGCGCAGGGTGCCGCCTTCGGGCACTTCTCCGGGCGTGGCGAACGCGGGGGCAGCAAAGGCGGCAAGGCAGAGGGCGAGGAAAACAAGGGATTTCTTCATCGTGGCAAACCGGACGGAAACGCAGCGCCGAAGGCTGCGAAAAGTGCGAGCATAGCAGGCGCAGCCGGGACGCAGGGTTCCGCTGGCAAGCATGCGGCGTCCACAGGGCGCTACTGCGTCGCCGCGTCCGGCGCCGGCAGCTCCGTCGACAGCGCCCCCAGCAGATCCGCAAGCGCGCGCGCGGCACGGGCACGAGCCTCGTCGAGCACGGCCGGCGACACCCCCTCGCGAAGGCACCGCTCGAGTTCCGCCGCGGCTTCCTGAATGGCCACGGCCCCGATCTGCCCGGCGAGCCCTTTCAGCGAGTGCGCGAGCCGCTCGGCCGCAGCATGGTCGCCGGCGACGATGGCCGCATCCAGACGCAACGTGAAATCGCCGTAACCGGCGACGAACTTGCGCAGCAGCGAGAGGTAGAAATCCTCCTTCCCCATCAGGCGCCGCACGCCGAGATCGGGATCGAGGCCGGGAACCTGCCCGAGCCGCGCCAGGACTGCGCCCGGAGCGGCGGCCGATCCGCGGGGCGTGCCTGCCGTCACGGCATTCCCCTGCGGCGTAATCCAGCGCACCAGCGCCGCCCACAGCCGCTCGGGGTCGATGGGTTTGGCGATGTGATCGTTCATCCCCGCCGCAATGCACCGGTCACGGTCGCCCGCCATCGCATTGGCGGTCATCGCGACGATGGGCAGGGCGGCGCCGGCAGGCATCCTGCGGATCTCGCGCGTCGCGGCCACGCCGTCCATCACCGGCATCTGCATGTCCATCAGGACGAGATCGTAGCCGCCCTGCTGCACGCATCGCACCGCTTCCGCGCCGTTCGAGGCGATGTCGACGCGAAAGCCCGCAGCGCGGAGGAGCTCGCTCGCGACTTCCTGGTTGAGATCATTGTCCTCGACGAGCAGCAGGCGGGCTCCGCGGATGGCGGCGAGATCGGCCGGGGTTTCGCCAGCGGCAGCCGGCGGCCGGGCGGGGCGTCGGGCACCGTCGAGCAGACGGATCGCGGTGTCGAACAGCGCCGATGCGGTGACCGGCTTCAGCAGCACGTCATCGACGCAGCCCCCCACGGCGGTGCGCGCGACGTCCTCGCGCCCGTACGCCGTGACGACGATGCGCACGGGCAGCCGCGACAGGCCCAGTTCACCGATCGCACGCGCGGCGGCCACGCCGTCGAGCCCGGGCATCTGCCAGTCGAGGAGGACGATGTCGTAGGGCTCGCCGCCGCGCGCCGCACGCTCGACTGCGGCAACGGCCGTCTGCCCGCAATCGACCGCGTGCACGTGAAAAGTCATGCCGCGCATCATCTCGGCGAGCACCTCGCGCGAGCTGCGGTTGTCGTCGGCAACCAGGGCGCGCAGCCCGCGCAGGTCCGGGGCCGGCATGAGCAGATGGCCCTCGCTGCGGCCGATGCCGAGGCGGCAGGTGAACCAGAAGGTGGAGCCGGCACCGGGCCGGCTGTCGACGCCGACGCTGCCGCCCATCATGCGGGCGAGCCGTTTGTTGATCGCGAGCCCCAGTCCGGTGCCGCCGTACTTGCGCGTCGTCGACGTATCCGCCTGCTCGAAGCTGCGGAACAGACGGTCGCGCAGCTCGTCGTCGATGCCGATGCCGGTGTCGCGCACCTCGAAGCGCAGGATGACGTCGCCCTCCTCGACCTGCTCGCGCCGGATGCGCATGACGATCTCGCCCCGGTCGGTGAACTTGACCGCGTTGTTGGCGTAGTTGAGCAGGATCTGGCTGATGCGCAGGGGATCGCCGACCAGCCGCCCGGGCACGTCCGCCGCCACGTCGATGACCAGTTCGAGCCCCTTCGCATTGGTCTTCTCGACGATCTGGGCGCCGACGTCCGCGACCGTCTTCTCGAGGTCGAAATCGATGCGCTCGATGACCAGCTTGCCGGCCTCGATCTTGGAGAAATCGAGCACGTCGTTGATGATGCCGAGCAGGTGCTGGCTCGATGCCCGGATCTTCTCCAGGTAGTCGCGCTGGCGCGCATCGAGCTGCGTGCGCAGGGCAAGATAGGTCATGCCGATGATGGCATTCATCGGCGTGCGGATCTCGTGGCTCATGTTGGCGAGGAAATCCGACTTGATGCGCGCGGCGTCCTCGGCGAGCGCGCGGGCGCTCTCCATCCGCTCGATCGCATCACGCTCGGCGGAGATGTCGTCGATCACCCACACGGAGCCCTTGGCGCGGTCCGCCGGATCCACTGCGGTGCCGGTCAGCCGTGCCCAGAACAGCGTGCCGTCGCGCCGCATGAGCTGCTGCTCGCGCCGGTGTGATTCGCCGCGCCAGATCGCGGCATACACCGGGTCGCCGCCCGCCGCGTGCGCTGCCTCGTCGGGATACCAGACAACAGTGCGCTGGCCGACGAGCCCACCCGACGGCCAACCGAACATCTCGTGCAGACGCCGGTTGCAGCGGACCAGCACGCGCTCCTTGATCAGCGCGATACCCGAGGTGGCCGTATCGAGGATCGCCTGCTGCTCGGCGTTGGCTTCGCGCAGCGAGGCGCTGACCGCGGCCAGTTCGGCCGTACGCTCGGCAACGAGGGCTTCCAGCCGCTCGCGGTACTGCGCCAGTTCCCGCTGCGCCTGTTTCTGCGCGGTGACGTCGGTAAGCACCGAATGCAGCAGCGCGCGCTCGCCATCGCGGATCACGGTGACGAGGACATCCACCGCGACGAGCGTGCCGTCGCCGCGCAGGTGCTCCCACTCGAAGCGCCCCCCGCCGTCGGCCAGCGCCCGGCGTGACATCTCCTCGGTCCGCGCAGCCGAAGACGCACCGTCGGCCTGGAAGGGCGGCGAGATATCGGCGGGGCTGCGACCGAGGAGCCGGTCGAGGCTGTCGACGCGCAGGAGTTCCAGTGCCGCGCGGTTGGCAGCGACGAAGCGGCCGTTCTCGATGAGCACGATCGCATGACGTGCGTCCTCGAACAGCATGCGAAAACGCGCCTCGTCGGCGGGGGAGCGCACTTCAATGCGGCCGTTTTTCATCTGCCGGCTCCTGTCGGGGACTGCCGAATGGCACCCGCAAGACGAACATTTGCACTCCTCGTCTCCTGAATTCGACGTTCATCGACGCATGCGCCGAAGGGCCGGGCAATTCCGAAGTGCATACTGGCGGGCAGCCTGGGAATCGGCGCACGGCTCCAGTCGGAGGTCATCATACCGCGCTCGGCCCTGTTCGCTGTACGGGACTGTCACCCGGAGCGGCTTGCGCCGCGGCCGCAGCGGAACTCGCTCGCACACGCGCCCTCGAAATCTGCAAAATCCCGATCGGAGACAACCATGGATCCAATTGCGGCGAAGCGCAACCCGATGCGTCGCCAGGTCACCCGCTGGCTCGCCAGCCTGCCGCTGCTGTCGCTTTCGGCGGGTCTTCTCGTGCCGCTCGTCGGCCACGCGGCAACGCTGCGGCCGACGCCAACCGACGACTTGGGCCCCTTCTACCCGCTCGACTGGGACGGTGACATCGACGGCGACCTGACACGGCTCACCGGTTCGGGCAAGCTCGCCACCACCGGCCAACGCCTGCGCCTCGGCGGCGTCCTGCGCGACACCAACGGCCGCCCCATCGTCGACGCGGCGGTCGAAATCTGGCAGGCCGACGCGAAGGGGCGCTACCGCCATCCCGGCGTCAATCCGTCCACCCGCGACCCGGCGTTCCAAGGCTATGGCCGCGTGATGACCGACGCGGAAGGCCGCTACGACTTCCTGACCATCATGCCCGGAAACTATGGCTCGCGACCGCCACACGTGCATTTCCGCATCGCTCAGCCGGGACGCCCGGAATTCGTCACGCAGATGTATTTCCGCGGCAACAACCGCGAAGGCAACGGCTACGCGCCGCCCGAACGCGAGGCGCTGACGGTCGATGCCGTCGCCGATCGCGCGACCGCCTCAGGCGGCGCACTGGCCGCCCGCTTCGATCTGGTGCTTGCAGCGCGCTGAAGGCGCCGCACGCAAAAAAAAGCGCCGGACTCGCCGGCGCTTTTCGGTGCAGCGAAAGGAACGACGCTTACAGCATCGCCTTCAGCAGCTTGCCCATCTCGGAGGGGTTGCGCGTCACCTTGAAGCCGCACTCTTCCATGATGGCGAGCTTGGCGTCGGCGGTGTCGGCACCACCCGAGATCAGCGCACCGGCGTGGCCCATGCGCTTGCCGGCCGGCGCGGTCACGCCGGCGATGAAGCCGACGATCGGCTTCTTCATGTTGGCCTTGCACCACTGCGCGGCTTCCGCCTCGTCCGGACCGCCGATCTCGCCGATCATGATCACCGCGTCGGTGTCCGGATCGTCGTTAAACATGCGCATCACGTCGATGTGCTTCAGGCCGTTGATCGGGTCGCCGCCGATACCGACCGCGGAAGACTGGCCCAGACCGATTTCGGTCAGCTGCGCGACGGCTTCATAGGTCAGCGTGCCCGAACGCGACACGACGCCGATGCGGCCCTTGCGGTGGATGTGACCCGGCATGATGCCGATCTTGATCTCGTCCGGCGTGATGAGTCCCGGGCAGTTCGGTCCCAGCAGCAGGGTTTCCTTGCCGCCCTTGGCAACCTTTTCCTTCATCTTGTTGCGCACCACCAGCATGTCGCGGACCGGGATGCCTTCGGTGATGCAGATCGCCAGATCCAGGTTGGCCTCGCAGGCTTCCCAGATCGCGTCGGCGGCACCTGCCGGCGGCACGTAGATCACGGACACGGTCGCGCCGGTCTCGGCGGCGGCTTCCTTCACCGAAGCGTAGATGGGGATGTCGAAGATCTTCTCGCCCGCCTTCTTCGGATTCACGCCGGCAACGAAGCAGTTCTTGCCGTTCGCGTATTCCTGGCACTTCTCGGTGTGGAACTGACCGGTCTTGCCCGTGATGCCCTGGGTGATGACCTTGGTGTCTTTGTTGATCAGGATGGACATTCAAACTCTCCTTACTTGACCGCCGCGACGATCTTGGTCGCAGCTTCCGCCATCGTGTCGGCGGAGATGATCGGCAGGCCCGACTCGGCGAGGATCTTCTTGCCGAGGTCTTCGTTGGTGCCCTTCATGCGCACCACGAGCGGGACGGAGAGATTGACTTCCTTGGCAGCAGCGACCACGCCGGTGGCGATGGTGTCGCACTTCATGATGCCGCCGAAGATGTTCACGAGGATGCCCTTGACCTTGGGGTTCTTGAGCATGATCTTGAACGCCTCGGTGACCTTCTCGGTCGTCGCGCCGCCGCCGACGTCAAGGAAGTTGGCCGGCTCGGCGCCGAACAGCTTGATCGTGTCCATCGTGGCCATCGCCAGACCGGCGCCGTTCACCAGGCAGCCGATGTTGCCGTCGAGCGAGATGTAGGCGAGGTCGAACTTCGATGCCTCGATCTCGTCCGCGTCTTCCTCGTCGAAGTCACGGAAATCGACGATTTCCGGGTGACGGTAGAGGGCGTTCGAGTCGAAGTTGAACTTGGCGTCGAGCGCCTTGATGTTGCCGTTGCCTTCGAGGATCAGCGGGTTGATTTCCGCCAGCGAGGCATCGGTTTCCATGTAGCAGGTGTACAGGCGCTTCAGCGTGTCCACTGCCTTCGCGACGGAGGCCTCCGGCACGCCGATGCCGCGCGCGAGGTTCTCGGCCTGCTTGTCGGTCAGGCCGACCAGCGGATCGACGAATTCCTTCAGGATCTTCTCGGGGGTGCTGTGCGCGACTTCCTCGATGTCCATGCCGCCTTCGGAGGAGGCCATCATCGCGACCTTCTGCGTGGCGCGGTCGGTCAGCGCAGCAACGTAGTATTCTTTTTTGATGTCGGCGCCTTCCTCGATCAGCAGGTTGCGCACTTTCTGGCCTTCCGGACCGGTCTGGTGCGTGATCAGCTGCATGCCGAGGATCTCGTTCGCGTACTGGCGCACTTCGTCCAGCGAGCGCGCGAGCTTCACGCCACCGCCCTTGCCGCGGCCGCCGGCGTGGATCTGCGCCTTCACGACCCAAACCTTGCCGCCGAGTTCCTCGGCTGCCTTCACCGCACCATCGACCGACACGGTGTGGAAACCGCGCGGCGTCACGACGCCATACTTCCTTAGTAGTTCTTTTGCCTGATACTCATGAATCTTCATGATTGCCCTTCGATCGAAGCCGCGACGCCAGGGGCGCCGCAAACAGGTTGATGGGACGCTTCGGAGCATCGCTCCACGACATACGCCGTCTCCCTCGACCGACGCATACCGCTCCCGACCGGCCGTGTGTCGCCCGGCCCGACCTCTCGACCCCGACCCCGAACGGGCCCGAAGGTCGCAAGATCTTTGGATTATAACCGCAATTGCGCAGTGCAGAATCGCGAGTCCCGCGCAAGTCTGTCAACCGCCGGGCACGCCGTGGTTACGCGTCGGCCGCGGGCTTGCGGTACCACTTGGGGTAGTAACGGCGCACCGTTTCGCGCGAACTCTCGAGCGCGTGGCACTTGTCGAGCTGGAACGGCTTCTCCGCACTGTCCTCGTTGTCGCGCCGGAAAGTCGCGAAGGTCTGCACGGCTGCCGTCGGGAGGCTCATCAGCAGTTCGGTCACGTGCGAGCAACCCCGCACGTCGGCGAACATCTCCCCGACATTGCGACGAAAGCCGCGGATCAGGTTCAGTCCGACGAGCCGCCCGTACGCCGGCCCGATCGTGTCGCATTCGCCGGCGTACGGAACGCGGTCCGAACACGCCTCGGCATCGACGATGTTGAACGCCGCATCGATCGTGATGCGCACGCGCATCTCGTGCACGGGATCGCCCGCGCGGCGGACGCCCGACGCAAGCGGGTAATCGACGGCCTTTGTGTCGCGCAGGCAGGCCTCGAGCTCCAGCAGACCGTCGTCGCGGCGAAAACCTTCGACCGTGATCTGTCGCAGATGCGCGGGACTACGTGCGCACTTCGGAGGAGAGAGCGGCATGAGACGTACGGCAACGTATGGAAAGCTGAATGTTACCGCGAATCGACGTCCTTTCCGCAGGAGAGGGAAACCCGCGCCTGCCCGCCATCGGGACCATCGCCCTGGCGCGCCGCCGACAATTACCGAACGTCATTTCGCACCGCAACAAATCCTTTGATTTCACGGAACAACACGCAACGACAATGCAAATTCGTTACAATGCGCCGCAACGATTTGATACAAGATACGGATTTGCGCCCTGCCTTTGCCAGCGCATGAGCAGACGATGACGACACAGCAGCGCCTGACCCCCGGGGATTCCGCATCCCTACTCCTCACGGCCCTGCTGGCGCTCGCACCGACGACGTCCGGCGCGGTCGTTCTGGGCGAACCGGTGTCGGTGTCGAAGATCGGCGAACCGCTCAGGATCGAGATTTCCATTCTCCAGGGTAGCGCGTCACGGCTCGGTGAATGCCTGCGCCTCACAGCCGCCTCGACCCCGAACGGGGTACCGCGGCTGCGGAATGCGCGCCTCGACGTGGCCGGACGCGACCCGGAATCGCGGCTCGTGCTCTCTCACCGGCTCCCGAGCTTCGAGCCGGCCGTCAGTTTCGCCATCGAGGACAACTGCGACAGCCGCCTGCGCCGCGAATACACCGTCCTGCTCGCATTCCCCGACACCACTGCCGTAGCAGGCGAAACTGCCAACGATGGAGCCACTTCCCGCCCCGACACGGTGAGCGAGAGCGCCGTTGCGCAGGAACCGCCGCGGCGTCCGCGTGACTACCGCCGGACCACGCCCCCGGCCGACACCACCGCCGCGCCGTCGACGGCACGTGAGGCGGCCACCCCCAGCAGTCGCTCCGCCCCAAAGGGATCGCCCCGCCAGGATCGCCTGGAACTCGGCGGCGGCGAATCCGGGACACCGGGCGCCGGCCTGCGCCTGAGCATCCAACTCGGCAGCCTCGCACGCATCGACTCGACCACCGACGCCCAGCGCGAGCAACTGCGCCGCGAGCAATCCGTGATCATGGCAATCGACCGCACGATTGTCGCGCAGCTCGAACTCAACGAGCGCATCCGCCAGCTCGAAGCCGTGCAATCGCGCATGTTCGCGGAGTACAAGCAGTCACAGCCCTCCGCGGCGACGTCGTCCGCCGATCCAGTGATCGTCGACGCACCGCCGCCGCCGAAGCCGCTCGAGCCCGACCACAGCGTCGCGGAAGGCTGGAAACGCGGCACCCTGACGATCGGGTTCGTGTCTCTGGCACTTGCCGGTGCGCTCGCCTGGATCCGCAAGCGCCGCCAAGGGTCGCTCCCGCGGAGCGAACCGGAATCGAAGCGCACGTCCCTTCCCGTTGCAAAAAAAGCGGCCGCCCCCCCGCCGACCCGGCGCATCGAACCGGCGCCCGATACCACGACCGAAGCCGACTTCGCCCGACAGCCGCAGATCCTGCCGACGCCGGCGAATGTCATTGCCACGCATGCATCACCGGAATGGGAGATGGCGGACGACATATTCGCGCAACCCATTTCGATCGCCCCTATCGCGCCGATCGCCGCCGTCATACCAGCTGCGTCCGTAGCCGCGCATACGCCCGCCGCCCCTGCCGCGATCGAGGAAACCGCAGAGGAACACGAATCCGCCATCGAACTCGCCGAGATCATGATGGGCTTCGGGCGCATCCGCGGTGCGGCGGACACGCTCGCCGAGTTCATCGCATCGAATCCGAAGCGGGCCGTCACGCCGTGGCTCAAGCTCATGGAGGTCTATCGGACCGCCGACCTGCGCGAGGAGTTCGACGCGCTGGCAATGCAACTCAACAAGACCTTCAACGTCAAGGCGGTCACCTGGGACAGCTTCGACGAGGCACGCCAGGCCCGGAATTCGATCGAGCAGATGGAGCACCTGGCCCGGAACGTGCAAGAGACGTGGGGCACGCGCGACTGCCAGGCCTATCTCGAGCATCTCCTGCGCGACAACCGCGACGGCACGCGCGAAGGCTTCCCGCTCAGCGTGATCGACGAGATCCTGCTGCTCGCGGCGATTCTCGAAGACCAGCTGGGCACGTATCGGCCACAAGCAGAGACGCCCTCGCCCGCAAGCGGCGATTCGGCCGTTGCCGTCCCTCCCCAGCCCGCCTGAGAAGGCACGTGCGACCCCGGCCTCCCCCGCCTAAACCGGGTTGTCGAGGTCGACAAACTGCGCGTCGATACCGAGGGTCTGCCCGAGGTATTGCGCCAGCGCGTGGATGCCGTAGCGCTCCGTCGCGTGGTGCCCCGCCGCGATGTATGGAACGCCCGATTCGCGCGCGAGGTGCACCGTCTGTTCGGAAATCTCGCCCGACACGTAGAGATCGGCCCCGGCCGCGATAGCCTGCTCGAAGTAGCCTTGCGCGCCTCCCGTACACCACGCGACGCGGCTCACGGCCCGCCCCCCTTCACCCACCAGCAGCGGTTCGCGCCCGAGCCGGGCGGCGAGCGAACGCGCAACCTGTTCGGCAGTGCCCGGCCGCTCGGGCCGGCCGATCCACCCGAGATCCTGTTCACCGAATCGCCCCTCGCCCACCCAGCCCACAACGGCCGCAAGCTGCGCGTTGTTACCGAGCTGCGGGTGGGCATCGAGCGGCAGATGATAAGCGAGCAGGCTGATGTCATTCCTCAGCAGCGTCGCGATGCGCCGCTTGCGAATCCCCGTGATGCGGCCATCCTCGCCGCGCCAGAACCAGCCGTGATGCACGATGATGGCATCGACGCCTTCGGCGACGGCGCGATCGAGCAGCGCCTGGCTCGCCGTCACACCGCACAGCACGCGGAGCACCTCGGCCCGTCCTTCCACTTGCAAGCCGTTTGGGGAATAATCCCGGAACCGTGGGACTTCCAGCAGTTCATCCAGATGAGCTTGCAGTTCGGCGAGTTGCATACGGTCCCCACTCCTGATTTCCTGGCCTCACGGCGAGCACGACACACACAGCCCGCCCAATTCGAGCAACATTATGCGCCGCCTCTGGCTGATCTTCGCGCAGGCCGTGACCGTGAGCGTCGCGGTGCTGTTTGTACTGAACACGCTGAAGCCGGAATGGTTCAAGGGCGCGGCACCCGCCGCCGTGGTTTCCATCTTCGAGGCGCCCGGTGGCGACCCCGCGACGGCGGCTCCGGGACCGAACTCCTACGCCGACGCAGCCAAGCGCTCGATGCCGGCCGTGGTCCATATCTATACTGCCAAGGATGTCGCCCGCCAGCGCCACCCGCTGCTCGACGATCCCATCTTCCGCCATTTCTTCGGTGACCGGCAGGAAAAGGCGCCCTCGCAACGCGCATCCGGCCTGGGATCGGGCGTCATCGCCAGCCCGGACGGATTCATCCTGACCAACAACCACGTCATCGAAGGCGCAGACGAGATCGAGGTCGCACTCAACGACGGCCGCAAGTTTCCGGCGCGCCTCGTCGGCCGCGACCCGGAAACCGACCTCGCGGTGCTCCGGCTGCAGGGCAACGGCAAGCTGCCGGCAATCACTTTCGCCCAGCAGGAAGTGCTGCAGGTCGGCGACGTGGTCCTCGCGATCGGCAACCCCTTCGGCGTCGGGCAGACGGTCACGATGGGCATCGTCTCGGCCCTCGGGCGCAGCCAGCTCGGCATCAACACCTTCGAGAACTACATCCAGACCGACGCGGCGATCAATCCCGGCAACTCCGGCGGCGCGCTGGTCGACAGCCAGGGCAACCTGGTGGGCATCAACACGGCGATCTATTCACGCTCGGGAGGCTCCCTGGGGATCGGCTTCGCGATCCCGGTGTCCATCGCGCGCAACGTGCTGGAGCAGATCGTCTCGACCGGGCAGGTCACGCGCGGCTGGATCGGCGTCGAGATCCAGGAGATCACGCCGGAACTCGCGGAATCCTTCGGCTTCACGGGCACCGAGGGCGCGCTCATCGCCGGCGTGCTGCGCGACAGCCCCGCCGAACGCGCCGGCATCCGCCCGGGCGACATCCTCGTCGGCGTTGCGGGCAAGCCGGTGCACGACCCCAAGGGGATGCTGGAAATGGTGGCGGGCCTGATGCCCGGGCACAGCGCGAACTTCCGGGTGCGTCGGGCCAACGCCGAAGTCGATCTGCAGGTCGAGATCGGGCGCCGCCCCGCGCCCGTCGCGGAGCGCTGAACACGGCGCCCCGGGGCGGGCTTCCTTACTTGCTCTCGATGCGCTCGAGAGCCTCGTCCGTGCTGCTTTCCCGGTCCTTGCTGATCAAGCGGGCAATGATGATGCCCGCCTCGTACAGCAGGCACATCGGCACGGCGAGCAGGAGCTGGGACACCACGTCAGGCGGCGTGATCACGGCCGCGACGATGAAGGCGCCGACGATTACATAGGGGCGCGCCTCGACCAGCTTCGCGATGCTGACGACGCCGGTCTTCACGAGCAGGATCACCGCCACGGGCACCTCGAAGGTCAGGCCGAACGCGAGGAACATCGTCATCACGAAGGACAGGTACTGCTCGATGTCCGGCGCCGGCGTGATGCTCTTGGGCGCGAACTGCGCGATGAACTTGAAGACCGTCCCGAACACGAAGAAGTAGCAGAAGGCCACTCCGAGCAGGAACAGGATCGTGCTGCCGAGCACGAGCGGCAGTCCGAGACGCCGTTCGTGGGCGTACAGGCCGGGCGCGACGAAGGCCCAGGCCTGATACAGCACGACCGGCAGCGCGATCACGAAAGCCGCCAGCATCGTCACCTTGACCGGAACGAAGAACGGCGTCACGACGCCGGTAGCGATCATGTGTGTGCCCTGCGGGAGCGTCCTCATCATCGGTTGCGCGAGGAGGTCGTACACATCGCTCGCCCACGGCATCAGGCACAGGAACACGACGAGGACCGCCAGCATCGCACGCAGGAGGCGGTCACGCAGCTCGACGAGGTGCGAGATGAAGGTTTCCTGCGCGGTGCTCATGCTTTGTCCGTGGCCTTGTCCGTGGTCGGGGCGGCGGCCGGCGCGGAAGCCGGCCCGAGTCCGAGTTCGAGTTGGCGGCTATCCACCTGCGGCTCCGCCGCGCCATCCGCCGAAGCGGCCTCGGCGCCAAGGATGGTGACGACCACCGGCGGCGGGGCCTCCACGACCGGCGCGGGTGTCGTCCCGGACGCCGCCGCAGCCGTGTCGCCGGAAAGGCCGCTTTTCGCTTCCGCCACGGTTTTCTCCAGATCCGCCTCGACGCTCTGGGCCTGGCTGCGCATCGACGACTCGAGCTCGCGCGCCTGCTGCTCGACCTGCTGCTGCAATTTTTTCAGGTCTTCGAGCTGCATTTCGCGCTGGATATCCGACTTGACGTCGCTGACGTAGCGCTGGAGTCGCCCGAGGAGGTGGCCTGCGGTGCGAGCGACCTTGGGCAGGCGCTCGGGACCGACGACGACGAGCGCCACCACCGCGATGACGATGAGTTCAGAAAAACCGAAATCGAACATGATGTTGGAGCCTGTACGAGCCTGGTCGCACACACGGCGGCGGCATCAAAACGAAGGGGCGCAAAGCCGCCGCGCCCCTCGTTGCCGACATCGCCCGGGCGGGCTCAGGAATGCAGCTTGTCGGTCTTTTCCCGCGCCTGGACGTCGATGGTGTCGCCGCCGATCTTCTGCTGCGCATCGTCGGATTTTTCCGACTCCTTCATGCCGTCCTTGAAGCCCTTCACCGCGCCGCCCAGATCCTGGCCGATGTTGCGCAGCTTCTTGGTACCGAACACCAGCACGACGATCACCAGAACGATCAGCCAGTGCCAGATACTGAATGAACCCATACTGCTCTCCTTAACGCTTCAACATGGCCGGAAGCACTTCCGGGCCACCCAGGATATGAACGTGCAGATGATACACCTCCTGCCGCCCCACCCTGCCGGTGTTGATGATCGTGCGGTAACCTTCGCCGCAGCCGTTTTCGCGCGCAAGACGGGCTGCGGTGGTCATCACCCGCCCCATGAGCTCGACGTGCTCGGCCCCCAGCTCGCCCATCGACGGAACATGCAGCTTCGGGATCACGAGGAAATGCACCGGCGCAACCGGATTGATGTCGTGAAACGCGAGCACGTGCTCGTCCTCGTACAGCTTCTTCGCCGGGATCTCGCCGGCGGCGATCCGGCAGAAAATGCAGTCGCTCATCTTCACCTCAGGCCGTCGTGCGGGACTTCTTCTCGTCAATCCCTGAGACACCTTCGCGGCGCCGGAATTCAGCCAGCACGTCGTCGACCGACAGGCCGAAGTGCGCCAGCAGCACCATCGAATGGAACCACAGGTCGGTCACTTCCCAGACGATGTGCAGCATATCCTTGTCCTTGGCCGCCATGATGGTCTCGGCGGCCTCCTCGGCGACCTTCTTGCAGATCGCGTCGGTGCCCTTGGAGTACAGGCTGGAGACGTAGGAAGAATCGGGATCGGCCTTCTTGCGCTCGGCCAGGGTCGCGGCGACGCGATGCAGGACTTCGATGTCGATCATTTATAGATATCCTTGGGATCCTTGAGTACCGGCTCGACGGCTTCCCACGAGCCCTCGGCCAGGTGGCGCTGGAAAAAGCAGGTGTGGCGCCCGGTATGGCAGGCGATTCCGCCGATCTGCTCGACCTTGAGCAATACCACATCGTTGTCACAATCGATGCGGATTTCGTGCACCTTCTGCACGTGCCCGGATTCCTCGCCCTTGTGCCACAGCTTGCGGCGCGACCGCGACCAGTAGATCGCCTCGCCCGTCTCGGCGGTGCGCTGCAGCGCTTCACGGTTCATCCATGCGAACATCAGCACGTCGCCGGTCGCGGCTTCCTGCGCGATCACGGGCACGAGGCCCTGATCGTCCCAGCGGATGTCGTTGAGCCAGCGGGCGGAATTGGTGGTGCTCACAGTCGTACCTCGATGCCGCGGGCGCGCATCAGCTCCTTCGCTTCACGCACCGTGTGCTGGCCGAAATGGAAGATGCTCGCGGCGAGTACCGCATCCGCGCGTCCTTCGGAGACGCCCTCGGCGAGATGCTCCAGCGTGCCGACACCGCCGCTGGCGATCACGGGGATCGGCACCGCATCCGACACCGCGCGCGTGAGCGCGAGATCGAAACCGATCTTCGTCCCGTCACGGTCCATGCTCGTGAGCAGGATCTCGCCTGCGCCGAGGGCGGCGACCTTCTTCGCCCACTCGATCGCGTCGAGCCCGGTGTTGTTGCGACCGCCGTGGGTGAACACTTCCCACTTGCCGGGCGCGGTCTGCTTCGCGTCGATCGCGACGACGATGCACTGGCTGCCGACCTTGCCGGCCGCATCGGCGACGACCTGCGGGTTGTTCACCGCAGCGGTGTTGATGCTGACCTTGTCGGCGCCTGCATTGAGCAGGCGACGGACATCCTCGACCGTGCGCACGCCGCCGCCCACCGTCAGCGGAATGAAGACCTGCTCGGCGACCTGCTCGACCACATGGATGATCGTGTCGCGCGCGTCGGAGCTCGCGGTAATGTCGAGGAAGGTGATCTCGTCGGCGCCCTGCTCGTCGTAGCGGCGGGCGATCTCGACCGGATCGCCGGCGTCGCGCAGTTCGACGAAATTGACGCCCTTCACGACACGCCCGGCATTCACATCCAGGCAGGGGATGATGCGCTTGGCCAGCATCATGCAGTTTCGCCGTTGAGCTCGTCCGCGCGTGCCTGCGCGGCGGCGAAGTCGAGCGTGCCTTCGTAGATCGCGCGGCCGGTGATCGCGCCGGTGACGCCTTCCGATTCGACCGCGCACAGCGCGTCGATGTCGGCGAGCGAAGCGATGCCGCCACTGGCGATGACCGGGATACGCAGCGCCTGCGCCAGACGCACGGTAGCCTCGATGTTCACACCGGAAAGCATGCCGTCGCGGCCGATATCGGTATAGATCACGCCTTCGACGCCGTAGTCCTCGTACTTCTTCGCGAGGTCGACGACGTCGTGGCCGGTCATCTTCGACCAGCCGTCGACGGCGACCTTGCCGTCCTTGGCATCGAGGCCGACGATGATGTGCCCCGGAAAGGCGCCGCACGCATCGTGCAGGAAGCCGGGGTTCTTCACCGCGGCCGTGCCGATGATGATGTACGAGATGCCGTTGTCGAGGTAGTGCTCGATCGTGTCGAGGTCGCGGATGCCGCCGCCCAGCTGGACGGGGATATCGTCGCCGACCTCATCGACGATCGCACGGATCGCAGCGCCGTTCTTGGGCTTGCCGGCAAAGGCGCCATTGAGGTCTACGAGGTGCAGACGGCGCGCACCGAGGTCGATCCAGTGCCGCGCCATCGCGGCCGGTTGCTCGGAGAACACCGTGGCGTCGTCCATTTCGCCCTGCTTGAGGCGCACGCACTAGCCGTCCTTCAGATCGATAGCGGGAATCAGCAGCATACGGGGAAGAGTTGCATTTCAGGTGTGGAAAGGAGCCGACGGACGGAGTCTCGACGGCGCTCGTCAGGGAGCCCAGGAGATGAAATTTGCAAGCATCCGCAGGCCCGCCTGCGCACTCTTTTCGGGATGGAACTGAACCGCGAAGATGTTATCCCGCGCGACTGCACTGGTAAACATCAAACCGTAAGCGGTTTCGGCCGCAACCAGCGACTGCTCGTCGGGCTGCACGAAATAGCTATGCACGAAATAGAAGCGCTCGCCGTCGGGGATGCCCTCCCACAGCGGATGCGGGACGTGCTGCTGCACGCCGTTCCAGCCCATGTGCGGCACCTTCAGGCGCGAACCGTCGGCGGCGACCATCTTCGCGTCGGGAAAGCGGATGACCTTCCCGGGCAGGATGCCCAGTCCGGGCACGTCGCCTTCCTCGCTGTGGCCGAAGAGCATCTGCTGGCCGATGCAGATGCCGAGGAAAGGCTTGGACGCGGCGGCCGCGAGCACGGCGCGGCGCAGGCCGCGCAGCTCCAGTTCGCGCATGCAGTCGGGCATTGCGCCCTGCCCCGGGAACACCACACGCCCGGCGGCGGCAACGACCGACGGGTCGGAGGTCACGACGACTGTTTTGCCGGGGGCAACATGTTCGACCGCCTTGGCAACCGAACGCAGGTTGCCCATGCCGTAGTCGATGATGGCTACGTCGCTCATCGCGGAATCGCTCGCAGGAAAAATCGGAAGGCTTGGCGGAAACTCAGAGGGCGCCCTTGGTCGACGGGATCACGCCGGCGGCGCGCTCGTCGCGCTGGGCCGCCATGCGCAACGCACGACCGAAGGCCTTGAAAATGGTTTCGCACTGGTGATGGGCGTTGTCGCCGCGCAGGTTGTCGACATGCACGGTCACGCCGGCATGATTGACGAAGCCCTGGAAGAATTCGCGCGCGAGATCGACGTCGAAGTTGCCGATGCGCGCACGCGTGTAATTCACGAAATAGTGCAGGCCGGGGCGGCCGGAGAAGTCGACGACGACGCGCGACAGCGCCTCGTCGAGCGGCACGTAGGCGTGGCCGTAGCGGAAGATGCCTTTCTTGTCGCCGAGCGCCTTCGCAAAGGCCTGCCCCAGCGTGATGCCGACATCCTCGACGGTGTGGTGGTCGTCGATATGGGTGTCGCCTTCGGCCTTGATGTCGAGATCGATCGCGCCGTGGCGGGCGATCTGGTCGAGCATGTGGTCAAAGAAGGGCACGCCCGTGGCGAGACTGGCCTTGCCGCTGCCGTCCAGGTCGATGCGGACGGTGATCCGGGTTTCCAGGGTGTCGCGAGTTACTTCGGCTTGCCGCATGGGATTCAGCTTGAGAATAAGGGATCCGGGCGCGTTCGGGCGCCACTCTCGGGCATGATACCATCGCCTGACTGTCCCGCCGCAATGCCGGCCGCGAGGGTGCCGCATGCGGTCCGCCGCGAAACGGACTCCCCCCGGGACTCCTACAACCCTGCAACCCGATCCGCCGATGAGCCAATACTGGAGCGCCGTTGTCCACGGCCTGACCCCCTATGTCCCGGGCGAACAGCCCAAGATCGCCAACCTGGTCAAGCTCAACACCAACGAGCATCCGTACGGCCCCTCGCCGAAGGCGATCGAGGCGATCCGGGCCGAGGCGTCGGACGCGCTGCGCCTCTACCCCGACCCGACCTCGGAGCGCCTGCGTGCCGCCATCGCCACGCGCCACGGCGTCACGACGAAGGAGGTCTTCGTCGGCAACGGTTCCGACGAGGTGCTGGCGCACGCCTTTCTGGCACTGCTGAAGCATGATCGGCCGCTGCGCTTCCCCGACATCTCGTACAGCTTCTATCCGGTGTATTGCGGCCTGTACGGGATCGGGTTCGAGACGGTGGCGCTCGACGAGAACCTCGCGATCCGCCCCGAAGACTACCTGCCCATGGACGGCAACACGGCGGGCGGCATCATCTTCCCGAACCCCAATGCCCCGACCGGGCGCCTGCTGCCGCTCGCCGAGATCGAGCGCATCGTCGCGGGCAACCCGCAGTGCGTGGTCGTCATCGACGAGGCTTATGTCGATTTCGGCGGCGAGTCGGCGATTCCGCTCACGGCGCGCTATCCAAACCTGCTGGTCGTGCAGACCTTCTCCAAGTCGCGCTCGCTCGCCGGGCTGCGCGTGGGCTTTGCCGTCGGCCACGCGGACCTCGTCGAGGCACTGGTGCGGGTGAAGGACAGTTTCAACTCCTATCCGCTGGATCGGCTGGCGATCGTCGGTGCGGTCGCGGCGATCGAGGACGAGGAGTACTTCGAGCGCACGCGCCAGGCGGTGATGCGCACGCGCAGCCAACTCGTCGCGGACCTCGCATCGCTCGGCTTCGAGGTGCTGCCCTCGGCGGCGAACTTCGTGTTCGCGACGCACCCCACGCGCGACGCCGGCGAGCTCGCGGCCGAACTGCGCCAGCGCGCGATCATCGTGCGCCACTTCCGCCAGCCGCGCATCGAGCAGTTCCTGCGCATCACCGTCGGCACGGACGAGCAGTGCGGCGCGCTGATCGGGGCGCTGCGCGAGATCCTCGCGTAAACGCGGCAAGGGCGCCCCGTCGGGACGCCCTTCCTTGATTCCCGGCGCGCGCCCGCGGCGCGGGCGGCTCACTTGTGCAGCCGCATCTCCGCGGAGCGTGCGTGCGCCTGCAGGCCTTCGCCGTGCGCGAGCGTCGAGGCGATGCGCCCCAGCGTCTGCGCTCCCGCTTCCGAGATCTGGATGATGCTGGTGCGCTTCTGGAAATCGTACACGCCCAGCGGCGACGAGAAGCGCGCGCTGCGCATCGTCGGCAGCACGTGGTTGGGGCCGGCACAATAGTCGCCCAGCGCCTCGACCGCCCAGTGGCCGACGAAGATCGCGCCGGCATGGCGGATGCGGTCGATCCACGGTTCGGGTTCGTCGAGCGACAGCTCCAGGTGTTCGGGGGCGATGCGGTTCGCGATCGCGCAGGCCTGCTCCAGGCTCGCGACGTGGATCAGCGCACCGCGGTTCGCGAGCGACGCGGCGATGGTCTCGCGGCGCGGCATCGTCGGCAGCAGGCGCTCGATCGACGCCTCGACCGCGTCGAGGAAGGCGGCATCGGTGCACAGCAGGATGGACTGCGCGAGTTCGTCGTGCTCGGCCTGCGCGAAGAGGTCCATCGCGACCCAGTCCGCGTGGCCGCTACCGTCCGAGATCACGAGCACTTCGGAGGGGCCCGCGACCATGTCGATGCCGACCGTGCCGAACACGCGGCGTTTGGCCTCGGCGACATAGGCGTTGCCGGGGCCGACGATCTTGTCGACCTGCGGCAGGGTCTGCGTGCCGTAGGCGAGCGCGGCGACAGCCTGCGCGCCGCCGATCGTGAACACGCGGTCGACGCCGGTGATCGCCGCAGCGGCGAGCACGAGCGGATTTTTCTCGCCGTTCGGGGTCGGCACGACCATGATCAGCTCGCCGACGCCCGCGACCTTGGCCGGCACGGCGTTCATCAGCACCGAGCTGGGGTAGGACGCCCGCCCGCCCGGCACGTACAGGCCGACGCGATCGAGCGGCGTGACTTTCTGGCCGAGGCGCGTGCCGTCGGCCTCGACGTAATCCCAGGATTCGGCGCGCTGGCGCTCGTGGTAGATGCGCACGCGGTCGGCGGCAATGCGCAGGGCCTCGCGCTGCTCGACCGTGAGGCTGTCGAGGGCGGCCCTCAGCTCCGACCTGGGCAATTCGAGCTCGGCCATCGACTTCACGTCGAGGCGGTCGAAGCGGCGCGTGTATTCGATGACCGCGGGATCGCCGGTGGTGCGCACCGCGCCGAGGATCTCGGTGACGGCCGCATCGATGCGCGCATCGGCACTCCCCTCGAAGGCGAGGAGTGCATCCAGCGTCGACAGGAAGTCGGGATCGCGCGCGTCGAGGCGGCGGATCCTGCGGCCCGAATCGCTCATTTCACGGCTCCGGCAAAGGCGTCCAGCACCGGCTGGAGGAGTTCGCGCTTCAGCTTCAGCGAGGCCTGGTTCACGACCAGCCGCGAGCTGATCTGCATGATCTCCTCGACCTCCTCGAGGTTGTTCGCGCGCAGCGTGTTGCCGCTCGAGACGAGGTCGACGATCGCGTCGGCCAGGCCGACCAGCGGGGCGAGTTCCATCGAGCCGTACAGCTTGATCAGGTCGACATGCACGCCCTTCGCGGCGAAGTGCGCCTTCGCGCTATTGATGTACTTCGTCGCGACGCGGATGCGCCCGCCGGGCCGCGTCGCCGCCGCGTAGTCGAAGCCCTTCTGCGTCGCGACGCACAGGCGGCACTTCGCGATGTTGAGGTCCAGCGGCTGGTACAGCCCTGCCCCGCCATGCTCGAGCAGCACGTCCTTGCCGGCAATGCCAAGGTCGGCCGCGCCGTACTGCACATAGGTCGGCGTGTCGGTCGCGCGCACGATCACGAGGCGCACGTCCGGGCGATTGGTGCCGATGATGAGCTTGCGCGAGGTCTCGGGGTTGTCGGTCGGCGTGATGCCGGCCGCCGCGAGCAGCGGCAGCGTTTCCTCGAAGATGCGGCCCTTGGAAAGGGCAAGGGTGATGCTGGACACAGGGTGCCTCGGGAAAAATCGGACTGACATTGTAACCTGCCCGCCCTTCTGTTAGCCTTCATGCGCTGGCTGGACCGCGCTGCGGTTCGGCCTTTTTTACTTTTTGCCCGAAGCAGGGAGTCGAAAACATCATGAAACCGGACATCGTGATCTCGTCGCAGGACCTCGAACGCCTGGAGGGGCTGCTGGCCGCGCCGGCCGCCCGCAATCGCAGCGACCTGAACGGCCTGCGCGACGAGCTCGCGCGCGCGGATGTGCGCGAGCCCCAGGACATGCCGAAGGACGTGATCACGATGAACAGCCGCGCCCGCTTCCGCGAGCTGTCGGGTGGCCAGGAGCACGAGCTGACGCTGGTCTATCCGGGTGACGCTGCGCCCGATGCGGGCAAGGTGTCGGTCTTCACGCCGGCCGGCAGCGCCCTGCTGGGCTTGTCCGTGGGCCAGACGATCGAGTGGGTGAACGCCGAGCAGCGCCCGATCAGGCTCGAGGTGCTCGCGGTGACCTGGCAGCCCGAGGCTTCGGGGCGCTTCGACCTGTGATCGCTGCGGGCACCGGCGGAAAGGCCGGCGCCCGCGTTGCTCAGGCGAGTCGCCGTACCCGCGCACCGAGGTCGGCGAGCTTCTGCTCGAGTCGCTCGTAGCCGCGGTCAAGGTGGTAGATGCGCTCGATGACGGTCTCACCCTCGGCGACGAGGCCCGCGATCACCAGGCTCGCGGACGCACGCAGGTCGGTCGCCATCACGGTTGCTCCCTGCAGCCGCTCGACGCCCTGCACCATCGCGGTGTTGCCGTCGATGCGAATGTCGGCACCGAGGCGCTGGAGCTCGACCGCGTGCATGAAGCGGTTCTCGAAGATCGTCTCGCGGATCACCGCGGCACCATTCGCGACCGCATTGATCGCCATGAACTGCGCCTGCATGTCGGTCGGGAAGGCCGGGTACGGCGAGGTGCGGAGGCTCACGGAAGTGAGGCGCCGGGGCGCCTTCAGGCGGATCGCATCGCGCTCGCTCACGACGTCGCAACCGGCGTCCATCAGCTTGTCTATGACGATATCGAGATACGCCGACGAGGTGCGCGTGAGGCGGATCTCGCCGCCCGTCGCCGCTGCGGCGCACAGATAGGTGCCGGTCTCGATGCGGTCCGGCATGATGCGGTGGGTCGCGCCCGACAGGCGCTCGACGCCGCGGATGCGGATCACGTCGGTGCCGGCCCCCGAGATGCGCGCGCCCATCGCGACGAGGCAGTTCGCCAGATCGACCACCTCGGGCTCGCGCGCAGCGTTCTCGATGATGGTCTCACCGTCGGCGAGGCAGGCGGCCATCATCAGGTTTTCGGTCCCGGTGACGGTGACCATGTCGGTGAAGAGGCGCGCGCCCTGGAGGCGCGGGACCTTCGCATGGACGTAACCGTGTTCCACGGCAACCTGCGCACCCATCGCCTGCAGGCCCTTGATGTGCTGATCCACCGGTCGCGCGCCGATCGCGCAACCGCCGGGCAGGCTCACCTTGGCCTCGCCGCAGCGCGCCACCAGCGGACCCAGTACGAGGATCGACGCACGCATGGTCTTGACCATCTCGTAGGTCGCGACCGGGTTGTCGAGCGCCGAGGCGTCGAGCGTCACGGTGCCGGCGTCGTCGCCGCTGCCGCGGCTGACCTTCACGCCCATCTGCGCGAGGAGTTTCAGCAGCGTGCCGATGTCGTTCAGCTGCGGCACGTTCGTGAACGTGACCGGCTCGCGCGTCAGCAGCGCCGCACACAGGATGGGCAGCGCCGCGTTCTTCGCACCGGAAATGGCGGTCTCGCCGGTGAGGCGGGCGCCGCCTTCGATCAGAAGCTTGTCCATCGCGCCCCGCTCAGAAACCCAGGTCGGTGCGGACTTCGGCCCATTTCGCCGGAGTGAAGGTCTGCAGCTGCAGGGCGTGGATCTCGTTGCCCATGAGCTTGCCGAGCGTCGCATACACCGCCTGGTGCTGGCGCACCTTGAGCTTGCCCTCGAATTCGGCGCTGACGACGATGCCGGTGAAATGCACCCCGTCATCCCCCTGGATCTCGACGAATTCGCAGGGCATGCCCTGCTCGATGAGACGCTTGATTTCTGCTGCTTCAAACATTTTGACTACCCTCAAGCCCGCAGCTTGTAGCCCCGGGCGAGCATCGCCAGGGTCAGCACTGCGAGGAACACGAAACAGATGCCCACGACCGCAAGGCTCAGCCACGGCGAGACGTCGGACTGGCCGAAGAAGCCGTAGCGGAAACCGTCGATCATGAAGAAAAACGGATTGATGTGCGAGACCTTCTGCCAGAAATCCGGCAGCGAACGGATCGAGTAGAACACGCCGGAGAGCATCGTCAGCGGCATGATCAGGAAGTTCTGGAAACCTGCGAGCTGGTCGAACTTGTCCGCCCAGATGCCTGCGATCACGCCCAGCGAGCCGAGGATCGCGCCGCCCATCAGCCCGAAGGCGAAGATCCAGCCGGGCGCGGCGATCGGCAGGTCGACGAAGGGCAGCGACACCAGCAGCACGCCCATGCCGACGAACAATCCGCGCAGCACCGAGGCGATCACGTAGGCCGCGTAGAACTCGCGGTAAGACAGCGGCGGCAGCAGCACGAAGATGATGTTGCCGGTGATCTTGCTCTGGATCAGCGACGAGGAGCTGTTCGCGAACGCGTTCTGCAGCAGCGACATCATCACGAGGCCCGGCACGAGGAAGGCCGTGTAGGCAACCTCGCCATAGACGGTGACGTGCCGGTCGAGCACGTGCGAGAAGATCAGCAGGTACAGCAGCGCGTTGAGGACCGGCGCGCCGACCGTCTGGAAACCCACCTTCCAGAAGCGCAGCACTTCCTTGTACAGCAGGGTGCGGAAGCCGGTCAGCGCATCATGCACCATTCATGACCTCCACGAACACGCGCTCGAGGTCCGCCTCGCCCATGCGCAATTCGAGAATCCGCACACCAGCCTCGCGCAGGCGCGCGAGCAGCGGCTCGAGGTCCTCATAGCGGTCGAGCGGGAAATCGGCCCAGCCGCCGGCCGTGACCGTCCCGCCGAGCGCCGCCGCCGCCTCGGGCCGCTCCAGGCGAACGCTGAGCGCGTGGCTGGCGAAGCGGCGCAGCAGGTTCTCGGTCGTATCCAGCGCGACGACCCTGCCGGATTTGAGCATTGCAATGCGGCCGCACAGCGTCTCGGCCTCTTCGAGGTAGTGCGTCGTCAGCACGATCGTATGGCCGTCGCGGTTGAGCTTGCGGATGAACTGCCACAGTCCCTGGCGCAATTCGACGTCGACACCCGCGGTCGGCTCGTCGAGCACGATCACCGGCGGACGATGCACGAGGGCCTGGGCGACGAGCACGCGACGCTTCATGCCGCCCGAGAGCATGCGCATGTTCGCCCCTGCCTTCGCGGTCAGGTCGAGGCTCGCGAGGATCTCGTCGATCCAGTCGTCGTTGTTGCGGATGCCGAAGTAGCCGGACTGGATGCGCAGTAGCTCGCGCACCGAGAAGAACGGGTCGAAGACCAGTTCCTGCGGCACGACGCCGAGGTTGCGCCGGGCATTGCGGTAGTCCGAGACGACGTTGAAACCCATGATCTCGAAGGTGCCGCCATCCGGCCGCACGAGGCCCGAAAGGGCAGAGATGAGCGTCGTCTTGCCGGCCCCGTTCGGTCCGAGCAGGCCGAAGAACTCGCCCTGCGCGACTTCGAGGTCGACGCCGGCGAGCGCCTGCAGGGACCCGTAACGCTTGGTCGCGGATGTGATCCGTATTGCCGGAACAGTCATCGACGGCAACGGATCAGGCTTCGGCGGGCAACAGTTCGTCGACACCGTAGAGTGTCGCGAGACTGCGCATTCCCGTCGGCATCCCGGCCTGGCGGACGACGTGTCCGTTCTCGCGCGCGACGCGTATCCAGTCGAACAGCAGCGCGAGCGCGGACGAATCCGCCGCCGTGACACCGGACAGGTCGACCACCAGGTCCTCGGCGCGCGCCTGTACGCGGCCGCGTTCGATCCACTGCGCAGCAGTCGCCATCGTCAGCTCGCCCGCGATGGCGAGGATCTTGCCCGAAACCGCGCTCATGAATGGGCCGGCGCAGCGAGATCGCGGTTCTTCTGCTCCAGCGACTTGATCAGGCCATCGACGCCGCCGGTGCGGATCTCCTGCGCGAAGGTGCCGCGGTAGTTGGTGACGAGGCTCACGCCGGCCACGACCACGTCGTACACTTTCCACCCGTCCGTCGTCTTCTCCAGCGCGTAGTCGATGTTGATCGGCTGCGCGCCGGCCTGGCGGACCTCGGTCTGCACACGCACCGAGGCGTCGGCGTCGCCGAATTTCGCCGGCTTGTAGCCGATGCTCTGGTCGCGGTATTGCGTCAGCGCGTTGGAATAGGTCCGGACGAGCAGCGTGCGGAAGGCGTCGACGAGCTTGCCCTGCTGCTCCGGGCTCGCCTGGCGCCAGTCCTTGCCCACCGCCAGCATCGTCATGCGGCGGAAGTTGAAGTGCGGGAGGACCTTCTCCTCGACCAGAGTGATCACGCGGCGGGTGTCGCCGGACTGGATCGCCTTGTCCTGACGCACGATGGCCAGGACGTCGTCGCTGACTTCGCGCACGAGCGCATCGGGCGCCTTGGCCGTTTCGGCCGCCAGCGCCGGCAACACCGAGAACATCAGACACAGGGAAAGCAGGAACTTCTTCATCATCACTCCTCGGGGACGCCGGGGCTCACCGCCCCTGTCGTCCGTCATAAACTTACTGCCTGCCGGCCTTCACGAGCCGGCCGGCATCATCATCGTGCTGCCCGGCGCCGTTGAAATCGAGCTCATCGAGTGGCGGATTGCCGTCGAAGACGCGGTAGCGGCGCTGCTGCAGGTAGAAGTCGCGCGCATACGAATACTTGTCCAGCGTCCCTTCTTCGAGCGTCTTGTCGATGCCGAGCAGGTTGGCGCGCACATGCACGAGGCGCAGCGCCGTCAGGCTGTTGCGCGTCGCGATGTCGTCGATGCCCCACACGTTGTCGCCATACAGGTCGATCGGCAGGACCACCGCGTCGCGGATGGTGCGCGGGCCGAAGAACGGCACGACGAAGTAAGCGCCTTCGCCCACGCCCCACCAGCCCAGCGTCTGGCCGAAATCCTCGTCATGCTTGGACAGATTGAGCTCGCTCGCCACGTCGAAGAGCCCGAGGATGCCGACCGTCGAGTTGAGGGCGAAGCGTAGCAGGTCGCTCAGGCCATCCGTGAATTTGCCCTGCAACAGGTTGTTGCCGCCGATCCACACGTCGCCGACGTTGCCGAAGAAATTGCCGACGCCGGTGCGTACCGGCAGCGGCGTGACCTTGTCGTAGGCCTTGGCCACCGGCTGGATGGCAACCTCGTCCACCTTCTCGTTGAAGGTGAACATCGCACGGTTGTAGCTTTCGAGCGGATCGTCCGGATTGGCGAAGCGCACCGTACAGCCGGCAAGCGCGACGACGGCCCCCCCGAGGGCGAGCGCCTGCGCAAACCTGGAAGTGATATTTTTTTTCATGGCGAGATTCAGATCGCGTACGGCGGGATCAGTTCGCGGGCGCCGAGCCTTCGGCGGCCTTGTCGAACATGAACTGGCCGATAAGCTTCTCCAGGACGACCGCCGACTGGGTGATCTGCAGCTTGTCGCCGGTCTTCAGCATCGCCTCGTCGCCCCCCGGCTCGAGCCCGACGTACTGCTCGCCCAGGAGGCCGGAGGTCAGGATGGTCGCGATCGTGTCGCGCGGGAACTGGTAGCGCGCATCGAGCGTGAGCGTCACGACGGCGCGGTAGCTCTTGGTATCGAAGCGGATGTCGCTGACCCGCCCCACGACGACGCCGGCGCTCTTGACCGGCGCCCTCGCCTTCAGCCCGCCGATGTTGTCGAACTGCCCGCTCACGACATAGGTTTCGCCGGCGTTGGCGGCGCCCAGGTTGCCGACCTTGAACGCGAGGAACATCAGCGCGGCCATGCCGATGACGACGAAGAAACCGACCCACAGGTCGAGCGTTGTACGCCTCATGACTGCCCTCGGAACATAAGAGATGTAAGCACGAAATCGAGCGCCAGGATGGCCAGCGCGGACGTGACGACGGTGCGGGTGATCGCGCGCGACAGCCCTTCGGCGGTCGGCGTGCAGTCGTAACCTTCGAACACGGCGATCAGCGCCACCGTGGCGCCGAACACGAAGCTCTTGAGCACGCCGTTCATGATGTCGAAGCGGAAATCCACGGCCGCCTGCATCTGCGACCAGAACGCACCGTCATCGACACCGATGAAGACGACGCCGATCAGCCAGCCGCCGAACACGCCCATCGCGGAAAACAGCGCGGCCAGCAGCGGCATCGAGATCACGCCGCCCCAGAAACGCGGCGCGACGACGCGGGCGATGGGGTTAACCGCCATCATGTCCATCGCGTCGAGCTGCTCGGTGGTCTTCATCAGGCCGATCTCCGCAGTCACCGCGAGGCCGGCGCGGCTGGCGAAAAGGAGCCCGGCGACGACGGGCCCGAGCTCGCGCGTCAGCGACAGCGAGACGAGCACGCCGAGCGCATCGCCCGAACCGTAGCGCTGCAGCGTCTCGTAGCCCTGCAGGCCGAGCACCATGCCGACGAAGAGGCCGGAGACGACGATGATCAGCAGCGACAGCACGCCGCTGAAGTAGATCTCGCGCACCGTCAGGTGGATGCGCATCAGCGACTGCCCCGAATGGCGCAGCAGCAGCATGAAGAAACGCGCGGCGAAACCGATCCGCCACACGCCTTCGACCACCATTGCACCGAGACGGCGGATGACGTTCAGGAGGCCGTTCATGCGCCCCTCCCGCCGATGAGGCTCTCGTCCAGCGCCGCCGCCGGGTAGTGGAAGGGCACGGGGCCGTCGGCCTCGGCGTGGATGAACTGGTACACCCAGGGATCCTGCGAGGCGCGCAGTTCGTCGGGCGTCCCTTCCGCGACGACACGGCCTTCGGAGATGAAATAGATGTAATCGACGATCTGCAGCGACTCCATGATGTCGTGCGTCACCATGATCGTCGTCGCGCCGAGCGCGTCGTTGAGCTTGCGGATGAGCTGGCCGATGACGCCGAGCGAGATGGGGTCGAGACCGGCGAAGGGCTCGTCGTACATGATCAGCATCGGATCGAGCGCGATCGCGCGGGCCAGCGCGACGCGGCGCGCCATGCCGCCCGACAGCTCCGCCGGCATGAGGTCGGCCGCGCCGCGCAGCCCGACCGCATTGAGCTTCATCAGCACCATGTCGCGGATCAGGCCGAACGGCAGCTCCGTATGCTCGCGCAACGGGAAGGCCACGTTGTCGAACACGGACATGTCGGTGAACAACGCCCCGAACTGGAACAGCATGCCCATGCGCCGGCGCATCTCGTACAGCTCGGACGTCGTCAGGGATGCGACGTTGCGGCCGGCGACCTCGACGGTGCCGCCCGTCGCGCGCAGCTGTCCGCCGATCAGCCGCAGCAGCGTGGTCTTGCCGCAGCCGCTACCGCCCATGATCGCAACGACCTTGCCCCGTGGCACCTTAAGGTCGATGCCGCGCAGGATCTCGCGCTCGCCATAGGCAAAGCGGACATCCTTCACGCTCACCAGCAGATTGTCGGTTTCGGAAACCAAGTCGCCGCCCCTCGGGGATCGTCAAAGCTGGCCATTTTAGCAGACAGGCCGCGCCAGACGGCCACCACGCCCGCCCGGATCTGGAACGAATATACGAACACACTGTTGCAAACACCACAGCACGTCGGCACATTTCCGGGCTCGGCGTCGCCGCGCCTCATTTTCCCCGCAGCAGCCGCCCTTCGGCCTGATCGAGGCCCGCGGGCACGCCCATCAGCACGACCACGTCGCCGGCCTCCATCAGCGTATCCGCACCGGGCGCGAGGCCGCGGATGTTGCGCCGGCGCACCGCCGAAACGCTCACCCCGAACTCATCGAGCGCCATCGCCCCCAAGGTACGGCCGACCGCATGCGCGCCGGCCGGGAGCGTCACGGGATGCAGCCGCACCTGGCGCGCCTCGGGACCATCGGCCGCGTCCGTGGTGCCATGGAAGAATCCGCGCATGAGCGCGTAGCGCTGGTTGCGCACGTCGCGGATGCGCCGCACGACGCGATTGAGCGGCACCCCGATCAGCGCGAGCGCATGCGACGCGAGCATGATGCTGCCCTCGAAGGCTTCCGGCACGACTTCGGCGGCGCCCGCCTGCGCCAGGCGGTCCATGTCCTTCTCGTCGGCGGCACGCGTGACGACGGGCAGATCCGGCCGCAGCGCGAGTGCGCGATGCAGCACGCGCACGGCCGCCTCGACCTCGCCGAAAGCGATCACCAGCGCGCTCGCGCGCATGATTCCCGCCGCCATCAGCGTCTCGTGGCGCGATGCGTCGCCATAGACCACCGTGTCACCGGCCGCGGTGGCCTCGCGTACGCGCTCGGGATCGAGATCCAGCGCGACATAGCTGACGCTTTCCTGCTCCAGGAAACGCGCCATGTACTGTCCGCTGCGGCCGTAGCCGCAGATGATGATGTGCTTGCTGGTGTTCATCGACTGCGCCGCGACGCGGGTCAGCTCCATCGAGCGCAGCAGCCATTCGGAGGCGACGAAGCGCATCACGATGCGGTCGCTCACCTGCACCACCAGCGGCGCGAGCAGCATCGACACGACCAGCGCCGCGACCGTGGTCTGCAGCAGCGCCGGCGGCATCAGGCCGAGGCCGTCGATCTGCGACACCAGCACGAAGCCGAACTCCCCGCCGGCACACAGCCACAGGCCGGTGCGCAGCGCCGTCCCCGCCGACGCGCCGAACGCGCGCGAAGCCGCGAACACGATCGCGCATTTCACGACCAGCAGCGCAACCACCATGCCCAGCACCGCAAACAGATGCTCCGCGATCACATGCGCATCGAGGAACATGCCGACCGTGACGAAGAACAGGCCCAGCAGCACGTCGCGGAAAGGCTTGATGTCCTCCTCGACCTGGTAGCGGAACTCCGTCTCCGAGATCAGCATGCCGGCGAGAAAGGCACCGAGCGCGAGCGACAGGCCGACCAGCTGCGACAGCCACGCCAGCCCGAGCGTGATCAGCAGCACGTTGAGCATGAAGAGTTCGCCCGAGCGGCGCCGCGCCACCACCGTGAACCACGCGCGCATCAGCCGCTGGCCGAAACCGAGCACCAGAACCAGCAGCGCGACGGCCTTCAGCGCCGCGATCGCGAGCGTCTCCGCCAGCGCATCGGCCGGCTGCGACAAGGCCGGGATCAGGATCAGCAGGGGCACGACGGCGATGTCCTGGAACAGCAGCACGCCCATGGTCTCGCGCCCGTGCTTGCTGTCGAGCTCCATGCGATCGGAAAGCAGCTTCGACAGGATCGCGGTCGAAGACATCGCCAGCGTGCTGCCCAGCGCGAGCCCCGCTCCCCAGTCGAGGCCGAAGAGACGCCCCACCGGCATCACCAGCGCAATGCATCCGAGCACCTGGGCGGCGCCGAGCCCGAACACCGTCCGCTTCATGGCCACCAGGCGCGGCAACGAGAACTCGAGCCCGATCGAGAACATCAGGAACACGACGCCGAATTCGGCAAGATGGCTCGCGCCATCCGAGGCCGGCACGAGTTTCAGCGCATGCGGCCCGACCCCCGCACCGACCAGCAAGTAGCCGAGCACGGGCGGCAGGTTGAGGCTGCGGAAGATCGCCACCGTGACGACCGCCGCGGCAAGCAGCAGGAGAACCAACTCCAGGGTATTGGGCATGGGCTCTGCATTGTGCATCGGGTTCGGCGGACCCGGTTCGGGTATACTCGTCCGCCTTGGTGCGCTGCAGCGTCGCGCAACGCGATCTACAAAAGAAAGTGTAACCGTTCCGAACACCATGAACCCACCCCAGCCCAAATCCGCTCGCGAAGCCGGCGCCATCGCGCTCGCGCGGCGCGTGCTGCGCATCGAGGCCGACGCGGTCACGGCGCTGGCAGACCGTCTCGGCAGCGAGTTCGAGCAGGCGGTGGACCTGATCCTGCAGCGCCGCGGCCGCGTCATCGTCACCGGCATCGGCAAGTCGGGGCACATCGGCCGCAAGCTCGCGGCGACGCTCGCGAGCACCGGCACGCCCGCCTACTTCGTGCACGCGGCCGAGGCCGCGCACGGCGACCTCGGCATGATCACGCCGGAAGACATCGTGATCGCGCTGTCGAACTCGGGCGCGAGCGAGGAAGTGCTGACCATCGTGCCGCTGGTCAAGCGCCAGGGCGCCAAGCTCGTTTCGATCACCGGCCGGCCCGACTCGCCGCTCGCACGGGAGGCCGACGTGCATCTGGACGCTGCCGTCGCCGAGGAAGCCTGTCCGCTGAACCTCGCCCCGACCGCCAGCACGACCGCCGCCCTGGCGCTCGGCGACGCACTCGCGGTGGCGTTGCTCGATGCCCGCGGCTTCGGCGCCGACGACTTCGCCCGTTCGCACCCCGGCGGCAGCCTCGGCCGCCGCCTCCTCACCCACGTCAGCGACGTGATGCGCCCGAGCGGACGCGTACCGCAGATCGCCGAAACCGCTTCGATGATGACGGCACTGCTCGAGATGTCGCGCGGCGGCATGGGCATGACGGCCATCGTCGCCGCCGACGGCCGCCCGATCGGCATCTTCACCGATGGCGACCTGCGCCGGGCGCTGGAGCGCGGCTGCGACGCGCGCAGCGCGACGATCGCCGAAGTGATGACGCGCAATCCCCGCAGCATCGGCCCCGACGCCCTCGCGGTCGCCGCCGCGGAGATGATGGAACGCCAGCGCATCAGCCAGCTGCTGGTGGTCGATGCGCAAGGGGCACTGGCGGGCGCGCTGACGACCCACGACCTCATGCTGGCGAAGGTGATCTGATGCGCAATCGCCGCTCCGTCCGCCTTCCCGCCCGCGTTTTGCGCGTCTCGACACCCCGGCCGTGAAACCGTCCGTCCAGCAACTCTACCCCCTGGTCGGGCTGATCATCGTGGCCGGCGCCTCGCTCTGGCTGGAGCGCGTCACGACCGATTCGGACGCCCGCCTGTCGGCGGAGGCACGCACGGCCCCGGATTTCGTCGCCGAGCAGACCCGGCTCATCGCTTTCGACCACACCGGCCGCCAGCACTACGAGCTGCTGGCGGACAAGATCACGCACTACCCGCAGACGGACGTCACGGCACTCGACCTTCCGCGCCTGCGCTACGAAGTCAACGGGCGCGAGCTGTACCTCAACGCCGCACAGGGCGAAGTGCTCCGGCGGGGTGACGAAGTGCATCTCAAGGGCGACGTGCGCGCCCGGCGCAGCGCGGCCCCGGACCGCCCGGAAATGACCATGTCATCCGCATCGCTCACCGTCTGGCCCGACGACGAACGCGCCGAAACCAACGACCCCGTCGTAATCACGCAGGGCGCCAGCACGGCCCACGGCAACGGCATGAAGTCCGACAACATCTTCGGCACCCTGGAACTCATCGGCAACGCGCGCGTGAACATCCCGCGCTCCAACCGGAACTCACCCTGATGCGCACCTCCCACTCCGCCGCGCTGGCACTCGCCCTCACCCTGGTCTCGCTGCCGGCACTCGCCGAACGGGCCGACCGCAACCAGCCCGTCAACATCGAAGCGAACCGCGTCACCGTCGACGATCGCAACAAGGTGCACGTGTTCGAAGGCGACGCCGTGCTGACCCAGGGTACGCTCGTCATCACGGGAACCAAGATCGTCGTGACCCAGGGCGCCGACGGTTTTCAGTCGGGCGTGGCGACCGGCAGCGACAAGCGCCTCGCAACCTTCCGCCAGAAACGCGAAGGCAGCAACGAGTACGTCGAGGGCGAGGCCGAGCGCATCGAGTACGACAGCCGTGCCGAGCGCGCCCGCCTGTTCAACCAGGCGCACGTCAAGTCCGGCGCCGACGAGGTGCGTGGCCCCTATATCGAATACGACTCGCTGAGCGAGAACTATCTCGTCACGACCCCGCCCGGCAAGACCGAAACCCGCACGACCGGTGACGGGCGCGTGCGTGCGGTGATCCAGCCCAAGAATGCCGGCACCGAGAAGACCAACTAACCGTTTACCTGACACGGAGGAGAGTGCATGGAGTACAACAACATCATCGTCGAGACGCGCGGACGGGTCGGGCTCATCACCCTCAACCGCCCCAAGGCGCTGAACGCCCTCAACGACCAACTGATCGATGAAGTCGGCCACGCGCTGGGCGGGTTCGAGAACGACGAGAACATCGGCGCGATCGTCATCACGGGATCGGAAAAGGCCTTCGCGGCCGGCGCCGACATCGGCGCGATGGCGAGCTACTCGCACATGGACGCCTACAAGGGCGACTACATCACGCGCAACTGGGAGCGCCTGAAGACCTGCCGCAAGCCCATCATCGCGGCCGTTGCCGGCTTCGCGCTGGGCGGCGGATGCGAGCTCGCGATGATGTGCGACATGATCTTCGCGGCCGACACCGCGAAATTCGGTCAGCCCGAGATCAAGCTCGGCGTTCTGCCCGGCGCCGGCGGCACCCAGCGGCTGCCGCGCGCGATCGGCAAGGCGAAGGCCATGGACATGTGCCTCACCGCACGCATGATCGACGCCACCGAAGCCGAGCGCGCCGGCCTGGTCGCGCGCGTCGTGCCGGCCGAGCGCCTGGTGGACGAAGCCATCGAAGCGGCCACGGTTATCGCCGGCTTCTCGCTGCCGGTGGTCATGATGATCAAGGAATCGGTCAATCGCGCCTTCGAAAGCAGCCTCAACGAAGGCCTGCTGTTCGAACGCCGCACCTTCCACTCGGCCTTCGGCCTCGACGACCAGAAGGAAGGCATGGCCGCCTTCGTCGAGAAGCGCAAGCCCGTCTTCAAGCATCGCTGATGCGTTTTGCGCCGCCACAATTCTGTGGCGGCGTTTCCTCCCCGTGTAATTTTCGCGTAATCTTCGCAGCGCATGCTGCAAGGCGCCATTGATGCCATTGGCACAGGCTGCGAACCTCCCCGTTGTCATTTGTTTCAAAGTGAAACCAAATAAAAACAGGGGAATAGCGTAACTACAGGTTTACGAGTACGTCGTGAAAAATTTCTTGTGCGGCGCACAAGTTGCGGTTGACACGAGGTAGATCGGACCTATAATCAAGTATATGTTGCGACGCACCATGCACATCGCGGTTGCGAAGCAAACTATCCACCGTAACCGTCATCATCTGGAGATGAATATGTTTGCTACCCCCGAGCAGTTCGCAGCCGCCAACAAGGCCAACGTCGAAACCCTGCTGACCCTGGCCAACAACGCGTTCGCCAGCGCCGAGCGTTTCGCCGCCCTGAACCTGAACACCGCCCGTTCGATCCTCGAAGACGGTCTGGCCAACTCCAAGGCCCTGCTCGGCGCCAAGGACGCCCAGGAGTTCCTGGGCCTGCAGGCTTCGCTGGTTCAGCCGCTGGTCGAGAAGGCCGTGGCCTACAACCGCAGCGTCTATGAGATCGCTTCGCAGGGCCAGGAAGAAGTGTCGAAGCTGGTCGAAGTCCAGATCGCCGAACTGAACAAGACCCTGGCTGCCGCCCTCGACAAGGCTGCCAAGTCGGCCCCGGCCGGCTCGGACGTCGCCGTTGCCGCCGTCAAGTCGGCCATCGCCGCCGCCAACAGCGCCTACGACAGCGTCAGCAAGGCCGCCAAGCAGGTTGCCGAGATCGCCGAAGCGAACGTCGCTGCCGCGACCAACGCCACCGTCAAGGCCGTGAGCGCCAGCGCCAAGGCCGCGCCGAAGAAGGCTGCCTGATCGCTGCCTGATCGAATCGCCGCCGCCGACCCCGCGAGGGCGGCGCGGCAACGGGAAGCCCCGCGGAGAAATCCGCGGGGCTTCTTTGCTTTCCGGGCAGCGGACGCCGGTGACTGCCCCCCCAAAACGGTTCGGGCTGAGCCCCGTCGAAGCCCTGCCCGTCCCTTCAGCGAGGGGGCACTATTTGGTCGCCACGTTGCTGGTTGCCGGCGACCCGGCGGCGCCCTCGGACTCCTCGTCCTCTTCCTGCTCCTCCTCGATCGACAGGCTCAGCTCGGTCGCCGCGGTGGTCTTCGGCTGCCCGCGCTCGGCCTTCAGCTTGATCTGGAGGCGCAACTCGTTCGTCGAGTCGGCATTGCGGATCGCTTCCTCGTAGCTGATGAAACCGGCGTCGTAGAGGTCGAACAGCGCCTGGTCGAACGTGCACATGCCCAGTTCGCGCGACTTGGCCATGATCTCCTTGATCGACTGGAACTGCCCCTTGAAGATCATCTCCGAGATCGTCGGCGTGTTGAGCAGGATCTCGATCGCCGCCTTTCGCCCCTTGCCGTCCTCGGTGCGGATCAGGCGCTGCGACACGATCGCGCGCAGGTTGGACGACAGGTCCATCAGCAGCTGGTTGCGACGCTCCTCGGGGAAGAAATTCACGATCCGGTCGATGGTCTGGTTGGCGTTGTTCGCGTGCAGGGTGCCGAGGCACAGGTGGCCGGTTTCGGCGAAGGCGATCGCGTGCTCCATCGTCTCGCGGTCGCGGATCTCGCCGATCAGGATCACGTCGGGCGCCTGGCGCAGCGTGTTCTTCAGCGCGTGTTCCCAGGAGTGCGTATCGACGCCGACCTCGCGGTGCGTGACGAGGCACTGCTTGTTGCGGTGCACGTATTCGACCGGATCCTCGACCGTGATGATGTGGCCCGGCGCGGTACTGTTGCGGTGATCGATCATCGCCGCCAACGTCGTCGATTTGCCGGATCCCGTGCCGCCCACGACCAGCACGAGGCCGCGCTTGGTCATGATGATGTCCTTGAGCACCTCGGGCAGGCCGAGCTTGGCCAGATTGGGGATTTCGGAGGCGATGGTGCGGATGACCATGCCGACATGCTGCTGCTGGACGAAGACATTCACGCGGAAGCGGCACACGCCGGGAATCGAGATCGCGAAGTTGCACTCCATCTCGGCCTCGAACTCGGCGCGCTGGCGGTCGTTCATCAGGCTCAGCGCGAGCGAACGGGTGATGTCGGGGGTCAGGCGCTGTTGGCTGAGCGCCTTCATCGTGCCGTGCGCCTTCACGCTCGGCGGGAAATCCACCGAGATGAACAGGTCGGAGCCATCCATCTGGTGCATGGCATTGAGCAGCCGGTGCATGTAGCTGCGGGCTTCTTCGATGCCCAGGGCAGACGACATAGATATTTTTCCTCAGGGTCAGCCGGCGCGAGTGCGCCTGACGGCCCGATTCAAAGACGAAAAACGAAATTTTAGGGTATCGCCGCCGAAACCGGATACGGCCCGCGTGTCGGCCAGCGGCGGATCACGAAGCGGACACGGGCGGCACTTCGGCCGGCAGGGCGATCTCGTAATACGCACGCTCGCGCGTGACACGGCCACCCATGCTCCGGACACGCCTTCTCACGACGTCGAAACGACTGTCCTCGAAGCGCGCGTGCTCCCTGCATACGCCAGGATAGGCCTTGCACTCGCTGGTGATACGGATCAGGATTTCCCCGCCGCCGGCCATCGTTTCGACCACGATGACGCCGCCCTTCCCGCCCGGCCCGGAAGGGCATTCGGTGCAGGCCTGCAGCAGGTTCATCAGCACTTCGTTGAGATAGTCCGGAATCACCGAGAGTGCGGGCAGTTCCTCGCCGGCCTTGAGCTCGAGCCGGATTGCCCGGAACCTTCGGTCGAAGCCGAGGAAGTCGAGCACGGCCTTGACCATCTGGTTGATGTCAACGAGCTCGCGCGATTCGCGTCGTGCCGCAGCGAACTCCGAGATCTGCCGCGTCATCCCGGCGATGCGCCGAGTCTGCTCGAGGATCTGCGCCGGCTGGCAGACGTCGCACCCCCTCCTGCTCTTGTGCAGCTGCATTTCCTGCGCGAGCATCGATATCGTCGCCAGCGGGTTGCCGACCTCGTGGGATACGTTCGCGGCCATCGTCGCAAGCGCGGCCATCTTCTCGTGATGCCAGCGCTCCTCGCGCTCCATCGCGCGCTCCTGGGCATCTGCCTGCGAATCGATGATGCGCTGCCCGATGCGCACGATCCCCAGCAACACGGCGTAAAGCCCCGCGAGCGTGCCGCTGACGATGAACAGGAAGAAATCCGAACTGTCGCTGACCTTGCGCTGGTTCTCGGTCATGGCATTTTCCAGCGCATCCTGATTTGCCGACGCGAGCTCGCCGACTTCTAGCGACACGTTCCTGATGCGCTCGAGGAAGGAGGTGACGTCGGAGTAGATCTCGAACACGCCGATGACACGGTCGCTGCCCCGCTCGCGCACGGGGATGTAACTCGAGATCAGGTCACGGTTCTCGACCACGCCCTCGAAAGCGCTGAAGCGCTCGCGGTGCGTCATCTCGCTCGCCGGCGTGCCCGCCACGGCGCTCTTCCAGCCCCTGTTGTCGGCCTTGTCCTCGCCGATCTGGGCGTGCTCCGACGAATAGATCGTGACGCCGCGCAGATCGAAGACCTTGATCTTGAAGACGCTGCTCGACCGCATGGTCGCGTAGGCCTCGGCGTCGAGCTCGGCGAAGCCGGGCAATCCCATGATCGTGCGGCCGAGTTCCGCAAAACAGGCGCGGCGCGGATCGGGGCCCGTCGCACCCGGGTCGGCCGCTGGCAGGCTGCGGCAGGGTGCGGCGGAAATGGCTTGCGCCCGTGCGACGAAAGGCGCGATGTGGGACTCCCACAGTACGTTGCTGACCACGCGCGTCAGCGTGACGTGGCCGGCCTCGTGCAGGGAAATCAGGCTCGCACGGGCCGCCTGATCCTGCCTTGCGGCGAGGTCGGTCTGCGCCCGGGCGAAGAAGTCGCCCTGCTCGTGCTGGACCTGCGAAAAGAAGACGACCTCGGCGCGTTGTAGGAAATACAGCACGACACCCACGATCACGAACGCGGCAAGACTGGCCAGCGTGAAGTAGCGCATCAGGCGGAAGTGTCCGGTGGCGCCGCGCTTCTGCGGTACGGCAGCGTCCGGCGAAGGCTTGCCGCGGCGATCCATCACCTGCATCCTGTCCGCCCCTCCCACTGTTCGCTCCCTGCCCAGTCCGCCAACGCCTGGCTGGCACACCCCGCAAGCGCGGGACTCAGTCCGCTTCTTCGACCCCGCCTGAAACCGGGCCCGCCGCATTGTCTCCGCGCCGGTAGTGGTGCGGGAACAGGCGGTGCATCTCGCCTTCGATCCATGCTGCGGAGCGGCGATTCACCTCTGCGGCATCCAGCCCGGTCGAGTCGATCACCGGACCGATGCTGACGGTGATCTCGCCCGGGTACTTGAGGAACGCATTGCGCCCCCAGAATTCCCCGGCATTATGCGCCACGGGTACGACCGGCGCACCTGCCTGCTGCGCGAGCGCCGCCCCGCCCGCCTTGTAGCGGCGTTTCGCGCCGGGCGCGGTGCGGGTGCCTTCCGGAAACACGGCGACCCAGTACCCTTCCGACAGGCGGGCGCTGCCCTGCTCGACGACCTGGGCGAGCGCATCCTTGCCGGCGGCGCGGTCGATCGCGATGCCAGGAATCGCCGCGAGGCCCCAGCCGAAGAAGGGCACCTTGAGGAGTTCGCGCTTGAGGACGAAACACAGCGGCGGGAAGATCACCTGCAGCGCCATCGTCTCCCACGCGGACTGGTGCTTGGAGAGGATCACGGACGGCACGGAGGGGATGTTCTCGCGCCCGATGACCTTGTAGCGGATGCCCAGGATGCGCGGGATGAACCACATCATCAGCGGCGCCCACGCCGTGACGATGCGATGACGCGTGCGCGGCGACAGGGGGTAGGCGAGGATGCCGCCCAGTGCGAACGGCGGTGTGAAGATCGCAAGGATGACGGCAAACAGCAGGGAGCGCAGGACGACCACGATATCCTTCAGGCGGTGAGATCGGCGACGACGGCCGCGAGATCGGGGTAGATGAGCGTGCCTTCGGGCAGCGCGGGATCGTCGCGCGTCTTCATGCCCTTGCCGGTGAGGACCAGGTAGGGCTTGCAGCCGACCGCGGCGCCGGCCTGCAGGTCGCGCAGGCTGTCGCCGACCGCCGGCACGCGATCGAGGCTCACGTTGAAGCGCTCCGCGATCTGCAGGAACAGGCCCGGTTTGGGCTTGCGGCAGTCGCAGGTCGAATCGGCCGAATGCGGGCAGAAGAAGATCGCGTCGAGCCGGCCGCCGACCTGGGCGAGGCTTTTCACCATCTTCTCGTTGATCGCGTTGAGGGTGTCCATGCCGAAGAGGCCGCGCCCGACGCCCGACTGGTTCGACGCGACGACGACGCGCCAGCCCCACTGGTTGAGGCGCGCGATCGCTTCGAGCGAACCGGGCAGGGGCTTCCACTCGTCGGGCGACTTGATGAACTGGTCGGAGTCGTAATTGATGACGCCGTCACGGTCCAGGATGATCAGCTTGTTCGGCATGGCACGGCTCTCGTCAGGCGGCGGACAGACGCGACAGGTCGGCGACCTGGTTCATCAGGCCGGCGAGCTGGCGCAGCAGCGCGAGGCGGTTCTGGCGTGTCAGCGGCTCTTCGGCCATCACCATCACGTCGTCGAAGAAGGTATCGACTTCCGCGCGCAGGCCGGCGAGCACGCATAGCGCGTCGGTGTAGTCCTCGTTCGCCATGTGCGAGCGCACCAGCGGCGCGACTTCGACGACGCGGTGGAAGAGCGCCTTCTCGGCGTCTTCCTGCAGCAGCGCGACGTCGGGCTCGGGGAGTTCGCCTTCGACCTTCTTGAGGATGTTGACGATGCGCTTGTTGGCGGCGGCGAGCGCTTCGGCTTCCGGCAGCGCGCGGAAGGTGCGCACGGCGTCGAGCTTGGCGGGGACGAGGTCCATGCGCGTCGGGCGCAGCGCGAGCACCGCGTCGATGACGTCGACCGTGTGGCCCGCGTCGCGCAGCAGGTTCTTCAGGCGCTCGAACATGAAGTCGAGGAGTTGCGCTTCGAAGCCCTGTGCAGTGAGGAGGCCCGGCTTGAAGCCCGCGGCGGCATCATCGACGAGCTCGGCGAGGTCGAGCGGCAGCGGCGTCTCGATCAGGATGCGCAGCACGCCGAGGGCGGCGCGGCGCAGGCCGAAGGGGTCCTTGTCGCCGGTCGGAAGCTGGCCGATGCCGAAGAAGCCCACGAGCGCGTCGAGCTTGTCGGCGAGCGCGACGGCGCAGGCGACGTTGCCCGCGGGCAGCGCATCGCCGGCGAAGCGCGGCTGGTAGTGCGACTGGATCGCGTCGGCGACGACTTCGCCTTCCTTGTCGTTGAGCGCATAGTAGCGGCCCATGATGCCCTGCAGCTCGGGGAACTCGCCGACCATGTCGGTGACGAGATCGGCCTTCGCGAGGCGCGCGGCGCGGGCAGCGGCGGTCGCATCGCCGTGCAAGCGGGTCGCGATGCGGCTGGCGAGACGCTCGAGGCGCTCGACGCGCTCGAGCTGGCTGCCGAGCTTGTTGTGGTAGACGACCGGGCCGAGGCGCGGCAGGCGGCTTTCGAGCGTGTGCTTGCGGTCCTGCTCGAAGAAGAAGCGCGCGTCCGACAGGCGCGGGCGCACGACGCGCTGATTGCCGGTGATGATGTTCGACGCGTCGGCGATGCGCATGTTCGACACGATCAGGAAGCGGTTCAGCAGCTTGCCGGCGCCGTCGAAGAGCGGGAAGTACTTCTGGTTCGCGCGCATCGTCAGGATCAGGCATTCCTGCGGCACGGCGAGGAATTCGGCTTCGAATTCGCCGACGTAGACGGTCGGATGCTCGACGAGCGCGGCGACCTCATCCAGCAGGTCGGCGTATTCACCGAGGCTCGCGCCCTGCTCGGCGGCGGTCGCGACGAGCTGGCGTTCGATGTCGGCGCGGCGCTCGGCGAAGTCGGGGATCACCTTGCCTTCGGCGAGCAGCGTCGGCTCGTAGGCTTCGGCGGTCGCGAGCGCGATGTCGCCGCGGCTCATGAAGCGGTGGCCGCGCGTGACGCGGTCGGAGTCGAGGTCGAGCACGCGGCCCGGGACGACGCGTTCGCCGTGCAGCATCGAGAGCTTATGCACGGGGCGCACGAACTGCGCGTCGCCCGCGCCCCAGCGCATCAGTTTGGGGATCGGCAGCGCCTTGACGGCGTCCTGGACGATCCCGGCGAGCACGGCATCGAGCGCGGCGCCGGCTTCGTTACGCGTGTAGAACAGCGCTTCGGCCTTGCCGTCCATGCGGCGTTCGAAGCTTGCGACGGCATCGGCCGCGATGCCCTTGGCTTCGAGCTTCTTCAGCAGCGCGGGGGTCGGACGGCCTTCGGCGTCGAGGGCGACCTGCACCGGCATGATCTTCTCGGTGACTTCGCGCGCGGGCGCGGCAGCACGCACGTGCGGGACGGTGATCGCGATGCGGCGCGGGGCGGCGAACCAGCGGAAGCCCTGGTCCTCGGCAACGAGGTCACGGGCCTTGAGGCCGTCGAAGATCTTCGCGGCGAAGGTTTCGCCCAGGCGCGGCAGGGCCTTGGGCGGGAGTTCTTCGGTCAGCAGTTCAACGAGCAGGGAGGCGTTCATCATGCGGCCTCCGTCTTGTTTGCAGCGGTGTTGAGCATCGGGAAGCCCAGGCTCTCGCGGGAGTCGTAGTAGGCCTGCGCGACGGCGCGCGACAGGTTGCGGATGCGGCCGATGTAGGCGGCGCGCTCGGTGACGGAGATCGCACCGCGCGCGTCGAGCATGTTGAAGCTGTGCCCGGCCTTCAGCACCATCTCGTAGGCCGGCAGCGCGAGGCCGAGTTCGATCAGGCGCTTGGCTTCGGATTCGTAGTTGCCGAAGAGCGAGAAGAAGAAGTCGACGTTCGCGTGCTCGAAGTTGTACGTCGATTGTTCGACTTCGTTCTGGTGATAGACGTCGCCGTAGGTGACTTTGCGGCCGTCCGGATAGACCGCCCAGACGAGGTCATAGACGTTCTCGACGCCTTGCAGATACATCGCGAGGCGCTCGAGGCCGTAGGTGATTTCGCCGAGCACGGGCTTGCAGTCGAGGCCGCCGACCTGCTGGAAGTAGGTGAACTGCGTGACTTCCATGCCGTCGAGCCACACTTCCCAGCCGAGGCCCCAGGCGCCGAGCGTGGGGTTTTCCCAGTCGTCCTCGACGAAACGCACGTCATGGGCGTTGGTGTCGATGCCGAGCGCGCGCAGCGAGTCGAGGTAGAGCTCCTGGAAGTTGAGCGGCGAGGGCTTCAGCACGACCTGGAACTGGTAGTAGTGCTGCAGGCGGTTGGGGTTCTCGCCGTAGCGGCCGTCCTTGGGGCGGCGCGAGGGCTGGACGTAGGCGGCGTTCCACGGCTCGGGGCCGATCGCGCGCAGGAAGGTCGCGGTGTGCGAGGTGCCGGCGCCGACTTCGAGGTCGTAGGGCTGCAGCAGCACGCAGCCACGATCGCCCCAGAATTGCTGGAGCGTCAGGATGACTTGCTGGAAGGTGGGTTTTTGCAGGGACATGGTCTCTCGACAACTAGGGGCGACGACAAGTGCGTCGCGCGGCGAACGCAAAGGGTGGATTTTACTGGCATTCGCCCGAGGGGCGAAATTACCCGCCGGAAATTTGCAGGCGCGCGGCGAAATGCCACGGGGAAGCGACCGAATGACGCAGGGCGGGATTTCATCCCGCCCTACGGACGCCCCGCCCGGCGAACGGCCCCCGCAAGGACGGCGACCAGCGCCAGCAGCGCGGCGGCCGCATCGCCCCAGCGTGCATAGGGCGTGAGCCCTTCATGGCCCTGCACCGCAATTTTCAGCACTCCCTCCTGGAACTCGGGCAGCACGCCGGCCACGCGGCCGTCGGGCTGGACGAGTGCCGTCATGCCGGTGTTGGTCGAGCGCAGCATCGGCCGACCCGTTTCCAGCGCCCGCACGCGCGCGATCTGCAGGTGCTGCGGCTGGGCGAGGGAGTCGCCGTACCACGCGAGGTTCGACAGGTTCAGCATCAGCGTCGCCTCGGGCAGGCTGTGGATCAGCTCGCGGCCGAAGAGATCCTCGTAGCAGATATTGACCGCGACGCGCTGCCCGCCGAGGCGCAGCGGCGACTGGTCGGGCGCACCGCGCGTCTGGTCCGACATCGGGATGCGGGCGAACTCGTAGAACCAGCCGAAAAGCGGCGGCGAGTATTCGCCGAAGGGCACGAGGTGCTGTTTCGCGTATGCCTGCGACGGCGAAGCCCCCAGGCTCAGCGCGGCGTTGTAGATCGCGCCGCGCGCATCGCGCAGGAACACGCCGAACACGAGGTCGCCCCCGTGCGCCGCGACCGGCGCGGCGAGCTCTTCGAGGTAGCCATCGGGCAGGCGGTCGGCGAGGAGCGGCAGCGTCGTCTCGGGCAGCACGACGAGGTCCGCGGGATGCTCGCGCGCGAGGCGTGCGTTGCTTTCCAGCCAGTTCGAGAGCAGCTCGGGGCGCCACTTGAGGCCCTGCTCGATGTTGGTCTGGATCAGCGCGACGTCCACCGGCTTGCCGGTCGGCGAGGTCCACGCAACGCGCCCGAGACCGTAGCCGAGGGCGGACAGGGCCGCGACCGCCACCAGCGTCGCCGCGGCCGCGCGCAGGTTGCGCCAGGGCGTGAGCGCGACGCGCGCCGCGATCAGGGCGACCAGCCCGCCGACGCCATACACGCCCAGCACGGGGAGATAGCCGGCGAGCGGGCTGGGCGGCGTCTGCGAGTAACCGAGCGCGAGCCACGGGAAACCGGTGAACAGCCAGCCGCGCAGCAGTTCCGTGCCGACCCACAGTCCGGCGAAGAAGAGCGCACGCAGCCACACGCCCCCGCGGCCGAACCGGGCGAAGAGCGCACCGACGGCGGCGGGAAACAGCGCGAGGTAGGCGCAGAAGAGCAGGATCGCGAGCGCGGCGAGCGGCATCGGCATGCCGCCGTAGCGGTTCAAGGCGACGTAGAGCCAGGACACGCCAGCGAGGAAGGCACCCAGCCCCCAGGCAAAACCGAGCGCGAATCCACTGCGCGCGCGCGACTCCCGCGCGGCGAGGAATGCCAGTATCGCCAGGCTCGCGACCGTCAGCGGGAAAACCTCGAAGGGGGCAAAGGCGAACACCGATGCACCACCGGCCAGCATCGCCGCGATGAGGCCGCGCATCCGCCCGTACGCCCGTACGGCACCCGACTCCTGCACGAGGACGGTCACGCCGCGGCCGTTCCGATTGCCGGCTGCACCAGCAGGGTGTGCACTCGCCGGCCATCGACGCGCAGCGCCGTCACCCTCAGATTCCCCAGCATCACGACTTCGCCGCGCCGCGGCAGGCGGCCGAGTTGGCGGATCAGCAGCCCCCCCACGGTATCGACCTCGGCATCGCTGAAATCGGCGCCGAAGGCCGCGTTGAACTCGCCGATTTCGGTGATCGCACGGACACGGTAGCGGCCGTCGGCGTCGAGCTGGATGTTGTCGCTGGGCTCGAGCTGGTCGAACTCGTCCTCGATGTCGCCGACGATCTGCTCGAGCACGTCCTCGATCGTGACGAGGCCGGCAACGCTGCCGTATTCGTCGACGACGATCGCCATGTGGTTGCGGCTGACGCGGAACTCGCGCAGCAGGACGTTGAGGCGCTTCGACTCCGGCACGAACACCGCCGGGCGCAGCAGCGCGTTGATGTCGAAATCGCGCCCCGCGTAGTAGCGCAGCAGGTCCTTCGCGAGGAAGATGCCGACGATGTCGTCCTTGCTGTTACCGACCGGGAAACGCGAATGGCCGGTGTCGACGACGTGCGCGGCGATCTCATCGAGGGGAGCATCGAGGCGGATGATGTCCATCTGCGCGCGCGGGATCATCACGTCGCCGACCTGCATTTCGGACATTTCCAGCGCGCCCTCGATGATCGCCAGCGCATCGGCATCGAGCAGATCGCGTTCGCAGGCCGCGTGCAGCAGGGTCAGCAGTTCTTCGCGGTCCTCGGGTTCGCGCGAGAGCAGCGCGGAGAGGCGTTCGAACAGACTAGGTCGGGGTGAGGCAGGGTCCATATGTCGGAAGAATCGGTCGGGCGGGTCAGGCGGATCGTTCGGCGTAGGGATCAGGATAGCCCAGTTCGGCGAGAATCCGCGTTTCCAGCGCCTCCATTTCCTCGGCTTCGTCGCTGTCCTCGTGGTCGTAACCCTGCAGGTGCAGCATGCCGTGCACGATGAGATGCGCGAAATGCGCGGCCAGCGGCTTGCCCTGCTCGGCCGCCTCGCGCACGACGACCGGGACGCACAGCACGAGGTCGCCGGTGAGCGGCGCGTCGGTGCCACCGCGCAGGTCCTCGCCCTCGTCATAGACGAAGGTCAGCACGTTGGTCGCGTAGTCCTTGCCGCGAAAGTCACGGTTGAGCTCGCGCCCCTCGGTCGCCCCGACCAGGCGCACCGTGACTTCGGCATCGCCCGCCTGCAGCGCGGCCTGCGCCCAGCGGCGGATGTCGGTCGAGGATGGCGCGCTCTCGCGATTGGCCTTGCCGATCGCCTTCTGGATCGTGAGCGCGAGTTGCGGCGGGGAGTCGATCATCACCCCTGCTCCTTCTTCGCCGCGAGCGCGGCCTGGGTCGCGGCGCGCGTCGCCTGGTTGTCGTAGGCCTCGACGATGCGCGCGACGAGCGGATGGCGCACCACGTCCTCCTTCTGGAACTCGGTGAAGGCGATGCCGCGCACCGACGCGAGGACTTCGCGCGCTTCCAGCAGTCCGCTGCGATGCCCGCGCGGCAGGTCGATCTGCGTGAGGTCGCCGGTGACGACCGCCTTCGCGCCGATACCGATGCGGGTGAGGAACATCTTCATCTGCTCGGGCGTCGTGTTCTGCGCCTCGTCGAGGATGATGAAGGCGTGGTTGAGCGTGCGCCCGCGCATGAAGGCGAGCGGCGCGATCTCGATGCTGCCGCGCTCGAAGAGCTTGGCGACGCGGTCGAAGCCCATCAGGTCGTAGAGCGCGTCGTAGAGCGGGCGCAGGTAGGGGTCGACCTTCTGCGCGAGGTCGCCGGGCAGGAAGCCCAGGCGCTCGCCCGCCTCGACCGCCGGGCGCGTCAGGATGATGCGCTCGACGAGCTGGCGCTCGAAGGCATCGACCGCGCTGGCAACCGCGAGGTAGGTCTTGCCGGTACCCGCCGGGCCGATGCCGAAGGTGATGTCGTGCGCCTGGATGTTCTTCAGGTATTCGACCTGGCGCGGCGTGCGGCCGTGCAGCTCGGTCTTGCGCGTCATCAGCGCCGGCGCCGCGTGGTCGGACTTGCGGCGGTTGGCAACCTCGATCAGGCCGAGCTGGATGTCATCGACGGTGAGGTGCTCGTGCGCCTGCTCGTAGAACTCGCGCAGCGCCTTGGCCGCAAGCGCCACCTCGGCCGCCTGCCCCTGCAGCAGGAAGCGCTCGCCGCGACGCGCGATGGTCACGTCATAGGCGGTCTCGATCTGGCGCAGGTTCTCGTCGAGCGCGCCGCACAGGTTCGCGAGCCGCTGGTTGTCCAGCGGCTCCAGTACCACTTCCGTGGGTCGCCCCATTCAGACCTCTCTGGTCACGATTTCGCCGCGCAGGCTGTGCGGCAACGCGGCGGTGATGGTCAGGTCGACAAACTGCCCGATCAGGCGCGGATTGCCGAGGAAATTCACCACGCGGTTGTTCGCGGTGCGCGCCGCCAGCTCGTTCTCGTCCTTGCGCGAACGGCCTTCGACGAGCACGCGCTCGACGCGCCCGACCATCGCCTGGCTGATCGCCTGCGCCTGCTCGTCGATGCGCTTCTGCAGGCGCGCGAGCCAGCGCAGCTTGGTCTCCTGCGGCACCGGGTCTTCCAGGTCCGCGGCCGGCGTCCCGGGGCGCGGGCTGAAGACGAAGCTGAAGGACGCATCGAAACCGACCTCCTCGATCAGCTTCATCGTCTTCTCGAAATCCTCCTCGGTCTCGCCCGGGAAGCCGACGATGAAGTCCGACGACAGCGACAGATCCGGCCGCGCCGCGCGCAGCTTGCGCACGACCGACTTGAACTCGAGCACCGAATAGCCACGCTTCATCGCCGCGAGAATGCGGTCCGATCCCGACTGCACCGGCAGGTGCAGGTGACTGACGAGCTTCGGGATGTTCGCGTAGACGTCGAACATCCGCGGCGTCATCTCACGCGGGTGCGAAGTCGTGTAGCGCATGCGCTCGATGCCGGGAATCTCGGCGACGCATTCGAGCAGGAAGGCGAAATCGCCCAACTCGCCGCCCTGCCGCGTGATCGGCCCGCGCCATGCGTTGACATTCTGGCCGAGCAGCGTCACCTCCTTGACCCCCTGGTCGGCGAGTCCCGCGATCTCGGTCAGCACGTCATCGAGCGGACGCGACACCTCCTCGCCGCGCGTATAGGGCACGACGCAGTAGGTGCAGTACTTCGAGCAGCCTTCCATGATCGAGACGAAGGCGCTCGCCCCCTCGACCCGCGCCGGCGGCAGGTTGTCGAACTTCTCGATCTCCGGAAAGGAAATGTCGACCTGCGAACGACCGCTGTAGCGCCGCTCGGCGATCAGTTGCGGCAGGCGGTGCAGGGTCTGCGGCCCGAACACGACGTCGACATAGGGCGCGCGCGCGACGATCGCCGCCCCTTCCTGGCTCGCGACACAGCCGCCCACGCCGATGATGAGGTTCGGATTCGCCTGTTTCAGATGCTTCACCCGCCCGAGGTCGTGGAACACCCGCTCCTGCGCCTTCTCGCGCACCGAGCAGGTGTTGAAGAGGATCACGTCCGCCTCTTCGGGCTTGTCGGTCTTGACCAGTTCCTCGGTCGCCCCGAGCACATCCGCCATCTTGTCGGAGTCGTACTCGTTCATCTGGCACCCGAAGGTGCGGATATACAGTTTCTTCATTGAAGCGTGTTGACGCGCGGTTTCGCAAACCGCTATATTAGCAGGCTCGCGCGGTGATGTAGCTCAGACGGTTAGAGCGACGGATTCATAACCCGTAGGTCGGCAGTTCGATTCTGCCCATCACCACCAAGTTTCCGAAAGCCGCTGAATCGCAAGGTTCAGCGGCTTTTTCACGTTCGAGGGCCTACCGAGCTGGCCCGGGCGCACGGCCGATCACAGCCCGCTCCCCCTCGCACCAAAGACTCAGTTTCCCGCCGGCGCAGCGCGCAGCCGCGCCGCGTGTCGGCCGTGCAGCAGGTAGAACGCCCCGATGCACAGGACGGCGAGTGCGGCCATGCTCCAGTACAGGTTGCGGTAGCCCATGCGCGAGATCGTCAGGCCGAGCAGGTAAGGGCCGAAGCCCAGGCTGCCATCCATGAAGATGAAGAAAGTCGAGGTCGCGAGGCCCATGCGATGGGGGGCCACCACCTTGACGGCTACCGCATAGAGCGCCGACTGCAGGTTGCCGAATCCCAGGCCGATCAGTGCCGCCGCCGCCAGCAGCGCCGTCCCGGTGTGCGCATTGGCCAGCAGGATCAGGCCGGCCGCGAGGAGCACGCAGCATGGATAGACCACCACGCTGGACCCCTTGCGGTCCATCAGCCGACCGGTCACCGGGCGCGAACACAACACCACCACCGAATACACGATGAAGAAGAAACTCGCGGCGGTGACGAGATCGAGTTCGGCGGCATAGACATTGATGAAGGCCAGCACGCTCGCGTAGCACAATCCGCCGAGGAAGGTGACCGCTGCGACCGGAATCGCCTTGGCCTCGAGCAGCCGGCCGAACGAGAATTCCAGGCCGCGGATTTCCTTGTGCGACGGATCGATCTCGGGCACCTCCAGCCCGGTGGCGGCGAGCAGGCCGAGGACCGCGATCACCAGGCAGGACGCGAAGATCCAGGTGAAGTCGGCGTGCTGCAGCAGCCACAGCCCGAGGAAGGGGCCGATGGCCGAGGCCAGGGTCGTGCTGAGGCTGTAGTGGCCGATGCCTTCGGCCTTGCGATCCGGCGGGATGATGTGCGCCACGGCCGTACCGGCCGCGGTGCTGCCCACGCCCAGCGCCAGTCCGTGCAGGAAACGCACCACAATCAGCGTCTCGACGGAGTGGCTGAGGAAATACAGGCACGTGGTCAGCGCAAACACAACCATGCCGACGATCATGGTCCTTTTCCGGCCGAGGCTATCGATGAGCTGGCCGATGATCAGTCGCCCCAGCAGGGTGCCGATGACGAAAATGCCGGCGACGAGTCCGGCTTCGCTCAGCGATGACTGGTATGCCTCGATGGCATAGGCGCCGACCACCACGATCAGCATGTAGAAGACCAGGCACAGGAAAAAGTTGACGCCCGAGACGATCAGGAAATTCCGGGTCCAGAGAGGTGCGGATTGCATGGGGAAAAAGTTATTTGAGGTTGTCGAGTAGCTGACGGAAGACGGTGACGCTCTGTTCCAGCGGATCCGGCGCGATTCCGGCGGTGACGCGCCCTTCCAGCGCCGTGATCTGCTCGCGGCACTCCGCATAGACGCGCTCTCCCTGCGCCGTCAGGGCCAGCGACTTCTCGCGCCGGTTGTGGCCCGGAAGGCAGGTGAGGTACCCCAGCTCCTCCAGGCGCTGCACGCGGCGGGTCACGCCGGGCTTCTCGATCCCGTAGTAATGGGAAATCTCGACCAACGAGGCTTGGGCATGCTCGTGCAGATAGAGCATCACCTGCCACAGCGAATAGGACAGCTCGTAGGGATGGAGCAGCTGGTTCAGCGCCTGGATCAGGGGCCGATAGACCGACAGGTAGGACCTGAAAATTCCTTGCATCCGGCGCTATAGTTATCTTAATTAACTGTTAACAAACGCAACTATGTCGCCGGACGGGGTCGCTGTCAACCGTCCGGCCCGGTCGCTCGACCGCAGGCAACGGAATGCCCCGGGTCTGCGCCCCGTGCCCGTGAATCTTGATTTCGCCGATCGGGTCACCCAGACTTTTTCCGTAGGGACCGTTGCGCCGCATGCGAAGGAGCGTGGAGCATGGCTCGGGAAATGGACGGGAAGGTGGCCGTGGTCACCGGGGCGGGAAGCGGCATCGGCAGGGCGATCGCGGAGAAGCTGGCGCAGGCCGGCGCGATGGTTGCGGTGGCGGATATCAATCTTGCGGGGGCCGAACAGGTCGCACAGGCGATCGTCGCGGCGGGCGGCCGGGCGGTCGGGGTGGCGATGGATGTCGCCGACGAGGCGGCGGTCGATGAGGCCATCGACGGCATCGCGGCGAAGCACGGCAGCGTGGATGTGCTGGTGTCGAATGCGGGCATCCAGATCGTCGATCCGATCGTCGAGTTCAAGCTCGCGGACTGGCGGAAGATCCTTGCCATCCATCTCGACGGCGCCTTCCTGACGACCCGTGCGGCGCTTCGGCACATGTATCGCGGCAAGCGCGGCGGCGTGGTGATCTACACCGGCTCGGTGCATTCGCACACGGCCTCGCCGCTGAAATGCGCCTACGTGACGGCAAAGCACGGCCTGCTGGGCCTCGCGCGTGTCGTGGCGAAGGAAGGCGCCGAGCATGGCGTGCGCTCGTACGTGGTGTGCCCGAGCTTCGTGCGCACGCCGCTGGTCGACAAGCAGATCCCGGAACAGGCGCGCGATCTGGGCATCAGCGAGGAGGAGGTCGTCCGCAAGGTGATGCTCGGAGAGACCGTGGATGGCGAGTTCACGACGCTCGACGATGTCGCGAGCACCGTGCTGTTCCTGTCCGCGTTCCCGAGCGCAGCCTTCACCGGGCAATCCTTCCTGCTGACGCACGGCTGGGTCATGCACTGAGCCGGGCCGCGCCTCCGCACCCGCGACACCGAACGCATGAGACGCCCCAGGCCGCCTTTCCGGACGATCGCCCTGGTCCTCCAGGGCGGCGGCGCGTTGGGCGCCTATCAGGCGGGGGTGTATCAGGGGCTGAATGATGGCGGGATCGAACCGGACTGGCTGGCCGGGATCTCGATCGGCGCGATCAACACCGCGCTGATCGCCGGCAGTCCGCCCGCGCAGCGGGTCGCCAACCTGCGCACCTTCTGGGAGACCGTGTGTCGGCCGGCCATCGCCCAGCCGCTTGCCGCGGTCATGCAGTCCTGGGTCGGACAGCTCGGCGACGAGGCGCGGCGCATGTTCAACGCCGTCACGGCGTGGCGCGGCGTGGTCGAAGGGCAGGAGGGTTTCTTCAAGCCGCGGCTGCCGCCGCCCTGGCTGTCCGTGAGCCTGCCGCCGGCGGAAGCGAGCTACTACGACATCTCGCCGCTGCGCACGACGCTGGCGCAGCTCGTTGACCTCGAGCGCATCAATGCCGGCAGCCCGCGCGTGTCGGTCGGCGCCGTGAATGTCCGCACCGGCAACTTCGAGTATTTCGACAACACCGTCGGCCCCTGGAAGGGGCGCTTGCGGCTCGAGCATTTCATGGCGTCGGGCGCCCTGCCCCCGGGTTTTCCGCCGGTCGAGATCGACGGCGAGTACTACTGGGACGGCGGGCTGGTGTCGAACACGCCGCTGGGGCACGTGCTCGCCGACGAGCCGCGCCACGACACGCTGGCCTTCCAGGTCGATCTGTGGAGCGCACTCGGGATGGTGCCGACGAATATCTGGGACGCGCAGGAGCGCCAGAAGGACATCCAGTATTCGAGCCGCACGCGTGCGATCACCGACCTGATGGCGCGCGAGCAGGAGCTGCGCAACATCGTGCGCGAGCTGCTGAAGTACGTCCCGCAGGACACCCGGCTGTCCGACCACTGGTGCACCCGCGCAGACCAGTGGGCCTGCGGGCGGCAGGTGAGCGTGATCCACCTGATCTACCAGGAAAAGGAATGGGACGGGCTCGCGAAGGATTACGAGTTCGGCCCGCAGACGATGCGCGACCACTGGGCGAGCGGCCTCGACGACATCCGTGCGAGCCTTGCCCACAAGGAATGGCTGGAACTGCCGCCGCACCACGAGCGCTTCGTCACCCACGATCTCCACCGGCAGTGAGGCCGGTCCGGGAGCGTGCTCGGCCTCACGCCTTTCCGGACGGCGGCGCGGGCATCGCGGCGCATTCGAGGAAGATGCGCCTAGTGCAGCGGGCGCACATGGCCGGGTCCAGGGTCGGCACGACGGCCGCGAGCGCATCCGACTTGCTGTCGAAGATGTGCTTGCGGTCCAGCTGCTCGTAGAGGCCGCTGCGCCGCCAGGCATTCACGACCCGCGCCCGCGGCCGGTGGAACTGCAGCGACCCGCCCGCTTCCTGCCGCAGGCGGAATTCCTGCGACCACAGCCGCGCGCCGGCGAGGTCGACGAAGTTCATGCTCTTGGCCATCACCAGCAGGTGCTTCTGGCCGGGGAAGCGCTCGCGGTAGTGCGTCAGCATGTCGCCGACGTACTGCGCGGCGCCGAAATACACGTCGCCTTCCATGCGCACGAGCTTCAACTGCGGGCACTCGCCGACCGGATCGGCGATGTCCTCGATGGGGGTGAAGTGGCGTGCCGGGCCGTGCGGCACGAGCACGCGCATCACCGGGCGCGAGGTCTGGTACAGGTAGAACACCAGCGACAGGCCGACGCCGATCAGCACCGCGAACTCGATCGGGATGAGCAGCGTGGCCATCCAGGTCGCGCCCAGGCACACCGCCTCCTGGCGGCTGAAGCGCACGGTCTCGCGGATCTTCGGGATGTTGATCAGCGTCCAGGCGACGTACAGCAGCAGCGCGGCGATCGCCGCCATCGGGATGCCGGCGAGAAGATCGGCGCTCGCGCCCACCAGCACCAGCAGCAGCAGGACGCTCGAAAACACCGCCGCAAGCGGCGTGCGCGCGCCGGCCTCGTAGTTCGGCATCGAACGATTGAGCGAGCCGCAGGAAAGGTAGGACGAGAAGAAGCTGCCGGCGATGTTGGAGAGGCCCTGCCCGAGGAATTCGCGGTTCACGTCGATGGTCTGGCCCGAGCGCTCCGCCACCGCCTTGGCAATCGACACCGATTGCCCGAGCGCGACGATCGTGAGCGACAGCGCGATGCCCGAGAGCTGCGCGAGCGTCGCCGGCGAGAAGTCGGGCAGGCTGAACGGTGGCAGCACCGAGGCGATCGCCTGCAGGTGCACGAAGGATTCGCCGGAGTGCCGCTGCCACACCGCGGCCAGCGCGTAGCCCGCGGCAAGCCCCGCCAGCATCGCCGGCCAGCGCGGCCGCAGGCGCGCGACGACGGCGGTGGTCGTGACGGTGGTCAGCGCGACCGCGAGTTCACCCCAATGAGCCCCCCACGGCGTCCCGCCGTCGCGCAGGACCAGATGCCACAGGTCGAGCGCCGCGTGGTAGGCGATCAGGCAGGCCGCGCCCGACATGAAGCCGATCAGCACCGAGGGGGCGATGAAGTTCGCCAGCGCGCCGAGACGGAAGCGCGCGACGAGAAACTGGATCACACCGACCATCAGGGTCGCGGTGAGGACGAGGCGGATGTAGTCGGGGCTCCCCGGCAGGGCGAGCGGCGACAGCATCGCGAACAGTGCGAGCGAGTTCGCGTTCGTCGGCCCGGACACGACGTGGCGGCTCGAACCGAAGAGCGCCGCGACGACACACGGCACGATCGCGGAGTAGATCCCGTACACCGGCGGCATCCCCGCGAGGCGGGCGAAGGCCACCCCCTGCGGCAGCACCAGCAGCGCACCGAGCAGCCCCGCGAGCAGGTCGGCGCGCAGCGTCGCCATGGAGACCCCGCGCCACCAGACACCGTCTGCTGCGGGCGGAACCGGGGACACGGTTTGCGCCGGGGGCGACATTCGGGCGCTCCGTGCGATGGCGCTCAGCGCCCCAGCCGCTTCGCCCAGAACGCCGCGACATCCAGCATGCGGCGCGAGAAGGCCCATTCGTTGTCGAACCACAGCAGCAGGTTCACGAGGCGTTCGCCGCTCGCACGCGTCTGGCTGCCGTCGACGATCGCCGAGAAGCCGTTGTGGTTGAAATCCACCGACGCATGCGGACCGTCCGAGTACGCGAGCACGCCGTGGCGGTCTTCCTCGGCGACACGCCGCAGCAGGCGGTTGATCGTTTCGACCGTGGCATTGCGCCGGAGCGTCACCGTCAGGTCGATCGCCGACACGTTGGGCACCGGCACGCGGATCGCCTTCGCCGCGATCCTCCCTTCCAGCTCCGGCAGCAGGCGGACGACGCCTTTCGCCAGCCCCGTCTGCACCGGGATCATCGACTGCATCGCCGAGCGGGTCATGCGCAGGTCGGTCGCGTGGTAGCCGTCGATCACCGGCTGGTCGTTCATCACCGAATGCAGCGTCGTCGTCAGCGCGTGCTCGATGCCGAAAGCCTGCTCGAGGAGCGCGAGGATGGGCACGACGGCGTTGGTCGTGCAGGAGGCGGCCGACACGATGCGTTCGCTGCCGTCGAGCGCCTCGTGGTTCATGCCGAACACGACGGTGCGATCGACGTCCGCGGCACTGTGGCCGGGATGCGACAGCAGCAGGCGCGGACAGCCGGCGGCGAGGAAGGCTTCGAGCTCATGGCGGAAACGGTAGCGCCCCGAGGCCTCGACGAGCAGGTCCGGTCCGAAGGCCCGCCAATCCACGCCGTCCGGCGTCGCCGCATGGGTCACCGCGATGTTCTGGTCATCGACATGCAGGCAGCCGTCGCGAATGCCGACCGTGCCCGGAAAGCCGCCGTGGGTCGAGTCGAAGCGGGTGAGGTAGGCCATGCTCTCGAGGTCTGCCGGCTCGTTGATGGCGACGATCGAAAGCGACTGGCGCAGCGGCGATTCGTGCAGGGCGCGGAGGAAACAGCGGCCGATGCGGCCGTAACCGTTGATGGCGATGCGGAAAGTCATGCGGGGAAGGTGGACCATGCGTCGGGACGTTCAGACCGAAGCATAGCCGGAGAAGGGGCGTCGCGTCGCGCCCAACGGACTTTCGCGTGCCGGGCCCCGGGCGGCAGGCGCCGCGCACCGATGTCGTGGGCATGCGGAATGACAAGCCCCTCTTCCGCAGCGCATAATCGCCGCGACCGAAATCCGCTACCTGCATGGCACGTCGCGGCGAATCGCCGGTGCCGCAAGACAATTCCAAAGCCCTCGGGAGAACATCCATGAGCGTAGTCCTGTTCGAATGGTCCGACAGCTTCAACGTCGGCATTCAGGAAATCGACGAGCAGCACCGCACCCTGGTCGACCTGCTCAACCAGCTCCATGCCGCGATCCGCGACCACAAGGGCAGCCAGGTCTGTCGCGAGATCCTCGACCAGCTGGCCGAATACACGCGCACGCACTTCCTGCTCGAAGAGAGCCTGATGCGCGTCTCCCACTACCCCGGCTTCGAACTGCACAAGCAGCAGCACGAGGACCTGATCTCGCAGGTGCAGGCCCTTCAGGACAAGCTCGACAACGGCCAGGCCTCGATCAGCTTCGAGCTGCTGCACTTCCTGCAGGTCTGGCTCACGAAGCACATCAACGAAAGCGACAAGCGCTTCGGCAACCATTTCGCGCGCAACACCAATCTGCAGGGCTATTCGGAATGGTCCGAGGAAGTGAAGACGACGATGAAGAAGAAGAAATGGTGGTGGAAGTTCTGGTGATCCGGGCGCTGCGCGCCTGATTCGCTGCGGACCTTGCCCCCGCACGCGGCGGCGGGCAGGGGCCATGATTTGCCCCGTGCGGCAGAAGCCATCAGAATTCCCACAGCCCGGAACCGGGCAACAGACCCTGCCGACAGGGCACCTTCACCAATCCCCGCAACGAGAGCTCCGATGGATCTTCCCGCACACCAACTCACGATGACGGTGCTGATGACGCCGGACATGGCGAACTTCTCCGGCAAGGTGCACGGCGGCGCCGTGCTCAGGCTGCTCGATCAGGTCGCGTACGCCTGCGCGAGCCGCTATGCTGCCCGCTATGTCGTCACGCTGTCGGTCGATCAGGTGATGTTCCGCCAGCCGATCATGGTCGGCGAGCTGGTGACCTTTCTCGCCAGCGTGAATTACACCGGCAAGTCGTCGATGGAAATCGGCATCAAGGTGCTGGCGGAAAACATCCGCACGCAGGAAGTGCGGCACGCGAACAGCTGCTTCTTCACGATGGTCGCCGTCGACGACGACGGCAAGCCGGTCGCGGTACCGACGCTGCGCCCCTTCAGCCCGAAGGAAAAGCAGCGCTTCGCCGCCGCCGAGGCGCGCAAGGCGCTGCGGCTCGAACTCGAGCGCCGCTTCGCGGAGACGCACGGCTCGGACGACGCGAGCTGAACGCCGGACCCGCGGCTCATTCCTCCTGCAGCATGCGCTTCAGGTAGTCCGGCAGGCCCGACAGCACCAGCGTGTCGCTCGCGCGGTCGTAGTGCACGGCGCCCGAATGCAGGCTCGCGCGGTCGAACTCGAGCTTCCACTGCTCGCCGGCGGCGCGGAAGCGGACCAGCGGGCGGATCGCGCGGCGGTCCGGGACGAAGCCGCCGGCGAGCGGCGCCTCGCCCGCCGTGAGGGCCGCATCGAGGCGTTCCGGCTGCTCGGGCCACACCTTGCGCGCGATCTCGTCGAGCGCGAGCGGCGCGCCCGCCTCGCCCAGTTCGTCGAGGTAGCCGTGCGCGCGTTCGAGCATCGCATCGCGCGCGGGCGGCTCCAGGCGCTGCGTCTCGGCGAAGTCCGACAGGCGCTGCACGAGCTTCTTCGTTTCCTTCAGCGCGATCACGACGTCGCTGCAACCGAGGAAGCGCTTGAACCACGGCGCGACGTCGCCGCGCCCCTTGAGGAAGCTGATGTAGCGTTCGTCGCCGCGCTGCCAGCCGGTGAGGTCGATGCGCCCGGCCGCGGGCAGCGCGGCAAAATCGAGGTGCATACAATCGACGATGTCGAGCGCGCCGGTGACGGCGCTGCCGACCGCCTCGCCGACCACCGCGATCCACAGGCAATCGGTCGCGCCCTCGACGATGCGTGCGATCACGGCATGACCCGAGACCTCGGCGCCCTCCGCGTCCGCGCACAGACGCAGCACGTCCATCATCCGGTGCGACAGCGCGGCGAAGTCGAGGCTCTTGTCGACGACGTGCTCGCGCACGAGGCGCGGCAGCGGGAACTCCGCCTCGTCCTCCTCGAAGCGCCCGTAGCCCTTGCTGCTGCGGTCGGCGTAGTGGCTGCACAGGCGCTCGACCATGCGTACGGCGGCGTCATCGACGCGACAGGCGGCCTCGCGCAGTTCCGCGCTCGCCGGGCTTTCGCCCGAGCGGTGGAGCTTGTGGACGACAAGATGGGTGACGGTGTGCTGGACCTGGCTCATGGCGGCGACTCGTGCGGACGGGGGCGCGATTCTCGCACGCCGCGGCCCGCCCGGGTCCGCCTTCGCGTCACGGCTGCCAGGCGTTGAAACGGGCCTCCGCCTGCTCGAAGAGCGCCTTCACCTTCCCCACCTCCCAGGGCGCTTCGGCCAGCGTTTCGTGGTCCCACAGGCTGCGCTGCTGCGGCGGGGCGAAGAAGTCGCCGCCATACACGTGGATCGCGCAGGTCATCCTGCCGATCGGGTTGAGCACCGAATGAATCGCGTCACGCTCGAGCGCGGTGACATCCCCCGCCCCCAGCGAGGTCGCGCCGACCGCCTCGATGCCGCCCTCCTTCCGGCGCCAGAAGATGTTGTCCTCCCGCCCCGCATAGATCCCGACCACCGAGAACATGTGGTGGTCGTGCGGCATCAGGCTCATGCACGGCGCCCACACGAAGTTGATGATCGTGAGATCCGGCGAACGGTGCAGCGCATTGATGCCCGCGTGCACCGGTTCGCCGAGTGCGCGCATGACCGCCGCGCCGTCCGACACTGCCTCGGCCACCAGTTCGCGCACCGCCGCGGGCCCTGCGGCCACGGCTTGCGTACAGTCATGGATGAATCGCTCCTTGTCGAACATGATCGATGCCCCCAGCTCGATCCACGCTCCCGTGGCAGGGGCCGGCCGGCCGCCCACCTCGTGAATCCGCCCCCTCCCTTGCCACAGCCACCACCCGCACACGGGCAGGCCGAGATTCATTGATAGGACACGCGGGCGGCCCTGACCAGTCGCACGCCCGCGCACGACGCTCCTCTCGCGACGCGGCGGCCTCGGCGAGCACGCCCGTCAGCGCGGCACGCGGACCGGGGAACCGATCGGCGCGACACTCGATCAACAGCAGGTAACCCCCGAATATCGACGACGGTGCAGGGGTGCCGGCGCGAAGCGCCCGCAGTCCCGTACAGCCGCAGAGGGGCGCCCGATGGAAGGATCCGGCACGTCGCACGCAGCGGAAATTGCCCGCCTCGAGGAAGAACTCGCCCGCAGCCGGGCGATGGAGGAGCACGCGCGCCAGCTCATCGAAGCGGCCCCCGATGCGATCGTCGTCGTCGATCATGGCGGCCGCATCATCCTCGTGAACGCGCAGACGGAGCGGCTGTTCGGCTACGCGCGCGAGGAGCTCATCGGCCAGCCGATCGAGCTGCTGGTCCCGCAGCAGCTCCGGAACGGCCATGTCGGCAAGCGCGACCGCTACATCGGCACGCCCGCCCTGCGGCCGATGGGTTCCGCCCTGGATCTCGCCGGCCAGAGGAAGGACGGCTCGCAGGTGCCGGTCGAGATCAGCCTGAGCCCCCTGGGCGCGGGGGACAGCGTGCTGGTTTCGGCCGCGATCCGCGACATCACCGACCGCCGGGCGGCACAGGACGCCCTGCGCAAGGCCCACGACGAGTTGGAACTGCGCGTGCAGGAACGCACCGCGGAACTGGAAGAGGCCAATCGCGCCCTCAAGTCGGAAATGCAGGACCGTGCCGCCGCCGAGCGGGCCTTGCACCAGGCGCAGAAAATGGAAGCGGTCGGACAGCTCACCGGCGGCATCGCCCACGACTTCAACAACCTGCTGACGGTCGTGATGGGCAACCTGCAGCTGCTGGCGCGCCGCCTGCGGGACGACGCCGGGGCGACCGAGCTCGTCAAGGGCGCGCTGGACGCTGCCTGGCGGGGCGCCGAGCTCAATCGCCGACTCCTCGCCTTCTCGCGCAAGCAGCGCCTCGCCCCGGTCCCGCTGAATCTCAACGACCTGATCGCGGGCATGGTCAGCCTGCTGCAGCGCAGCCTCGGCGCACACATCAACATCAAGGTCCATGCCATCACGGATCTGCCGCCGGCCCTCGCGGACGTGCCCCAGCTCGAAGCGGCGCTGCTCAACCTCGCGGTCAACGCGCGCGACGCGATGCCCGCGGGCGGCACCCTGACCATCGAGACCGACGCCGTGAGCCTGGACGAGCACTACGCCACTCTGGAGGGCGACGTCAAACCCGGCGCCTACGTCATGCTCGCCGTGTCGGATACCGGCTGCGGGATGACGGCGGACGTGGTCCGGCGCGCCTTCGACCCCTTCTTCACGACCAAGGAAACCGGCAAGGGCAGCGGCCTCGGCCTGGCGATGGTGCATGGCTTCGTGAACCAGTCGGGCGGCCACGTGAAGATCTACAGCGAACCGGGGACCGGCACCACGATCAAGCTCTTCCTGCCGGTCATCGCCCGCCCGGCGGGCGCACGCCCTTGCGACGCCCCGCGCTCGCCGCGCCCCGAGGCGACCGGCAGCGAAACCATCCTCGTCGTCGAGGACGAGGACAACGTGCGCGAACTCGTGTGCCGCGTGCTCGACGCGCTGGGCTACCGCATCCTGCAGGCCGCCGAAGGCAGGACGGCGCTCGCGCTCCTTGCCCAGGATCCCGGCATCGACCTGCTATTCACCGACGTCGTCCTGCCCGGCGGCATGAACGGCCCCGAGATCGCCCGCCGCGCGCGGCAGCTGCGACCGGACCTGAAGCTGCTGTACACATCCGGCTACACCGGCAACGCGCTTCAGGAACACGAGGCGATCCCCGGCGAGTTCCGCATGATCAGCAAGCCCTACGCGATCGAGGATCTCGCGCAGATCGTGCGCGAAGTGCTCGACAGGCCGCCGGTCTAGGCCTCAGGGCATCACCTCGACGTACTCGTAGATCTCGCAGTCCGAAATCTCGCGCCGCACCGGCAAGGACGCCCGCGCGTACCACGCGTGCGGGTCGCGCCGGTCGATCTCCGCCCCCATGAACTTCACCAGCTCGCAGATCGGCTCGACCACCCGCTCGCGGTAGGGCGCATCGTCCAGCACGTAGCCGACGTACAGGTTCTTCATGCAGTTGCGGCGGCAGAACGACAAGGCCTCGCAGCCCTCGCAGGGCATTTCCGGAGCGGGCTGCAGCGGGCTCGGCTTGAGCCAGTTGGCGTTCAGGTCGCCGCTCTGCAGCTCGGGCAGATGGGTGAGGTCGGGGCACGGGAAGATGCGCCCGTCCGGCAGGATGTTGAGGATGTGCGTGGACGAGCGGCACTGCGTCTGCCCGCTGCAGGTTTCGCGCGCCCGCGACGGCAGCACCTTGTTGCGCACCGTGCCCATCAGCGGGATGAACGGATACAGGCCGTCGACGGCGAAGAACTTGTCGATCAGCTGCACCAGCGCCTCCTTCTTGCGGCGCATGTGTTCGGGACGATAGAAACCGTGCGCCTGCGCGAACTGCCAGTACACGTAGTCGAAGGTCGGCAGCAGGCTGTCGAGCTCCTCGAAGCTGATGTCCTCGTGCCCCCAGGTTACGCGCGCCGTCAGCTTGCCGCCGAGCCTGGAGCGGATCTTCTCGATGTTGGACGTGACCTTGCGATACACGCCGCGCCCGCGGTAGTGGTCGGTCGTGTGCTCGGCGCCGTCGACCGACACCAGCACGTTCGACAGCTTCGCCAGCACCGCGTCGGGCAGGCGGTGCAGCAGCGTGCCGTTGGTCTGCAACTGGAAGCGCCAGGTCGGGTGGCGCTCCATCAGCCCGACGATGAAGGGGATGTTGAGCGTCGGCTCGCCGCCGTAGAAGGTCACGTAGATCTCCTTGTCGGCGAGGTGCGTCGCGACGAAGGCATCCAGCGTATCGAGCGAATACTCGGCCTTGCCCTGCGAGCCGACGACATCGCCGACCGCGATCGAGCAGTACGAGCACTTCAGGTTGCAGGTCAGCGTCGTGAAGATGTTCAGTTCGACGCGATTGCCGACGATGGGCGAACGCAGTTCCGGCGCATTCATGGGCGAGTCCGATGAAAGATTTACCCCCAACATTGGGGCCGGGGATTATAGCGGGGACCGCAGCCCTGAGGGGCCGTCGCGGCGCGGGAAGCCGAAGGCCGCGAGCGCCTGCCCGCCGGGAGGCAGGCCCCGGCACGCGGCCCCCGGACACCCGCCAGCAGTTCAGCGCAGACGTTCAGCCAGGTGCCGGCGCACCGAGATCGCGCTGCCGAGCCAGCCGAGGAAGGCCGCGAAGCCGAGGATCGCCGCGCTCTCGGGCAAGCCCGGGCCGCTCAGCGCGAACACCGCGCCGTAGGTTTCCGCGAGACTCGCGACCGGACGGCCCAGCGCCTGCACGGTCGCCCACACGGTCGCGAGCGCCACGCAACCGCCGAGCAGCCCCTGCAGGCTGCCGAACCAGTAGAACGGACGGCGGATGAAGGGATCGGTCGCGCCCAGCAGCCGGCTCACGTCGATCTCGTGGCGCTGTGTGAGGATCTGCAGGCGGATCGTGTTGAAGGTGACGATCACCAGCGCGAAACCCAGCAGGCCCGCGAGCAGCAGCACCGCCGAACGGCCCAGCCCCAGCAGCGCATGCAGGCGCTTCACCCACGCGGAGTCGAGCTGCACGTGGGCGACGCCCGGCCAGGCGGCGAAACGCGCATGCAGGCTGTCGTACAGCGCGGGATCCTCGCCGCGCGGCGTGACGATGAAGGCATCCGGCAGCGGATTGGCCGCGAGGCCGCCGAGCACGTCGCCCAACCCGCTCTTTTCGAGCTGGTGCAAGGCCTCGTCCTTGGTGACGTGGCGGTAGCCCGCGAGCTGCACATCCCCCCGCAAGCGCCTTTCGGCCGCGGCGATGTCCTCGGCGGACGCGTCCTGCATCATGAACACGCTGATCTCCGGCGTCCCCGACACGCCGCGCGCGAGCGAGGCAACGTTGTCGATGAGCAGGTAGCCCGCGGCCGGCAGCGACAGCGCGATGCCCACGACCAGCGCGGACAGCAGCGTGCCGAGCGGCTGCGAGGCGAGACGGCGCAGCGCCTGCGCGAAGGCGCGGCCGTGCAGATAGAACCAGTTACTCATCTGTGCACCCTCGCGCTAAGCGCGGTCCCGCCAAGCGGGACTGAGCGCTCCTTGGGGCGGCCCGGCGAAGCGCTCATGCGCCCACCCCCTGCAGCAGCCCCTTGCTCAGCACCAGGCGGCGCGGGCTGTGCTGCGCGAACAGGCGCTCGTCGTGCGTCGACACCAGCACGGTGACTCCCGCGGCGTTGAAGGACTTGAAGAGGTTCGCGATCTCGTTCGCGTAGGCGGTGTCGAGGTGCGCGGTCGGCTCGTCGGCGATCAGGATGGTCGGGCGATTCACGATCGCGCGTGCGATCGCGACGCGCTGCTGCTCGCCGCCCGACAGGCCCGCCGGCATCTCGCGCTCGCGCCCCGCCAGCCCGACGCGCTCGAGCGCCGCCGCGACGCGCTTCACCGCATCGCGCGCCGGATGCCCGGCGATCACCAGCGGCAGCATCACGTTGTCGTACACGCTGCGGTCGTACAGCAGGCGGTGCTCCTGCAGCACGAGGCCGAGGTTGCGCCGCAGGTAGGGAATCGCACGCGGGCGCAGCGCCGGGACGTCCTGCCCGTTGATGCTCACGCTGCCCGACGTCGGCCGCTCGATCGCGGCGATCAGCTTCAGCAGCGTGCTCTTGCCCGCCCCCGAGTGGCCCGACAGCACCGCCAGCTCGCCGTGGCGGATCTCGAAGCTGACGCCCGCCAGCGCCGTGTAGCCGCCGGGGTAACGCTTGACGACCTCGTTGAAGACGATCATGCCGCGCCGCCGGCTCCTGCGACGGGTTCGAACAGCGCCTCGACGAACTCGCGCGCGTTGAAGGGCTGCAGGTCGTCGATGCCCTCGCCGACGCCGATGAAGCGCAGCGGACGCGGATACTGGCGCGCGATCGCCGCGACGACGCCGCCCTTCGCGGTGCCGTCGAGCTTCGTGACGACCAGCCCCGTGACGCCGATCGACGCATCGAAAGCCTTCACCTGCGTGAGCGCGTTCTGGCCGATGTTCGCGTCCAGCACCAGCAGCACCTCGTGCGGCCCGGACGGCTCGGCCTTCGCGATCACGCGGCGCACCTTGGCAATCTCTTCCATCAGGTGCAGCTGCGTCGGCAGGCGCCCCGCGGTGTCCGCGAGCACGACGTCGATGCCGCGCGCCTTGGCCGCATTGATCGCATCGAAGATCACCGCCGCGGCGTCGCCGCCTTCCTGCGCGATCACCGTGACGTTGTTGCGCTCGCCCCAGGTCATCAGCTGCTCGCGCGCCGCCGCACGGAAGGTGTCGCCGGCCGCCAGCAGCACGCTCTTGCCCTGCGACTGGAAATACTTCGCCAGCTTGCCGATCGAGGTCGTCTTGCCGGAGCCATTCACGCCCGCGATCATGATGATGTAGGGCGCATGCCCGGACACGTCGAGCGGCTGCTCGAGCGGCTGCAGCACCGCCAGCAACTCTTCCGCGAGCGCGCTCTGCAGCTGGTCGGCGGTCTCGAGCTTGTCACGCTTCCAGCGCTTGCGCAGCGCGTCCAGCAGGTGCTGCGTCGCCTCGACGCCGCAATCGGCCATCAGCAGCGTCGCCTCCAACTCCTCGAGCAGGTCCTCGTCGATCTTGCGCCGGCCGAACAGGCTCGCCAGCCCGCCGCCGATCTGCTGCCGCGTGCGCGACAGGCCCGCCTTCAGGCGCTCGGTCCAGGAGCGCTTCACCGCCGGCTCGGCGGCGGGTGCGGGGGTCGGCGCGGGGGTTGCTGCGGGCACGTCCGGCGTCGCGGACGGCACGGCCTCGGCCTGCGGCTGCGCCGCCGGCTCGGGCTTGGGGGACTTCTTCAGGAAACCAAACATGCTCACTCGGGTCTCTGGTGAGGTTCTAACTTCGGCGGACGCCGAACTGCCAATAACGCTAAGATGCGGCTTCGCGTCGATTCGGATGCCCGGATCGCGGGCGACGTGAGCCGAGAATTCTACCAGATGCAGGACATGTCCATGTTTCGCCAGACCTTTCCACGCGCCGCACTACTCGCCGCCGCACTCACCGTCGCGGCCGGCCCGCTGCATGCCAATCCGTTCGAGACCACGCTTGCGAACGGCATGAAGATCATCGTCAAGGAAGACCGCCGCGCCCCGTCCGTCGTCCACATGGTGTGGTACGGCGTCGGCTCGATGGACGAGCCCGCGGGCGTGTCCGGCATCGCCCACCTGCTCGAGCACATGATGTTCAAGGGCACCGACAAGGTCGGCCCGGGCGAATTCAACAAGCGCGTCGCCGCGATCGGCGGCCGCGACAACGCCTTCACGTCGCAGGACTACACGGCCTACTTCCAGCAGATCCCGTCCGCGCGCCTCGCCGACGTGATGCAGCTCGAAGCCGACCGCATGAGTAACCTGAAGATCACCGACGCCAACTTCAAGCCGGAACTCGCGGTCGTGAAGGAAGAGCGCCGCCTGCGCACCGACGACCAGCCGCGCTCGCTGGTCAGCGAGCAGCTCATGGCGACCGCCTTCCAGGCCAACCCCTACGGCCGCCCGGTCATCGGCTGGATGACCGACCTCGACACGATGACCTCGGAAGACGCGCGCAAGTGGCACCGGACCTGGTACACGCCGGGCAACGCGCGCCTGGTCGTCGTCGGCGACGTCGATCACAAGGCCGTGTTCGAGATGGCGCGCAAGTACTACGGCCCGATCAAGTCGCACGCGCTGCCGCCGCGGCGCATCACCCCGGAACCCGAACAGCTCGGGCCGCGCGAAACCGTCGTCAAGGCGCCGGCGGAGCTGCCCTACATCGCGCTCGCGTGGCGCGCGCCGACGCTGCACGACCCCGACAACGACCGCGACGTGCACGCCCTGAAGGTGCTCGCGGCGATCCTCGACGGCTACGACGGCGCCCGCCTGCCGCGCCGCCTCGTGCGCGAGACCAAGGTCGCCGTGTCGGCCGGCGCCGGCTACGACGGCACCGGCCGCGGTCCGCAGCTCTTCATCCTCGACGGCGCCCCGGCCGCCGGCAAGACGGTCGCCGACGTCGAGGCCGCACTGCGCGCCGAGATCGAACGCATCCAGAAGGAAGGCGTCGCCGAGGACGAACTGCGCCGGGTCAAGACGCAGACCGTCGCCGGTCAGGTGTACAAGCGCGACTCGCTGATGGGGCAGGCGATGGAGATCGGCTTCCTCGAATCCACCGGCCTGTCCTGGCGCGACGACGACAAGCTCCTCGAAGGCATCCGCAAGGTCACCGCCGAGGACGTGCAGGCCGTCGCCCGCAAGTACTTCACCGACAACACCCTCACCCGCGCCCGCCTCGATCCGCTGCCGCTGCCCGCCGACGCGAAGCCGCGCGCAGCTACCCCGGGAGCGAGGCACTGACATGCAGACGAAGCCCATGACCGCGTTGCGCCGCCTCCGCCCCGACTGCCGCCCCTTCCGGGCCCTGCTCGCCCTCGCCGCCGTGATGATTCCGCTCGCGAGCCTCCCGGCCGCAGCGGTCGGCCCCGACATCAAGCACTGGGACGCCGCGACCGGCGCGCGCGTGTATTTCGTCGAGAGCCACGCCCTGCCGCTGGTCGACATCCAGATCTCCTTCCCCGCCGGCAGCGCCTACGAGCCCGAAGGCGGCAGCGGCATCGCCGGCCTCACGCGCGGCCTGCTCGACGCCGGCACCGAAGGCCTCGACGAACAGCAGATCGCCGAACGCATCGCCGATACCGGCGCACGCATCGGCGGCGGCGCGGATACCGACATGGCGACGCTGTCGGTGCGCACCCTGTCGAGCGCGACCGAGCGCGACGCCGCGATCGCGCTGGCCGCCCGCCTGCTCGCGAAGCCGACCTTCCCCGCCGACGTGCTCGAACGCGAGCGCGCCCGCGCCATCGCCGGCCTGAAGGAATCCCTCACCCAGCCCGACACCCTCGCGTCGCGGCGCTTCATGGCGATGATCTACGGCAGCCACCCCTACGGCCGCTCGACCACCGTCGAGTCGCTGCAGTCGATCACGCGCGAACAGCTGCAGGCCTTCCACCGCACGCACTACACGGCCGGCAGCGCGGCCGTGACCATCGTCGGCGACGTGAGCCGCGACGAGGCCGACGCGATCGCGCGCCAGCTCACCGAGGGCCTGCCGGCGGGCGCCCCGCCGGCGCCGATTCCCGCGCCGCAACTGCCCGCGCGCGGCACCGAGCACATCGCCCACCCGTCGGCGCAGGCCCACATCCTCATCGGCATGCCCGGCATGAGCCGCGACGACCCGGACTACTTCCCGCTGCTCGTCGGCAACTACGTGCTCGGCGGCGGCGGCTTCGTGTCGCGCCTGATGAAGGAAGTGCGCGAGAAGCGCGGCTTCGCCTACAGCGTGTCGAGCTACTTCCTTCCGCTGCGCGTCGCCGGCCCGTTCGAGATCGGCCTGCAGACGCGCGGCAGCCAGGCCGACGACGCGTTGAAGGTGAGCACCGACGTGCTGGAGGACTTCATCGCCAGGGGGCCGACCCCCACCGAACTGAAGGCCGCGCGCGACAACCTCGTCAACGGATTCGGCCTGCGCCTCGACTCCAACCGCAAGATCCTCGACTACGTCGGCATGATCGCGTTCTACCAGCTGCCGCTCGACTGGCTCGAGACCTACCCGAAGAAGGTCGCCGCGGTCACGGTCGAATCCGTGCGTGACGCCTTTGCACGCCGCGTGAAGCCCGCCAACCTCGTCACCGTGGTCGCCGGCGGCGACGGCGACACGGCGGTCAACGGTGGCGGCGCGAAGAAGGCGGGCCGCGGGAATTGAGCCGGGTCCGCATCGTCGGCGGCGCGTGGCGCTCGCGCCTGATCGAAGTCGCCAACGTCCCCGGCCTGCGCCCGACGCCCGACCGCGTGCGCGAGACGCTCTTCAACTGGCTCGGGCAGGATCTCGACGGCCTGAGCTGCCTCGACCTCTTCGGCGGCTCCGGCATCATCGGCTTCGAAGCGGCCTCGCGCGGCGCGGAGCGCGTCGTGATCGTCGAGTCGGACGCCCGCGCCTTCGCCGCGCTGCGCCGGGCCGCGGAGAGCCTGCCGGCATCGCAGGTAGAGCTCGTCCGCGGCGATGCGCTAGAATTCGCGCGAACCACCTCCGACAGGTTCGACGTGGTGTTCCTCGACCCGCCCTACAACAAGGGCTGGGTCGAGCGGCTGGAGCCCTGGCTCGGCCGGGTACTGAAGCCGGACGGCTGGATTTACGCCGAATCTGAAACAGCAGTGGCAGAACTGGCAGGATTGAGCACGGTCAAGGCAGGCCGCGCCGGCCAGGTGCATTTTCATCTTCTGCATGGGAGGCAGGAATGAAGGAAGGGGTGGCGATCTATCCGGGGACCTTCGACCCGTTCACGCGCGGGCACGAGGATCTCGTGCGGCGTGCGTCGCTGCTGTTCAACAGGGTGGTCGTCGCCGTCGCCGAGAGCCGCGGCAAGGGCCCGATCTTCACGCTGGCCGAGCGCGTCGAGATCGCGCGTGAAGTGGTCGCGCCGTTCGGCAACGTGGACGTCGTCGGCTTCGACGGCCTGCTGATGGATTTCCTGCGCGCCCAGAACGCGCGCCTGATCCTGCGCGGCCTGCGGGCCGTGTCGGACTTCGAGTACGAATTCCAGATGGCCGGAATGAACCGGAAGCTCTTTCCCGACGTCGAAACAGTGTTCCTGACGCCGGCGGAGGAGTATATGTTCATCTCGGCCACGATGGTGCGCGAAATCGCCCGTCTCGGTGGCGATGTGAGCAAGTTCGTGCAGCCCGCGGTCTACCAGCGGCTGCTGCAGAAAGTTTCTGTGAAGTGAAAACGAGGAATTGAAAGATGGCACTGATGATTACGGACGAATGCATCAATTGCGATGTGTGCGAGCCGGAATGTCCCAATGGCGCGATCTCCCAGGGTGACGAGATCTACCAGATCGACCCGAACAAGTGCACCGAGTGCGTCGGCCACTTCGACGAACCGCAGTGCCAACAGGTGTGCCCGGTCGACTGTATCCCGCTGAACCCGGACGTCGTCGAGACCAAGGATCAGCTGATGGAGAAGTTCAAGCGCCTGACCGCCGCGAAGGCCTGACCCCCCCGGCCGGCGCCGGAGGGTTCACGAAAAAGCGGACCGCAAGGGTCCGCTTTTTTCGTTCACGCCGGCAAGCGGTGCGCCGCGCAGCCGCTCAGGCGGCGCACCCCTCGGGCACGGCGGCGGGTGCGCCTGCCGCTTCGGCCGCCCCCCCCAGCACCGAACGGATGCCTTCGGTGATGTCCTTCAATTCGGCCAGCTGACGGAGCATCGCCGCCTCGGCCTGCTCCAGCTCCGCGACGCGTTCCTCCAGCGTGTCGGTCGCCTGGTGGATGCGCTTGACGCTTTCCAGGCGGCGCTTCAGCTGCAGCTGATACTCGCGCACCTGCGTCTCCAGCGGCGACATCACCGCGCGCAGCCACTGCTCGACGTCACGGTTGGCGACCTCGAAGGTCCGCCGCGCCTCGACCGCCACGGTCTCGAAGAACTTCTGCGTGAGCGCGTGCTTCTCGGTCGTCACCAGCGCCAGCGCGGAATTGATCTGGCGGTTGAAGGCGGACTCCAGGCGGTCGAGCTCGCGCTCGTAGCGCAATGTCGAAAAGGACTCGGGCGCGGCGAGCTTCAGCCCGTGCTCGACACTGAAGCGCTTGTACATGCTGTCGAGCATGCGCGTGATCTCGGCGATCTCGTCGGACGAGCGCGCCAGATTGCCGCGCAGCGAGGCGAAGAAGCTCTCCATCGCCTGACGCAGGCCCTTCGTGAAGGTCGACTCCATCATCGCTTCGCGCGTGCGCCGCGTCTCGTTGCGCAGCGTATCCATGCCGAGGTGCGCGAGCAGATTGTTCGTCAGCGTCGAGAACACGCTGCGCACCGCGTAATACTTCTGCAGCCCCTGCTCGAACTCGGCCTTCTCGCTGCGGATCTTGCGCATCATGTACTCGATGACGCTCTGGTTCTTGCCGCGCAGGTCCGTCAGCTCCTGCAGCTGCTCGCGCAGCCCCGACAGCCGCGCCCCCAGCAGCGTGGCCGTCTGCCGGGCCAGATCGTCGACCTCGGTGAGCGTGCTGTCGCGCACGATCTCCTGCTTGGTGGGCAGCAGGTCCTGGGCCAGCGCGCGCTCCAGCTCGCCGAGGCGGCTGCGCTCGACAAGCGCCGCATCCCCGGAAATGCGGCCCACCAGCCCCTTCTGCGCCGACACCGGGAACACCGTCGCCTCGGGAACCTCCAGCGTTTCCGCGACCGACCGCACCTGGCGCGCGATCTCCGCGTCGATCTGCGGCGCGTCGCGCAGCCCGTCCCACAGCCCGTCGATCTTGTTGAGCACGACGAGACGGCCCTTGCGCCGGCTCTGCCCGCCCTGCACGTATTCGCGCCACACCGCCATGTCGCTCTGCGTGACGCCGGTGTCGGCCGCCAGCACGAAGAGCACCGCGTGGGCGTTGGGCAGCAGCGACAGCGTCAGCTCCGGCTCCGCGCCGATCGCGTTGAGGCCCGGCGTGTCGAGCACGACCAGCCCCTGCTCGAGCAGCGGATGCGGAAACTGGATCACCGCGTGGCGCCAGCTCGGGATCTCCACCAGGCCATCGGCGCCCGGCTTGAGCCCCTTCTCGCCGTTCTCGTCGATGTCGAACCCGAGGCGCGACGCCATCTCGGTCGTGACCCGCTCGGTCTCGCCGACGCGCGCGAAGGCCTGCTGCAGGTCCGTGAGCGACTCCGCGTCGAGCCGCAGCACCATCCACTCCTCCGGGAACTGCTTGAGCTCGCTCACGCTCGCGTGCGTCGCACGCGTACGGATCGGCAGCATGCGGATCTCGGCGCGCGCGCCGGCCGTCCATTGCAGCTCGGTCGGACACATCGTCGTGCGCCCCGCGCTCGACGGCAGCACGCGGTCGCCGTGCCCCGAGAAGAAGATCGCGTTGATCAGCTCCGACTTGCCGCGCGAAAACTCCGCGACGAAAGCGACCGTGAGCTTGTCATCGCGCAAGCGATCCAGCACGTACTGCAGCCGCAGGTCGCCCTGCACATCGCCGAGCTCGTTGCGCGACAGCCACTGCCGCAGGCGTCCCACGGCGGAAGCGGCATCGGCACGCCACCGGCTGTAGGCGGAAAATTGATCCACGAGGGTCATGAAGGTCTCGCTCGCGCGGGCCCGGGGGAGCCGTCGCGCACAGGTTTTTACATCGCGTCAGCATAGCGCCGAATCCGGCGCCATCCAATGCGTGAAAACGCCTGCTCGACCGACGGCATACCGGCGCCGACGAACGCCGGCCGGCGGGCGCGCATCGCCGCTGCCGTACCCCGATTACATGCGCTGGCAGCGCGGGCAGAAGAAGGTCGAACGCTGGCCGCACACCACGCGCTGCACCGCGGTGCCGCACACGCGGCATGGCAGCCCTTCGCGACCGTAGACGAAGTATTCCTGCTGGAAATAGCCCTTCCTGCCGTCGCCGCCGACGAAGTCGCGCAGGGTGCTGCCGCCCGCGGCGATCGCCGCCAGCAGCGTTTCGCGCACGGCCTCGACCAGGCGCGCGAGGCGCCGCGGGCCGACGCTGCCGGCCGGCGCGAGCGGGTGGATGCGCGCGCGGAACAGGCTCTCGGACGCATAGATGTTGCCGACGCCGACGAGACGATGCCCGTCCATCAGCGCCTGCTTGATCGGCGCCCGCACGCCCTTGAACGCGCGATGCAGCCACGGACCGGTGAATTCGTCGCCGAGCGGCTCGATGCCGAGGCGCGCGAGCAGGGGGTGGGCGAGCGCGTCCCCCGGCTGCCACACGATGAGCCCGAAGCGCCGCGGATCACGCAGGCGCAGCGCACAGTCGCCGAACAGCAGGTCGACGTGGTCGTGCGCCCCCGGCGGCTGGTCGGCGGCGACCACGCGCAGGCTGCCCGACATGCCCAGGTGCACGATCACGCTGCCGGCGGGAAAATCGAGCAGCAGGTATTTCGCCCGCCGTCTCACGGCCTGCAGCGGCGCCCCCGTCACGCGCTCGCCGAGGTCGGCGGGCACCGGCACGCGCAGGCGCCCGTTGCGCACGCGCACGCCGGTCATGATCCGGCCGTCGATCGCCGGGCGGATGCCGCGGCAGGTCGTTTCCACTTCAGGCAATTCAGGCATTCACGACACTCGAAAGCAATGGGGGCAGGGCCGGATACCGGGGTGCGCAACCGACGCCCTTGCCCGCGGACGAGGAAACTGCATAACATCCGGCGAACGCATCCGCATCCGGGCCTTCTAAAAGACGACTACCGACGCACCGCGGCAACAGCATACGTCAGACACGACCGCAGGGCCGGTTTGAAGTTCGTGCAATTCCCTCTGGGCCAAGCCAATGAATCGCCTCCTCTCCTCGCTCACCTCCGGTCTGGGACTGGCCGTCGCACTCGCCTTCCCGGCCACATCACCTGCTGCGCCCTCCCCGGAGGAGCCGGCAGCAGTGACGCTGCCGGCGCAGGAACTCACGGCACGCACCCTGTACACCTTCCTGCTGGCCGAAATCGCCGGCGCCCGCGGTGAAATCGGCGTCGCCGTGCAGGCTTACGCCGACCTCGCGCAGCGCACGCGCGACCCGCGCATCGCGCGCCGGGCGATGGAAATTGCGCTGTACGCCCGCAACATGCCGGCCGCGATCGACGCGGCGCGGATCTGGTCCGAAGCCGATCCGTCGTCCGAGGAAGCGCGCCGCATCCTCGCCGGGCTCCTCGCCGGCGGCGACGGACAACTCGAGCAGGTGCAGGCCCAGCTCGCGCGCCTGCTCGCGCAGTCGCCGGAAAACATCGACAACCACCTGATGGGGCTGAACCGCGCGTTTTCCCGCGTGCAGGACAAGGAAGCCGTCAAGGGCATCGTCATGCGCCTGACAGAGCCCTACACGAGCCACCCGGAAGCCTACTTCGCACGCGCCCAGGCCGCCATTTCCGCCGGCGACGCGATGGAGTCCGTCGCCGCGATCGACACCGCGCTGCGCATGCGCCCGGACTGGGAACCCGCCATCCTGTTCAAGGCGCAACTGCTCTCGCAGTCCGGCGCCATGCAGGAAGCGATGCGGATCGTCACGGACTACCTGCAACGCCACCCCGACAGCCGGAATGCCCGCCTCGCACACGCTCGTGCGCTGGTGTCGACCAAGCAGTTCGAGGCCGCGCGCCAGGAGTTCCGCCAGCTCCTCGATGGCGCTCCGGACGACCGCGAGCTGATGTACGCAGTGGGCCTGCTGTCGGCCCAGCTCGAAGACTACGACACCGCCGCGACGCAGCTCGAACGCGCGCTGAACGCCGGCCATCCCGACGACGACAGCATCCGCATCAACCTCGGCCAGGTCGCCGAGCGGCGCAAGGACAGCGCCACGGCCCTGCGCTGGTACCGCGCCGTCGAACCGGGACCGCAGCATCTCGACGCGCAGCTGCGCATCGCGTCGATCCTCGCGCGTGACGGCAAGGTGGCGGAAGCGCGCGAACACCTGCACAACGTCAAGACCGCCGACGAGGCCGACCGCAAGCGCCTGCTGCTGGGCGAGGCCCAGATCCTGCGCACCGCGGGCAAGGAGGCCGAAGCGTTCGAGCTGGTCGACGGCGCCCTGCGCAGCAACGAGGACGACACCGACCTGCTGTACGAATCGTCGATGCTCGCCGAAAGCCTCGGCAAGCTCGAAGTCATGGAAGGGCGGCTGCGCAAGCTGATCGCGCTGCGCCCCGAGTTCGCGCACGCCTACAATGCGCTGGGCTACTCCTTCGCCGACCGTGGCGTGCGCCTCGAGGAAGCCGAGGCGCTGATCGTGCGCGCGCTCGAACTGACGCCCGACGACCCCTTCATCCTCGACAGCATGGGCTGGGTGCGCTTTCGCCGCAACGACCCCACCGGCGCCCTCGCCCACCTCGAAAAGGCCTACGGGCTGCGGCAGGATCCCGAGATCGCCGCCCACCTCGGCGAAGTCCTGTGGAACCTCAAGCGCCCGGCCGACGCATCGCGCGTCTGGGACGAGGCGCTGAAGAACAACCCCGACAACGATGCGCTGAAGTCGGTCGTCAAGCGCCTGCGCGGCCAATGAGGCGCCCCCTCTCCCGCGCAGCCCGGCAGGCTGCGACGGCGGCACTCGCGACGCTGCTCCTCGCCGGCTGCGCGAGCCAGGCGGCGCGCAACCTGACGGCCGCGCCCCGCCCCACTGCCAGCGCCTTCGAGCTCGAAGGCCGGCTTTCCGCGAGCGACGGCGAGCGCGCCGCGAACGGCGCCCTGACCTGGTCGCACTCGCCCACCGCCGACGAATGGACCGTCTACAGCCCGCTCGGCCAGATCGTCGGCCAGCTCGTGCGCACGCCGCACGGGGCGATGCTGCTCACCGCGGACGGGCGCACGGAACGGGCGGACGACGCCGACACGATCCTGCCCCGCCTCCTCGGCGTGCCCGCCCCGATCGACGGCCTGCAACACTGGGTGCAGGCCACCCCGCGCCCCGGCGCACGCGTGCTGAGCCTCGACGCGGCCGGCCGCCCGGCGCGCATTTCCGACGCCGGCTGGATCATCGACTACATGGAGTACGCCGGCCCCGCAGCCGACGCCCCGCCGCGCCGCATCGACGCCGAGTGGGGCCAGGCCCGCATCCGGCTCGTCATCGACCAATGGACACCCCGCCGCTGACCCGCCTCGAACGCTGCCCCGCACCGGCCAAGCTCAACCTCTTCCTGCACGTCGTCGGCCGCCGCGCCGACGGCTACCACCTGCTGCAGACCGCCTTCCGCATGCTCGACTGGGGCGACAGCCTCACGTTCGCGCTGCGCGAGGACGGCGCCGTGCGCCGCACGACCCCGGTCGCAGGCGTGCCCGAGGCGCAGGATCTCGTCGTCCGTGCGGCCCGGCTCCTGCAACAGGCGAGCGGCAGCCGCCTCGGTGCCGACATCTCGATCGACAAGCAGCTGCCGATGGGCGGCGGCCTGGGCGGCGGCAGCTCGGACGCCGCCACGACGCTGATCGCGCTGAACCGCCTGTGGGGCACCGGCCTGGGCCGTGCCGCGCTCGCGCAACTCGGCCTGCAGCTCGGCGCCGACGTCCCCTTCTTCATCTTCGGGCGCGACGCCTTTGCCGAGGGCGTCGGCGAGGAACTGCAGGCCCTGCCCTTGCCACCGGCCTGGTATGTGGTCGTCGCCCCGCCCGTGACAGTGCCCACCGCAGAAATTTTCCGCGCGCAGGAGTTGACGCGCGATACGGAACCAATCAGAATTACGGACTTCGCAGCAAGCACCACCCGTAACGATTTGCAGGCAGTTGCATGCAATCTGTATCCCGCGGTCGGTGCTGCAATCGAGTGGCTGGCGCAGTCTGCGCCCGCGCGGATGACCGGATCAGGCGCCTGCGTGTTTGCCGAGGTTGGCAGCGAGATGGAAGCAAGTGACATCGTCGAAAAATGCCCAGCGCCGATGCGGGCATGGAAGGCGAAAAGTCTGGCGAGACATCCGCTCTACGACTGGCTCGATTGAGCGGGCGAAAGAGGTTTCATTGGGGAGTCGCCAAGTTGGTCAAGGCACCGGATTTTGATTCCGGCATTCGAGGGTTCGAATCCTTCCTCCCCAGCCAACATACCCGGGCAGGCCTCGCGCCTGCCCGAGTCGTTTTTACCCTGCCATTCTAGCGGCATCGGAGATTCGGACATGGCCTACGGCAGCCTGATGGTCTTCACCGGCAACGCCAACCCCAAACTCGCGGCGGATGTCGTGCGCAGACTGGGCATTTCCATCGGCTCGGCCACGGTGGGCCGCTTCTCCGATGGCGAGGTCAACGTCGAACTGCTCGAGAACGTGCGCGGCAAGGATGTCTTCATCCTGCAGCCGACCTGCTCGCCGACGAACGAAAACCTGATGGAACTGGTGGTCCTCGTCGACGCCCTCAAGCGCGCGTCGGCCGGCCGCATCACCGCCGCCATCCCCTACTTCGGCTATGCCCGGCAGGACCGCCGCCCGCGTTCGGCGCGCGTGCCGATCACCGCAAAGGTCGTCGCCAACATGCTGCAGGCCGTCGGTGTCCAGCGCCTGCTGACGATGGACCTGCACGCCGACCAGATCCAGGGCTTCTTCGACATCGCGGTCGACAACGTCTACGCGGCGCCGGTGCTCCTCGCCGACCTCGACAAGCAGAAGTACGACGACCTGCTGGTCGTGTCGCCCGACGTCGGCGGCGTCGTGCGCGCCCGCGCCTTCGCGAAGCGCATGGAATGCGACCTCGCGATCATCGACAAGCGCCGCCCGAAGGCCAACGTCTCCGAAGTGATGAACATCATCGGCGAGGTCAAGGACCGCACCTGCGTGATCATGGACGACATCGTCGACACCGCCGGCACGCTGTGCAAGGCCGCCACCGCGCTCAAGGAGCACGGCGCCCGCCGCGTGCTCGCGTACTGCACCCACGCTGTGCTGTCGGGCGCCGCCGTGTCGCGCATCTCCGACTCGGACCTCGACGAGCTGGTCGTCACCGACACCATCCCGCTGCGCGACGACGCCAAGGCCTGCCCGCGCATCCGCCAGGTCTCGGTCGCCTCGCTGCTCGCCGACACGATGCTGCGCATCAGCAACGAGGAATCGGTCAGCTCGCTGTTCATGGAATGAATTTCGTCCCCGGTGCTGCCGGGGATTCAACCCATCCGTCTGGTCGCGGACGGATCGTTTCAACCAGGAGTATCACAATGCAAATCGAATTCAAGGCCACCAAGCGCGTGGAACAGGGCACGGGTGCGAGCCGCCGCCTGCGTCGCGCCGGCCGGATCCCGGGCATCATCTACGGTTCGGGCGACGTCCAGACCATCTCGATGGATCACAACGAGCTGTACCACCTGCTGCGCAAGGAAGCCTTCCACGCCTCGATCCTGTCGGTCGACGTCGAAGGCGCGAAGCAGGCTGTCCTGCTGCGTGACACCCAATGGCACCCGTTCCGCCAGCAAGTCCTGCACCTGGACTTCCAGCGCGTCGATGCGAGCCAGAAGATCCACCTCAAGGTGCCGCTGCACTTCGTGAACGGCGACGCGAGCCCGGCCGTCAAGCTCGGCGGCTGCATGATCTCGCACACCATCACCGAAGTCGACGTGCAGTGCCTGCCGGGCAACCTGCCGGAGTTCGTCGCAGTCGATCTCGCCAACCTGCAGGCCGGCGAATCGATCCACGTGTCGCAGCTCGCGCTGCCGGCCGGCGTCGAGCTGGTTGTGCACGGCGAAGGCGACCCGGTCGTCGCGACCGCCGTCACCGTCAAGGGTGCCGCCGCTGAAGAAGGCACCGAAGGCGAAGCCGCCTGAGGCTGACGCCTCGGGCCGCACCGCCGGGATGACGCAGGGACCGACACGATGAGCGCCGCCGCACCGCGTCTCATCGTCGGCCTCGGCAATCCCGGCGGCGAATACACCGAGACCCGGCACAACGCCGGGTTTTGGTTTTGTGAGCGCCTCGCCGACGCACTCGGCGTACGTTTCAACTACGAATCGCGTTTCCACGGTCTGGTCGCCAATGCGCGCGACGCCGGCGTCTGGCTCTTGATGCCGCAGACCTTCATGAACCGCTCGGGCCAGGCCATCGGTGCGCTCGCGCGTTTCTACCGCATCACCCCGGCCGAGATCCTCGTCGTGCATGACGAGCTCGACATCCCCCCCGGCCAGCTGCGCCTGAAATTCGGCGGCGGCCTCGGCGGCCACAACGGCCTCAAGGACACCTCGGCCCATCTCGGCACCAACGACTACTGGCGCCTGCGCATCGGCATCGGCCATCCGGGCGACCGCAACGAGGTCGTGAACTTCGTGCTGAAGCCCGCGCGCCGCGAGGAGCAGGTCCTGATCGACGAAGCCATGGAACGCGCCCTCGCGACCTGGCCGATGATCGCCCGCGGCGAGTGGAACACCGCCAGCACCCGACTCAATGCCCGCCCGGCCGCGCCGAAGCCGGCGAAACCCAAGGACGAATCGCGCTCATGAGCCTCAAATGCGGAATCGTCGGCCTGCCCAACGTCGGCAAGTCGACCCTCTTCAACGCCCTCACGAAGGCCGGCATCGAAGCAGCCAACTACCCCTTCTGCACGATCGAGCCCAACGTCGGCATCGTCGAGGTGCCGGATCCGCGCCTCACGGCGCTGTCCGAGATCGTCAAGCCGCAGAAGGTGCAGCCCGCGATCGTCGAGTTCGTCGACATTGCCGGCCTCGTCGCCGGCGCGTCCAAGGGTGAAGGCCTGGGCAACCAGTTCCTCGCCAACATCCGCGAGACCGACGCGATCGTGCACGTCGTCCGCTGCTTCGCCGACGACAACGTCGTGCACGTCTCCGGCACCGTCGACCCGATCCGCGACATCGAAGTGATCGACACCGAACTCGCGCTCGCCGACATGGCCACCGTCGAGAAGGCCGTGAACCGCTACAAGCGCCCCGCCGCCGCGGGCGACAAGGACGCCAAGATCCTCGTCGCAGTACTCGAGAAGTGCCTCGCCCAGCTCAACGAGGCGAAGCCGGTACGGGCGCTCGACCTCAGCAAGGAAGAATGGGCGAGCCTCAAGCCCTTCTGCTTGATCACCGCGAAGCCCGTGCTGTACGCCGCGAACGTCGCCGAGGACGGCTTCGACAACAACCCGCACCTCGACGCCGTGCGCACCCACGCGAAGGCCGAGGGCGCCGAGGTCGTCGCGCTGTGCGCCGCGATCGAGGCCGAGATCGCCGACCTCGACGACGCCGACAAGAAGGACTTCCTCGAGTCGATGGGCCTCGAGGAACCCGGCCTCGACCGCCTGATCCGCGCCGGCTACACGCTGCTGGGCCTGCAGACCTACTTCACCGCGGGCGTGAAGGAAGTGCGCGCGTGGACGATCCACGTCGGCGACACCGCCCCGCAGGCCGCCGGCGTGATCCACACCGACTTCGAGCGCGGCTTCATCCGCGCGCAGACCATCGCCTACGCCGATTTCATCGCCTACAAGGGTGAAGCGGGCGCAAAGGAAGCCGGCAAGATGCGCGCGGAAGGCAAGGAATACGTCGTAAAGGACGGCGACGTGCTGAACTTCCTGTTCAACGTCTGAGCGCCCTCCCGCCGCACCCCGAAAGGCCCGGTTCGCCGGGCCTTTCCATTTCCGGCAGCCTCAGAACGGCACCGGACTGACGAACTTCATCGGCTGCTTCGTCTCGGGATGATCGAACGCAAGCATTGCCGCGTGCAGGTGCAACCGGGGGTGCCGTTCGGCGCTTTCGGGCGGCGCGTACAGCGTGTCGCCGAGGATCGCGTGGCCGATCGTCATCATGTGCACGCGCAGCTGATGCGAGCGGCCCGTGACTGGCTCGAGCTCGACGCGCGAGACTGCATCCGCGCCCATCCCGCTGCGCTCGATGACGCGGTAGTTCGTCAACGCACGCCGGCCGTTCACCGGATCCACCATCTGGCGCGGGCGGTTCGGCCAGTCGACGATCAGCGGCAGGTCGACCTCGCCGTCCTGCGACAGCACGTGGCCATGCACGAGCGCGAAGTAGCGCTTGTCGACCTGGCGCTTCTCGAAGGCCATGCTCAGGCGGCGATGCATCTCCGCACCGCGGGCGAGGACGATCAGCCCCGAGGTATCGAAATCCAGCCGATGCACGATGCGGGCGTCCGGCCAGGTCGCCTGGACGCGGGCGATCAGGCAGTCCTGCTTGTGTTCGCCGCGCCCGGGCACGGAGAGCAGGCCGGCGGGCTTTTCGGCGACGATGATGTAGTCGTCGACATAGACGATCCGGGGTTCGAGGTGCGGCACGGTATCTGGGGCGTGAGCAAGCGCGCACGAGGCGCGGGCGACGGGTTATTGCGAGACGGCGATTTTACTGCCCGGTGCGCGTGCCTGTGGGGTGCTTGCGAAAGGTCCACAGCGCGTTGCCGAGGTAATGCCAGCCGAGCAGGATGCCCGTCGTGACGATCTGTGCGACGAGGTAATGCACGCCGACGAGATCGACGAAGAGATACATCAGCAGCGCGTTCCAGCACAGCCCCATGCCGGCGACCGCGAGAAAGCGCGGCAGCGCCTCGACGTGCGCGCGGTCGGAGCGGAACACCAGCGCGCGGTTCATCGTGTAATTCACGAGCGCACCGAGCAGGAAACCGGCGACCGAACCGGCGACCGGGTCGACGCCGACGCCTTCGACCAGCGCGAGGAGCAGCGCGTAGTGGGCGACGGTGCCGACCGCGCCGACTGCCGCGAAGCGCAGGAAGCGGCCGACGTGGCGCCGGAGACGATCCGTGTCGTTCATTGCGGCGGGCGCGGTTCGCGATCGGCGCCGGTGAGCATGCGACGGTCGCGGACCACGGCGAGGGGAACGCCTTCGCGCGAGACTTCGCCGATGATCCTGCCCTTCATCGCCGTGTCGCAGTCCATGTGCGTGGGCGACAGGAAGAAGTCGGCCGCACGCCAGTCGCGCGTGACCTCCAGCCCCGGCGCAAGCCAGGCCGTACCTTGCACCGCCTCCGCGCACACGGCGACGGTCCAGGTGCGCGGCGCGACGCCTTCGGCCGCGACCCGGGCGTTCAGGAGCCCGGCCGCCTCGCGCAGCGCGTCGCCCCAGTAGTCCTGCTCCCAGCGCTCCTGGGTGCCGCGCAGGCCGCCGGTGAAGCCGTTGTACGCGACGTATTCGTAGGGATGCAGGCGCACGAGCGTGACGAGATGGGCGACGGCCAGCAGCACGCACGCTCCTGCCGCAACCAGGCGCAGGGCCGGCCGCGGCGCGAGGCGCATGGCGGTCGCGACGAGCCCTGCTCCGCCGAGCACCGCCAGCGGCGGCAGCAGGAAGGTGAAGTGCCGGATGCCGTTGTACAGCGGCGGCGCGGCGACGAGCGTATAGGCGAGCGGGAAACCGGCCGCGAGCGTCACCGGCAGCCAGCGCAGTGCCTGCAGGCGCGCCGCGGGCGACGCGAACAGGTCCGGCAGCTGGCGTAATCCGCTCAACACCGCGAGCGCGATACCGAGCAGGAACAGCTCGGGCAGGCGCACGAGCAGGTAGCTCGAGAGGTAGCGGCCGGGCACGTCGCCGTTCTTCATCACGACGCCGTCGAGGATCGTGTACAGCTCGAAGGAGAAATGCGAGAAGGTCGTCATCGCCTTCACGAGGTTGCCGCCCGACTGCACCGCCCACGGCCAGAACAGGCCCAGGAGCGCGAACGCAAGCGCCGCCGCGGGCAGCAGCGCGAGCACGGCGCGGCGCAGCACGGCGGTCCGGGCGCGCAGGTCCTGCCCATGCAGCCACGACGCGGCGAGAACCGCGACGCCGAGGTAGAACACCGCGAACACGGCGCCGACGCGCAACCCGAACGCGCAGCCGATCGCGACGCCGAGTCCGACGAGATCGCCCGCCTTCACCGCCGGCAGGCGCATCGTGAAGCGCGTGGTGAAATACAGCGCCCACACCATCGTCGCCGCGAAGGGCACGTCCTTGGTATGCGTGAACATCGCGCCGGACCACGCCCCGGTGAGCGCCAGCAGCGCGAGCGCGACCAGCCCCGCGGCCTCGCCCCTGAGCAGGCGCGCCAGCATCCAGGTGCCGGCGAGGCCCAGCAGGCCGAAGCCGGCCGACAGCAGGTGACGCAGGTCCCACACGTTCATCGGCACGATGCGCTCGAGCGAGGCCGCGATCAGGTCGAAGAGGCCGCCGTACAGGTAGAGGTTCTTGTACGCGAAGGCGCTGCGGTCGGCAAAGCCCGAGGCATAGAAGTCGAGCAGGAGGCGGCCGTAGACATGCTGCACCTCCTCGTCGTTGCTGATGCCGTGCTGGTCGAACGCGAACAGCACATAGGCGCCGAGGGCGGCGAACACCAGCAGCGCGAGGCGGAAGGCGAGCTGCGGCGACAGCAGGCCGGCGGATGCGGCCGGCGCGTCCGGCGTGAGGGCGGGAGCGTTCACTTCGCGGCCTCGTCGAATCCGATGCGCTCCGACACCAGGTACAGCGGGCGCTGCTTGACCTCGGTGAAGATGCGTCCGACGTATTCGCCGAGCACCCCCAGGCTGATCAGCTGGATGCCCGACAGGAACAGCACGGAGACGATGATCGACGCGTAGCCCGGGACGTCGATGCCCAAAACTGCGGTGCGCACGACAAGAAAGCCGCCGTACAGCACGGACAGGCCCGAGATGACGATGCCGATCATCGACCACACGCGCAGCGGCAGCGTGCTGAAGGCCGACAGGCCGTCGATCGCATAGCGCAGCAGGCGCAGCAGCGACCACGCGGAAGCGCCGGCGGCACGCTCGGCGGGTTCGAAGTCGATCGTTTCCTGGCGGAAGCCGACCCAGCTGGTGATGCCCTTCATGAAGCGGGTGCGCTCGGGCAGGCTGTTGATGGCGTCGACGACCGCGCGGTCGAAGAGGCGGAAGTCGCCGCCGCCCTCTTCCAGCGCGACTTCCGAGACGCGCTTGAAGAGACCGTAGAAGCCGCGCGAAAGCTGGCGCCGCAGCCAGGGATCGGTCTCGCGCGAGCGGCGCACCGCGGTGACCATCTTCGCCCCCTGCTGCCAGCGTGCGAGCATCTCGGGGATCAGCTCGGGCGGATGCTGCAGATCGCCGTCCATCAGCACGACGATGTCGCCGCGCGCGGCGCGCAGCCCAGCGGCCATCGCGGCCTCCTTGCCGAAGTTGCGTGCGAAGCGGATCGCGCGGATGGCCGGGTCGATGACCGCCAATGCCGCGACCTCGTCGAAGGTGGTGTCGCGGCTGCCGTCATCGACGAAGACGAACTCGTGCCCCGCCACCGGCAGCTCCGCGATGGCCGCCTTCAGGCGCCTGTGCAGTGCCCCGAGCGAGCCGCTTTCGTTGTACAGCGGAATCACGACCGACAGCAGCGGCGGGGAAACGGAAGACGGGGCGGCACGCAAGGCAGCGCTGGTGTTGGAAGGAGACACGTTATTCCGGCGAATGATGTGGGCGAAGCGGGTAAGCCTCGCAGGATAAACGCAAACAGGCTCTGGCGCGTTGACGGCGGAGCCGCTATAAGGGGGGCCATGACCGATCAGCCCCCTCCCGAACGCCGGCCGACCCGCCCGATCATCGTCTGCGCCGACGACTACGGCATCGCACCGGGCGTCAGCGAGGCGATCGCCGAACTCATCGGCGCCGGCCGCCTGTCGGCAACGAGCTGCATGACCGCCCTGCCCGACTGGAAACGCCGCGCCGGCCTGCTGCGCCAGACCGCCGCTCGCCACCCTGCGGACGTGGGCCTGCACCTGACGCTCACGGACCACCTGCCGCTGACCGCCGCCCCCGGCCTCACGCATGCCGGACGCCTGCCGCCGATGGGCCGACTGCTACCGCGCGCGCTGGCACGTGCCTTGCCGCGCCAGGCGATCCGCGATGAGCTGCGGGCCCAGCTCGATGCCTTCGAGGACGCGTGGAACGGCCCGCCCGACTACATCGACGGCCATCAGCACGCGCACGTGCTGCCGGGCATCCGCGAGGAGCTGGTCGCGGAGCTGCTGCTGCGCTACCCGTCGACGCCGGTGTGGGTGCGCGACTGCTGCGAGCCGCCGGCGCGCTGCGTGCGCCGTGGCACGGCGCTGCCGAAGGCGCTGCTGATCTCCTCGCTCGGGCTGGGGCTGCGGCACCTGCTGCGCCGCCACGGCCTGCCCGCCAACGACGGGTTCGCCGGCCTGCACGATTTTTCCGGGCGCGTTCCGTTCCGTACGCTGATGCGATCCTTCCTCGCCGGCAGCGGCCCCCGGCCGCTCGTGCACGTGCATCCGGGGCGCGTGGACGACGAACTGCGCGCCTGCGACGTCCTGACGACGCCCCGCGAGACGGAGCTCGCCTACCTGGCGTCGGCCGCCTTCGCCGACGACCTCGGGGACGCGGGACTTCACCCCGCCCGCTTCGCCGACTTCCGCCGCCACGCGTAGCCCCGCCGTCGCCCCTCATGCTCCCGCCACTTCCCCCGTACATCGGCCGCTTCGCCCCGTCCCCGACCGGGCCGCTGCACTTCGGCTCGCTCGTCGCCGCGGTCGGCAGCTACCTCGAAGCGCGCGCTCGCCGGGGCCTGTGGCTGCTGCGCATCGAGGATGTCGACGCGCCGCGCAGCGTCCCCGGCGCCGCCGACGGCATCATCGCGACGCTGGCACGCTTCGGCTTCGAGTGGGACGGCGACATCGTCTGGCAGAGCCGCCGCCTCGACGCCTACCGCGCCGCATTCGAGCAGCTGAAACTCGCCGGGCAGGTCTTTCCCTGCGCCTGCACGCGCCGCGAGATGGCCGATTCGGCGCTCGCGCGCGACGGCTCGCGCATCTACCCGGGCACCTGCCGCAACGGCCTGCCGCCTGGTCGGGCGCCGCACGCGTGGCGGGTGCGCGCCGAAGGCATCGTCGTGTTCGACGACCGCGTGCAGGGCCGGCAGGAGGAGGATCTCGCGCGCGACGTCGGCGACTACGTCATGCTGCGCGGCGACGGGCAGTTCGCCTACCAGCTCGCGGTCGTCATCGACGACGCGGACGCCGGCGTGACCGACATCGTGCGCGGCGCCGACCTCCTCGGCTCGACCGGCCGCCAGATCCACCTCCAGCAGCTTCTGCACCTGCCGACACCCGGCTACGCGCACCTGCCGGTCGTCGTCAACGCGGCAGGCGAAAAGCTCTCCAAGCAGACGCTCGCCGCGCCGATCGACATGCTGCAGCCCCCCGCCGCCCTCGCCGCGGCCCTCGAATTCCTCGGGCAGCGCCCGCCGGCCGGGCTGGGGAAGGGATCACTGGCCGAACTCTGGGCGTGGGCGATCGCGCACTGGGCACTGGCGTGCGTTCCGCGACGGGGGCAGGCCACCGCACCCGCGTTGCTCACGCCCGCGCACGGGTAAACGCACGCCGCCTCACCACGGGATCGGCTGGCAGTCGCGGAAGAAGCCGCCCGTCGGACCGTAGTCGGGCAGGGTCGCTGCCCACACCACGCATTCGACGCCCTCCTCGGGCAGCCGCGGCGCTTCCGGCCCCCCGAGATCGGTGCGGCACCAGCCCGGACACACCGAATTGACCTTGATCGAGGTCCCCGCGAGTTCGGCCGCGAGGATGCGCGTGAGCGCATTGAGGGCGGTCTTGGACATGCGGTAAGCCGGCGTGCCGGCATCCATTTCCGCCAGCTGCCCCATGCTCGACGCGAGGTTGACGACCCGCCCCGCGCGGCTTGCCCGCATCAGCGGCACCAGCGCCTGCGTCAGGCGCAGCGTTCCGATCAGGTTCGTCTCCAGCGTCTCGCGCACCTGCTCGAGCGGCAGATCGAGGATGCTCGTCGAATGGCGGTCGATCAGCACACCGGCGTTGTTGATGAGCACATCGACGCGACCGAAGCGCTCGGCGATCCAGTCGCGTAGCGCGGTCACCGACGCCTCATCGGTGATGTCGAGCTGGTGCGCCTCCACGACATGCCCGCTGATCCCGAGCTTCGAGCGCAAAGTCGCAAGGTCGTCCGGGTTGCGTGCCGTGGCAATGACGAGGTACCCGTCCATCATCGCGAGCCGGTGCGCCGCCGCGCGCCCGAGCCCGCGGCTCGCGCCGCTGACGACCGAGATGATGCGATCTTCCATGATGACGACTCCCGGCACGGCCCGCCCCGGACTCGGGAGGGCGGCCCGCCGCGGACAGGGATTTCAGGAGCGCAGGCGCGCGTTGAGCTGGTCGACGATCTCCGCCCAGTCCGCGTCCTCCTTCAGCTCCTCGGCGAGGAAGGCGGCCTGCTGCGGCGTCCAGAAAGGCGCCTGCGCCAGCTCGACGGCGCAGGGCAGCGGCGCATGTGCCGCAATGAAGCGGTCGATCGCAGAATCGTCCGACGGCAGCCCGAGCTGGGCGAACAGGTTGCTCATCGTGTGGAGCGGCTGTTCCATGGCACACCTCCTTGGTATCGACGCGCCGGCGAACGCATCGCCCCCTGCGCACTCCCCTTGGAACCGCGACGACGCGGCGAAGTTCAGCCGCCGCGCTCAGTCGTGCCGGCCGCCATAGCCCGCGATGCCGATTGCCAGGCGCACGCACTGGTACGCCAGCCAGCTCGCCGCGCGCCCCATGCGCGGCACTCGTCCCCAATCCTCTCGCCGCAGTTCGCGTGCCCCCACCTCCCGCGCGCGTTCGAGGCTCTTCCGCAATCGGCCGGCAAAGTCGGCATCCTCGATCACGACGTTCGCCTCGCGCGCGAGCAGCAGGCTGAAGGGGTCGATGTTGCTCGACCCCACGGTCGCCCAGCGCTCATCCACGACCGCCACCTTCGCATGCAGGTAGCTCTGCCGGTATTCGAACAGGCGGATGCCGCGGGCGAGGAAAAAAGGGTAGAGCGCGCGCGTCGCGTAGTGCAGCATCGGGTGATCCGACACCCCCTGGAGCAGCAGCCCCACTTCCACCCCGCGCTCCGCCGCATCCACCAGCGCCTGGCGAAAACGCCGTCCGGGGAAGAAATACGCGCACACGATCAGCACCTCCCGCCGGGCGGAACCGATCGCATCGAGGTAAGCCTCCTCGATGTCGCGGCGATGGCGCAGGTTGTCGCGGATCAGGAAGCCCGCGCGCACGCTGCCGGCCGGCTCGGTCCGCGCCGGCGCGACGAGCGGCTGCGGTTGCCGCCGGCGCAGCCCGGCCCACGCGACCAGGCGCCACACGTGATGCATCGAGTGCAGGATCGGCTCGACCAGCGGCCCCTCGACGCGCACCGCGTAGTCGTAGCGGGGATTGCGCGGACCGTCGTGCGTCAGGTCGTCGATGATGTTGATGCCGCCGACGAAGGCCACGCGCCCGTCGACGACCGCGAGCTTGCGGTGCAGGCGGCGTAGCCGGTGACGGCGCAGCGCGAAGTTCTTCAGCTCGCGGCGGTAGATCTGCACGCCGACGCCGTCGGCGAGCAGGCCCGGCATCAGCGCACGCACGAAGCTGCGCCCGCCGAACCCGTCCACCAGCACCCGGACGGCAACGCCGCGCGCGGCCGCGCGGCTCAGCGCCGCGGCGATCGTCCGGCCGACGCCGTCGTTCTCGAAGATGTAGGTCTCGAGGAAGATCTCCCGCTCGGCCGCTTCGATCGCCTCGTGCAGGGCGGGGAAATAGTCTGCGCCGTTTTCCAGCAGGGTGACCGCATTGCCGCCAACGACGGCGCTCACCCGGCGGGCTCCAGTTCCGCGGTCAAGGCCGCATGATCGGAGATCCGCGACCACGGCAGGCCGGAATGCACCGCGGCGCGGCTCACGGAAAAGCCTCGCACGTAGATGCGATCGAGCCGGAACACCGGCATCCTGCTGGGGAAACTGCGCGGCGGGCGTCCCCGCCCGGCTTCGAACGCGTCGCGCACGCGCAGGCGCTCGACCAGCAGGTCCTGCGCCCGGTTGCGCCAGTCGTTGAAATCCCCGGCGATGATCAGGGGAGCGCCTCCCGGCGCGAGGTGCTCCATGCGCGCGGCCATGGCCTCCATCTGCCGTCGCCGGCTGCCGGCAAACAGGCCGAGGTGCGCACACACGCAATGCACCGGCTGTTCGATTCCGGGCACCTGCACCTCGCAGTGCAGCAGCCCGCGACGCTCGAAGCGGTGATCGGAGACGTCCTGGTTGTTCGCAGAGACGATGGGAAAACGGCTCAGGATCGCATTGCCGTGATGGCCGTGGTCATACACGGCGTTCCCGCCATAGGCCGTCTGATGCCACACGTCCTCGGCGAGAAACTCGTGCTGTGGCGGCTCGGGCCAGTTCGGATGGCGGCTCGCATGCCCGACGTGCAGGCCCTGGACCTCCTGCAGGAAGACCAGATCGACATCCAGGCTGCGCAGGCGATCGCGCAGTTCGTGGATCACCATGCGGCGATTGAACTGCGAGAACCCCTTGTGGATGTTGTAGGTGCAGATGCGCAGCTTCATGCTCCGGCCTCCGCACCGTCGATCAGGACACCGCGAGCATCCGGTCCAGCGCCACCTTGGCGAGTTCGGCCTCGTGCGGCGGCACCTGGATGTGATTGACGAGCTTGCCGTCGGCGAGGTTCTCCAGCGTCCACGCGAGGTGCTGCGGGTCGATGCGCTGCATCGTCGAGCACATGCACACCGTCGGCGCCATGAACTGCACGATCTTGCCCTCGGGCTTCACTTCCTCCGCCAGGCGGTTGACGAGGTTCAGCTCCGTGCCGACCAGCCAGCGCGTGTTGGGCGCCCCGGCCTTGATCACGTTGATGATGTACTCGGTCGAACCGACGTAGTCGGAATTCACGCACACCTCGAGGCTGCTCTCCGGGTGCGAGATCACGAGGCCCTCCGGATGCTGCATGCGCCAGCGGCGGATATGGCTCTCCTGGAACATCTGGTGCACCGAGCAGTGCCCCTTCCACAGCAGGATCTTCGCGTTGCGGATCTGCTCCGGCGTGAGGCCGCCGTACTCGAGGTCCGGGTCCCACACCACCATCTGCTCGAGCGGAATGCCCTTCTTGTAGCCGGTCCAGCGGCCGAGGTGCTGGTCGGGGAAGAACAGCACCTTCTCGCGCTGCGCGAAGGCCCAGTCGAGGATCACCGGCGCGTTGGTCGAGGTGCACACGATGCCGCCGTGCTCACCGCAGAAGGCCTTCAGGTCGGCTGCCGAGTTGATGTAGGTCACCGGCGTGATCAGCGCGTCGGGCGTGCCGAGCACTTCGCGCAGCTCGCGCCAGCAGCGCTCCACCTTCGCCAGATTGGCCATGTCCGCCATCGAGCACCCGGCGGCGAGATCCGGCAGGATCGCCTTCTGGTGCGGCTGCGACATGATGTCCGCGACCTCGGCCATGAAATGCACGCCGCAGAACACGATGAACTCGGCATCCGTCTGCGAGGCGAGGCGCGACAGCTTCAGCGAGTCGCCGGTGAGGTCGGCGTGCTGATACACGTCCGCGCGCTGGTAATGGTGGCACAGCAGCACGGCCCGCTCGCCGAGCCGCGCGCGCGCCGCGCGGATGCGCTCCTGGGCCTCGTCGTCGCGCAGGACATTGAATCGATCGAAACTGATGGTGGCGGTCTGCATCGTATTCGGTAAATCGGTCGGAAGAATCGTCAATCAAACCGGCTGCCCGCCGGCGTGTCAAATATGTGCGTCGATCAGCCCTGCTGCCACGGCAGACCGGCGTGGCGCCAGCCGCCGATGCGGTTGCGCTGATGGTGCGCGTCGCGGTCGCCCTCGAAGCCTTCCAGCACGTTGTAGCAGCTCCGGTAGCCGGCCTCCGTCGCCGCGCGCGCGGCCTTGTCCGAGCGCGCCCCCGAACGGCACATGAACATCACCAGCGCCTCGGGGTCGACCTCGCGCCGGAACTGGGTGAGGAAATGCGGGTTCGGCTGGTTGCCGGGATAGCCCATCCATTCGATCTCGACGGCGCCGGGCACGCGGCCGACCCAGTCCCACTCGGCGCGCGTGCGCACATCGACGAGCTTCGCGCCGGGCGCTAGCTGCCACACCTCGTAGGCTTCGGCCGGTGTCAGCGCCCCCGCATAGGGCAGCTTCATCTCCTGCGCGCGCTGCTGCGCGAGACGAAGCAGGTCGGTCAATTTTCCCATTGCAGCCATCCGGATAGAATCGTTCGGTCGAATGCCGAGTATAGCGCTCACGCCATGGACCACCCAACAGCACGCAACGCGCGCAGCACGGGACGGGATGACACGCGTGCGCGCGGCATCCAGCGCACCGCACTGACTGCCATCGTCACGAACACCCTGCTGTCGGCCGGCCAGATCGTTGTCGGCCTGTTCGCCAACGCCTTCAGCCTCGTCGCCGACTCGGCGCACACGCTCTCGGACCTGTTCACCGACTTCCTCGTCCTCATCGCCGGACGACGCGGCGCCGAGCCGGCCGACCGCGACCACCCCTACGGCCACGGCCGCATCGAAACTGCGGTGTCGATGCTGCTGGGCGCGGTGCTCGCGGTCGTCGGCATGGGGTTCCTGTGGAGCTCCGGCCTGCGCCTGCAGCACATGGCCGCCGCGCCCCCACTGCATCCGGCGGCGCTCGGCATGGCGCTGGTGACGCTCGCGGCGAAGGAAATCCTGTTCCGCTACACCCTCGCCGCGAGCCGGCGCCTGAAGGCCCCCGTCCTGGAAGCCAACGCCTGGCACGCCCGCTCCGACGCCGCCTCCTCGCTCGTCGTCGCCATCGGCATCGGCGGCAGCCTCGCCGGCTACCCCTTCCTCGAACCGCTCGCGGCCGCGGTCGTCGGCTTCCTGATCGTGCACATGGGGATCCGCCTTGTCTGGCGCGCGGTGCGCGAGCTCATCGACACGGGCCTGTCGGAGCAGGAAGTCTCGTGCATCCGCGACACGATCCGCACCACCCCGGGTGTCATCGGCCTGCATGACCTGCGCACGCGACGCATGGCCGATCGCGTGCTGTGCGACGCCCACATCCAGGTCGATCCCCGCATCACCGTGTCCGAGGGGCACCGGATCTCCGACACCGTGTACTTCCGCGTGCGCGCCGCCCACCCCGAGGTGCGCGAAGTGCTGGTGCATGTCGATTCCGAAGACGATGCCATCCCCCTGAGTGCCGGCCTTGCCCCCCTGCCCGGACGCACCGAAATCGTGCATACGCTGGAAGCCCTGTTCGGCGACGCCCTCCCGGTGCCGCCGCGCGTGCTCATCCACTATCTCGGCGACCGCATCGAGGCCGAAGTGATCCTGAGCACGGACGACCTGACCGAAACCACCCGCGAAGAACTGCGCCTGCGCATCGAGGCGCTGCTCGCCGAACGTCCCCACTACCGCGCGATCACCATCCTGGGCCGCATTGCACCTTGATGGTGCATCCAAGACGAACTTGCGCACCGTTACGGTGCATTTCCGCACACATTCATCGCGGCCCCTCGGCGTGCGAGGCCGGAGGCTCGTCTTCCGCCCTGCCCACCCCACCTTCGATCGATATGTTCGCGTGCGGCCGCGCTACGTGCAGCCGCCCTTGTGGCACAATGCCCGGCACAGTCCGATAGACGCATGGCACAGATACTGCTTGCTTCCAGCCCAACGGAAGTTTGCCGTTATAACCAACCGCTTTTGCCCCTTCTCTCCAGGAGTGAATATGAACGCTCAAGACGTCATGAAGATGATTCAGGAAAACGAGGTCCGCTTCGTTGACCTGCGTTTTACTGATACCCGTGGCAAAGAGCATCACGTCGGCCTGCCGGTCTCGGCCTTCGAGGAAGACCACTTCGAGCACGGCCACCCCTTCGACGGCTCCTCGCTGGCCGGCTGGAAGGGCATCCAGGCCTCCGACATGATCCTCCTGCCGGAAGCCCGCACCGCCTACATCGACCCGTTCTTCGACGAAACCACCCTGGTGCTGACCTGCGACGTCATCGAGCCGTCCGACGGCAAGGGCTACGACCGCGACCCGCGCTCGATCGCCAAGCGTGCCGAGGCCTACCTGAAGAGCACCGGCCTGGGCGACACCGCATTCTTCGGCCCGGAACCCGAATTCTTCATCTTCGACTCCGTCGAGTGGTCCGTCGACATGTCGGGCGTGTACAGCAAGATCATCTCGGAAGAAGCCGCATGGTCGACCGCCGACAAGTTCGAAGGCGGCAACACCGGCCACCGTCCGCGCGTCAAGGGCGGCTACTTCCCGGTTCCCCCGGTCGACAGCCTCAATGACGTGCGCGCCGCCATGGTGCTCGCGCTCGAAGCGGCCGGCGTGCCGGTCGAAGTGCATCACCACGAAGTCGCCAACGCCGGCCAGTGCGAGATCGGCACCAAGTTCAGCACGCTGACCCAGCGCGCCGACTGGACCCAGATCCTCAAGTACATCGTGCATAACGTCGCGCACCAGTACGGCAAGACCGCGACCTTCATGCCGAAGCCGATCGTCGGCGACAACGGCTCGGGCATGCACGTGCACCAGTCGATCTGGAAGGACGGCCAGAACCTCTTCGCGGGCAACGGCTACGCCGGCCTGTCGGAGACCGCGCTGTACTACATCGGCGGCATCATCAAGCACGCCCGCGCGCTCAACGCGATCACCAACCCGGGCACCAACTCGTACAAGCGCCTCGTGCCGCACTACGAAGCGCCCACCAAGCTCGCCTACTCGGCGCGCAACCGCTCGGCCTCGATCCGCATCCCCTACACCGCCAACCCGAAGGGCCGCCGCATCGAATCGCGCTTCCCGGATCCCCTGGCCAACCCGTACCTGTGCTTCGCCGCCCTGATGATGGCCGGCCTGGACGGCATCCAGAACAAGATCCACCCGGGCGATCCGGCCGACAAGAACCTGTACGACCTGCCGCCGGAAGAGGATGCAAAGATCCCGACCGTGTGCACCAGCCTCGACCAGGCGCTCGAGTACCTCGACAAGGATCGCGAGTTCCTGACCCGCGGCGGCGTGTTCTCGAACGACTTCATCGACGCGTACATCGCGCTGAAGATGGAAGAAGTCGATCGCATGCGCATCACCACCCACCCGGTGGAATTCGACATGTACTACAGCCTGTAATCTTCGGATTGCGCTGTTGTCGAAAAGGGACGGGCATTGCCCGTCCCTTTTTTATGCGGTCTAATGCCCCACGAATTGCCTTGCGGGAGCCGTCCGCCGTGGTTCCGGACGCATCCCTGACTCACCGACCGACGGACATGCGAATACTTCCGGTACTGCTTCTTCTGCTCGTGTCCCCTCTGGCACAAGCCCAGGTTTACAAGTGCGTGGACGCCAACGGCGCCGTCACCTACACGAACGACCGCAACCAGGGGCGCGGCTGCAAGCAACTCGCCGAAGATCAGGCCGTGTCGTCGGTGCCCGCACCTGCCAGGCGCTCGTCCTCGGCATCGCAGCCGACCCCGTCGAACTTTCCGCGCGTGTCGCCCGACGCGCAGCGCGCCCGCGACGACACGCGGCGGGAAATCCTCGAGAAGGAACTCACGACCGAGGAAAGCGCGCTCGCCGAAGCCAGCAAGTCCCTGGCCGAAACGGAAGGACGCTACCAGGGCGCCGAGCGCCGGCTGCCTGTGGTGCAGAACCGCCTGCAGCCCCTGCGCGAAAAGGTGGAACTGCACCAGCGCAACATCGACGCCCTGAAGAAGGAACTCGGCAACCTGAAATAAGGACGTATGCATTCTGGCGTGTTTTTTGCGAGACCAACCGGGATTTCGAGAACACACACACATGCCGAATACGCCCAAACCTCCCGCCGGTCACGCCGGCCCCTTCGCGGGGCTCGATCTCCTCTCGTCGGCGGTCGTCGTCGTCGATGACCACCTCCTGATCCACTACCTCAACGCCGGCGCCGAGAACCTCTTCGCCGTCAGCCACCGGCGCCTGATCGGCGCGCCGCTGTCGCAGCTCCTCGGCGAACCGGCGGGACTCGCCGCCGCACTCGACAACGCCCTGCGCAGGAACTGGAGCTACACCGGGCAGGATCTCAAGATCGCGCGCCCCAACGCCGATCCGCTGCACGTCGACTGCACCGTGAGCCCCGCCGAAGCGGCCGGCCTGCGCCTGCTGCTCGAATTCCGCCCGATCGACGCCCAGCTCCGGGTCGCCCGCGAGGAACAGCTGCTGCAGCAGCAGCAGGCCAACCGCGAACTGATCCGCAATCTCGCGCACGAGATCAAGAATCCGCTCGGCGGCATCCGCGGCTCGGCGCAACTGCTCGAACGCGAGCTCGCCGACCCGCAACTGCGCGAATACACCGAAGTCATCATCGCCGAGGCCGACCGCCTGCAGGACCTGATGAACCGGCTGCTGACCTCGCACAGCATGATGCGCCCCAACCAGCTCAACATCCACGACGTGCTGGAGCGCGTGCGTCGCCTGATCCTCGCCGAGTTCCCCGAGATCGCGATCCGGCGCGACTACGACACGAGCCTGCCGGAACTCACCGCCGACCGCGAACAGCTCATCCAGGCCATCCTCAACATCGCGCGCAACGCCGCGCAGGCGATGAACGGCCGCGGCGAGATCCGCCTGCGCACGCGCGTCGCGCGCCAGGTCACGCTCGCGAAGCGCCGCTTCAAGCTGGCACTGGAATTGCAAGTCATCGACAACGGCCCCGGCATCCCGGACGAGATCCGCGACAAGATCTTCTATCCGCTGGTTTCGGGGCGCGAAGGGGGGAGCGGGCTGGGCCTGTCGCTGGCGCAGAGTTTCGTGGAACAGCACCAGGGCATGATCGAAGTCGAAAGCCGCAAGGGCCGCACCTGCTTCACCATCCTGTTGCCGATTATCGACCGTGCCTGACCCCGACGGGGCGACCGGTCGCACCAAAAAGGTGCATATCTGATGAACACCGTCTGGATCGTTGACGATGACCGCTCCATCCGCTGGGTGCTCGAAAAAGCGCTCGGCCGGGAGGACATTCCCCACCGCAGCTTCGCGTCCGCGCACGAGGCGCTGTCCGCCCTCGAAGTCGAGCCCGTCCCGCCCAAGGTCCTGATTTCCGACATCCGCATGCCCGGCGAGTCGGGCCTCAGCCTGCTCAAGCGCGCCAAGGCCCTGCACCCGCAGCTGCCGGTCATCATCATGACCGCCTACTCGGATCTCGAGAGCGCCGTCTCCGCCTTCCAGGGCGGCGCCTTCGAATACCTGCCCAAGCCCTTCGACGTCGACCAGGCCGTTGCACTGGTTCAGCGCGCGATCGCGCAGAGCTCGCACCAAAAAGGTGCATCTGAAAGCACTACCCTCGCGCCCGAGATCCTCGGCCAGGCACCGGCGATGCAGGAGGTCTTCCGCGCGATCGGGCGGCTCGCCCAGTCGCACGCGACCGTGCTCATCAACGGCGAATCGGGCACCGGCAAGGAGCTGGTCGCACGCGCCCTGCACCGCCACAGCCCGCGCACCGAAGCCCCCTTCATCGCGATCAACACCGCCGCGATCCCGCGCGACCTGCTCGAATCGGAGCTGTTCGGCCACGAACGCGGCGCCTTCACCGGGGCGGCGGCCCAGCGGCGCGGACGCTTCGAACAGGCCGACGGCGGCACCCTCTTCCTCGACGAGATCGGCGACATGCCCGCCGAGCTGCAGACGCGCCTGCTGCGCGTGCTGTCCGACAACCATTTCTACCGCGTCGGCGGCCAGCAGCCGATCCGCGCCAACGTGCGCGTCATCGCCGCCACGCACCAGAACCTCGAGGAGCGCGTGCGCCAGGGCCTCTTCCGCGAAGACCTGTTCCACCGCCTCAACGTGATCCGCCTGCGCCTGCCGCCGATGCGCGAGCGCCGCGAGGACATCCCGCTGCTCATCCCGCACTTCCTGCAGAAGAGTGCGCAGGATCTCGGCGTCGAGCCGAAGCGCGTATCCGACGCGGCGATCAAGTACCTGCAGGCCCTGCCCTTCCCCGGCAACGTGCGCCAGCTCGAGAACCTGTGTCACTGGCTCACGGTGATGGCGCCCGGCCAGGTCGTCGAGATCGCCGACCTGCCTCCCGACATGAAGGCCCAGCCCGAGCGCGAGGCCCCGATCAGCTGGGCCGACGGTCTCGCACTGGAAGCCGACCGCCTGATCGCGACCTCGCCCGGCGAAGTGTTCGACCGCCTCACGCGCGACTTCGAGCGCACCCTGATCCGCCGCGCCCTCGGCGCCACCGGCGGCCGCCGCATCGAAGCCGCGCAACTCCTGGGGATCGGCCGCAACACGATCACGCGCAAGATCCAGGAGCTCGGCATGGACGACGAACGCCCCGCACCGCCGCCGACCGCCTGACGCCAGCGCTCCGCCCGGCAGCCGGGTTGCCGCGCACCGCACTCGTGCATGCGCATGCAATGTCGGATAATGCAGGTTTTCACGTATCGCACGGGAAGACCGGCTTGAGCTCATCCACCTCCGACGCGCCGCTGAACGCCGCAGCCATCCTCCAGCAACTCGGCGACCTCGCCGGCACTGTTGACGTACAGGTGCTGGAGGAATGCGCGTCGACGAACAGCGTGCTCATGGACACGACTCCGGCCGACGACGGACGCATCCACGTCGTCGTCGCCGAACGTCAGACCGCAGGGCGCGGGCGGCGCGGGCGGCAATGGCAGTCCTGGCCGGGCGGCAGTCTCACCTTCTCGACGCTGTGGCGCTTCGCACCTGGCGCCCCCGTGCCGGCGGGGCTCTCGCTCGTCGCCGGCCTGGCGGTCGTCCGTGCGCTGGAAAAACTCGGCGTGCAGGGCCTGCAACTGAAATGGCCGAACGACGTGCTCGTGCACGGCCACAAGCTCGCCGGCATTCTCGTCGAACTCCTGCCCGGGCGCGGCCGCACCCCGGCAGCCGTCGTGGGCATCGGCATCAACCTGCACCTGCCGGCCGACGCCCGCATTCCCGACCAGCCCGCCGTCACCGACCTCGGCCAGCATCTCGAAACGCTGCCGGAGCGCAACCGGCTGCTTGCCGCCGTCCTCGCCGAACTGCATGCCCTGTTCGACACCTACGCCGCAGCCGGCTTCCCGGCGCTGCGCGGCGCCTGGCAGCAACGCAACGCCTTTGCCGATCTGCCGGTGCGCGTCAGCGGCGACGGGCGCGAACTCGCCGGCATCTGCATCGGCGTGGACGACGACGGCGCGCTGCTCCTTCGCACCGATGAAGGCCCGATCCGCATCCTCACCGGCGACGTTTCGCTGAGGGCTGCGCAGTGATCCTGCTGATCGACGCCGGCAACACCCGCGTCAAATGGGGCCTGTTTTCCGGTGGCGCGTGGCAGGACGAGGGCGCGCTGGAACACGGGCACCTCGACGAGTTCGCAAGCATCGCGGCAACCCCGCTGCGCATCGACCGGGTCTTCGGCTCCAACGTCGCCGGAAGCCACGTCGCCGACGCCATCGCCGAGGCGCTGCGCGCCCGCGCGCCCGCGCCCGAATGGCTCCGCTCCACGGCCGCATGCTGCGGCGTGCGCAACACCTACGACACCCCCGGCCAGCTCGGCACCGACCGCTGGGCCGCGCTGATCGGCGCGCGCGCGCTGCATCCGGCCGCCTGCCTCGTGATCAACGCCGGCACCGCCACGACCATCGACATCCTCGACGCCGACGGCCTCTTCCGCGGCGGCCTCATCCTGCCCGGCGAGCACCTGATGCGCCGCTCGCTCGCCCGCGACACTGCCCAGTTGCCCTTCGCTGATGGGCGCTTCACCGCGGCACCGCGCAACACCGCAGACGCCATCGTATCCGGCTGCCTCAATGCCCAAGCCGGTGCCGTCGAGCGCATGTTCGGCCAGATCGCCCACGCGCCGCAGGCCCTGTGCCTCCTGAGCGGCGGCGGTGCGGACGCGCTCGCCGAACTGCTCGACATCCCGTTTCGCCGCGTCGACAACCTGGTCCTCAAGGGCCTCGCCGTCGCCGCCACACAGCCCGACACGCCGTAGCGCGGGCGCATCGCCACACTGCCGCAAGACACCGAGGGAGACTACAAGATGACCGAACCGACCCGCATCCTGCTCGACGAGAACGAGATCCCGACGCACTGGTACAACGTCGTCGCCGACATGCCCAATCCGCCCACCCCCTCGCTCGGGCCGGACGGCAAGCCGGTCAGCCCCGAGCAGATGATGGCGATCTTCCCGGGCCAGATCCTCGAACAGGAGATGAGCGCCGAACGCTGGATCGCGATTCCCGACGAAGTGCGCGAGATCTACAAGATCTGGCGCCCCAGCCCGCTGATGCGCGCCGTGCGCCTCGAACGTGCGCTGGGCACCCCGGCGAAGATCTTCTTCAAGAACGAAGGCGTCTCCCCGGCCGGCTCGCACAAGCCCAACTCCGCCGTGCCGCAGGCCTTCTACAACAAGCAGGCGGGCATCAAGCGCCTCGCCACCGAGACTGGCGCCGGCCAGTGGGGCTCGTCGATCTCCTTCGCCGGCCAGATGTTCGGCCTCGACGTACGCGTCTACATGGTCAAGGTGAGCTACCACCAGAAGCCCTACCGCCGCCTGATGATGCAGACCTGGGGCGCCGAGGTGTTCGCGAGCCCGTCCGACATGACCCAGACCGGCCGCGACGCGCTGGCGAAGGATGCGGACAACCCCGGCTCGCTCGGCCTCGCGATCTCCGAAGCGGTCGAGGAGGCTGCCGGCCGCGCCGACACGAACTACACCCTCGGCTCCGTGCTCAATCACGTGCTGCTGCACCAGACCATCATCGGCCTCGAGGCGAAGAAGCAGTTCGACAAGATCGGCCTCTACCCCGACGTCGTCCTCGGCCCCTGCGGCGGCGGCTCGAGCTTCGGCGGCATCGCCTTCCCCTTCCTCGCCGACAAGGCCTCGGGCGACAAGCGTGCCGAGAAGCTGCGCTGCGTCGCCGTCGAGCCGACCTCCTGCCCGACGCTCACCAAGGGCCAGTACGCCTACGACTTCGGCGACGCTTCCGGCTTCACGCCGATGATGAAGATGTACACGCTGGGCCACGACTTCATGCCCCCGGGCATCCACGCCGGCGGCCTGCGCTACCACGGCGACTCGCCGCTGGTGTCGCAGCTCTACCACGAGGGCCTGCTCGAAGCGGTCGCCGTGCCCCAGCTCGCCACCTTCGACGCGGGCGTCATGTTCGCGCGCAGCGAAGGCATCATCCCGGCGCCCGAGTCCTGCCACGCGATCCGCGCCGCCATCGACGAAGCGCTCGCGTGCAAGGCCACCGGCGAGCCCAAGGTGATCCTCTTCAACCTCACCGGCCACGGGCACTTCGACATGAGCTCGTACGACCGCTTCTTCTCCGGCCAGCTCGAGAACTACGACTACCCGGCCGAGGCGGTCGCCGCGTCGCTCGCGCACCTGCCGAAGTTCTAAGCGGGCTGCATGACTCGGCCGCATCTCCGGTAAAGTTCGCCCATGCGCATCGTGTTCGTCATCCTCGTGCTGCTTAACCTGCTCGCCCTGGCATCCATCCGGGGCTGGCTGGGCACCTCCGCCCCGGAAGGCGAACCCGAGCGACTCAGCAACCAGCTCAACCCGGATCGCATCATCCTGCGCCCCGGCAACGACACCCCGCCCCGCGAGATCGAGGCCGAGTTGCCGGCACTCCCCGCGGAGCGGACGCCCGCAGCACCGGAAGCCGGCAACGGCCGGGCGGCAACACCGGCCGCGCCGGCAGCCGCCAACGCCCCGGCGGCGGCGCTGGCCTGCGTCGAGATCGGCGGGCTCGCTGAAAACGAGGCGAACGCCGTCCTGCAGAATGCCATCGCGGGCAAACCGGGACTGCGCACCGAACACAAGACGAGCAGCACGCCCAACGCCTGGTGGGTACGCATTCCGCCCTCCGGCGGACGTGAAGCCGCCGAACGGCGCGCCGCCGAATTGCGCGCCCAGGGCATCTCCGAGCTATTCATCGTCAACGACGCCGGCCCCAACCAGTACGCGATCTCGCTCGGCCTGTTCAAGACCGAAGCCAAGGCGCAGCAGCACCTTGCCAGCCTTCAGGCGCGGCAGGTGCGGGGCGCCGGCATCGCCACGCGATCGACCACCATTCACCGTATCGAGGTGCACGGCCCGGCAAGCGCGCTCCGGGCCGTCACCGGCTCGCCGACCGTTCGCCGGTCGGGCGCAACCATCAGCGAGTGCACACCATGAGCGACACCCCTTACGTCGTCGGCCTCACGGGCGGCATAGGCAGCGGCAAGAGCGCCGCCGCCGACCGCTTCGCCGAACTCGGCATCGCCATCGTCGACACCGATGTCATCGCCCACCAACTGACCGCGGTCGGCGGCAAGGCGATCCCCGCGATCCGCGAGGCCTTCGGCGATGCGGTGATCACACCGGAAGGCGCGCTCGACCGCAAGGCGATGCGCGATCGCGCCTTCGCCGACCCGAACGAGCGGCGCCGGCTCGAAGCGATTCTCCACCCCGCGATCGGCGCCGAAAGCCTCCGCCAGGTGAGCGCGGCACGCACGCCCTACGTCATGCTGGTCGTGCCCCTGCTCGTCGAATCCGGCAAGTATCGCGAACGCTGCCACAGCCTGTGCGTCGTCGACTGCCCCGTCGACGTCCAGATTGCACGCGTCATGACCCGCAGCAAGCTGCCCGAGGACCAGGTGCGCGCGATCATGGCGACGCAGGCGAGCCGTGAACAACGCCTCGCCGCCGCCGACGACGTCATCGACAACAGCGGCGACCTCGCCGCGCTGATCGCGCAGGTCGACCGCCTACACGAAAAGTACCTCGCCGCCGCCCGTGCGATCGCCTGAAAAGGCCCGCGGACAAAGGCTTTTCGGTCATATTCGGCCCGCAAACGAGCGGGCCGCCCTATATCCCCTGTGCTATCATCCCGGCACTAACGGGAGATCCGGTATTTTTCAGGCGCAAATGCGGTGATCAGCTACGAATATCCTCTTAACGAGCGTATCCGCACCCTCCTGCGTCTGGAAGACCTGTATTACAAACTCGCGCATTTTTCGCGCGGCGACGCCCCGCAAGACCATCACGTCACGCTGCTGACCCTGTTCGAGATCCTGGAAGTCGCAGGCCGTGCCGACCTCAAGGTCGACCTCGTGCAGGAACTCGAGCGCCAGCGCCAGATCCTCATCTCCTTCCGCAACAACCCCGAGATCTCCGAGGAAGCCCTGTCGGGCGCCCTCTACGAGATCGAGCAGGCGTCGTCGTCGCTGCTCGCCATGGCCGGCAAGATCGGCCAGTACCTGCGCGAGAACGAATGGCTGATGGCGATCCGCAGCCGCGCCTCCATCCCCGGCGGCGTGTGCCAGTTCGATCTACCCTCCTACCATTTCTGGCTGCAGCGCGACGCCGACCAGCGCCGGCACGACCTCTCGAACTGGGTGCACCCGATGCTGCCGATCCGCGACGGCCTCGCGATCGTCCTGCGCCTGCTGCGTGCGAGCGGACGCCCCGAAACGCAAGTCGCCCGCGGCGGCACCTACCAGCTGATGATGGCCGGACGCAGCGCCCAGATGCTGCGCCTGCGCCTGTCGCCGGCCGACGCCGTCGTGCCCGAGATCAGCGCCAACAAGTACGCGCTCAACGTCCGCTTCATGCTTTCGGAAACGGTCATCCGCCCGCGCCTGTCCGACCGCGACGTGGAATTCGAACTCACCTTCTGCAGCCTCTGAGGCCGCAAGCCATGCCCCAGGTCCGCACCGTCAAATGCCCGCACTGCGGCGCCCCGGTCCGCTGGGTTCCGGAGAACCGCTTCCGCCCGTTCTGCTCCGAACGCTGCAAGCAGATCGACCTCGGTGCCTGGGCGTCGGAGGACTACCGCGTCCCCGCCGCCGACCAGGGCGATCCGGGCGAACAAGGCTCCTCCGGCCAGTCGTCTCAGGGCTGAGCCCAGCTGCTGCGTATCGCGGCGATGCCGTGCGCCCCCGCGCGCCGCGCGCGCTCCATGTCGTCCGGCTGGAGCCCGCCCAGCGCGAACACCGGCATGGGCAGTCCGCGCACCAGTTCGGCGAAGCGCTCCCATCCCAGCCCCGCCTGGCCCGGATGCGTGGGCGTCACCAGCACCGAGCCGAGCAGCACATAGTCCATGCCCAGCGCCGCAGCCCGCTCCAGCTCCGCGCGCGTATGGCACGACGCCCCGACCCACTCCAGTCCGGGCCGCCGCTCCAGTGCCATGAGCTGCGCGGCTGACAGGTGCACGCCGTCGGCCTGGACCTTCTCCGCAACGTCGACGCCGCCGTTCACCACGACCAGCGCCCCATGCTGCCGGGCACGACTCACGACCTCGGCCGAGAAGGCACCCAACTCGGGCGCCGCCATCCCCGGCTCGCGCACCTGGATCAGCTTCAAGCCGTGCGCGAGCGCCGCATCGATCTGCGCGAGTTGCGCAGCCGCACCGACCTCGCCCGCGTGCGTGATCCCCATCCGGCGTGGCAGTCGCAAAGCCTTCAGGATCGGGCCGTTCGCCGGCAGCATGGGACCGACCGCCGGCGCCTCCACGCGCTCCCACGACAGCGCGCTATGCACGTGATCGTGCAGCTCGCCCTCCCACTCGGCCACCTCGAAGAAATGCAGCCGCACATGCGCATGCTCGTAGCGGTGCTCGCGCGTGATCCACGGACGCACGGCGCGAACGCGGATGCCCAGCTCCTCGTCCAGCTCCCGGATCAGCGCGTCGGCGGGCGATTCGCCCGCCTCGACCTTGCCGCCGGGAAACTCCCAGTAGCCCGCATAGAACGTATCGGACGCCCGCTGCCCGAGCAGAAAGCGCCCATCCCCGCGGAAAATCACCCCCGCCGCAACCTCGACACGCTTCGTCATTGCCCGCTTCCCGCCTCGATGCGCCCCGCCCAGTCGCGCGCGAACTGCCACGCCACCCGGCCGGAGCGGGAACCGCGCATCAGCGCCCACTGCAACGCCTCCTGACGCGCCTCGTCGATCGCCTTGCGGCTCAGCCCGAAGCTCTTGAGCCAGTACGCGACGATCTCCAGATACTCATCCTGGCTGAACGGATAGAACGAGATCCACAGGCCAAAACGCTCCGACAGCGAAATCTTCTCCTCGACCGCCTCACCCGGATGAATCTCGCCATCGACGTGCGTCGCCTGCCGGTTCTCGTCGTGATATTCGGGCATCAGGTGCCGGCGGTTCGACGTCGCATAGATCAACACGTTATCCGGCACTGCCGCGACCGAGCCGTCGAGCACGCTCTTCAGCGCCTTGTACGCCGGCTCGGCGTCTTCGAAGGACAGATCGTCGCAGAACAGGATGAAGCGCTCCGGACGCCCCTGGACCATCTCGATGATCTCGGGCAGATCCATCAGGTCATCGCGGTCGACTTCGATCAGGCGCAACCCCCTGGCGGCGTACGCATTCAGCAGCGCCTTCACCAGCGACGACTTGCCCGTGCCGCGAGCCCCGGTCAGCAGCACGTTGTTCGCCCGCCTGCCCGCGAGGAACTGGCGCGTGTTCATGTCGATGCGCGCCTTCTGCTCATCGACGTCGCGCAGGTCCTTGAGCCGGATTTCGTGCGGGCGCCTTACCGGCACCAGGCTCGCATGCCCGTTCCGCCTGCGCCACAGAAAGGCAGCGGCCGCCGACCAGTCCGGAGCCTCGACCGGACGCGGCAGCAACAGCTCCAGGCGCCCGATCAACTTCTCGGCACGCGCCACCAATTGCACCAGATCATTCATCTCGACTTGCTCTTCCTTTCTCTGCATCGTCCCCGCGACGCCGCGGCCAGGTCGCCCAGACGATCACCAGCAGCAGCGCGAGTGCGACACCCGCTTCCAGAAAAATCACCCACATTGCGCTCTCCGGCCGGAATGGCGATTCGGGCTGATCTACGTGAGCCGGTATACTGGCGGCCCCGAGTTTCACGAGTCTACCCGATCCTCCCCATGAACCGGCGCGCCCCCATATCGACTGCGCAGCGCCTGCTGTGTCTCCTTTCCTGCCTGTTGCTCGCCGCCTGCGCCAACCAGCCGCCGGCCCCGGCTGCCACCGCAACAGGCCCCTGCGCCGCGGCCAAGCCCTGCCCCGCATGCCCGAGCTGCCCCGCTCCGACCGCCCCGGCACCCACCCCCGCCCTCACCCCCGCACCCGCTCAGGCGCCTGCAGCCCCCACCCCGGTGGAAGCCCTGCAACGCACTGACTGGAACGACCTCCCCGACTGGCGCAGTGACGACCTCGCGCAGGCTTGGCCGGCCCTGCGCCTGTCCTGCAAGGCCCTCGCGAAACAGGCCCGCTGGCAGCGCGTGTGCGACGAAGCGCAACGCCTCGGCGAAACCCCGAACCCCGGCGCCATTCGCCAGTTCATCGAAAACCGCTTCAGCCCGTGGGCCGTTCGCAACCCGGACGGCAGCGCAGACGGGCTGATCACCGGCTACTACGAGCCCATCATCAAGGGCAACCGCACGCGCTCCGAGCGCTTCGCCTGGCCGGTTCACGGCGTGCCGAGCGACATGCTGACGATAGACTTCGGCGATCTCTATCCGGATCTGCGCGGCCAGCGCCTGCGCGGGCGCCTCGTCGGCAACAAGGTCGTGCCCTACTGGACGCGGGCCGAACTCGACCGCATGCAGGACCGCTCGCCCGCACCGACGCTCCTGTGGGCCGCCGACCCCATCGACCTCTTCTTCCTCCAGGTGCAGGGCTCCGGACGCGTGGAGCTGCCCGACGGCAGCCAGGTCCGCATCGGTTACGCCGACCAGAACGGCCACCCCTACCAGTCGATCGGCCGCTGGCTGGTGAACCAGGGCGAACTGCCGCTCGAGAAGGCCTCGATGGACGGCATCAAGAGCTGGGCGAAGTCGAACCCTGGCCGACTCGCGGAGCTCCTGCACAGCAACCCGAGCTACGTGTTCTTCAAGGAAATGCCGGCATCGAACGGCGGCCCCACGGGTGCGCTCGGCGTGCCCCTCACCGCAGGCCGCAGCCTCGCCGTCGACCCGCGCACGATCCCGCTCGGCGCGCCTGTCTTCCTGGCCACGACGACACCCAACAGCGACCGCCCGCTGCGGCGGCTGATGCTCGCACAGGACACGGGCGGCGCGATCAAGGGCGCCGTGCGCGCCGACTTCTTCTGGGGCCCCGGCCCCGACGCCGGCGCCCAGGCGGGCCGCATGCGCCAGCAAGGCCGGATGTGGGTCATCCTGCCGAACGAAAGCGGCGCCCTGTGACGCGCCGCACTAAGGGAGGAGGGCGCGCCATGCGCGCCCTCCTCGACGGGACTTACTTCGCGACACTCGCAAGCTGCTGTTCCAGTTCAGCCGCCGGCACGTAACCGCCCAGCCGGCGCCCGTCCGCCAGGAACAGCGTCGGCGTCCCGTTGATGCGCAGCTTCTGCCCGAGCGCCACATTGCGATCCACCACCGCGCTGTCGCACTTCGCCGCAGCCGGCGTCTTGGCCTCGAGGATCCACTCGTTCCAGGCCTTTGCGCGATCCTTCGCGCACCAGATGTTGCGCGACTTCTCGGTCGAATCCGGACTCAGGATCGGGTACAGGAAGGTATAGAGCGTCACGTCCTTCATCTGCACAAGCTCCTTGCCGAGCCGCTTGCAGTAGGTGCAGTTCGGATCCTCGAAGGTCACCAGCACACGAGAACCGTTGCCCCGCACCTGCTTGATCGCGTGGTCGAGCGGCAGGGACGCGAAATCGATCGACGACAGCTGCGCCATGCGCACCGCGGTGACATCCTTCCGCGTCTTCGTGTCGATCACCCGACCGTCGAGAAAGAACGTGACCTTGTCGTCCGTGTAGATGAGTTCGCCGCTCTTCATCACGACCTCGTAGAGGCCGCCATAAGGCACCCTGGCCACCGACTCCACCGCCGGAGAACCCACAAAGGCTTCCACCGCCTTCTTCACATCTGACTCGTCGGCCCTGGCAGCTCCTTGCGCGAGCACCACGAAACCCAGCGCCGCGATGAGCGGGCGAACAACCTTCTTCAGCATCAGCATCTCCATGGATTCAGAATCGACCGCTCACGGCATAACGCACGAGCGCGTTCCGTACGACCGGCAAGCGGTCAGTGAGGTTCAACCCGACATTGCGCAAGGCCGAGACCAGGGGATTGCGCGAGCCGAACAGGCGACTGAGCCCGTGTGTCGTGTATTGAAGCAGGAATGGCTCTTCCGCACGTGCCCGCGCGTACCTACGCAGCACCGCGATGTCGCCCGGATCGCGCCACGCGGGCAGGTCCTTCAGCGCAGCCGCGAGCGCACGCGCATCCTGGAACCCGAGGTTGATCCCGTGCCCCGACAGCGGGTGGATCGCATGCGCGGCATCACCAACCAGCGCGACACGCTCCTTCACCATCGTCGCCACGCGCATGAAGCGCAGCGGGAATGCCTGCGCCGGCGTCACCAGCTCCAGGGCGCCTACGGCGCCCCCGCTCGCCTCGGCCACGCGCTTGCACAGCGCCTCGGCGTCGAGAGCGAGCAGCCCCTCGGCGAACTCGTCGGCGCACGACCATACCATCGAGACCATCCGCCCGGGCAACGGCAACAGCGCGAGGATACCGTCACCGCGGAACCACTGGAACGCACGGCCCCGGTGATTCGTCGCGCAACGGAAATTCGCGACAACCCCGCGCTCGCCATACGGACTGATCTCCGCATCGATGCCCGCCTGCGTGCGCACCCAGGAATTCGCGCCATCGGCGCCAACCACCAGGCGGCCGTGAATGGTTTTCCTGCCGGGAAGCGTCAGCGACACACTCCCCTTCTCGATCGCGATCGCCTCCGGCGCCCCGCCGACGAGCATCGTGACGTTGTGCTGACGCCGCACCGTCTCCCACAGCTCACGCTGAAGCCGGCCGGACTCGACAATCCACGCGAGTTCGGACAAACCGCTGTCGTAGGCCGAAAACTCCAGCGCCCCGCCCGCATCACCATGGATCGCCATCGCATGCACGGGCGCGATCCGATCCGCGTCGAGGTGCTGCCAGATGCCGATTTCCCGCAGGAAACCCGCGCAGGCCGGACTGATCGCATAGACCCGCGGGTCCCAGCCATCGACCGGCACAGGCGGCCGGGCCTCGATCAGCCCGACCCGGTAACGGGTGCCCTGCAATGCGGCCGCCAGGCTCGCGCCTGCAAGCCCCCCGCCTACGATGATCAGATCGAAATCCATGAAACGCTAATCCGGTTATGAGAGGCGATTCTGCACGATGCCTCGCTGCAAGTCACGATCGCTCAACGTGCATCGATCCGGCAGGTAGACGTAAAAAAGCCGCTCATCCTGTTGTGAGGAGAGCGGCTTTTTTGGAGTAGGGTAGTCTGACGATGACCTACTTTCGCACTCAAGGAGAGCACTATCATCGGCGCGGTCCTGTTTCACTGTCCTGTTCGGGATGGGAAGGAGTGGTTCCGGGACGCTATGGTCGTCAGACTGTA
>NZ_WTVN01000090.1 GCF_012910905.1 Aromatoleum toluvorans
GCGCGTAGAGCAGCCATTCGTCGGCGCGGAACGGGCGATGAAACCACATCGCGTGATCGAGGCTCGCCGGCATCATGCGGCGATCGAACAGCGTGCGGCCGTAGCGCGCCATCACGGCGTCGAGCAGCGAGAAATCCGAGGCATAGGCCAGCGCGCACAGATGCAGTGCCGGATCGTCGGGCAGCTTCGCCGCGGTGCGGATCCAGACATGGATGCGGCCGTCGTCGATCTGCTGGCCGAAATAGCGGCCGAGCTCGACCGGGCGCAGCTCGATCGGCCGGTCGCTTTCGTAGTAGCGACGGATGAACTCCGGCATCTCCTTGAACATCGGCTGCTTCGAGACTTCCTCCGCCGTCAGCTTCTCCGGCGGCGGCACGTCGGGCATCTTCTCCTGGTGATTGAAGTTGCTCTCTTCATCGGAATGGAACGAGACCATGATGGAGAAGATCGCGTTGCCGTGCTGGATCGCGGTGACGCGGCGGGTGGTGTAGCTC
>NZ_WTVN01000091.1 GCF_012910905.1 Aromatoleum toluvorans
CACCATAGCCGCCGCCCAGAATGCCGAAGCCGCCAGCCTCGCTCACCGCCTTCACCAGCCGGCTGCCCGTGATCATCGCCATCGGCGCCGCCAGGATCGGATGTTCGGTGCCCAGACGCGCCGTCAATTCGGTGCCGATCGGCATGCGCTTGCTCCCTGTTCTGGACTTGCTGTTCTGGACTCCAAGCCTAAGCGGGCCTAACATTCTGCGAAAATGAATACTAGAGAACGCTGCCATCTCTAAATTGAAACGGTGGTCCCAGATGGAATTGACCGACCTGCTCACCTTTTCCACGGTCGCCCGGCTCGGCGGCATCACCCGGGCCGCCGAAGAGCTGAATACCGTGCAGTCCAACGTCACCCAGCGCATCAAGGCGCTGGAGGCCGAGATCGGCACCGCGCTGTTCGAGCGGCACAGCCGCGGCATGTCGCTGACCGGCGCCGGCCGCCGCCTGCTGCCGTATGCGC
>NZ_WTVN01000092.1 GCF_012910905.1 Aromatoleum toluvorans
GCAACAGATCGCCATTGAACAACGCGTAAGGCGATTGCAGGTAGCGGATATTCGGGGCGCTCAGGCAACCGGAATGGGCGATCTGGTCAAACACGGCCTTGGCCACGCGCTGCTCGTTGAGCAGGTACTTATGATGCCGGGCAATGAGATCACGCTGCTGCAGGACGGTTTCCTGAAGCAGTCGCAGGCGGTTCATCGCGTTGATCTTGGCCGCCAACACGCTTTGGTTATAAGGCTTGGCAACGAAATCGTCCCCTCCGGCGTCCAGGCAGCGGGCCAGCCCTTCGCCTTCGGTCAACGAGGTCAGGAAGATGATCGGCACCAGCGCTTCGCCCGCCAGCTCCTTGATCCGCCGGGCCGCCTCGAAACCGTCCATGACCGGCATCAACGCGTCCATCAACACCAATTGCGGACGATTACGCTCAAACAGCGCCACCGCTTCGGCGCCATCGCTCGCGCTCAGCAC
>NZ_WTVN01000093.1 GCF_012910905.1 Aromatoleum toluvorans
CGGCAACGTAATTCAGTGCCTCATCCCAGGAAACAGGTTCGAGTTTGCCGCCACGCTGGCGACGGATCATGGGGGTTTTCAGGCGCGGGGTCAGGATCTGGGTATCGTTAATGAAGTCCCAGCCATAATAACCCTTCAGACACAGGGTACCCTGGTTGGTTTTCCCCTGCGCTGCCTCCGCCCGGACGATTTTGCCGTTATCGACGACCAGGTTGATTTTGCAACCTGATGCGCAATAGGGGCAAACCGTGACGACTTTTTTCATCGGTCTCGCTCCAGTTAATCAAATCACGCATACGCGCTCTCGACTACAGTATGCATCTTTTATGCCACATTTTATGTGGGGTCATTCCCTGATATTACGGGCACTATTTATTCAAAACTCTGACGAAAAACAGGCTGTCGTCAGTTTTGACGTGACGAAACGAAATACCGCGTGACAGCCATCACGCGGCAT
>NZ_WTVN01000094.1 GCF_012910905.1 Aromatoleum toluvorans
GTGTAGCTCTTGCCGTCGCGCAGCCGCTCGACCTGGTAGATGATCGGGATCTGCGGATCGCCGGGCAGGATGAAATAGCAATGGATCGAATGCGGCAGCCGGCCCTCGACGGTGCGGCACGCCGCAACCATCGCCTGGCCGATCACCTGGCCACCGAACACCCGCTGCCAGCTCGTCTTCGGGCTGTTGCCGCGGAACAAATTCACCTCGAGCTGCTCGAGATCGAGGATGGACAGCAGGTCGATCAGGCTCTTGGACATGGATGCGTCCTGGATGGGTTCGTTTTGGATGTCGTCATTCCGGGGCGCGGCGCAGCCGCGAGCCCGGAATCCATTCATCCACCGAAGTTGCGGCCTGATGGATTCCGGGCTCGCGCTTCGCGCGCCCGGAATGACGAGTGGGGCCGGTTGGCCGCTCTTGTTTCTCCCCCCTGTTTCGCCCAGCTAATATC
>NZ_WTVN01000095.1 GCF_012910905.1 Aromatoleum toluvorans
GTCATCATCCGGGCGCCGATCCTCACCAACAACACCGTCAATGTCGATTTCCGCGGCACCGTCCGCGGCGTGCTCGATGCCAACGGCAACCCGATCGGCAAGGGTGTCGTGCTCAATCCCTACGCGGTGTGGAGCACCACCGACAGCTCGACCGGTGCACGGCACTTTGACGGCATCATCGATCCGGCCGGATGGTTCGACGCCGCCGGCAATCCGCTGCCGGGCACCGATCAGAACGGCAAGACGATCGTCGCGCCGACGCCGCAGGCGACCGGTACGGTATTCATCGTCTCGGCGCCGAATGCCGATCACGTCAGCTTCTATCAGAACACGCTGGCGGGCTTCGTCCAGAACCTGGCCGTGACGCCGGCGGGCGGCAGCGCGAGCTTCGCCAACATGCACGCGCGGCCGGAGATCGATCTGATCAATCCGAGCCTCAACATCAACAAC
>NZ_WTVN01000096.1 GCF_012910905.1 Aromatoleum toluvorans
GATCGGCGGCGACGAGTTCGCGCTGATCATGTCCAATCTGACGCGACCCGAGGACGTGCTCGCGATCGCCGAACGCTTCGTCGCGGCGTTCGCCGATCCACTCCCGATCGACGGACTGGAGATATCAGGCGCGATCAGCGTCGGTATCGTGCTCGCGCCGCGCGACGGCAACAATCCGCACGAGCTGCTCAAGCATGTCGACATCGCGCTCTACCGGGCCAAGAAATCCGGCCCGGGCACGATCCGCTTCTTCGAAGCGAGCGACGACCAGGCGGCGCGCGACCGCCGCGCGTTGCAGCGCGATCTCGAACAGGCGATCGAAGCGAACCAGCTGTTTCTCGTCTACCAGCCGTTCCTCGACATCCGCAAAGGCCGCATCACCGGCTTCGAGGCGCTGCTGCGCTGGCAGCATCCGGCGCGCGGCCTGATCCCGCCCAGCGTCTTCA
>NZ_WTVN01000097.1 GCF_012910905.1 Aromatoleum toluvorans
CTCTTCCACCGGGGATTCTGACGCGCAAGAAGATCGGCTTTCGCGTGCCAATTGAGGAGTGGTTTCGCGGTCCCTATCGCGAATTTATCTCCGATCTGCTGGTCAGTGATGGCGCGCGTGTGGCATCGTTCTGCAACAGGGATGTCTTGCGGCAGCTGGTCAACGAGCATCTCGCCCGCCGTCAAAACCACGAAAAGGTGCTTTGGTCTCTGGCAAACCTGGAGCTATTCCTGCGAGCCTTCAGGCCGTCAAGTCTGGAAACTCGAGCGAGGCATTCCGTTCGGGAGCCGATTTGAACGCCCCCGGAAAACCGGTCCAAACGATCAATCGACTACATCGCTCGTAGTCCCACCTTGCCATGTCGCGCGCGCTCTCCTGCCCGCCAGTTTCCGGTAAAGGCAGAGATACGCGCTACACATCGCGTCCAGCGAGAATTCCGTCT
>NZ_WTVN01000098.1 GCF_012910905.1 Aromatoleum toluvorans
TCACGAAATGGTGAGCCGGACAAGGCCTGTGAAACCATTCACATCGGCCTTGCGTGCCCTGCGGTAAGTGACCCTCGGTGGAGCACGTCCGCATTGTGGAGGAATCCATGCAGGGCTCTTTCGACAACCGACAGCAGGACCCCGAGAGCAATTACGGGAGCTTCAGCATCAAGCTGATTGCATTGCCGGTGCTGCTGGTCGTGGCGTTGATCGGGATGCTGGTCAGTCACCCCGCCGCGGTCAAATGGATTTCGGATGTGGCGCAAGCGGAGTTCGTCGGAACTGATGCCTTCGACACCAATCCACCGCCCAGGATTGCGCAGCCGGCGCCCGCGGCCTTGCCGCGCACGGTGAAGGCCAACTGATCATTGCTGTCGTCGCCGCGGATCAGGGCGACGACGATAGTCGGCCAACGACCGGCGGCCGTCGTCACGCGG
>NZ_WTVN01000099.1 GCF_012910905.1 Aromatoleum toluvorans
CTACAGGCTGCTCGCCGACAGCCTGCCCGATACCGCGGTGGTGTCGATCGGCCATCGCTCGACGCTCGACGCCTTCCATCAGCGCAACGTCGCGCTGGTCCGTGACGGCGACCGCTTCACCCTGCACGACAGGGTCGAGGCTCCCGCGTCATAGGCGAGCGAAGCGAGGGCCAGAGGTGCGGTTCACCTCTCCCCGGTGGGGAGAGGTGAAAAACAAAGCCGCCGAAAACAAAAAGGGCGGCAGATTGCTCTGCCGCCCCATTGATCCCGGAAAGGGAAATTACTTCAGATTGGACATCGCGGTCAGGTCGACCGAGAGCTTGGCGATACCAGCCGCACCGCACCAGTTGGAACCAGTGCCGCCCGGATTGATCGGGGTGACGTTGGTGGTGCCGCCCGCGGTGTAATCGCTGGTGAAGGCGCTGCAATTGCCC
>NZ_WTVN01000009.1 GCF_012910905.1 Aromatoleum toluvorans
CCCCCGGGGATTTATTCCCACCCTCCGACCGAAATCGCCTAGCCGAAGAGGCGCGCGGGAACCAGCCGCCGCATCCGCGTGCCGACGGTGGTGCGGAAGCGCGGACTGTGCAGGCAGATGCCGCCCGCGAAGCCCACGAGGCAGCCGAGCAGCGTGTCGAGGAAACGCGCCTGGATCAGTTCGGTGGCCGAGCCCTGCCCGAGGGTCGCCGCCTCCGCAAGCAGGATCGTCAGCGGCGTGATGAAGATCGCGGCGAAGCCATAGTGGCGCACCACGGCGGTCTCGACGACAAAGGCCAGCCCGATCATGACGACGGAGATCGACCACTTTTCCAGCGGCAGGCTCAGCAGCCCCCACGACACGAGCATGCCGATCGCGGTGCCCAGCAGGCGGTGCACCTGCTTGTCCCACACGGCGCGCAGGTTCATGCCCTGCATCACCGCGAGACAACTCACGGGCACCCAGTAGGCGCGCTCGAGCTGCAGCAGTTGCGCGAGCGCGAGGGAGACGCCCACGCACAGGCCGATCACGACCGAATCGAACACCACGAAGTCGAAGGTCGGCGGGGGCAGCGGCACCGCCGGCTTGGGGTCGCGCTGGCGCAGGATATACACGCTGTAGAAGAACGCGATCAGGCTCGCCAGCAGGCAGCCCATCGCGATCAGGCCGACCTTGAGCGGCACGTCAAGGATTCCGCCGGGCGAATAGGCGCCGATCGATGCCGCCATGATGAAGAACAGGCTGCCCGGCGGGCCGACGCGATAGAAGCGGCACACCATCGTGACGAGGATCGCGGTGAAGGTCAGCACCAGCATCATGATCGGCGGCACGAGGTGGCTCATCACCCCCAGCGCATAACTGGCGGTCATGGCGAACGCGCACGCCATCAGCGCCACCATGCGGTGATGCAGGGGCGTTTCCGGGAGATACAGGAAGACCAGCCCGCCCAGCGAGGAGATCAGGCCGTAGTCCATGTGGTCGAAATACGCACCGACCATCAGCGGCAGGCCGGAAGCCAGCGCGGCGGCGAAAGGCATCTGCCAGGGGCGGTCGCTCGGCTTGATCGTGACGAGCTGACGCAGTTCTTCACCGAGCCGCCTGGAGAGGCTGCTCCACTTGCCGGAGACGGTCATGGGTCGGATTCTTCGAATGCGGGCGTAGTGCGAAAGCGTATCTCACTTTGCCCCGGATGCTGAGAGTCCTGCTCCTACCGATGCCACACGAACCGAAGGGGATCGATTTCATCTAATTCAGTCCAACAACCCCAAGAAGGAGCACTTCATGCACAACGCAGCGAAGACGGCGGGCATTCTGGCGGGTTCCTGGTTCTTGTTGGGAACATCGCTCCCTGCAACGGCGGCGGACAAGATGTCCTTCTTCATCACCAGTGTCGGGGCCGGCAACGGGGCAGATCTCGGCGGACTGGAAGGCGCCGACCGGCACTGCCAATCGCTTGCCGCGGCGGTCGGCGCGGGAAAACGCACCTGGCGCGCCTACCTCAGCACGCAGGCGACGGCGCTCGCCGACGCGAATGCGGTCCATGCGCGCGACCGCATCGGCAAAGGGCCCTGGTTCAACGCCAAGGGCGTGCGGATCGCGCGCGACGTCGAAGATCTGCATTCGTCGAAGGCGAACCTGACCAAGGAAACCCTGCTGGACGAGAAAGGGCAGATCGTCAACGGCCGCACCGAGAAGCCCAATCGCCACGACATCCTCACCGGCTCGCGGCCGGACGGAACGGCCTTCCCCCCCAGCCCGCCGTTCAGTGACATGACCTGCGGGAACTGGACGAAGGGCGGCGACGAGGGCACCGCGATGCTGGGGCACCACGACCGGGCCGGCCCGGTGACGCACGCCTGGGCCACGTCCTGGAACTCCGCGCACACGACGCGCGGCGGCTGCAGCCAGACGGCGCTGCAAAGCACCGGCGGCGACGGTCTGCTGTATTGCTTCGCCGAGAAGTGAAGCGCGGCGGCGGAACGGCCCCCACCTACCGACACAGGCAGCCGGGGATGAGCTCCTCCTCGTAGGTGCAGCATCCCCGGTCGGGCATTTCGCCACTGGACAGGCAGAACTTCCCGCCGAAGCCGATCCTGGCCCGCAGCAAGGCGCTGTCGGGAGTGGCACCGCAGCCTACGGACGACAGCTTGCCGGGCGGGATCTCCGACGGCGCGCCGCCGCCGTCGAGGCACGCGCGGTTGGTGACGAGGACGCTCATCGCGCACTCTTCCCACGACGGGCGTTCGGCCTCCGCGGATCGCACCGCACATTCCCTGAGCTCGTCGCGCCGGATCGCGGCCTCGTCCTCGCGGTCGGCGCGCGGCACCTGCCGGCACCATTCCCCGTGCACCGCGGGATTGCCTTGCCAGCGCGGCGCCGAGAAGCCGCAGTCGCGCGCAACCATCTCGTTGTACTGGGCCACGGCCTCTTCGGCGTAGCGGTCGCACGCGCCGCCGAGCGTGCGCTCGCGTGTCTCGTTGGCCTGGTTGTCGAAACTCACCTGCTCGCGTTCCGCCGGCTCGACGCACACATGGTCGGTCGGCGACGCTTCGCGCCACACGAAGCCCGGAAGGCAGTCGCGCCGGCCGCGGGTGTTCGCGGCGTTGCCGTTCTCCTCGCGCACACGCTGGCGCGCCGCGGGATCGACGCACACGAAGTCCGTCGGGGAGGCCTCGCGCCACACGAAGCCGGGCAGGCAGGTCTCCAGGCCGTCCGGCCCGCCGGTGGTGCTGCGGCGCCTGTCGGCCAGCTCGTTCTCGTGGCGCGCCCTTTCGCGCCCGGCCGGCGTGACGCAGGTCGTGTCGCCCGAATACGCCTCGCGTGCAACATACCCCGGACTGCAGGCGCCCGGATACAGGCTCCCCGGCGCCCACCGCGACGTCGCGAGGTCGTTGTCGCGCATCACCCGGTCGCGCACTGCGGGCGTCACGCACACATAGTCGCCGGGGAAGGCTTCGCGCCACACATACCCCGCATCGCATTGCCAGTCGGCCGCGGCGGCAGCCGGCCCGGCCACCGAGCCCAGTGCCAGGCACGCAGCGATGCGCACGGCAAACTGTCGGTTCGACAAGGCAGGCCCTCCTCGTGGTGGCGCGGATGTCGCGGCATGGCGGCGCCTGCGGCCCCGGACACCTCGCCCTGCCGCAGCCGCCATTCATACCGAAGAATAGACGCCCGGCATGCAATGTCATCCGCTCGCGCGAGAAAATCCCGACACGCCGGAGCCCTTCCCCTTCATCCGGCGCGGACCTGGCCGATGGCCGCGACGCCCTCCCCCTGCAGCAGACTCGCCGCCAGCGCGAACATCACGAGGGCCATCGCGGCATCGAGCACCCGCCACGCCACGGGCCGGTCGAAGATCGGCGCCAGCACGCGGGCACCGTAGGCCAGCGCGAAGAACCACAGCAGGCTGGCGGTGGCCGAACCGGCGCCGAACGCCCAGCGCCCGTGCTCGCCATGCTGGTTCGCGAGCCCGCCGAGCAGGATCACCGTATCGAGATACACGTGCGGGTTCAGGAAGGTGAAGCCGAGGCAGGTGGCGACCGCCGTCGCGAGCGGAACCGGCGCCCCGGCCTGGACGTGCAGGCGCTCGCCCTGCCAGGCACGCCGGGCGGCAAGCGCGCCATAGACAAGCAGGAAGGCCGCGCCGCCATAGCGCGCGATGGTCAGCACGACCGGGCTGGACTGGATCAGCGCGCCCAGACCGGCAATCCCGGCACCGATCAGCAGCGCATCGGACAAGGCGCAGATCAGCGTGATCGGCAACAGATGCTCGCGCCGGATGCCCTGCTGCAGCACGAAGGAATTCTGCGCGCCGATCGCGACGATGAGCGCCATGCAGGCGAGGAATCCGGCCAGAAATTGGGTTTCCATGAAACGGGCTCGAAGGTGGCTTGTCGAGGCGACTCTAGCGGGCGACAATCAATCGGTAAAACTAAACATTTTTTATTGTCGTTAATTTTTCTAATTCATGAGAATCGACAACGCCCAGCTCGCGGCCTTCGCGCTGGTGGTCCGCGAAGGCTCGTTCGAAGCGGCGGCCCGCCAGCTCCACATCACGCCCTCGGCCGTCAGCCAGCGCATCAAGCTGCTGGAAGAACGTCTCGGACAGGTGCTGATCCGGCGCTCCGCCCCTTGCCAGGCAACGGATGCGGGGAAGGCGCTGGTGCGCTACACGGAAGAGCTGGCGCTGCTCGAGTCGGAAATGCTCGGCGCGCTGGGCAGCGCTGATGCGGTGCAGGCGAGCCTGCGGATGCCCATCGCCGTCAATGCCGATTCGCTCGACAGCTGGTTCCTCGCCGTCTTCGACGCAATGCCCGCGGAAGCGTCGATCGTCTTCGACCTGCGCGTCGAAGACCAGGACCACTCGGCCGCGCTGCTGCGCGAGGGCGCCGTGATGGCGGCCGTGAGCGCCAGCGCGGCGCCGATCCAGGGCTGCACGGTCGAGCCGCTCGGCGTCATGCGCTACCTCGCGGTGAGTTCGCCCGCCTACGTCGCCCGCCATTTCCCGGCCGGCGTCGATGCCCGCAGCCTCGCCGCCGCGCCGATGTTGCGCTTCAGCCTGAAGGACGCGCTGCAACAGCAGTTCATCGCACGCTTCGCGCCGGACGCCGTGCAGCCGCCGACCCACATGGTCCCGTCGGTACATGGCTTCATCGCACTGGCGAAGCGGGGTCTGGGCTGGGGCATGGTGCCGGAGCATTTTGCGCTGCCGGCGATCGACGCCGGCGAACTCGTGGAGATCGCCCCCGGCCATTACCTCGACGTGCCGCTCCACTGGCACCGCTGGCGGCTGGGGTCGCTGGCCCTGAACACGCTGAGCGCCGCGGTGCGCAGCGTCGCGGCGACGGCCCTGCGCCGGCTTGGCGACGCTGCGCCCCCGGGCGTCGGCCCCTGAGCTAGCCCACGCGGGGCACCAGCAAGGTCAACGCGTGCAGCAGCAGGCCGATCGCCCCGCCCACGAGCGTGCCGTTCAGGCGGATGAACTGCAGGTCGCGGCCGACGCTCAGTTCCAGTTCGCGCACGAGATCCTCGTCCTTCCAGCTCCTGACCGTCGAGGCGATGTGGTCCGCCAGCCCGTCGCGGAAGTCGTCCGCCAGCGCGGTGACCGCGGATTCGAGGTGATCGTCGAGCGAATCGCGCAGGGCGCGGTTGTCCGCCAGCGCCTTGCCGAACGCCGCCGCCGCGCCGCGGAGCCGGGTCGCAAGGTGCGAATCCGGCCGCTGCAGGTCCCTGCGCAGCCACGCCTTCAAGTCGTCCCACAGGCCGTTCAGGTACTCGGCCGTCGCCGGATGGGCGAGCAGGTCGCGCTTGGCTGCCTCGATGCGCACCGCCAGGGAGTCGTCCGTCTTCAGGCGCCCGATGAACTCCGCCACCGACTCGTCGAACGCCTTGCGGCGCGGATGCTGCGGATCGTCGCCAATGTCGTGCAGCCAGCCGTTGATGCCGCGCACGATGCTCGCGGCGATGCGGCGCGAGAATTCGTCCGTGTCGGTGACGAGGCCGACCGCCCGCAGCACCTTCGGATATTCCTTGCCCGCGACCTCCACGATCATCCCCGCGAACGCCGACTGCACGTCGGGATCGTCGAGCCAGTGCGCCAGGCGCGCGAGTGCCGCGTCCAGCACCTCCTGATGGCGGGCATCGGCGGTCAGTGCGTCGAGGATCTTCCCCGACATCGCGGAAAGGTCGACCTGCCGCAGCCGGCCGCGGATCGCCGCCGCCAGGAATCGGCGCACGCGCGCGTCGTCGATGAAATCCAGCCAGCCCGCCAGCGCCGACGCGAGCTTGCCGGCGAGGAGCCGCGCATTGTCCGGCTGCTGCAGCCACACCGCCATGCGGCCGGCCGGATCGAAGGCGCGCATCTTGCGGACGATGGTGTCGGTGGCGAGGAACTTGTCGCGGATGAACGCCGCGAGGTTGCCCGCGATGCGGTCCTTGTTCGCCGGAATGATCGCGGTATGCGGGATCGGCAGGCCGAGGGGATGCCGGAACAGCGCGACCACCGCAAACCAGTCGGCCAGCGCGCCGATCATCGCCGCCTCGGCGAAGGCGGCGACCCAGGCCCACGGTCCGACACCATGCTGCAGCCGCGCCAGCACGAACAGCAGCGTCACGGTCACGAGCAGCGCCAGCGCGATGCGCTTCATCTTCGCCAGCTCGCGAGCCTTGAGCGCCGCCGAGGCCCCGCTCATCGCCGCGCTCCGCCGCTACCGCCGGGACGCCCGCAACCGGCACGAACGCTGCTCGCCCCGCCATCCAGGCCTGCCATACGTCGACGCTCCCTGCCCGCTCATCATGCATTCAGCTTACACGCAGCCGCGCAGCCGCGGGCGGAATCAGCCGAGCCCGGCGCCACCTCCGCCGCGCGGTAACGGCAATACCACATCCACCGCCAGACCGGGCTGCGCATCGCGCGCCACGACGCGCCCGCCGTGCGCCTCGACGATGCCCTTGACGAGCGCGAGGCCGACCCCCGCGCCGTCGGGCGCGCTGCGGCTTTCGTCGAGGCGGAAGAAGCGCTCGAACAGCTTCGGCAGCGCCGCCTCGGGCGCGCCGGGGCCGTGATCGCGCATGCACGCGACGACGCTCTCCGCCTGCACCGCGACGCTCAGCTCCATCCGGCCCGCGCCGTGCTTCAACGCGTTCTCGATGAGGTTCTGCAGCACCTGGAACAGGAGATCCGGATCCCCGCGCACGGTTGCGGGCGCCAGGGAGCCGACGAGTTCGCGCCCCTCTGCGGCCGCGAGCGGCTCGTACAGTTCGATCGCATCGGCGGCCAGCGCGGCAAGGTCCACCGCCTGCCACTTCGGCCCGAGCGCGCCCGCCTCGATCCGCGCCAGACTCAGCAACGCCGCGAAGGTGCGCAGCAAGGCATCGGTCTGCGCGCCCAGGCCCTCCAGCCGTTCGCCCAGCACCGCATCCGCGACGGCGGCCTCGCGGGCCTCGTCGATGGCCCGCCGCAGCGAGATCAGCGGCCTGCGCATGTCGTGGGCGATGGCGCTGGACACGTGCCGCGACGCGTCGACGAGGCGCTCGATCTCGTCGAAGGCGCGGTTGAAGCGGCGCGCCAGCGCATCGAGCTCGTCGTCGCGCGCGCTCAGACTGAGGCGCTGCGCGAGGTGGCCTTCCTGGATGCGGGCCGCCTCGCGCGCCAGCGTCTCGAGCCGGCGGTGCAGGTGCTGCATGAAGAACCAGCCGATCGCCGCCGCCACGACGATGATCAGCACCGCCGACCCCCACAGGCGCATCGACATGTGCCGCTGGAAGGATTCCAGCGGGGAATGGCGGCCGACCAGCAGGCGGTCGCCGCCGAAGAGCACGAACACCTGCCCTTCCAGCGTGCTGCCGTCGGGCTCGCGGATACTGAACCACGCCTCGTCGGACACCGGCACCCCCGCCGGCCATTCGCTCAGGTTGCCGACGGAGGCGCGCCCGTCGCGGTCGGTGAGCAGGTACACCGCGTCGCGGTCGGCCGCATCGTCGATCCGGCGCTGCAGGACTTCACGCAACCCCTTGAGGCCGCGCTCGTGGAAATGCTCGTCGAGGCCGGTGATCTCCAGCGTGATTGCTGCGCGCACCTCGTCGCGGATGTTGCCCTCCGCCTCGAGGAAAAGCGGGTAGAAGAGCGCGCCGACGATCAGCGCGATCGCCGCGGGCAGCGCGACGGCAAAACGGTGGAAGGGGCTGGCGAACCACGCACGCAGCCCGCGCTGCGGCGCGTCACGCGACATCCGCACTCAGCCGGTAGCCGGCACCGCGCACGGTATGGATCAGCGGCGGCAGGCCCGGCAGGTCGATCTTCGCGCGCAGGTTGGAGATATGCACGTCGATGACGTTGGTCTGCGGATCGAAGTGGTAGTTCCACACGGCCTCGAGCAGCATCGCGCGCGTGACGACCTGGTCGGAATGCCGCAGCAGGAATTCGAGCAGCTGGAACTCCTTCGGCTTGAGATCGAGCTTCCGGCCGGCGCGCGCGACACTGCGCCGCAGCAGGTCCATCTCGAGGTCGGCCACGGCCAGGCGCGTGCGCGGCGCCGCATCCCCCGACGCCGCCACACCGCGCCGCGCCAGCGCTTCCAGGCGCGCGACGAGTTCGATCAGCGAGAAGGGTTTGACGAGATAATCGTCGCCACCGGCGCGCAGGCCTGCCACGCGGTCGTCGACTTCGCCCAGCGCACTGAGGATCACGACCGGCGTCGCGACGTTCGACGCGCGCAGCGTGCGCAATACCGTCAGGCCGTCGACGCGCGGCAGCATGCGGTCGAGGACCAGCACGTCATAGCTTTCGGTGGTGGCCAGGAACAGCCCGTCACGGCCGTCGGCCGCGACATCGACGACGTGCCCCGCTTCCTGGATGCCCTTGCGGATGTAGGCGGCCTGCTGGGGATCGTCTTCGACGAGGAGTATCTTCATTTCTTCCTGCGCGGTCCCGCATCGTGGATCAGACGGACGACGACATTACCGTCCGGGGTTATCTCACTCGCGCGCAGTTTATTCCGGTCGGCACGCAACAGGCTATCGATCACGCACTCGCCCGCCGGAAACACGAGGCGATCGCGGCCGGGAACGAGGTGGTTGTCGCGCAGCACGAGCACGGAGGGGACTTCATCGCCGGCGGCGCCGCAGTTCGCGCCCAAGCGGATTACGTAGGGTTCATCGACGCCGAGCCAGATGAGGCCGGCACGGGCTTCAAGGGAATGCCAGCCGTAGACGCGGAACACGCGCACGGCGCGCGGCGGGTTGGCGCCGCCTGCGGCCAACGTCGCCGCCTGCGGAAGCTCGGATGCCCACACCAGCCCGATCGCGGGCAGGGTCGCCAGGCACCACAGCAGCAGGCGCTCGATCGCGCTTATCCGACACCGCAAGCGCATCGGGAGACGGAGCGGACCCATGCGAGTGCGGCCGGATGCGACCGGTCGGACACCCCCACGGGTCCGACCCGGTCACTTTTGGAACGCTCAGTTGGCCGCCGGAGCCGCAGCCTTCTTGGCCGGCGCCTTTTTGTGGGCAGCTTTCTTGGTGTGCTTGACGGCCTTCTTCGCGGGAGCCTTGGTGCTCATGGCCTGGTCGGCAGCAGCGGGGGCGGCGTCGGCCGGGGCGGCAGCCGAGGCGGACAGGGCGAAAGCGGCGGCGGTGGCAGCGATAAGGGCCTTGATGTACTTCGATTGCATGGTGACTCTCCTGTGCTTGGATGGACGACGGTTTCGTCGTGAGGAGGAGTCTGTGCCCGCCGGGATTAAGCCGTACTCACCCGCAACATTAAGAAAAAATCAGATTTCATGCGGCCGCGCTCAGCCCCTCAGCGCCGTCGCACCATCTCGCGGATCATCGCGGAGAACTGCTCGGCCGTTTCGTGCTGCACGAAGGCCGGGCCGAGCAGCGGGGGCAGCCAGAAATCGGGCTGGATCTGCGCGTGATAGCGGAGCAGCGTCCCGCCCGGCTCCGGCTCGAGGCGCATCAGGCTTTCCATGTGCCGGACGTTGCCCCGGATCCCCAGCGACCGGATCTCGCGCGGAAAGAAGAGCCGGATATCGCGCTCCGACTCGAAGTCCGTCCAGAACACGCCGTAGCGCGCCGTGCCCGTCTGGCGCACGCGGATCAGGTCGCTGCTGCGCTCCGTCACCTGGCTGGTCTTCAGGTTGGGGACGAAGCTCGCCATGTGCTCGAAATCGGTCAGGACCTCCCACGCCAGTTCCGGGCTGACCGGCGCGTGGGCCGCCATGTCGATGGTGAAACCGCCTGCGATCCGCGCGACGCGCACGTCATCCGTCGCCACCGCGGGCGGCGCATCGGCGGCGCTGGCATCCGCGGCGGGCAGCAGCAGCGCCAGGAGCAGGAGGCCGAGGCGGACCGGGGCGCAAGGCATGGCGGAATATCCTGTCGGTTCGGGCGGGGCCGGGCGTCGCGGGACGCGACGGAAAGGCACGCAGCGTAACGCAATGCGGAAATGCGTGCCTGCCGCTTGCATAATATGCATCATTCCGGATTCCGCTCCCGCAAGCTTCGCCACCATGAGACTGCTGCTGATCGAAGACGATCCGATGATCGGTGCCGGCGTGCAACAGGCGCTGCGCCAGGACGGCTATGCCGTCGACTGGGTGCGCGACGGCATCGCCGGCGAACTCGCGATCGGCGACAACCCCTACGACCTCGTGCTCCTCGACATCGGCCTGCCGCGCCGCAACGGCATCGAACTGCTGCAGCGCCTGCGCACGGCCGGCCACGCGCTGCCGGTGCTGGTGCTGACGGCGCGGGACGCGGTGGCCGACCGCATCCGCGGGCTCGATGCGGGCGCGGACGACTACCTCGTCAAACCCTTCGACCTCGACGAGCTCTCGGCGCGCGTGCGGGCGCTGCTGCGCCGCCAACGCGGCCAGGCCAGCCCCGTGATGACGCTCGGTGCGCTTCAGGTCGACCCCGCGAGCCGCGCCGTGACGCTGGCGGGCGAGGCGGTACGGCTGTCCGCGCGCGAGTTCGCGCTGCTGTCGGCCCTGCTGGAGCATCCGGGCCGCCCGTTGTCGCGCGCGCAGATCGAGGAAAGGATCTACGGCTGGGACGAGGAAGTCGACAGCAATGCCGTGGAGGTGCATATCCACTCGCTGCGCCGCAAGCTGGGTGCCGAATGGATCCGGAACCTGCGCGGTGTCGGCTACTACGTGCCGGAACAGCCATGAACTCCCTGCGCCGCACGCTCGTACTCTCGCTGCTCGGCGCGCTGGTGCTGGTGTTCGCGCTCGGCGGTGTCGCGACCTATCGCATGGCGCACAGCGAGATCGATGCGCTGATGGATTACAACCTGCGCCAGTTCGCGCTGTCGCTGCGCGACCGGCGCTTTGCCGGCCCGAACGTCGCACCGCTCGCGCCGCCGGAGGAATCACTGGACCTCGTGATCCAGATCTGGGACGACACCGGGGTGCGCCTGTATCTCTCGCACCCGCACACCGCGCTGCCGGCGCGCGCGCAGCTGGGCTACACGACGGTCACCACGTCCGAAGGCGATTGGCGCGTGTATTCGATCCCGCTGCTCGACCACGTGATCCAGATCGCCCAGCCGATGGCGGTGCGCAGCCGCCTCGCCGCCACAGCGGCGCTGCGCACCCTGATCCCGCTGATTGCGCTGACCCCGCTGCTGGGGGCGCTGATCTGGTTCCTGGTCGGCCGCGGCCTGCGCCCGCTCGAGCGGCTCGCGCGGGAGGTCGCGACACGCCGCGCCGATTCGCTCGACGCGTTGCCGCTCGCGGGCATCCCGGACGAGGCGCGGCCGCTGGTGCGCGCGCTGAACGAACTGCTCGAACAGCTGCGGCACGCGATGAGCGCCCAGCGCGCCTTCGTCGCCGACGCGGCGCACGAGCTGCGCACCCCGCTCGCGGCGCTGCAGATCCAGCTCCAGCTGTGCGAACGCGCCCGCGACGACGCGACACGCGCCGCCGCGCTGGGAGAACTGCGCACCGGGCTGGGCCGCGCGACCCATCTGGTCCAGCAGCTGCTGACGCTCGCCCGCGAGGAGCCGGGAGAAGGCGTTGCGGCACGGCGCGAGCGCGTCGTGCTCGCCGAACTCGCGCGCAAGTCGCTCGCCGACCACGCCGCACTGGCGGGCGAACGGGGCATCGATCTCGGGGCCGAGCTGCTCGACGACGGCCTCGCGACGATGGGCGAGGCGGCCGCGCTGCGCACGCTGGCCGGCAACCTGATCGACAATGCCGTCCGCTACACGCCGCGCGGCGGCCGCGTGGATGTTTCGGTCGGCCAGGACGAGGGACGCTACTGGCTGCGCGTCGATGACAGCGGACCGGGCATCCCGCCCGAGGAACGCGAACGCGTGCTCGACCGCTTCTACCGCCCCGCCGGCCAGGAAGAATCCGGCAGCGGGCTCGGGCTGGCGATCGTCAGGAGCATCGCCCTGCGCCACGAGGCGCCGATCGTGCTGAACGCCTCGCCGCTCGGCGGTCTGCGCATTGCCGTCGGATTCCGGCCCGCGGTTTGACGCGCGGGGCAAATCAGCGCTTCCTTAAGCTTGATTTAAGTCAACGGCCCGTAGAGTGCCACCATCGCCTCCGGGAATGCATCCGATACCGGAACTTCCGGGACGGGAGGAATCGAATCATGACTTCACAGACACTCAAGTTCGCCGGCGTCGCAGCCGCGACCATCGCCGCCACGATCTGGGGCGGCTACGAAATCGGCCACTCCGTTGCCCCGGCGGCCACTGCCGCCACGCCGGTCGCCATCCGCTCGGGACAGCCGCTTGCCGCCGCAGCGCTGCCGGACTTCGGCAGCATCGTCGAGTCCTACGGCCCGGCGGTCGTCAATATCAGCGTCGAAGGCACTGTGAAGACCACCGCGCGCGGGCGCAATCCGTTCGGCCAGCTCGACCCGGACGACCCCTTCTCCGAATTCTTCCGCCGCTTCGCCCCGCGCGGCAAGGGCAAGCCGAGCGAGCAGATCACGCACGGACAGGGCTCGGGCTTCATCGTGAGTGCCGACGGGATCGTGCTCACCAACGCACACGTCGTGGCAGACGCCAACAACGTCACGGTCAAGCTCACCGACAAGCGCGAATTCACCGCCAAGGTGGTGGGGATCGACAAGCAGACCGACATCGCCGTGCTGCGCATCGACGCGCAGGGCCTCCCCACCGTGCCGCTCGGCGACCCGGCGGATCTGCGCGTCGGCGACTGGGTGCTCGCGATCGGCTCGCCCTTCGGCTTCGAGAACAGCGTCACCGCCGGCATCGTCTCGGCCAAGTCGCGCTCGCTGCCGGACGAAGGCTACGTTCCCTTCCTCCAGACCGACGTGGCGATCAACCCGGGCAACTCGGGCGGGCCGCTGCTCAACCTGAAGGGCGAGGTCGTCGGCATCAATTCGCAGATCTACAGCCAGTCGGGCGGCTACCAGGGCCTCTCGTTCGCGATCCCGATCAACGTCGCCGCGCACGTGAAGGACCAGCTGCTGGCGCAAGGCAAGGTCACGCGCGGACGGCTCGGCATCGCGATCCAGGATCTCAACCAGGGGCTCGCCGATTCGTTCGGGCTCTCCGTCGCGCGCGGCGCCCTGGTGAGCCATGTCGAAGCCGGCAGCCCCGCCGCCGCGGCCGGACTGGAAGCCGGCGACGTGGTACTGAAGTTCAACGGGGAACCGATCGCGTCGTCCGCCGAGCTGCCGCCCCGGGTGGCGGTCGTGACGCCCGGGAAGCCGGTGAAGCTCGAGATCTGGCGCAAGGGCAAGGCGCTGGAGATCACCGTCACGGTGGGCGAGCAGCAGCCCGACAAGGTGGCGGCAGCCGATGAAGCCCCCCAGCCCGACGACGGCGGACGCCTTGGCGTCTCGGTGCGCCCGCTGACCAACGATGAGCAGAAAGCGACCGATACGCGCGGCGGGCTGCTGGTGCTGGATTCTTCCGGGCCGGCCTCCCGCGCCGGGATCGAGGAAGGCGACGTGATCCTCGCCGTGAATGGCAAGCAGGTGCATCGCGTGGATGAACTGCGCAAGCAGCTCGCCGATGCGGGCAAGCACGTCGCACTGCTGATCCAGCGCGGCGACGCGCGCATCTTCGTGCCGATCGAGCTGGGCTGACACAAACGAGTACCGACCGCCGCCCCTGCCGCAGTGCCCCGGGGGGCGACGGATGACAGCCGGAGGGGCACCGCACGGACGGCCGGGCAGACGTCGCCCCCCCTGACACCTGCCCGGCCGGGCCCTACACGATGAAGAACGGGCGCGGCGGACAATTCCCGCCGACGCCGGCATACACCCGCACTCCCTGCCTCGCGGGTACAGTACCCCTTCCTTTGCCTTCCCCTGCCAGGAGAGACGCCCAGGCATGCTCGCCGCCCGCATCGAAGCCCTGCTCTACCGCATCCTGCACTTCGCGGCGGCAGGGAAGCGGCTGTTGCTCGCCTGCGTCGCGCTGTCGTTCGTCGGCACCGTCACGGCCGCGTGGCCGGTCACGGCCGTGGTCGTCCCGGCGACCCTGATGGCAGCCGGGCGCTGGCGCGCCATCAGCGGCGTGTCCGCGCTGGGCAGCGCGATCGGCGCGACGGTGCTGATGCTGGTCTTTCACCATCTCGGCTGGACCCAGCTGTTTGAGCGCTATCCCGAACTGGTGACCGATGCGTCGTGGGCCCGGGTCATCGATTGGGGCGCGCGCTACGGCACCGTCGCGCTGTTCCTGGTCGCCCTGTCGCCGCTGCCGCAGACGCCGGCGCTGATGTTCTTCGGCGCGCTGCGCCCGGATTACGCCGGCGTGTTTGCCGCGATGCTGGCGGGCAAGCTGATCAAGTACAGCGCCTTCGCGTGGACGTCCAGCCACTTCCCCGAGCGCGTCGGCAAGCTGCTCGGCGGCCTGCTGCGGCGCAGCCGCAAGCGCGGCACGGCCGACAGCGACGTGTAGGGCCCCCGCTGCGATCCACGGCGCGGCAGCCGTGCTAGCATCCGTCCCCCATGCGTATCGAACACCTCCGCCAGCGCCTGCGAGACCTCGGCGCCAAGCCCTGCCACGAACAGGCGATCCTGCGCGCGTGGGCGCAGGCGCGGCCGCTCGACAGCGGGCGCAAGCGCGCCGACGGCTTCCTCTCGCCGCGCATCCTCGGCGCGCTGCCGGCGCTCGGCGAGGAGCTCGGCAATCTCGCCCGCGTGCTCTCCGAACATCCCGGCGAGGACGGCTCCGCGCGCCTGCTGGTGCAGCTCGCCGACGGCCAGTCGGTGGAAAGCGTGCTGCTGCTGCGCGACGGCCTGTGCGTGTCGTCGCAGGTCGGCTGCGCGGTCGGCTGCACCTTCTGCATGACCGGCCGCGACGGCCTCATCCGCCAGCTAGGCAGCGCCGAGATCGTCGCCCAGGTGGTGCTCGCGCGGGCGCGCCGCTTCGTGAAGAAGGTCGTGTTCATGGGCATGGGCGAGCCGGCGCACAACCTCGACAACGTGCTCGAAGCGATCGACTTCCTCGGCACCGAGGGCGGCATCGGGCACAAGAACCTGGTGTTCTCGACGGTCGGCGACCCGCGCGTGTTCGAGCGCCTGCCGCAGGAGCGCGTGAAGCCGGCGCTGGCGCTGTCGCTGCACACGACGTGCGCGGAGTTGCGCGAACAGCTGCTGCCGCGCGCGCCGCGCATCGCCCCCGAGGAGCTCGTCGAACGCGGCGAAGACTACGCACGCGCCACCGGCTACCCGATCCAGTACCAGTGGACGCTGCTCGCCGGCATCAACGACACCGACGAGGAGATCGACGGCATCGTGCGCCTGCTCGCCGGCAAGTACGCGATCATGAACATGATTCCGTGGAACAGCGTGGACGGCTTCGGCTTTGCGCGGCCCGAACGCGGGCACGCCGAGGCGATCGCGCGCCGCCTGCACGAGCGCGGCGTGCTCACCAAGCTGCGCCAGTCGGCCGGGCAGGACGTCGACGGCGGCTGCGGCCAGCTGCGCGCGCGCGTCGTGGCACCGCGCACGCCGGCCGTGCTGCGCCGCGTGCCCGCGACGGGCGCGGACCTGCGGCCCGACTGATCCGCCCTCAGTGCTCCTTGCCGTCGACGCGCGGCGCGAGCAGGAAGGGGATGTAGCGCCAGCCGAGGATCGCGAAGCACGCGAACCACGCCGTGGCGGCCAGATGCACCCACGCGGTGTAGGCGCCCGGCGCGAGCTGCGGCAGCACGACGCGCACGACGAATCCGGCCATCATGATCCACAGCAGCAGCTTGTCGCCGGCGTCGAAGACGACCTTGCGCCCCGTATGCCCCTTGGAGATGCGCACCAGCATCGCCGGGATGATCAGCCCCATCACGCCGAACGTGAACACGTGCACCGACACGCTGCCGACCCAGGCCGGCGACGCGTGCAGCGCGGCAAATTCGAGCAGCAGCTGGACGACGATGGCCGCGTAACCGAGGTACATCACCGCGAGATCGATCCTGCGCATCGCGAGCTGCGGCTTCCACAGCATGAATCGCGCGACGAGCAGGAAGGCGAGCACGACCAGCAGCGCCCCCGCCATCGCCTTCGGCATCCACGCGACGAACACCAGCGACAGCGCCAGCAGCTTGATCGGGTTGTCGAGCACCGGGTGGCGCACGATCTCGGCCTGGAACACGCCCTTCATGAACTGCGTCAGCGTGCGTTCGAGCATCACGAGGAAGGCGACGCGGAAGAGCCCGATCGCCATCGCGACGCCGGCCGGGACGTGCGCGCCGTCGAGGAGCAGCAGCTTGGCGGCGATGAAGAGCGGCAGCGCGACGAGGAAGAAGTAGTTGTCGCGGAAGCTGTCCCGGCTGCGATAGCGGATCAGCGTCCACAGCAGCATCGCGACGATGGAGCCGAGAAAGACCAGGTTCGACAGCCAGAACAGCGCCGCCGGCCATGCGCCGCCCCAGGCCATGCCGATGCGCTCGAAGACCCACGCGGCGACGAGCCACATCAGCGCCACGCCGTGATAACCGCGGATCTGCACCCAGTTCTTCGACGCCGTCAGCAGGAAGCCGCCCATCACCGCCCAGCCGAAGCCGAAGAACATCTCGTGCGCATGCCACTGCACGGGCGTGAAGCGCCCGGCCGGCGCCGGCAGCGCCCCGCTGAACATGAGCGCCCAGAGGAGCGGCAGACTCAGTCCCGCCAGGCAGGCGAGGCTGAAGAAGGGGCGGAAACCGACGAGCCAGACGGGATGGGTGATGAACTTCATGCGATGGTGAACACGAGCTGAAACGGATGTCCGGATTGAACCGCGGCCCATTCTGGGCAAGGTCCGCGCGCAACGCCTTGATCTGCGACATTTCGCGCCACCTGTCATCTCTCCGTCCTCAGCCGCATGACACAATGCCCGCAACCGATTCGCGACGCCAGGACCATGAAAGACGCATCGCCCGCACTGCCCCGGGCTTCGGCCCGCCCGAAACTGCCGGTGGCGATCTGGATGCTCGGCTTCGTCAGCCTGCTGATGGACGTCTCGTCCGAGTTGATCCACAGCCTGCTGCCGGTGTTCCTCGTCACCTCGCTCGGCGCCGGCGCGCTCGCGGTCGGCCTCATCGAAGGCGCCGCCGAGGCGACCGCGCTGATCGTCAAGGTGTTCTCGGGCGCACTGTCGGATTACTGGGGCAAGCGCAAGCCGCTCGCGGTGCTCGGCTACGGACTCGGCGCACTGTCGAAGCCGCTGTTCGCGCTGGCGACGAGTGCCGGCCTGGTGCTCGCCGCACGCCTGATCGACCGCGTCGGCAAGGGCATCCGCGGCGCGCCGCGCGACGCGCTGGTCGCCGACATCGCCCCGCCCGCGATGCGCGGCGCGGCCTTCGGGCTGCGCCAGTCGCTCGACACCATCGGCGCCTTCCTCGGCCCGCTGCTGGCGATGGGGCTGATGCTGCTGTGGGCGAACGATTTCCGCGCGGTGTTCTGGGTCGCGATCATCCCGGGCTTCCTGTCCGTCGCGCTGCTCGTCTTCGGCGTGCGCGAACCCGAGCGCCCGGCCGGCACGCCGGTGCTCAACCCGATCCGGCGCGACAACCTGCGCCTGCTGCCGCGCGCCTACTGGTGGGTCGTGGGGATCGGCGCGCTGTTCGCGCTGGCGCGCTTCTCCGAGGCCTTCCTCGTGCTGCGCGCGCTCGACGCCGGCCTGCCGGTCGCCTGGACGCCGCTGGTGCTGGTCGGCATGAACGTCGTCTACTCGCTCACCGCCTACCCCTTCGGGCGGCTGGCCGACGGCGTGAGCCACGCGCGCCTGCTCGCGCTCGGGCTCGTCGTCCTGATCGCGGCCGACCTCGCGCTGGCGCGCGGCGCCGACTGGCCGTGGCTCGTCGCCGGCATCGCGCTGTGGGGCCTGCACATGGGCATGAGCCAGGGCCTGCTCGCGACGATGATCGCCGACACCGCCCCGGCGGCGCTGCGCGGCACCGCGTACGGCGTGTTCAACCTCGTCAGCGGCGTCGGCCTGCTGCTCGCCAGCGCGCTGGCCGGGCTGCTGTGGGAACAGTTCGGCGCGGGCTGGGCCTTCGTCGCCGGCGCCGCGCTGGCGGGCGCGACGCTGCTCGTCGTCATTATGCGAATGCGCTGAAACATCTTCCGGGATCCGCGCCCGGCGCGCGTCTCCGGATGGCCGGAAATTGCCCGTCGAGCGCTGTTGACGCCGATCAATATTCCTTTCCAAACAAGCCCCTACATTTGCCGCACGACCTGCCGTCCAGCAGGCGTCGCGGCCTTCACGGCGCGATGATTTCGCGCGTCAAGGGCACACCCGTCGAAAGGCGGGGCCGCAAATCCTCCGGGCTAAATCCCTCTCGGGACATGCTAGCGGGGTTGCCGTCAGTATCGCTCTTGGCGTTTCACGCAGCATCAGGAGACGCGCATCATGTACCACCGCCCCACCCTTCTCGCCCTCGCCCTGGCGACGGCCTTCCCCCTCGCCACGTTCGCTCAGGAAGTCACCCCGCAGGCCGGCGCGCTGACGCGCGGCGAGATCGCCTACAACACGGTCCACGTGCAGGTGAAATCGAACCTCGCCCATGCCCGCGGCTACACCGGCCGCGGCGCCGTCGTCGCGGTCCTCGACACCGGCGTACAGGGTAACCACATCGAGCTGAACACCCAGCTCGTCGGCACGACGATGTACGACGCATCGATCCGTGCGACGGTCGCGCAGACCGACGGCGACGGCCACGGCACGCACGTCGCCGGCATCGTCGCGGGCTCCACCGGCACCGGCTACAGCTACGGCATCGCACCGGACGCGAAGGTCCTGCCGGTGAAGGTGTTCACGAGCGGCACCTGGACGGCGAGCAGCACCGCGCTCGCCATCGGCCTGAACACCGCAGCGGCGAACCCGTCGGTGTCCGTCGTCAACATGAGCCTGGGCGGCAGCAGCCCGCTCGGCGCGACCTTCGAGACCTCCCTGCGCTCGGCCATCGCCGCCGACAAGCTGATCGTCGCGGCGGCGGGCAACAACGGCGGCGCCGCGCCGATCTGGCCCGCCCGCTATGCGAAGGAGAGCTGGGCGAAGGGGCAGATCATCGCCGTCGGCGCCGTCGACGCCAACAACCAGATCGCGAGCTTCTCGAACCGCGCCGGCGACACCGCGAACTGGTTCATCGTCGCGCCGGGCGTCCGCGTCGTGTCGTCCTACAACAACGGCGGCTACGTGTACATGAGCGGCACCTCGATGGCCACCCCGGTGGTTGCCGGCGCGGCGGCCCTGCTCGAAGGGGCCTGGCCGCAGCTCAAGGCCGCGCAGGTCGCCTCCATCCTGTTCCAGACCGCCACCGACCTCGGCACGCCGGGTGTGGATGCCATCTACGGCTGGGGCCTGCTCAACGTCGACCGCGCGATGCAGCCCGTCGGCACGCTCGCGGTGCCGGTATCGTCCTCGACGACGACGCTCAAGCGCTCCAGCGCCACGCTGCGCAGTTCCGTCGCGTCGTGGAGCGGGCTGCGCTCGGCCTCGCGCGCAGGGCAGTTCCGCGGCATCACGGTCGACGCCTTCAACCGCGACTTCAACACCGATTACGGCAGCGGCATCCGCGCCCCGGCCGTCGAACGCATCGCGGACGCGCTTGCCGGCGCCGGCCGCGCCCTGCGCACCACCGAGCAGCGGTACGCGGACGGCTCGCGCCTCGTCGCCATGATCGAGGAGCAGCGCCCGGACGCCCTCGGCGCCCCCGGCGCCTTCGGTGCCGCGGACGGTGCCTCGCGCAGCCTCGTCGCGAGCAGCGCCGTGTTCAAGCTCGCCGGCGGCAAGGAATTCGCCTTCGCCAGTGGCGGCCTCGCGGGCAGCTACTTCGGCCTCGCGGACACCGATAGCAGCCTTGCCAACCCCTACCTCGGCCTCGCCCGCTCCTCCGCCCAGTTCGCCTTCGGCTACCAGGAGGGCGCGCTGAGCTTCAAGGCCGGCGTGCTCGACGCCGGGCTCAACGCCGCGCAGGCGCTACCGTACCTGGGCAAGCCGGCCGAGGGCGGCCGGGCAGCGATCGGCGAGCTCGACTACGCGCTCGGTCGCGACACGATGGTCGGCATGCAGATGGCCGACGTTTCCGAGCGCAGCGCGTGGCTCGGCAGCGTCGCCGGCGACGCGCTGGCGCTCGACCAGGCCCGCACCCGCACGCTCACGGCCCACGCCAGCCATCGCCTCGGCCGCGACACCCTCGTTGCCGCGCAGTATTCGTTCGGCACCACCAACGATGCGCAGGGCCGGGGCCTGCTGACGTCGACGGACGCGGTCCGCTCGGAAGCCTTCGCCATCGGCGTCGTGAGCCGTAACGCCTTCACGCCCGACGACCGCCTGGCCGTGGCGCTGTCGAGCCCGATGCGCATCACCCGTGGCAGCGCCAACGTCACGATGCCGGTCGCGATTACCGAAGCCGGCGACACGGTGTTCGAATCGCGCCGCGTGTCGCTCGCCGCGCCGTCACGCGAACTGAAGCTCGGCCTCGACTACGTCACGCCGCTGTCGAAGACCGCCAACCTGTCGTGGCTCGTCGCACTGCGCCACAACGCGAACCACGTTGCCGGGGAACGCGAGACCCAGGCCGGCGTCGTCTACCGCACGTCGTTCTGACACGGCAACGCAACGACGGTCCGGGAGCCCTCCCGGGCCGTTCGTCGCTACAATCGCGGCCTGACTTCCTGCCCCTCCGTCCGCCGCGATGCTTCCCCCCGCCCTGCTCCTCCTCGGCCCCACCGCCAGCGGCAAGACCGCCTCCGCGCTGGCGCTCGCCCGCGAGCTGCCGATCGAGATCGTCAGCGTCGATTCGGCGCTCGTCTATCGCGACATGGACATCGGCACGGCCAAGCCGACGGCGGACGAACTCGCGGCCTGCCCGCATCACCTGATCGACATCGTCACGCCCGAGGAAAGCTACTCGGCCGCACAGTTCCGCGCCGACGCGCTGCGCCTGATGGACGAGATCACCGCGCGCGGCCGCATCCCGCTGCTCGCCGGCGGCACGATGCTGTACTTCAAGGCGCTGCGCGAGGGGCTGTCCGATCTGCCTGCCGCCGACGCGGCGCTGCGTGCCGAGATCGATGCCGAGGCGGCGAAACACGGCTGGCCGGCGCTGCACGCCGAGCTTGCGCGCCTCGACCCGGATGCCGCCGCGCGGCTCGAACCGGGCGATTCCCAACGCATCCAGCGCGCGCTCGAGATCGTCCGCCTCACCGGCCGCCCGCTCGCGGACAGCTACGCGCGGCGCGACATGGCGCCGCCGCCCTTCCGCCTGCTGCCGATCGCGCTCGCGCCGTCCGACCGCGCGGTGCTGCACGCGCGCATCGAACAGCGCTTCGACGCGATGCTCGCCGGCGGCCTCCTCGACGAGGTGCGCGGCTTGCGCGAACGCTACCGCCTGGACCTGTCGATGCCGTCGATGCGCTGCGTCGGCTACCGCCAGGCGTGGGAATACCTCGACGGCACGGACGATTACGACACGATGCGCTTCAAGGGCATCGCCGCGACGCGCCAGCTTGCGAAGCGCCAGCTCACCTGGCAACGCCAGTTCCGCGAGACCTGGCCGGAGCTGGTCGAACTCGACTGCCTGCGCTCGGACCTCGCCGACGCGGTCGCCGCAACCGCCCGGCGCCTGCTCGACGCCTCATAACAGCCCGCGCCACGCCCCCACGGCGATCAGCCACAGCGACGCCAGCACATAGCTCGCCAGGCAGTAGCGCCAGTTCCCGCGTGCGAGCCCGACCGCCGACAGGCCGAAGCGCCCCTGCAGCGACAGATGCACGCCCGCCATCGGATTCAGCGCGAGGCCGATGCTCCACGCCATCAGGAAGATCTGCGCCAGCAGCATCGGATCGGGCGACAGCGGCGCGAGCCAGGTCGACGCGATCACGATCGTGATCACCGTATGCACGCCGATCGCCGCGAGCGCCACCATCGCCCCCAGCACCAGCGCCGCCTGCACCGGGCCGAAGCGGTCGAAGGGCGTCCAGCCGACATCACCCTGCATCAGCGCCTGCAGCCCGGTCGCGAACACGCCCGCGGCGAGGAACAGCATCAGCTCGCCGGACATCGCCGGCAGCCGGCGCAGCGCATGCGCGGCGATGCGCTCGACGCCGTCCACCGGCCCGTTCGCGACCAGCACCGACACGACACTGATCGCGAGCGCCGACCCGCTGATCACCGCCAGCGAGGACCAGCCCGGCAGCCACACGAGCCCCGCCGACACCATCGCCGTCAGCACCAGCGGCAGCCACAACGAGGACGCGCGCATCGGGAAGCCGACGAAGCCGCCCTGCGCCTCGCCCGCCGACAGCGGCAGGGTGCGCGCGATCAGCCACAGCAGCATCGCGGCGAGCGGCAGCCCGGCGAGCACCAGATCCTCCAGCCGCGCACCCGGCGCATAGGTGAGCGCCACCGCCATCGCGCCGAAGAAGGGCGACCACAGCGCCGCGAGGAGAAAGCCGCGCGCCAGCAGCGCCGCCTGCGCCGCACTCAGCCGGCCGCCCTGCGCGATGCGCTCGGCGAGGATGAAGACCACCGACATGTTGATCACCGCCCCCAGCACATGCACACCCGCGAGCGTCTGCCACAGCGCGCGCCGCCCGCGCGGCAGCGGCCGCTCGCCGTCCTTGCCGAAACCGACGAGCTGCAGGAAGCTCACCGCCGCGAGCATCCCCAGGAGCGCGGTGTTCTGCGTCAGCAGCCCGCCCCACGCGGGCCGCGCGCCGCGCCACACGGCCGCGGCCAGCGCGAGCGCCCCCAGTCCGCACAGGATCAGCGCAAAGCGCCGCTGCTTGCCGTCGAGCCGCGGCCACAGCGCGACGCCCGCGCCCCACGCGGCGACGCCCGCGGGCCACGCGGGCAGCCCGGTGCGCGCGCCGTGCGCAAAGGCGAGCAGCACCAGCCCCACCATCAGCCACGCGGCGAGGACGCTGCGCGGGCGCGACAGCGGATGTATCTGCGCGTCGGACACGCCGCGCCCGCTCAGGCCGACACCGGTGTGCCGTGCTCCGCCGCGAGCGGGTTGCGTTCGCGCCGCGCGAGCAGCGTATAGACCGTCGGCACGACGAAAAGCGTGAAGAAGGTCCCCAGCAGCAGCCCGCCGACGATCACCCAGCCGATCTGCTGGCGGCTCTCCGCCCCCGCCCCGGTCGCGAGCGCGAGCGGGATCGAGCCCAGCACCATCGCGCCGGTGGTCATCAGGATGGGCCGCAGGCGCAGCACCGACGCCTCGACGACCGCATCGCGCAGCGCCGCCCCCTGGTCGCGCAGCTGGTTCGCGAACTCGACGATCAGGATGCCGTGCTTGGTGATCAGCCCGACCAGCGTCACCAGCCCGATCTGGCTATACACGTTGAGCGTGCCGCCCGCGAAGTACAGCGCCGCGAGCGCGCCGGTCATCGACAGCGGCACCGTCAGCATGATGATGAAGGGGTCGCGGAAGCTCTCGAACTGCGCCGCCAGCACGAGGTAGATGAAGGCCAGCGCGAGCACGAAGGTCAGCGCCAGGCTCGCCGAGCTGGTCTTGAACTCGCGCGACTGGCCGTCGTAGTCGACCGCATAGCCGGCCGGCAGGATGCGCGCCGCCGTGCCCTCCATCCACGCCAGCGCCTCACCCATCGCGAAGCCGGGCGCGAGGTTCGCCGAGATCGTCACCGAACGCCGCTGCCCGAAGTGGTTGAGCTCGCGCGGACTCACGCGGTCCTGCACCTTCACGAGGTTCGCCAGCGGCACCATCTCGCCGTTCTTCGCGCGCACGTAGATGTCGCGGATGTCGCGCGCGACCGCGCGGCTCGGCGCCGCCACCTGCACGATCACGTCGTACTGCTCGGCGTCCTGCTTGTAGCGCGTCACCTGGCGACCGCCCAGCATGGTCTCGAGCGTACGCCCGATCACATCGACCGGAATGCCGAGGTCGGCCGCCTTGTCGCGGTCGACGTCGACCGCGAGCTCCGGCTTGGTCAGCTTCAGGTCCGTGTCCGGCGACACGAAGCCCGGCTGCTGGCGCATCGCGTCGAGGAACTGGTCCGTGTAGCGCGCCAGCTCGTCGTAGGACTCGGACGTCGTGACGACGAAGCTGATCGGCCGCGTGCGCGGGCTCTGGCCGAAGGACGCCGGCAGCACCGGGAACACCTGCAGGCCGGGGATCGCCACCATCTTCGGCCGCATCTCGCCGGCGATCGCGGTCGCGCTGCGCTCGCGCGCCTTCCAGTCGGTGAAACCGGCAAAGGAGATGCCCTGCGACACGGTCGGGTTGCCCGAGATCACGAGGTAGCGGTCCACCTCGGGCACCTTCGAATAGATCCCCTCGAGCTGTGCCGCATAGCGCGCCATGAAGTCGATTGTCGCGCCCTCCGGCCCGGAGAAGATGCCCACCACGCGGCCACGGTCCTCGACCGGCGCGAGCTCGGTCTTCAGCGTCTTCAACAGCAGCAGCGAAGTCCCCGCCACCACGGCGAACGCCAGCATCACCACCCAGCGCAGGTTCAGCGCCACCCCCAGCACGCGGCGGTAACCCGCCGTCAGCCACGCCAGGAAGCCCTCGATCGCGTTGTACAGCCGCCCGTGCCTCTTCTCGTGGCGCAGCAGCTTCGAGCACATCATCGGCGACAGCGTCAGCGCCACGAAGCCCGACACGATCACCGCGCCGGCGAGCGTCAGCGCGAACTCCGTGAACAGCTTGCCGGTGCGCCCGGTCATGAACGCCACCGGCGCATACACCGCCGCCAGCGTGATCGTCATCGCAACCACCGCGAAACCGATCTCCTTCGCCCCGCGGAAGGCCGCCGCGAGCGGCTCCATGCCTTCCTCGACGTGGCGGTAGATGTTCTCCAGCACGACGATCGCGTCATCGACGACGAGGCCGATCGCCAGCACCAGCGCCAGCAGCGTCAGGGTGTTGATCGAGAAGCCGAACAGGAACATCAGCGCGAACGCCCCCACCAGCGACACCGGGATCGTCACCAGCGGAATCAGCATCGCGCGCCAGTTGCGCAGGAAGAAGAAGCAGATCACCGCGACCAGCAGCACCGCCTCCCAGATCGTGCTGAACACCGACGCAATCGAGCGATCGATGAACACCGTCGTATCGTTGGCGATGTCCATGCGCATGCCTTCGGGCAGCTCCGCCTGCAGCACCGGCAGCATCTCCACGAGCCCGCGCTTGAGATCCAGCGGATTCGCCACCGACTGCTTGATCAGCCCGATCGACACCGCCGGCTTGCCCATGAAGCGCACCAGCGTGCGCTCGTTCTGCGCCGCGACCTCGACCCGGCCGACGTCGCGGATGCGCACCGCGTAGCCGCCGGGCGCCTGCGGCTGGCGCACGACGATGGACTCGAACTCGCGCGGCGTCGCCAGATCGGTCTGCGCCACCACCGCGAATTCGCGCTCGCGGCTCTCGATGCGCCCCGCCGGCAGCTCGACGTTCTGGCGCCGGATCGCATCCTCGACGTCCTGCGGCGTCAGCCGGAAGGCGGCGAGCCGCTCGCGGTCCAGCCAGATGCGCATCGAATAGCGGCGCTCGCCGAACATGCGCGCGTCCGCCGCCCCGGACAGCGTCTGCAGGCGCGGCTTGACCACGCGGCTGGCGAAATCGGAAAGCTCCAGCGGCGAATGGCGGTCCGACGAGAACGCGATCCAGATGATCGGGTTGGCGTCGGCCTCCACCTTCGAGATCACCGGCTCGTCGATGTCGTCCGGCAGGCGCCGGCGCACGCGCGACACACGGTCGCGCACGTCCGCGGCGGCGCTGTCGGCGCTGCGCTCGATGCGGAAACGCACCGTGATCTGGCTGCGCTCCTGGCGGCTGATCGACTGCAGCACGTCGACGCCCTCGATGCCGGCGAGCGAATCCTCCAGCGGCTTCGTCACCTGCGACTCGACGATCTCCGCGCTCGCCCCGGTATAGGTGGTATCGACGGTCACGACCGGCTCGTCGATGTTGGGGTACTCGCGCACGGTCAGGCGCGAATACGACATCAGCCCGATCAGCAGCACCAGCAGCGACAGCACCGTCGCGAACACCGGGCGCTTGATGCAGATCTCCGACAGGACCATGGCCGCCCCCTCAGCTCGCCGGCTTGGCGGTGCCCGCTTCGGGCGCGACCGGCACGTCACCGCCCCCCACGACCCGCACCGCCGCCCCGTCGCGCAGCTTCAGCTGCCCGGCGGTCACGACCAGGTCGCCCGCCTGCACACCCGTGACGATCTCCACCCGCGTGCCGCGCCGCGCGCCGGTCTTCACCTCGACGCGCTGCGCCTTGCCCTCCACGACGCGATACACGAACTGCACGTCGCCCGGCGCCGGCACCAGCGCCTCCTCGGGCACCACCGCGACGTTCGCGCGCTCCTGCAGGATCAGCCGCACGCGCGCGAACATCCCCGGGCGCAGACGCAGCCCGTCGTTTTGCAGCGTCGCGCGCATCACTACCGCCCGCCCCTGCTCGTCGACGAGCGGATCGATCGCGCTCACCACCGCGGCGAAGCGCCTGCCCTCCACCGCATCGGACGCGAGCTCCAGCTTCTGCCCCGGCCGGATCTGCGCAAGGTAGATCTCCGGCAGCCGGAAATCGACCTTGAGCGTCGCGATGTCCTCCAGATTGACGAGCACCTCGCCTTCCTTGACGTAATCGCCGACGCTCACGTTGCGAATGCCGACGATCCCCGCGAAGGGCGCGCGGACGCGCATCTTGCCGAGGCGCGCCTCGGCCAGCGCCATGTTCGCGCGCGCCACTTCCAGCCGCGAAGCCGCCTCGTCACGCGCGCTCTGGCTCAGGAACTTGCGGGTGAAGAGGTCCTCGGTGCGGCCGAAATTGGCCTGCGCCAGCGCGAGGTTCGCCCGCGCCTGCTGCACCTCGGCCTGCTGCACGGCGGCATCGAACTCGACGAGCACGTCACCGTGCCGGACCGGGCTGCCTTCGCGGAAGCGGATCGCCGCGATGCGCCCGGCAACCTCGGGGCGCAGGACCACCGACTCGTTCGAGCGCAGCGTTCCCACCGCGGTCACGTCATCCGCCATCGCCTCGGCCACGACGGCGGCCGTCTCGACGTCCGCGGGCCCCTGCACGGCCGCCGCGCTGGCGGCTGCGGCTGCCGTCGACTTCGCACCGGGCACCAACTGGGCCGACCCGACACTGCGGTTCGCGTAATACGCATAGCCCGCGAGGGCGGCAATTCCGGCAAGGCTGACGGCGGCGATCAGGCGACGACGGGCGGGCATCTTCGGCGAGCACTCAAAAAAGGATCCGGAGAAAAAAACGAGCGCACCCCTAAGTGGTGCGCTCCCTGACTACTGCAGACAACCCGCCCGGCAGTGAGTTGCACGGACAGCGGGAGCGCCTTTCCGCGCCCCCTCGGCAAGGCGGAAAACCTCAGGCGACCGTCGTCTGCGCCACGCCTTCCGCGCGCGCCTCGATGCGTCCCAGGCGATACACCGTCTCACCGGCGGCCTGCAGATTCGCGATCGCCGCATCGGCCTGCTCGGGCGCCACGATCACGACCATGCCGACGCCGCAGTTGAACACGCGGTACATCTCCTGGTCGGCGACGTTGCCTTCCTGCTTCAGCCACTGGAACAGCGGCGGCAGGGTCCACGACGACGCATCGATCTTCGCCGTCAGGTTGTCGGCCAGGATGCGCGGCACGTTCTCCGTCAGGCCGCCGCCGGTGATGTGCGCCATGCCCTTCACGACGCCCGGGATCGCGCGCATCAGCCCCAGCATCGGCTTCACGTACAGGCGCGTCGGCTCGAGCACGACGTCGCGGAACGGCCGGCCGTGGAAATCGGCGTCCAGGTCCGGCTTGGCACGCTCGATGATCTTGCGGATCAGCGAATAGCCGTTCGAATGCGCGCCGCTCGACGCGAGCCCCAGCACCACGTCGCCCGGCTTGATCGTCGAACCGTCGATGATCTCCGACTTCTCGACCGCGCCGACCGCGAAGCCCGCGAGGTCGTACTCGCCGTCCGGGTACATGCCCGGCATCTCCGCGGTCTCGCCGCCGATCAGCGCGCAGCCCGACAGCTCGCAGCCGCGCGCGATGCCGCCGACGACCGCCGCGGCGGTATCGACGTCGAGCTTGCCGCAGGCGAAGTAGTCGAGGAAGAACAGCGGCTCGGCACCCTGCACGAGGATGTCGTTCACGCTCATCGCGACCAGATCCTGGCCGACCGTGTCGTGCTTGTTCAGCTGGAACGCCAGCTTCAGCTTCGTGCCGACGCCGTCGGTGCCGGACACCAGCACCGGCTCGCGGTACTTCTTCGACAGTTCGAACAGCGCGCCGAAGCCGCCGATGCCGCCCAGCACCTCGGGGCGCATGGTGCGTTTCGCCAGCGGCTTGATGCGGTCGACGAGGGCGTCACCGGCGTCGATATCGACACCGGCATCACGGTAGGAAAGCGAAGTTTTCGGGGAGCTCAAGATCGTTCCTCAGGCTTGCGGGATGCGCGTTCTGGCCGACCCGGCGGGCGGCGGAACTTGAGGCCGCAACGCCAAGTGGCTACATTTACGGGTTTCGCGGGTCGCCGAGCGCCCGCGCCAAGTCCGCGATTTTACTCGAAATGAACCCTTCCCGCGCCGACCGTCTGCAAACCGCCGCCTGGGCCGGCGTCGCGCTCGCGCTGGGCGGACTTTTCTACGTCCTGTCGCCGATCCTCGCCCCCTTCGCGATCGCCGCGGTGTTCGCCTATATCTGCGATCCGGCGGTCAACGGGATGGTCGCGCGCCGCATCCCGCGCCCCGTCGCGGTGCTGCTCGTGATCCTCGGCGCCGGCCTGCTCCTGCTGCTGCTGTCGCTGATCCTCGTGCCGATGGTGTACCGCGAAGCCGTCGCCCTGCTGCGCCGCCTGCCCGATCTCGTCGAACTCCTCAACGCCCGCCTCGCCCCGCTGCTGCTGACCCACTTCGACGTCGAATTCCAGCTCGACGCGGCCTTCATCCGCAGCTGGATCGCCGAACACTGGAGCAGCGCCCAGGATCTCATCCCCGTCGTGCTGAACCACCTGCGCCAGGGCGGCACGGCGCTCCTCGGCGTCGCCGCGAGCATCTTCCTCGTGCCGGTCGTGATGTTCTACCTGCTGCAGGACTGGCCGCACATCCTCGGCGGCCTGCAGACCGTGATCCCGCGCCCGATGCTGGAACGCACGATGCGCATCATCAACGACATCGACCGCGTGCTCTCCGAATTCCTGCGCGGCCAGCTCTCGGTGATGCTGCTGCTCGCCGTCTACTACAGCGTCGGCCTGTGGATCGCCGGCCTCAAGTTCGCGCTGCCGGTCGGCGTCATCACCGGCCTGCTGGTGTTCATCCCCTACGTCGGCTTCGGCGGCGGCCTGCTGCTCGCGATCCTCACCGCCCTGCTGCAGGCCGAAGGCTGGTCGCCGCTCATCGGCGTCGCCATCGTGTTCGGCCTCGGCCAGCTCATCGAAAGCTTCCTCCTCACCCCCTACCTCGTCGGCGAACGCATCGGCCTGCACCCGCTCGCGGTCATCTTCGCGCTGATGGCCTTCGGCCAGCTGTTCGGCTTCGTCGGCATCCTCGTCGCCCTCCCCGCCAGCGCCGCCATCCTCGTCGGCCTGCGCGAAGTGCGCACGGCCTGGCTCACGAGCCGCGTCTATCTGGGCGCCCCGCCCGCGGACGATCCGCAATGAAACAGCTCGTCCTCGACATCCGCCCCGACGCCCCCCCGACCCTCGACAACTTCGTCGTCGGTGGCAACGAAGAGCTCATCGCGGCGCTGCGCGCCCTCGCCGATCCGCCTCCGTCCCCGCTCCCCGGCCACCTCTACCTCTGGGGGGCCGCCGGCTGCGGCCGCAGCCATCTCCTGCGCGGCGCACTCGCCGCCGCCATCGGACGGCCCACGGCCTGCATCGCCGCGCACGAAGTCGGCCACGAATTGCCGCAGACGCCCGGCTTGCTCCTCGCCGTCGACGATGTCGACGGCCTCGACGACGACGCCCAGATCGCGCTCTTCAACGCCTTCAACCGCTCGCGCGGCCTCGGCCAGACGCTGCTGCTCGCGGGCAACGCAGCGCCGCGCCGGCTCGTCCTGCGCGAGGACCTGCGCACCCGCATCGGCCAGTGCCTGATCTACGAGGTGCGCCCGCTCGACGACGAATCGCGCGCGGCCATCCTCGCGACGCTGGCCGCGCGCCGCGGCCTGCGGCTGGCCGACGACGTCATCGACTTCCTCATGCGCCACGGCCGCCGCGACCTGCCCAGCCTGCTCGCGGTGCTCGACGCCCTCGACACCGCCTCCCTCGAACGCAAGCGCGCCGTCACGCTGCCGCTGCTGCGCGAAATGATGCAGGCCGGCCTCGACATCTGAGCCGGCCGCCCCAACCCCAAGGAAACACAGTGGATCTCGTCCTTTTCGACCTCGACAACACCCTCCTCGCCGGCGACTCCGACTTCGAGTGGGCCCAGTTCCTCATCGCCAAGGGCGTCCTCGACCGCGAGGTGCAGGAAGCGAGGAACGTCAGATTCTACGAGCAGTACAAGGACGGCACGCTCGACATCTTCGAATTCCTCGACTTCCAGCTCGCCCCGCTCGCCCGCCATCCGCGCGAGCAGCTCGACGCCTGGCACCGCGAGTTCATGGCGACCTCGATCACGCCGATGATCACCGACCAGGCGCGCGCGCTGGTGCGCCGGCACCTCGACAGCGGCGCGCTCGTCGCCGTCGTCACCGCCACCAACAGCTTCGTCACCGGCCCCATCGTGCGCGAATTCGGCATCCCGCACCTCGTCGCGACGATCCCGGCGCAGGAGAACGGGGCCTTCACCGGCAAGCCGCGCGGCATGCCCGCGTTCAAGGCCGGCAAGATCGAACGCGTCGACGCCTGGCTCGAATCGCTCGGCCTCTATACCGGCAGCTTCGCGCGCTCGTGGTTCTACAGCGACTCGCACAACGACCTGCCGCTGATGGCGCGCGTCACCGACCCGGTCGCCGTCGACCCCGACGACAAGCTGCGCGCCCACGCACAGGCGGCCGGCTGGCCGGTCATCTCGCTGCGCTGACCGCCGTCACGAACGGCCCCACCCCGAGATGCAGTCCCTACCGCAGTGCCGCATCGGTTATGATTCACGGCTTATGTTGACCGCCAGTCTCTCCTTCCAATGATCCGCAAGCTGCTGCGTAAAGTCTTCCGCCGCGCTGCGTCGCCCATCAACACCGAACCGGCGCTGGTCCCCGTCACCCAGCACGGCATCCGCCGCGAACAGATCTCGCCCGCCGCCCGCAAGGTATGCACGGTGCTGCAGGAGTCCGGCCACAAGGCCTTCGTCGTCGGCGGCGCCGTGCGCGACCTGCTGGTCGGCCACCCGCCCAAGGACTACGACGTCGCCACGAGCGCGACGCCCGAGGAAGTGCGCGCGCTGTTCCGCCGCTCGCGCATCATCGGCCGCCGCTTCAAGATCGTGCACGTCATGAGCGGCCCGGAAACGATCGAGGTGTCGACCTTCCGCGCCAGCCAGACCGCCGAGGACGCCGAAACCGACGAGCACGGCCGCGTGCTGCGCGACAACGTGTACGGCTCGCAGGCCGAGGACGCCACGCGCCGCGACTTCACCGTCAACGCGCTGTACTACGACCCGACCACCGAGCAGATCCTCGACTACCACCACGGCGTCGCGGACCTCAAGCACAAGACGCTGCGCATCATCGGCGACCCGCGCGCGCGCTACCGCGAAGACCCGGTGCGCATGCTGCGCGGCGTACGCCTCGGCGCGAAGCTCGGCCTCACGCTCGACCCGGCCGCACGCAACCCCATCCGCGAAATGGCAGAACTCCTCGAGAACGTGCCCGCGGCGCGCCTCTTCGACGAGATGCTCAAGCTGCTGTTCTCGGGCTACGCGCTGCGCTGCCTCAAGCAGCTGCGCGAGGAAGGCCTGCACCACGGCCTGCTGCCGCTCCTCGACGTGATCCTCGAGCAGCCGCTGGGGGCGCGCTTCGTCACGCTGTCGCTGGAAAACACCGACGAGCGCGTGCGCGCCGACAAGCCCGTCTCCCCCGGCTTCCTGTTCGCGACCCTGCTGTGGCACGAAGTGCTCGCCAACTGGGAAGGGCGCAAGAAGAACGGCGAACACAACCAGCCCGCGCTCTTCGCCGCGATGGACGAAGTGCTCGACCTGCAGGCCGGCAAGCTCGCGATCACCAAGCGCATCGTCGGCGACATCAAGGAAATCTGGGCGCTGCAGCCGCGCTTCGAAAAGTGCAGCGGCAAGGCGCCCTACCGCCTCATCGAGCAGCCGCGCTACCGCGCCGCGTGGGACTTCCTGCGCCTGCGCGCGCAGTCCGGCGAAATCGATGCCGCGCTGCCCGACTGGTGGGACCGCTTCGCCCACGCCGGCCACGACGCCCGTGATGCCCTGCTCGCCGAAGCGCCCGCCGCCGAAGCCCCCGAGCGCAAGCGCCGCCGTCGCCGCCGCAAGCCGGCTGCGGCCGAGGCCGCCACCAGCGACGCATCATGACCGGCCATCGCCCGCCGCCGGGCCCGGGCGCGGTGCGCGCGTTCATCGCACTCGGCGCCAACCTGGGTGACGCCGCCGCGGCGCTCGAAAGCGCGTTCGCGGCGCTCGATGCGCTCGCGGACACGCGCCTCGTCGCCCGTTCCAGCCTCTACCGGACCGCCCCGATCGGCGTCACCGGACATCCCGACTACCTCAACGCCGTCGCCGCCGTCGACACCACGCTCGGCGCAAAACAGCTCCTCGACACCCTGCTCGCCCTCGAAGCGCAGCACGGCCGCACGCGCGAAACGGAGCTCGCCCCGCGCACGCTCGATCTCGACCTGCTCCTGTACGGCGACGCGACGATCAGCCAGCCCGGCCTCGAGATCCCCCACCCGCGCATGCACCTGCGCGCCTTCGTCCTCGTTCCGCTCGCAGAGATCGCGCCCGACACCGTGATCCCCGGCCGCGGCATCGCCGCCGAGTTGCTCGACGGTATCCGCGACCAGCGCATCGAGCGCCTGCCGCGCATCGCCTGACGCCCCGAACGCTGCGCATGACCGCCTGGATGCAGACCCTGCCCGCGTGGATGCAGACCGCGATGCTGCTCACCGCGTCCAACGTCTTCATGACCTTCGCGTGGTATGGCCATCTGAAGAACATGCAGTCGAAGGCCTGGTTCGCCGCCGCCATCGCCAGCTGGGGCATCGCCCTGTTCGAGTACCTGCTGCAGGTGCCGGCGAACCGCATCGGCGCGACCGAACTCAACCTTGCCCAGCTCAAGATCATGCAGGAGGTCATCACCCTGCTGGTCTTCGTTCCCTTCGTCGTGCTGTACATGAAGCAGCCCATCAAGCTTGACTACCTTTGGGCCGCCTTGTGTATGCTTGGTGCGGTATATTTCATTTTTCGAACCTAGAAGCGAATGTCCTGCATGCTCGACAAGGCAAGCTACATCGTGGTCGAGGGCCCCATCGGCGCGGGCAAGACCTCGCTCGCCCGGCGGCTGGCCGAACGCCTCGACGCCCGCCCCCTGTTCGAGCAGCCCGAACTGAACCCCTTCCTCGGGCGCTTCTACCAGGACGCCGAGCGCTGGGCGATGTCGACCCAGCTGCACTTCCTGTTCCAGCGCTTCGACCAGCTCGGGATCGTCGCCGAGGCCGTGGAAAAGCAGCAGCGCGTCGTGTCCGACTTCGTGCTGGACAAGGACCCGCTGTTCGCCGCGCTGAACCTCGCGCCGGACGAGCTCGCGCTGTACCAGCGCGTCTTCGACGCGATGAAACCGGCCGCGCCGCCCAAACCCGACCTCATCATCTACCTGCAGGCCAAGCCCGAAACCCTCGTTGACCGGGTCCGGCGCCGCGGTCTCGACACCGAACGGCGCATCACCGAGCAGTACCTCGAACGCGTCGCCGAACGTTACGCCCGCTTCTTCTACCAATACGATGCAGCGCCGCTGTTCATCGTCGATGCCGAGGTCCTGAACCCGGTCGACCATGACGACGACTTCGAGCTGCTCCTGGAGCGCCTGCGCAACATGCGCAGCTACCGCGAATTCTTCGGCTACGCAGCCTGACCTCCGGTCGGGCGAGATGCGAAACGGCTTGTGCCGCCGCGGAATTTAGTCAAAACTCGCGCCTCTTCCGAGGAACCCCCGATGAGCTACCTTCAGGACGAAAAACCGGTCACCCTGTCCGAACTGGGCAAGATGCGCGCCGAGGGGCGCAAGATCGCCATGCTCACCTGCTACGACGCGAGCTTCGCCGCGCTGCTCGAGCGTGCCGGCGTGGACGTCGCGCTGGTCGGCGACTCGCTGGGCAACGTCGTGCAGGGCCAGAAGTCGACCCTGCCGGTGACGCTCGACCAGATGGTGTACCACACCGAGTGCGTCGCCCGCGCGAACACCCGCCTCTTCGTCGTCGCGGACATGCCTTTCGGCAGCTACCAGGAAAACCCCCAGCAGGCCCTGCGCAATGCCGCGCGCCTCATGGCGGCCGGGGCCCACATGGTCAAGCTCGAAGGCGGCACCTTCATGGCCGACACCGTGCGCTTCCTCGTCGAGCGCGGCGTCCCCGTATGCGCCCACATCGGCCTCACGCCGCAATCGGTGAACCAGCTCGGCGGCTACCGGGTGCAGGGCCGTACCGAAGCCGGTGCCGCGCAGCTCAAGGCGGACGCGCTCGCGCTGGAGCAGGCCGGCGCCGCCCTGATGGTCATGGAGATGGTCCCCGCCGCCGTGGCCGGCGAAGTCACCGCCAGCCTCGGCTCGATGGCGACGATAGGCATCGGCGCCGGCCCGGCCTGCGACGGCCAGGTCCTGGTGCTGCACGACATGATCGGCGTCTACCCCGGCAAGAAGGCGCGCTTCGTCAGGAATTTCATGCCCGGTGCGGCCAGCATCGAGGAAGCGGTCGCCAGCTACGTCCGCGCGGTCAAGGATGGCAGCTTCCCCGCTGCCGAACATTGCTACTGAACGCAGTCCCCCGAGAACGCCCATGCAGATCCATACGACAATCGAGAGCCTGCGCGCCGCGCGCAAGACCGCCGGCAGGGTGGCCTTCGTCCCGACGATGGGCAACCTGCACGAAGGCCACATCACGCTGATGCGCCAGGCCGGCGAAAAGGCCGATGCCGTCATCGCCAGCATCTTCGTCAATCGCCTGCAGTTCGGCCCGCGCGAGGACTTCAACAGCTACCCGCGCACGCTCGCCGCGGACTGCGAAAAGCTCGAGGCAGCCGGCGTCGCCCACCTCTTCGCGCCCGACGAGGGCGTGATGTACCCGGAACCGCAGCACTACCATGTCGATCCGGCGCCGGCGCAGATCAGCATCCTCGAAGGCGAGTTCCGCCCCGGCCATTTCCGCGGCGTCGCCACCGTCGTGCTGAAGCTGCTCAACATCGTGCAACCCGACCTCGCACTGTTCGGCAAGAAGGACTACCAGCAGCTGATGGTCCTGCGCAACATGGTGCACCAGCTCGCCATCCCCGTCGAAGTGATGCCGGGCGAAACCGTGCGTGCCGAGGACGGCCTCGCACTGTCCTCGCGCAACGGCTACCTCTCGCCGGAAGAGCGCGCCGAGGCCCCGCGCCTCTATCGCCAGCTGCTGCGCATCTGCGAGGCAGTGCGCCGTGGCGACCACGATTTCCTCAAGCTCGAGACCGAAGCCGTCGCCGAACTCGCCGCACACGGCTGGAAACCCGATTACATCGCGGTGCGCCGCCGCGCCGACCTGCAGCCCCCGGTCCATGCGGACGACCCGCTTGTCGTGCTCGCCGCGGCCAAGCTCGGGCGCACCCGTCTCATCGACAACATCGAAATCTGACGCACACGGGCCCCCGGCGGCCCCGCCGCGGCACTGCGCACTTGCATCCGTGCCCGGTTCGTTTCAAGCTATGCCAGCATGCTCCCGATCGATGGGAGAGCCGCGTGAATGCCTAACTCGAACGGAGGGACACGATGCTTGCGACAACAGTGACAGTGCGACAGATTCTTGAACAGAAGGGCTCGACGACGCACTCGGTGGCGCCCGGCGTCAGCGTCCTCGACGCCCTGACGACGATGGCCAGGCACGATATCGGCTCCGTGCTGGTGATCGAGAACGACCGCCTCGTCGGCATCTTCACCGAACGCGACTACGCGCGGAAGCTCGTGCTCAAGGGCCTCAATTCGCGCGAAGCGACCGTGGACGACGTGATGACGCCCAACGTGTGCACGATCACCCCCTCGCTGGCGATCGACTCGGTGATGAACATCATGACGGAAAACCGCTTCCGTCACCTTCCGGTCGTCGAACACGGCCGCATCGTCGGCATCGTCACGATCGGCGACGTCGTCAAGACCATCATCGACCAGCAGGAAAAGACGATCAGCCACCTGTCGAACTACATCTCCGGCGAGCTGACCACCTGAACATCCGACGGGCCGCGGACACCGCGACCCGCCTGTCCCGTCGGCGCCGCGGCGCTCAGTCCGCCAGCGCCTTGCCGACGATTTCCGCAACGTCGGGCGACAGCCCCGGCGTTGCGGCGACCCGCTCGATCTGCGCGCGGATGCTCTGCCGCAGCGCCGGCGTGAAGCGCCGCCAGTTCTCCAGCGCCCGCGCCATGCGCGCCGCCACCTGCGGATTGCGCGCATCCAGCGCGATCACCTGATCGGCCCAGAATGCATGCCCGCTGCCGTCGGCCGCGTGGAACTCGGCCGGATTGGCGCGGAAGAAACTCCCCAGCAGCGCATACACCTTGTTCGGGTTGGAGAGGCTGAACGCGGCATCCTCCAGCAGTGCGCGCACGCGTTCGAGCACCGGTGCCGCCGCGGCGTCCCAGCGCCAGGCCGACGCCTGCAGCGCGAACCACTTGTCGAGCACCAGCGCGTCATCGCGGTAGCGTTCGTGAAAGCGCGCCAGCGCCGCCTCGCGCGCCGGACTCGCGCTCTGCACCAGTGCGGCCAGCGCACCGAAGCCCTCGGTCATGTTGTCGAAGCGCGCGAACTGCGCCTCCGCCCGCGCCATGCCCTCGGCCACACCCGCTGCCGCGAGGTACTTCAGGGCGAGATTGGCGAGCGCGCGCCTGCCCGCGTCGCCCGGGTGGTAGCGATACGCCCCCGGAACCTCCATCGCGGCACCGATCGCGAGCCACTCCGCCGCAAGCGTCTCGCCCAGCGCGCGCATCACGGACATCTGCGCCGCGCGCAAGGCCGCCGGATCGGCGGGCTCCATCCTTTCCAGCAGATAGGTCTCGGACGGCAGCGCCGCGGCCTGCGCGCGGAAGGCGGGATCCAGCGCGGCATCGCCGAGGAGCGCCCGGAAGGCCTGCACGAAAGCCGCCGGCAGGACGAGCGCGCGCCCGGCGGCGGCATCCGCGGCGAGCGCGAGGATCACCCGCTCCGCATAGCGCTGCGCCGCGTCCCAGCGGTTGAACGCGTCGGAATCGTATGCCATGCGGAACGCAAGGCGCTCGTCGCTCTCGTCCAGTTCGAGGATCACCGGCGCCGAGAAGCCGCGCAGCACCGAAGGCACCGGTTCGGCGGCCAGCCCGACGAAGCGGAAGACCCGCTCCGCCTCGGAAAGCACCAGCACGCGCGTCGTCGAGCTGGCGTGGTTTTCCCCTTCCAGGCTCAGCGCCAGATCCTTCCCGTCCGGCCCGATCAGGCCCACGGCCACCGGAATCACCAGCGGCTGCTTGTCCGGCTGCCCCGCCGTCGGCGGCGTGTGCTGCGACAGCGTCAGGGTATAGCTGCCGCTCTGCGCATCCCATGCGCCGGTCGCCTTCACGCGCGGCGTGCCTGCCTGGCTGTACCACAGCATGAACTGGTCGAGGTCGTAGCCGTTGGCTTCGGCCATGCAATCGACGAAATCGTCGCAGGTGACCGCCTGGCCGTCGTGATAGCTGAAGTAGAGGTCCATGCCGTTGCGGAAACCCTCCGCCCCCAGCAGGGTATGCAGCATGCGGATGACTTCCGCGCCCTTCTCGTACACCGTCGCGGTGTAGAAGTTGTTGATCTCCTGATAGCTCTCCGGCCGGATCGGATGCGCCATCGGCCCCGCGTCCTCGGGGAACTGCGCTGCGCGCAGCACGCGCACGTCGTCGATGCGCTTGACCGCGCGCGCCGAGGCCGCCCCGGTGTCGCCCGCGGCCTGCGCGAGCATGTCGGCCGAGAACTGCTGGTCGCGGAAGACCGTCAGGCCTTCCTTGAGCGTGAGCTGGAACCAGTCGCGGCAGGTCACGCGGTTGCCGGTCCAGTTGTGGAAGTATTCGTGCGCGACGACGCTCTCGATGTTCTCGTAATCGACGTCGGTCGCGGTGTCCGGCTTCGCCAGCACGTACTTGGCGTTGAAGATGTTGAGGCCCTTGTTCTCCATCGCGCCCATGTTGAAGTCGCTCACCGCGACGATCATGAAGCGCTCAAGGTCGAGCTCCAGCCCGAACACCTCCTCGTCCCAGCGCATCGCATGCACCAGCGACTCCATCGCGTGCGGCGTGCGGTCGAGATTGCCCTCCTCGACCCACACCTGCAGCAGCACCTCGCGCCCCGACGCGGTTGCGACGCGGCGCTCGAGCGCGACGAGCTTCGCCGCGACCAGCGCGAAGAGATAGGACGGCTTGGGGAAGGGATCGACCCACTTCGCGAAATGACGGCCGCCTTCCAGCGCGCCCTCCTCGACCAGGTTCCCGTTCGACAGCAGCACCGGATAGGCCGCGGCATCGGCCTCCAGCGTCACGGTGAAGCGCGTCATCGCATCGGGCCGGTCGGGAAAGTAAGTGATGCGGCGGAACCCCTCCGCCTCGCACTGCGTGAAGAAGCCGCCACGCGACACGTAGAGGCCCGAGAGCGTCGTGTTCGCCTGCGGGTTGATGCGCGTGACGATCCCGATCTCGGCCCGTGTCGCGTCGAGCGCAACGTCGATCCAGCCCTCGCCCTGCGTGACCTGGCCCGGCGCAGCCGGTACGCCGTCAACGCTCAGGCTCACGAGTTCGAGCTCGTCGCCCAGCAGGCGCAGCGGCGCCGCATCCGACGACCGGCGCACGCAACGCAGACGGCTCGTCACGAGGGTGGCCTCGGGGTCGAGCGCGAAGTGCAGCTCGACCTCGTCGATGGCCCACGCCAGCGGCGTGTAGTCGGATCGTTGAATGGTCGGGGCGTGTTCTGTTTTCATTGATTCTCCGGCAGTCCGGCCGCAAAGGGGACAAACCGCGAGTATACGCCCCCCCGTGGGGCACGGCGCCCGCGTCAGGGTAGCAGCACGATGCGCGTGCCCGCGAGGCGGTCGTGCAGGAACTGGCGATCGCGATCGACGAGCGCCCACGCCAGCCCGAGCCCGAAGCACAGCAGCGAGGGCCACGCGAGCGTATAGCGCAGCCAGCCCGTCGCAAGGCTCGGCGCCCGTCCGTCGGCGGTCACGAGGCGCAGCTTCCAGGTCTGCATCGCGAGCGTCTGGCCGCGGCGGCGCCAGTACCAGATGAAATACGCACCGAGCACCACATAGATGTGCAGCCACGCCACCCAGCCAGCCGGGGCGATACCGAAGAAGACGCCCAGCAGCAGGTAGGGAATCATGAAGGTGAGCGCCAGCACGCCGAGCAGCAGCAGGGCCTCGTACAGAAGGCTCGCCAAGCGCCGGCGCAGGCCGGCGAGTTCGACGGCCTGTGTCCTGGCAGGGGTTCCGGATTCGACGTTGCGGGAGGCTTGAGGGATATTGCGCGGGAGCTTGTTCTTCTTCATTCCTGCATGCCGCGCACGGGCGGTCGCTGTAAGGGACGCGTGATGCGCGGACCGGATTTGATCTGACGTTCTTCGGGGGGAATGCTGCGGTAACGCTGCCACTGCTCCTGCAGGGATTCGCGGCGGTAGGACGGAATGCTCCGCAGTGCACGATACTGGTCGCGTGCGCGCTCGCGCTGGTCCGGCCTGAGGTCCGCCCAGTCCCGCATGCGCGCGCGAATGCGCGCCTGCTCTTCCGGCGTGAGGCGCGAATAGCGATCGGCAACGCCCAGCCACCGCTGGCGCTGCACTTCGTTCATCGCGTTCCAGTCGTCCGACAGCGGGGCAAGCACCGAGCGCTGTGCAGACGTCAGCCCCGACCACGAGGGTGCGCCGATCGGCGCGACCGCGGCGACCGGACCGCTCAGCACCGCCACGAGCATCAGGATCGCGAGTCTTGCTGCAGCCATGCCTTGAAATCCGCGTCGAGATACGCGTCGATCGGGAGGTCGTCGATCAGCAGGGCGGTATCGACCTCCTCCATCTCGCTCACGCGCAGCCACGTCATCCAGTAGTCGCCTGCCAGCACGGCGACCAGAATGGCCGCTGCGAGCGCCGCCGGGCGTATCATCGGCGGGAACACGCGCCGCAACGCACTGCCGATCGCCCCGACCAGGGACCGCCGCTCCGGGCGATGTCCGGCGAGCGCACGCTCGCGCGCACGCCGCAGGCGTTCCGCGACGTCATCGTCAACGCTTCGCGCGCCCGCTGTCAGCCGCGCGGCGACCTTCCGGGCAAAAAGCTCCTCGCTCATAACTCGATTCCCTTCGCTTTCAAGGCTGCCGCCAGCGTCTGCGTGGCGCGCGAACAGTGTGTCTTCACGCTCCCCTCCGAGCAGCCCATCGCCGCGGCCGTCTCGGCAATATCCATCTCTTCCCAATAACGCATGAGAAAGGCTTCCCGTTGACGGGGCGGCAGGCGCTCGATCTCGCGCTCGATCGCCGCCAGCGTGCGTGTGCGCTCGTACTGCGCGTGCGGCGTGTCGGCCCGCGCTTCGTCGGGCTCCCCTGCGAGGGTGTCGAGCGGATCGTTGTCGTTGTCCTGCTCGTCGTCGCCGATGAAGGACGACAACAGCGTCGTCCAGGTGTTGCGCACCTTCTGCCGCCGCAGCGCGTCGTAGATGACGTTCTGCAGGATGCGCTGGAACAGCATCGGAAACTCGCTCGCCGGGCGCTCGCCATAGCTGACGGAGAGCTTGAGCATCGCGTCCTGCACCGCATCCAGTGCCGCGTCGTCGTTGCGCAGCGCGTAAGCCGCCTGCTTGAACGCACGCTTTTCGACACCCTGGAGAAATGCGGAGAGTTCTGCCCGGTTAGCCAGCTCTGGATCCTTATGAAAACCGGTTATTCAGGCCGTTTGTGCGATGCCGCAGCAGCCTTGACCAAACTGCGCCCGACCGGTAACGTTCAACGTTTCGGAACGTAAGAATAGCGAGTTTGCGATGGTGCTGACTGGAGCGGAAATTGTAATCAGGTGTCTGCAGGAAGAAAAGGTCGATTACGTCTTCGGCTATCCGGGCGGCGCGGTACTCTACATCTATGACGCGCTGTTCAACCAGGACAAGGTCCGCCACGTCCTCGTGCGCCACGAACAGGCTGCCGTGCATGCCGCCGACGGCTACGCGCGCAGCACCGAGAAGGTCGGCGTCGCCCTCGTGACCTCCGGCCCCGGCGCCACCAACGCCGTCACCGGCATCGCGACCGCCTATACCGACTCGATCCCGGTGGTCATCATCAGTGGCCAGGTTCCGACCGCCGCGATCGGTCAGGACGCCTTCCAGGAAGTCGACACCGTCGGCATCACCCGCCCCTGCGTGAAGCACAACTTCCTCGTGAAGGACGTGCGCGACATCGCCAGCACCATCAAGAAGGCCTTCTACCTCGCGAAGACCGGCCGTCCCGGCCCGGTGCTGGTCGACATCCCCAAGGATGTCAGCATGCACAAGTGCGAATTCGAGTATCCGAAAGAGATCTCGATGCGCTCCTACAATCCGGTCGTCAAGGGGCACCAGGGCCAGATCCGCAAGGCGGTGCAGCTGCTGCTCGAAGCCAAGCGCCCGATGATCTACACCGGCGGCGGCGTCGTGCTGGCCAACGCGGCCGAGCAGCTCACCAAGCTCACGCGCCTGCTGGGCTTCCCGATCACCAACACGCTGATGGGCCTGGGCGGCTACCCCGCCAGCGACCGCCAGTACCTCGGCATGCCCGGCATGCACGGCACCTACGAAGCCAACATGGCGATGCACTACAGCGACGTGCTGCTCGCCGTCGGCGCCCGCTTCGACGACCGCGTAATCGGCAACCCGGACCACTTCGCCGAAGAGCCGCGCAAGATCATCCACGTCGACATCGACCCGTCGTCGATCTCGAAGCGCGTGCGCGTCGATGTGCCCATCGTCGGCGACCTCAAGGAAGTGCTCGAGGAGATGATCCGCCAGCTCGAGGCCGGCGCCGCCCGCCCGAATCCCGACACGCTCGGCGCGTGGTGGAAGCAGGTCGAGGAATGGCGCAGCCGCGAGTGCATGAAGTACAAGAACTCGGACGAGATCATCAAGCCGCAGTTCGTGATCCAGAAGCTGTGGGAAGTCACCGGCGGCGACGCGATCGTGACCTCCGACGTCGGCCAGCACCAGATGTGGGCCTCGCAGTACTACCGCTTCGACAAGCCGCGCCGCTGGCTGAACTCGGGCGGCCTCGGCACGATGGGGGTCGGCCTGCCCTATGCGATGGGCGCCCAGCTCGCCAACCCGGACAGGCAGGTCGCGTGCGTGACCGGCGAAGCCTCGATCCAGATGAACATCCAGGAACTGTCGACCTGCAAGCAGTTCCGCCTGCCGATCAAGATCTGCAACCTGAACAACCGCTACCTGGGCATGGTGCGCCAGTGGCAGCAGCTCTTCCACGGCGAGCGCTACTCCGAGTCCTACATGGACTCGCTGCCCGACTTCGCGAAGCTCGCCGAAGCCTATGGCCACGTCGGCCTGCGCATCGAGCGTCCCGCGGACGTCGAAGGGGCGCTGCGCGAGGCCTTCGCGCGCAAGAACGACCTGGTGTTCCTCGACTTCCAGATCGACCAGACCGAAAACGTGTACCCCATGGTTCAGGGCGGCAAGGGGCTCACCGAGATGATCCTGTCCGCCGAAGACCTGTAAGCATCGACCAGAGACAATCAATGAGACACGTCATCTCCCTGCTGATCGAGAACGAATCGGGCGCCCTGTCGCGCGTGTCGGGCCTGTTCTCCGCCCGCGGCTACAACATCGAATCCCTGACCGTCGCGCCCACCGAGGATGCCTCGATGTCGCGCATGACCATCGTCACCACCGGATCGGACGACATCATCGAGCAGATCACCAAGCAGCTGAACAAGCTCGTCGAGGTGGTCAAGGTCGTCGATATCTCTGAGGCCGCGCACATCGAGCGCGAGCTGATGCTCACCAAGGTCCGCGCAACCGGCAAGGACCGCGAGGAGATGAAGCGCATGGCGGAGATCTTCCGCGCACGCATCATCGACGTCACCGACACGTCCTACGTCATCGAGCTGACCGGCAACCAGTCGAAGCTCGATGCGTTCATCAGCGCCATCGACCCGGCACTGATCCTGGAATCGGTACGCTCCGGCGTCTGCGGCATCGGCCGCGGCGACCGCATCCTGAAGGTCTGACGCCCGACCCTGCAGGACGCTCCTTCCGGGCCCCGCGCCCAACCGTTTGCGACCGGCACGTCCGCCGTTATCATGGCGGCCGCCGGGCAACATCCCCACCGAAAGCAAATAAGGAAAAGCATGAAAGTCTATTACGACAAGGACGCCGATCTCTCCCTGATCAAGGGCAAGAAGATCTCCATCATCGGCTACGGCTCGCAGGGCCACGCCCACGCGCAGAACCTGAAGGATTCCGGCTGCAAGGTCACCGTCGGCCTGCGCAAGGACGGCGCCTCGTGGAAGAAGGCCGAAGCGGCCGGCCTGAAGGTCGAGGAAGTGGCCAAGGCCGTCAAGGGCGCCGATGTCGTGATGATCCTGCTGCCGGACGAGAACATCCCGTCCGTGTATTACAACGACGTCGAGCCGAACATCAAGAAGGGCGCGACGCTCGCCTTCGCACACGGCTTCAACGTGCATTACAACCAGGTCGTGCCGCGTGAGGACCTCGACGTGATCATGGTCGCGCCGAAGGGCCCCGGCCACACCGTGCGTTCCGAGTACCTGAAGGGTGGCGGCGTGCCGTCGCTGATCGCCGTGCACCAGGATCGTTCGGGCAAGGCCAAGGACATCGCGCTGTCGTACGCCGCGGCCAACGGCGGCACCAAGGGCGGCGTGATCGAGACCAACTTCCGCGAAGAGACCGAGACCGACCTCTTCGGCGAGCAGGCCGTGCTGTGCGGCGGCGCCGTCGAGCTGGTGAAGATGGGCTTCGAGACCCTGACCGAAGCCGGCTACGCGCCGGAAATGGCCTACTTCGAGTGCCTGCACGAGCTCAAGCTGATCGTCGACCTGATGTACGAGGGCGGCATCGCGAACATGAACTACTCGATCTCGAACAACGCCGAATACGGCGAGTACGTGACCGGGCCGGAAGTCATCAACGCCGCATCGCGTGAAGCGATGCGCGCCGCCCTCAAGCGCATCCAGAGCGGCGAGTACGCGAAGATGTTCATCCAGGAAGGCAAGACCAACTATCCTTCGATGACCGCGCGTCGTCGCCTGAACGCTGCCCACCCGATCGAGCAGGTCGGCGGCCAGCTGCGCGAAATGATGCCGTGGATCCGGAAGAACAAGCTGGTCGACCAGTCGAAGAACTGAGACGCGTCGGCACACCAGGCCGGGCTCCGCCATGCGCGCGGGCCCGGCCTTTTTCATAGCGGGTACGCAATGGCCAACAACAACTATCCTCATCCCATCCTGGCACGCGAAGGCTGGCCCTTCATCGCCATGACACTGGTCGTCGCGCTGGTGATCAACACCTCGGCAGGCTTCGGCTGGGCCCTTCCCTTCTGGATCCTGCTCGCGTTCGTCGTGCAGTTCTTCCGTGACCCGGCACGCCCGATCCCACAGGGCGCCAAGGACGTGCTGTCGCCCGCCGACGGGCGCATCGTCGCGATCGAGCCGGTCCGCGACCCCTATCTCGACCGCGACTGCGTCAAGATCAGCGTGTTCATGAACGTGTTCAACGTCCATTCGAACCGCGTTCCGGTCGATGGCGAAGTCATCAACCGCTGGTACAACGCCGGGCGCTTCGTGAATGCCGCGCTCGACAAGGCCTCCGTGGAGAACGAGCGCAACGCCCTGCACCTGCGCACGCAGGACGGCCTGGACGTGACCTGCGTGCAGGTCGCCGGCCTCGTCGCCCGCCGCATCCTGTGCTACGTGGATCCGGGCGCGAAGGTCGCGCGCGGCCAGCGCTACGGCTTCATCCGCTTCGGTTCGCGCGTCGATCTGTACCTGCCGCCGGGCACGCGCGCGCGCGTGACGATCGGCGACAAGGTCTCGGCTTCGAGCACCATCCTCGCGGAACTTCCCTGATCGCAGGCCCCGGAAGGGGCGGTCATCGCGACCACCCCTTGCTGCGTTAGAATCGGCAACCGGCCATCACGCGCACCGGCCCTGCGCAGGAACGTCATATTCCATGCCACTGATCTCCAACGAAAAACGCCGCCGCGGCATCTACATCCTCCCCAACCTGTTCACCACTGCCGCACTGTTCGCGGGCTTTTACGCGATCGTGCAGGCGATGAACCTGCGCTTCGAATCCGCTGCCGTGGCGATCTTCGTCGCGATGGTGCTCGACGGCCTCGACGGCCGGGTCGCACGCCTGACGCGCACGCAGAGTGCCTTCGGCGCCGAGTACGACTCGCTGTCCGACATGGTGTCCTTCGGTGCCGCACCGGCCCTGGTGGTGTATGAATGGGCGCTCAAGGACACCGGCAAGTTCGGCTGGATCGCCGCCTTCATCTACTGCGCCGGCGCCGCCCTCCGCCTGGCCCGCTTCAATACCAACATCGACGTCGTCGACAAGCGCTACTTCCAGGGCCTGCCCAGTCCGGCCGCGGCGGCACTCGTCGCCGGCCTGGTGTGGGTCGTCACCGATGTGGGCCTCGCCGGCCAGGACGTGCGCTGGCTCGCCGGCATCCTGACGATCTTTGCCGGCGTGTCGATGGTCAGCAACGTGCTGTTCTGGAGCGGCAAGGACATCAACCTGCGGAAGAGCGTCCCCTTCATCGTCGTGATCGCGCTGGTGATGGCTTTCGCGCTGGTGTCGAGCTACCCGCCGGGCGTGCTCTTCGGCCTTTTCCTGCTCTACGCCGCGTCGGGCTACGTGATCTACGCGATGCGCAAGTTGCGGAAGCGGCGCGCGGCGTCCGCCCCTGCAGCCACCACACCGGCAGCCACACCGCCTGCCGAAACGCCCGACGACCGCGCGCAAAACTGAGCGACCACGCCCGTGCGCCCCGCTCCCGGGCGGGCCGCGCGCACGTGGGCCGCTCAACCCGGCGCACGCGGCGTCTACTCAGCGCGTCAGCTCCGACGTGAGCTTCTTCAAGTCCAGCGTGCGGGCGCGCTCGGCGATTTCCGGCGCATAGCGCTGCTGCAGGCCCTTGGCATTGTCGAAAAGCTGGCCGAAGGCGGCCTTGAGCGCCGTCCCGTCGAGCCGCCGCCCGTCGGCGTAGTAGCGTTTCGCGACGTGCCCGAGTGCATAGGTCGTCGCAAACGAGAAGGCCGATCCGGTCGCCTCGCTGCCAATCGTCCGCCCGACCTTGCCGAGCACCTTTCCCAGCAGTCCGCCCACCAGCTTGCGGCCGAACTGCTCGACGTATTGCGAGGTCAGGCCGATGCCGACCGTGGCGAGGAAATCGGTGATATGCCCGCGATCGAGCTCGAAGCCGTAGGCCTTGCCGACCCGATAGACGAGCCGCGTCTGCAGCGGAATGATCGCCATCGATGCGAGCGACTCGGGCAGCAGTTCGAGCGCGCCGTTGAGGATCGCGGCATTGAGGATCATCTTGTCCAGCTCCGCCTGATCCGGCCCTGCGGCAGCCGATTGTGGCACGGCCGGGGTTTCCGGCAGTGGCCTGTCCACCGGGGCCTGTGCGAGCGCATCGGCGTTGTCCATGACAGGCGCGGTTTCGCCGCTCGCAAGCTGCAGCAGGGCACCCAGGCGATCCAGGAACGCGGTCTCGGCCGCATCGTGCACGCCGTCGGCGTCGCACACACCGACCGCCATCTCGAATGCGAGCTGGCGCAGTTCGGGCGAGTCGAGTCCGGCGGCGGCCTGCTCCAGCGTGACGCGCTTTAGCAGGACGTCCTGATATAGCGACATCACGTCGATGCCGGCACCGGCCGACAGCGACTCGGCGGTGCGGCGCACATGCTCGCGTTCGCGCGGATCATTGCGTCCGTCGGCAAACGCAGCCATCAGGCAAATGGTGAGCAGGGAACGGGTCTGTTCGGGAGTCATGGGTCCTTTTCTCGCAGCAAAAAAACGGTTTTTCGGAAGGAGCCCGGCCGCGGGCTTTCAGGCGGCGGGCAGGATCAGCGAGGCGCGCAGCCCACCGGCCGGCGCCTGCCCGAGTTCGATGCGACCGCCATAGAGCTGGGCGAGGTCGCGCACGATGCCGAGACCGAGGCCGGAGCCCGGTACATCCTCGTCGGCGCGCGCCCCGCGGGCGAACATCGCATCGCGCGCATCCACGGAAAGACCCGGACCGTCGTCGTCGATCACGATCTCGACTGCGCCGTCGCGCACGACAGCCGCCACACGGACCGCATGCCGTGCCCACTTGCAGGCGTTGTCGATGAGATTGCCGAGCATCTCCTGCAGGTCCTGCTCCTCGCCGCGGAACGCCGCAGCGTCGGGCATCGCTTCGATCGCGATCCGCAGCTTGCGTTCCGCATGCACGCGCTGCATCACGCGCACGAGCCCCTCGACGACCGGCCGCAACGCCGTGCGCAGCCCCGGCACCTGCGTCGCGGCGGCCGCACGCGCACGCGCGAGGTGGTAGTCGACCTGCCGTTGCGCCGTTGCCACCTGATCGCTCACGAGACGCGCGAGCGCGCCCTCCTCGCGCATCGCCGCGTTGCCGAGCACGGCGAGCGGTGTCTTGATCGCATGCGCGAGGTTGCCGGCCTGCGTTCGCGCGCGCGCCACCACTTCCGCGTCGTGCGAGAGCACGGCATTGAGTTCATCGACGAGCGGCTGCACCTCGTTCGGGAAAGCCCCTTCGAGGCGGCGGCTGCGCCCGTCGCGAATTTCGGCGAGTTGTGCGCTCAGGCGCTTCAGCGGGGCGAGACCGATCGACACCTGCAGCATCACCGCGGTGACGAGGCCCGCCGCCAGCACACCCAGTGCGATCACGAGAAGGCCGACGAACTCGCGCACCGGATGCGTCATGCCGCGCTCGTCCGCCGCGACGATCAGGCGCAGCGGGGCGGCGGCGCCGTCTTCCAGCCTGACGATGCGCTCCATCATCACCAGCCGTTCGCGATCGGGCCCGGCAACGGCATGCACGTGCACTTCGCCGTCCCGGGGGCCGTCGCGGGGCACTTCGAGCGTGGTATCCCATAGCGAACGCGAGCGCAGCATGCCGCGCACGGCATCGCCCCCCTCGCGGTCGATCTGCCAGTAGAGCCCCGACAGCGGCCTGCGCAGGCGCGGATCGCTGAGTTCCGCGCGCAGCCGCGGGACGGCGTCGGCACCGAATTCGACGTTCGCGGTGAGTTGGTCGAGGTGGATGCGCAGCTCCGCCTCGAATCGCTCCGTGACGTGTTCGCGAAACAGGTCGGCCAGCACGAAACCGGTCGCGGTCAGCGCGGCCAGGATCCACACCAGGCTGCCGGCGAGCAGCCGCGCACGTAGCGAACCCCGCACGCTCATTCGGGACATGCGAGGCGGTACCCCAAGCCACGCACCGTTTCGATCAGCCCGGCGGGCAGCTTCTTGCGCAGCCGTCCGATGAAGACTTCGATCGTGTTCGAATCGCGCTCGAAGTCCTGGGCGTAGATGTGCTCGGTGAGTTCGGCGCGCGAGACGACCTGCCCCTTGCGGTGCATCAGGTAGCTCAGCACGCGCAGTTCGTGGCTCGTCAGCGTCACCGCCTGCCCGTCGACCGTGACGCGACCGCCGCGGGTGTCGAGCCGCACCGTGCCACACGCAAGCTCGGCACTCGCGAGCCCGGCACTGCGGCGGATCAGCGCCCGCACGCGCGCAAGCAGCTCTTCCATGTGGAAGGGCTTGGTGAGGTAGTCATCGGCCCCGGCATCGATCCCGGCGACCTTCTCGTGCCAGTTGTCGCGGGCGGTGAGGATCAACACCGGCATCGACCGTCCGGCCGCGCGCCACTTCTTCAGCACGGTGAGCCCGTCCATCAGCGGCAGGCCGAGATCCAGCACCACCGCATCGAGCGATTCGACCTCGCCGACGAAATACGCGTCGCGGCCATTGGCGACGCAATCGACCGCGTAGCCGGCCTCGCGCAGCGCCTGCGACAGCTGCGCCGCCAGCGTCGGCTCGTCCTCCACGACCAGGATGTGCATCAGGGCCTCCCGTTCCGGTTCTCTCTCGACTTCACGCCGATCACGGTGCCGTCGCGCGCATCCACATCCAGCCGCACGAGCGCCCCTCCGTCGCGCAACAGGCGGATCTCGTAGATCCAGCGACCGCGCTCGCGCTCCAGTTCGACTTCCACGACCTTTCCCGGATAGTCGCGCCCGACCTTGTCGAGAATCGTGCGCAGCGGCAGCACCTCGCCACGTTCGAGCGCGGCGCGGGCGCGATCGTGATCGTCATCGCTCGCTGCGACCGGACAGATCGAAAGACTTGCAAGAGCCATCAGCACGACTCCCGACGCGAACAGCCTGCGCATCGACACCTCTCCTGAATGCACGCGCACCTTGCGCGGATCTCGGAACCCGTTTTAGGGCCGCCGGGCTGAACGGCGGCTGAATGCCGCCTTCACCTTGCGTTCAGGCTCGGCCGCGCAAAGTACGTCCCGAAGCCGGTGCCAACGCCCCGGCGGATCGATTCCATAGACATTGTTCCACCTTCAGCGACAGGAGCAAACATGAGAAGCCACTCCCTGCAGACGCTGCTCGCCGCGGTCGCACTGATCGCGAGCGGATTCGCCAGCGCCGAGGCGCCCGCCGACTTCCTCGCCCGTTACGAAGCCGAGGCACGCCAGTCCACACCGGGCTTCAGCGCATCGGCCGAGCGCGGCGAGAAATTCTTCACGAGCACCCACGGCGGTGAATGGAGCTGTTCGACCTGCCATACGAAGAATCCCGCGGCGCGCGGCAAGCACGCCAACACCGGCAAGGCGATCGAGCCGATGGCGCCCGGCGCCAATCCGGAACGCCTCGCGAGCACGCGCTCGGTCGAGAAATGGTTCGGGCGCAACTGCAAGGACGTGCTCGGCCGCGCCTGCACGCCCGGTGAAAAAGCCGACGTCGTCGCCTGGCTGATGACTTCCCCCCGCTGACCCGCAAGGAGCACGAAGAAATGAACGCACGCTTTCCCGCCCGCGCCCTGCGCACCCTCGCGCTCGTCGTGGCCACCGGCGCAGCCGCCGCGGCCATGGCCGACGACGAAAACAAGCAGATGAACATCGATCACCCGGTCTATCGCAGCGAATGCGGCAGCTGCCACATCGCCTTCCCGCCCGCCCTGCTGGGCGCCAATTCGTGGCGCGCGATGATGGCCGGCCTCGACAAGCACTTCGGCTCGGACGCCAGCCTCGACGCCGGGACGGCCGCCGTCATCACGAAATTCCTCGTCGCCAATGCCGGCCGCCGGGACACCTCCGGCACCGACGGCAGCCCGCAGCTGCGCATCAGCGACACCCCCTGGTTCCGCAAGGAGCACCGCGACGGCCACGACGGCATCACGCAGGGCATCTTCCGCAGCGAAGCGGTCAAGAGCGCCGCCAACTGCGCCGCCTGCCACCGCGACGCCGGCCAGGGCGACTACAGCGAACGCAATATCCGCATCCCGAAGAACGGAGCCCGATCATGAGCACGAGCCTCGCTTCCGCCGCCGGCCGCACCTCACAGTGCGCCGACGCTGCCACCACGGTGCGCGTCTGGGACGTTCCGACACGTGTGTTCCACTGGAGCCTCGCGCTATGCTTCGCCGGCGCGTGGCTCACGTCCGACTCCGAACGGCTGCGCGACCTGCACGTGATGCTGGGCTACACCTTCGCCGGCCTCATCGTGTTCCGCGTGCTGTGGGGGCTCGTCGGCACGCGTTACGCCCGCTTCACGAGCTTCCTCTTCTCGCCGCGCAAATTCGCGTCCTACGTGAAATCGCTCATCACCCGGAAGCCCGAACACCATCTGGGCCACAACCCGGCCGGCTCGGTCTCGATCTTTGCGATGCTGGGCCTGGGCGTGCTGATCGTCCTGAGCGGCTTCACGGTCTATCAGGACATCGGCGGCGAATGGCTGGAGGAGTTCCATGAAGTGGCCGCCAGCACGATGCTCGCCGTCGTCTTCGTGCACATCGCCGGGGTCATCGTCAGCAGCCTGCTGCACCGCGAGAACCTCGTACGCTCCATGGTCACGGGCAGCAAGCGCGGCGCCCCGTCCGACGGCATCCGCCATACGCACCGGACCGTCGGCGCCGCACTCCTCGTCGCGGTCCTCGGTTTCTGGTGGGCCTACCAGAGCGGCACGGCGGATGCGTGGCTGCCACAACCGACCGCAACCGCAGGCGAGCGGACGGACCGACATCACGACGACTAGGCGGGCAGCACACCCGCCCTTGCGAGGCCGCCCTGGCAATCCAGTCGGGCGGCCTTTTTCTGTCACGGGTACGCGATAGCCCCTGGCCATCGCTCCGATACTCGCCCGGACGCCCCGCCGTCCTTGCATTCGGCCAAATCGGCGGTTTATAGTCGCAGCATGAATTCCGCCAGCGACCACTTCCCCCTGTCGCTACGCCTTCTCCCGGCGGGCCTGGTGCTGCTCGGCCCGCTGCTGCGCCCCGCGCGCTAAATATATCCATCCCCCTCGTGTTGCCCGTCTGCCGCCAGCGTCCCAGCGCCGGTTGCTTGTCATATCCGGTTTTCCAACTTTCCAGCAGGAGCCGACGATGAAAGACCAGTTGATCATTTTCGATACCACCTTGCGCGACGGCGAACAAAGCCCGGGCGCCTCGATGACGCAGGAAGAGAAGCTGCGCATCGCCCGCCAGCTCGAACGCATGCGCGTCGACGTGATCGAGGCAGGCTTCCCCGCGGCATCGAACGGCGATTTCGAATCGGTGCGCGCAATCGCCGAGACGATCAAGGAATCGACCGTCTGTGCGCTCGCCCGCGCCAACGAGAACGACATCCGGCGCTCGGGCGAGGCCATCCGCCCGGCGGCACGCGGCCGCATCCACACCTTCATCGCGACCAGCCCGATCCACATGGAGAAGAAGCTGCGCATGACGCCCGACCAGGTCGTCGAGCAGGCGGTGAAGGCGATCGGCTGGGCCAGGGAATACACCGACGACATCGAATTCTCCGCCGAGGACGCGGGCCGCTCGGAGATCGACTTCCTCGTGCGCATCTTCACCGCGGTCATCGCGGCCGGCGCGAAGACGATCAACGTCCCCGACACGGTCGGCTACAACGTGCCGACGCAGTATGCGAACACCATCCGCACGCTGATCGAGCGCGTGCCCAATTCCGACCAGGTGATCTGGTCGGTGCATTGCCACAACGACCTCGGCCTCGCGGTCGCCAACTCGCTCGCCGCCGTCCTGGCCGGCGCGCGCCAGGTCGAATGCACCATCAACGGCCTCGGCGAACGCGCCGGCAACGCCGCGCTCGAGGAAATCGTCATGGCCGTGCGCACCCGCCAGGACGTCTTCCCGTGTGACACGCGCATCGACACGACGCAGATCGTGCCGGCCTCCAAGCTCGTCTCCGGCATCACCGGCTTCCCGGTGCAGCCGAACAAGGCCATCGTCGGCGCCAACGCCTTCTCGCACGAATCCGGCATCCACCAGGACGGCGTGCTCAAGCATCGCGAGACCTACGAGATCATGCGCGCCGAGGACGTCGGCTGGGGCGCCAACAAGCTCGTGCTCGGCAAGCACTCCGGCCGCAACGCCTTCCGCAGCCGCCTGCAGGAGATCGGCATCGTCGTCGCGTCCGAGGACCAGCTCAACCACGCCTTCGCGCGCTTCAAGGAGCTCGCCGACAAGAAGCACGAGATCTTCGACGAGGACCTGCACGCGCTGATGAGCGACGAGGTCATCACGCCCGAACACGAGCACTTCCGCCTGCTCGCGTCGCGCTTCCACTCGGAGACGGGCGAGACGCCGCAGGCCGAGCTCACGATCGCCGTCGCGGGCAAGGAAACGCGCACCAGCGCCCAGGGGTCGGGACCGGTCGACGCGGCCTTCAAGGCCATCGAGGCGGTCGCCAGGAGCGGCACCGAACTGCTGCTGTACTCGGTGAACGCGATCACCACCGGCACCGACGCACAGGGCGAGGTCACGGTGCGCCTGTCGCAGGACGGCAAGGTCGTGAATGGCCAGGGCGCCGACACCGACATCATCGTCGCGTCGGCCAAGGCCTATCTCAACGCGCTCAACAAGCTGCACGGCAAGTTCGAGAAGCTGAACCCGCAGCCCGAAACGCGTCAGGCCTCCACGCGTGCCTGGCGCGACGGCGCGGAAACCCGCGCGTACCACACCGCGCAGGCGAAAAGCAGCGCCGCCAGCACCGCCTCCGCGATCGCCAGCCTTCCTGCGAGCCCGGAGTCCAGCGCGCGCACGACACCCTCCACCAGATACAGCAGCACCAGCATCGACAGCCACTGGTAGGTGTAGCGCCGCCCCTTCAGCACGCCGGGAAAGGCCCCCATCAGCGGCAGCGCCTTCAGGATCATCCACGAACCGCCCGGGCGCAGCGGCGCGAGCCACGCCTCCCACAGCACGCACAACGCGATCAGCGCCACCAGCAGCACGGTCGCCACGAAATTCAGCGTGCGCACGCTCATGCCCGGCCTCCCGCGAGCGTCAACGAAACCTGCGCGAGCCGGCGGCCCTGCGCGATCGCGAGTTCGATCTCTTCCGCGCTCAAGGCCGGATTGCCGTCCGCCCCGGCGACGTGGCTTGCACCGTAGGGTGTTCCGCCGCTGCGGGTGCGGTTCAGCGCCGGCTCGGTGTAAGGCAGCCCCATGACCAGCATGCCGTGATGCAGCAGCGGGAGCATCATCGACAGTAGGGTCGATTCCTGTCCTCCATGCTGGCTCGCCGTCGACGTGAACACCGACGCAGGCTTGCCGGCCAGCGTCCCGTTCACCCACGGGCCCGCGAGGCCGTCGAGAAAGTATTTCATCGGCGCCGCCATGTTGCCGAAACGCGTCGGACTGCCGAGCGCCAGGCCGATGCACTCCTCCAGGTCGCGCGGCTCCACGTAGGGCGGTCCCGATGCGGGAATGTCGTCCTCGACCGCCTCGCACACCGTCGACACCTTCGGCACCGTGCGCACCCGCGCGGCCATCCCCGGCACCTGATGGATTCCCAGCGCGATCTGCTCCGCGAGCGCCCTCACCGAGCCGCGGTGGCTGTAATAAAGTACGAGAATTTCTTTCATCTGAACGATCTGGATCGAATTGCGGCATTATAGCCGCCCCTCCAGCCCCACCCGACCCGCCTTCCCAGCATGCCCGCCATGCCATTGAACTCCGCGCGCGACTTCCTGCGCCTCGTCGCGCAGCGCTTCGTCGCGACGCGCTGCCCCCAGGTCGCCGGCAGCCTCGCCTTCACGACGCTGCTCGCCCTCGTCCCCCTCGTCACCGTCGTCATCGCACTCTTCAGCAACTTCCCTGCCTTTGCCGAGCTCGGCACCTCTCTGAAGACCTTCCTGCTGGCCAACCTGCTGCCCGACCGCGCCGGCAGGATCATCGCCACCTACGCATTCCAGTTCTCGCAGAAGGCCGCGAAGCTCACGCTGATCGGCACCGCCGCCCTCGTCGTCACCGCGCTGATGCTGCTGATGACGATAGACCGCGTGTTCAACCAGATCTGGGGCGTACGGCGCCCGCGCCCGCTGCTGGCGCGGCTCACCGTGCACTGGTCGACCCTCACGCTGGGCCCGGTCGCGCTCGGCGCCAGCGCGTTCGCAACGGGCCAGCTCGTCGCCAGCTCCATCACCTTGGCCGGCAAGGGGTCGTGGATCGTCGACTTCTTCTCGACGCTGGCGTCCGCAGGGCTGCTGTGCGTCGTCTTCACCTTCCTGTACTACGCCGTTCCCAATCACAAGGTGCGTCCCACCCACGCACTCGCGGGCGGCACCACCGCTGCGCTCGCCTTCCTGCTGATGCAGCAGCTCTTCGGCCTCTTCCTCGCCCGCATCCCGACCTACACGCTGATCTACGGCACCTTCGCGACGGTGCCGATCTTCCTGCTGTGGCTCTACCTGTCGTGGGTCGTCATCCTGCTCGGGGCGATACTGGCGGCATCGCTGCCGGGTTTCTTCGAGCGCACGCGCGTGCTCGTCCCCTTTGCCGGCGACCGCGCCTGGGCCGCCACCACGGTCCTCGCGATGCTTGCGCGCGCGCAGGCGGAAGGCCGGAGCGTCGCGTTCGAACCGCTCATCGAGGCGGCCCGCCTCAACGCCAACGAAGGCGAAAGCCTGCTCGGCGACCTGTGCGAAGCCGGCTGGGCGGCACGCACCGAGGACGGCAACTGGCTGCTCACCCGCGACGCCGCCAGCATCGGGATCGCCGACGTCGTCTGCCGGCTGGCGCTGTCGCCGACCGGATGGCGCAAGGCCGGCCACAACGAGCTGTCGCGCGACACTGCCGATCGCATCGAGAACGCCCTGCGCGCGGCCGACATCTCGATCGCCGAACTCGCCGCCCGGCAGCCTGCGCGGGAGAGCTAGATCGGGTAGGGATCGATCTCGTACTGGAACAGCTCGACGTTCGCCGTCTGCATGTCGAGGCTCACCACCCGCGCCTGCGCCACATACAGGTGCTCGCCCTCATGCACGAGCACGAAGCGGCGCGACGCATAGGTGCCCGCCGGCGCGAGGATCGCCTGGTTGCGCCGCAAGGCCGGCAGCGGCGGAAGGATGAGCGCATGCGTGGCGGAGCGCTCCTCGCCGCCGCGAAATCCGATCGTCACCGGCGTACAGGTCTGCGCCACCAGCTGCAGCCCGAGCTCCACCTGCCCCGGACTGTCGCTGCGGATCCAGCGCACGATGCAGATCGACCACGGATGCCCCGCATCCCGCCGCAACGCCACCGCCATGCCGGCGCTCAGGCTGCCCGCGGCCCCCTCCACCGACATCAGCGCATATCCGCCTGGGCTTTCGTTGTACACCATCCATTCGGAAATGCGCGCCGACGCCTCGTCCGAACGGGCGACCTCCCAGATCGCGCGCAGGCCGACACATACCTGCACCGCATACTGGTAGGCGCGGCGCGCCTGCCCGCGATTCGGCGGCAAGGCCCAGCGGTCACGCATGCGCTTCAGCAGCGAAACCGCCTCCACCGACGTCAAGCCCACCGGCAGCCCGGAAGCATCCGGCTCGAGCAGCTCGCCGTCGCGCTCCAGCCCCACTGCCTCGGCCTCGGCGATGCGCTCCTTGAGCCAGTCGAGCTGCCCCACCAGCGCGCGCGAGGCGCCATAGCCGGAAAAATGCACGAGGCCGGCGGTCGCGGGCGGAGCGCTGCGGATCGTCGCGATCGGCGGCACGTCCTCGGAAGGATCGATCCAGAAGGAAGAGGCCGCGGGCTGCAGCGCCTCGCGCGACAAGATCGCTTCATCCGCGATGCCTTCAAGGAAATCATTCGCCCAGGCCAGTTCCCGCGCCGTCAGGCTCTCCGGCTGCAGCACCGACAGCGCGAGCAGGCGCTTCAGGCTGTGCAGCGCATCGGACGCGGGCGTATCGGGGCGCGCCGCCATCAGCGCATCGAACCCGCCCCCCGCCTCCACGGCGCCATATGCTGCCAGCCACAGCCCGGGCGGCGTGACCGAACCGCCCATCGCCGCAACGACAAAGGCCTCGCGCACCAGACCCAGCGCGCGTGCCGACAACACCAACGGGTCTGCGCGACGCGCCGGGCGCCAGCGCTCGCGCGTCGCCTCCGCGACCTCGCGCAGCTTGTCTGCAAGCTCGAGGAGCGCCTCGACGAGTTCCCCCGCCACCGCATGCAACTCATGCGACAGCGGCAATGCCGCAGTGAGCAGCCGCGGCTTCAGGCGCCCGCACACATCGAGTACCCGCATTTCCAGTTCGTCGATGCATTGCGCAAGCGACGCCCCGCCTGCGACCGGCTCGGGCAGCCGGCCCACATGCACCCGCAGCGCGCTCAACTCGGCGTGCGGATCGTCGGCCGGTTCGCTCGCCAGCCACGCCATCACGGGGGCCAACTGCTCGGAGACCGTTTCGGGGGCTGGCATCGGGGAAACTTCCGCTAGGGTACTTGCCCCCATTCTATTCAAGATTCACCCTCTTGAGCGGAGAGTCGCGCTGCGCGGGGCTTGCGGCGGCATCCCCGCTGTCGCCATTCGCGACAAATCCGAATCAGTACTTGTCGCGAATGGGCGCTTGCCTTACAATCGCCTGCTTTTCGCATCCACTTATCAGGACACCCAAATGGTCGTCATTCGCCTTGCCCGTGGTGGCGCCAAGAAGCGCCCGTTCTACAACATCGTCGCTGCCGATTCGCGCAACCGTCGCGATGGCCGCTTCATCGAGCGCGTTGGTTTCTACAACCCGATGGCCGCCGAGTCCGAGAAGGGCCTCGTGATCAACGCCGAGCGTCTGGCCTACTGGAAGCAGAACGGCGCCCAGCTGTCGCCGACGGTCGAGCGCTTGGCCAAGCAGGCTGCGAAAGCCGCCGCCTGATCCAGCCCGACTCTTCGCGGTCATGATGGTACTGGGGCGCATTGTCGCCCCTTTTGGCGTCAAGGGCTGGGTCAAGGTGCATCCCTTCGGGGACGACCCGCTCTCCTGGCGTGAAATGCCTCAGTGGTGGCTTGCCGACACGGCCGACGCCGCCGACGAGGCATGGCAGCCGGTGAAGCTCGCCGGTTTCCGCGAGCACGGCGCGGGCCTCATCGCCTCGTTCGAAGGCGTGACGGACCGCAACGGCGCGGAAGCGCTGCAGGGACGCTACATCGCCGCGCCGCGCGAGGCGATGCCCGGCACCGAAGAAGACGAGTATTACTGGGGCGATCTCGTGGGCCTCGCGGTCGTGAATCAATCGGGCGAAGTGCTCGGCACGGTCGAAGCGATGATGTCCACGGGCGCCCACGACGTATTGCAGGTTCGCGACGGCGACGAGGAACGGCTGATACCCTTCGTCGTCGCCTACGTGCTGGACGTGGATCTGCCGACGCGGACGATCCGGGTCGACTGGCAGAAGGATTGGTGAAGACAGGGTGAACGCACCAGCCGCCGCAAGGCGCTTCGACGTCATCACCCTGTTTCCCGAGATGTTCGCGGCGCTGACCGCCAGCGGCATCACGCGGCGCGCGCTGGATCGCGGTCTCTACGACATCGCGTTCCACAGCCCGCGGGATTTCGTGGACGATCCGCACCGCACGGTGGACGACCGCCCCTACGGCGGCGGCCCCGGAATGGTGATGATGGCCGAGCCGCTCGAAAAGGCGATCGGCCGCGCAAAGGCGGCGCAGCAGGCGCTGCTGGGCGCTGCAGGACGCGTGATCTACCTGTCGCCGCAAGGCCGGCCGCTGGATCACGCGAAAGTGCTGGAACTGAAGGAGCTGCCCGCGCTCACCCTGCTGTGCGGGCGCTATGAAGGGGTCGATCAGCGGCTCATCGAACGCTGCGTCGACGAGGAAATCTCGCTCGGCGACTTCGTGCTGTCGGGCGGCGAACTGCCGGCGATGGTGCTGCTCGATGCGATCGTGCGCCAGCTGCCCGGTGCGCTGAACGACGCCGTCTCGGCGATCGAGGACTCGTTCGTGGACGGGCTGCTGGACTGCCCGCACTACACGAGGCCGGAAGTATATGAAGGGGAGCCGGTACCGGCGGTACTGCTCTCCGGCAATCACGCCGCGATCCGTCGCTGGCGGCTGAAGCAGGCGCTGGGCACGACCTGGCGCCGGCGCCCGGACTTGCTGGACGGGCGCAAGATGACGAAGGAAGAATTGTCACTGCTTGAGGAAATCAGGCAGGAGCAAGCCGGGGCCGACGGCAAAGCCTGAAGCCCGAATACAAACCGCGCGCATCAGGCATGTCCTGCTCTGCCGCAAGGCCAAGTGCCAGTGAATCGACAGGAGTCGCACAATGAACCTGATTCAGCAGCTCGAACAGGAAGAAATCGCCCGCCTGAACAAGACCATCCCCGAGTTCGCCCCCGGCGACACGGTCGTGGTGCAGGTGAAGGTCAAGGAAGGCACGCGCGAGCGTCTCCAGGCCTACGAAGGCGTGGTGATCGCGAAGCGCAACCGTGGCCTGAACTCCAACTTCATCGTGCGCAAGATCTCGTCGGGCGAAGGCGTGGAACGTACGTTCCAGACCTACTCCCCGCTGGTCGACAGCATCGAAGTCAAGCGCCGCGGTGACGTGCGTCGCGCCAAGCTGTACTACCTGCGCGAGCGCTCGGGCAAGTCCGCGCGTATCAAGGAAAAGCTCAACTACAAGGCCGCCGCGAAGCAGGACTGATCGCGCGATTCAGCCGGCAGCAAATGGAACGGGCCCCGCGGGGCCCGTTTTTTTGTTCCCGGGCCGCCGAAGCTTGCACCCCGGCGCCGCGGGACGGCCATCAGCCCGGACGGAATGTTCCCCCCTACTTTTTTCCGTCCTCGTCATCGTCGGGGATCACCGCATCGACGCCGGCACCGACCACCTTCGCGCCGACCTTGACCGTCGTCGCGACGACCGTCACCGCAGCATCGGCCACGGCAAACACCGCGCACCCGTTCAGCATCACCACCATCGCCGCAGCGAGCAACACGCTCCGCATGTTCATCGACATCCTGTTATTTCCCCATTCCGGCCGCTGACCTCGCGCCCGCAGCACATCCACCTCGATGGCGTCACGGGGCGATTATTCGCCCTGGTGCACGCATCGTCTGTATCCGCTCGTATCCTGCGCCTGCCGACCCGAACGACGCCCGCGGCAGCATACCATCCCGGCCCGCCGTCCGGCCGCGCGACAGGCAATGCGCATACTCCCTGCCCTGGCTCACCGTTTCAGTTCGACCGCCGTACCCGTCCGATTTCGTCCACCGCCCATTCGCTCACCTCGCCCGCCAGCCTGGTCGAGGCAGCACCAAACGCGGTTACCACCTGCGGCACCTCCTTTCCCGGCGCGGATTCGCGGATTTCGAACAGCCGGCTGGCGACGATGCGGCGTTCGTCACGCTGAACGAGGCGCGCATCGAGCCGGATGACCACCTCCGGCACCCCGTTGCGATACTCGCTCTGGAACGCGCGCAAGTCGCTGGCGATCTCGAAATCGGCCTGCACGCGCGTCTCGTCGTTGCTCAGCGCCGCAATCCGTCCGTCGCCACGGAGTGCGTCGAGCAGCCGATCGCGCACGAGCAGCGGCGCGGGCTCGCTCCAGCTGACCCCCTTGTACACGCTCACGAGGTTATCCTGCGGCACCACCACGATGCGCTGTCCGGCGAGATGCTGCCCGCTCGACGGCCGGAGCACCCGGAGCGACACCGGCAGCCTCGCGCCATCGGCCGCGACCTTGACAGAGACAGGCGCGGACGGCAGCAAATAGGTATCGACCGGATCGGGCCTGGGCAGGACCGAGCAGGCCGATGCGAGCAGCACCGTGACGATCATGGACGCCTGACGTGCCAGCGACCACAGGGGGCGCCAGGCGGGGCGGATGAGGCTCATGGCTTGAACTCCCTGACGGGTTCATTGCCCAGCAGATAGTCTGCGGGCCGGTTTTCGAGCTGACGGCTAACCACGCGCAGGGACGCGAGCGTGTCCTGCAGTTCGGCCAGCGTCGGACCGATCTCGGCCGCGCCGCGCATGCTGGACGCAAGCTGCCCGCGGTTCTCGTTGATCAACGTATCGACCTTCTGCATCGCGCGCTCGAAGGCCTCCATCGCCCCTTGGGCGCTTTGCAGCGTTTGTGCGCCGCGCTCGTCGATGACCCGGCTGGTCGCCTTCGCGAGCTTCGCCGCCTCGCCCAAGGCCGCATCGGCTTGCGCGCTCGCACGCGCGAGCTCCTTGAGCGCGCGCCCCATGTCCTCGCGCTGGGCTGCAAGTGCGCCGGTGGCCTCCTCCAGGTTGCGCAGCATCCGCCCGAAGCTGGCGACATTCTCAGCCGAGAACAGATCGCGCGCCTGCATCGATATCTGGTTGACGTTGAGCATCACGTCCTCGCCGTCGGCCAGCATCTTGCTGAGCGGAGACGGCGTCGCAACGATCACCGGCACCTGGCCGTCCTTGCCCTCGAGCGGGGCACTCCCCGCCTCGTCGCCGCTACTCAGGCGGATGATGGACATGCCCGTGATGCCGGCGGGCACGAGGCGCGCGCGGGTGTCGCTGCGTACCGGCGCCTGGGCGTCGACGCGCACGCGGGCGAACACCCGTCGCGGGTCCTGCGGATCGAGCCGGAGGCTCGACACGTCGCCGATCTTGATGCCGTTGAACTCGACGGTGCTGCCCTTGGACAGCCCGGTGACGGCCTCCTGGAAGACGACGTCGTAGATCCGGAACTGCTTGTCGTCGGTCTTGCCGAGCCACAGCGCGAACATCAACACCGCCCCGACCACCAGGAAGGTGAAGAAGCCGATCAGCACGTGATGCGCACGTGTTTCCATTCAGGGTTGCTCCCGTTGACCAAGGCTCCGGGGCGCGCCCGGATGCGGCGGAATTGCCTGCGCCGCGGCACGCCCGCGCGGGCCGTGGAAATATTCCCGGATCCAGCCGTCGTCGATGCCGGCCACGACGTCGAGGCGGTCATTGACGAGCACGCGCTTCTGCGCGAGCACGGCGACCCGGTCGGTAATCGTGTGGATCGTGTCGAGATCGTGCGTAACCAGGAACACGGTCAGCCCCAACGCGTCGCGCAGGGTCAGGATCAGTTGGTCGAAGGCGGCTGCACCGATCGGATCGAGTCCCGCCGTGGGCTCGTCGAGGAACAGGATGTCGGGGTCGAGCGCCAGCGCACGGGCCAGGGCGGCACGCTTGATCATGCCTCCCGACAGATCCGACGGGTACTTGTCGCCGGCGTTGGCGGGCAGGCCCGCGAGCGCGATCTTGAGCGCCGCCAGGCGCGCCGCCTCGGCGGCACCCAGGCCGGCATGCTCGCTCAGCGGCAACGCGACGTTCTCGGTCACGGTCAGCGACGAGAACAGCGCGCCTTTCTGGAAAAGCACACCGAAGCGCCGCTCGATCCGGGCGCGCCGTGCCGCGGGCAAGGCGAGCAGGTCCTCGCCGAAGACGCTCACGCTTCCGGCAGCAGGCTTGTTCAGCCCGACGATCGTGCGCAACAGGACCGACTTGCCGGTCCCCGAGCCCCCGACGACGCTCAGGATCTCGCCCTGGCGCACATCGAGATCGAGACCGTCATGCACGACCTGGGGGCCGAACTGATTGCGCACGCTGCGGACCTCGATGATGTTCGTCACCACCCCATCTCCATGCAGAACATGGCTGCCACGGCATCCACGACGATCACGATGAAGATCGACTGGACCACGGCCGAGGTCGTGTGTTCGCCGACGGACTGCGCGCTGCCGGAGACCTTGAAGCCTTCCAGGCAGCCGATCACCGCGATCAGGTAGGCAAAGATCGGCGCCTTCGCCATGCCGATGGCAAACTGTCGCACACCTACGTGGCTTTCGACGATCGACAGGAACATCGTCGGCGAGATATCGAGCGTCGCGGCGCACACCAGCATGCCGCCGGCGATGCCGGCGATCATCGCGACGAAGCTCAGCATCGGCAAGGCCAGCAGCAGCGCCGCAACGCGCGGGACCACGAGCAGTTCCACGGGATTGAGCCCGCTCACGCGGATCGCGTCGATCTCCTCGTTCGCGCGCATCGAGCCGATCTGCGCCGTGAAGGCGCTGGCCGTGCGGCCGGCAACGATGATCGCCGTGAGCAGCGGACCGAACTCGCGCAGGAAGGAAAAGGCGATCAGGTCGACCGTAAAGATGCTCGCACCGAACTCGGCCAGCACCGTTGCGCCGAGGAAGGCCACCACCGCCCCGACGAGGAAGGTGAGCAAGGCGACGATCGGAACGGCATCGAGCGCCGTGCTTTCGAGGTGCGCGGCGAGCGACGTGATGCGCCAGCGTCGGGGCCTGAGCAGCACGAAAAACGCTGTTTCCAGCGTGATGCCGATGAAACCGGCAATGTCGACGACGTGCCGGTAGAACGCGAGCATGGCGATGCCGGCATGCTCCATGATGTCGCCGAAGGCATAGCCCCGCTTGCCGGCGGCGGGCGTCACCGACGCATCGAGAATGACCGACACCGCCTTCAACAACGCCCGCCGCTCGGGCGGCAGCGGGCTCGCATCGGACGCCAGCGTGGCCAGCCGCTCGCCCCCCAGCAGATCGTGCAGCAGGCTGACCCCGGCCGTGTCGAGCGCCCCGAGGTTGTCAAGGTCGAGGTCGGTGGCGTCGCCGACCTGCCCGCGCAGGCGCGTGACGCCCGGAAGCAGGACCGTGTAGTTGGCGACGGTCCAGTCGCCGCTCAGGCGCAGCCGATTTCCGTCGAGGGTAATGGCAGCGGGTGCCGCCGCAATCGCAGGCTTGCTCACGTCGCGTCAAGTCCTGGAATCGGCGGCGGCCTCCGGGGATCTTCAGTCGCGGAAGTTGCCGAACTGCAGGGGGAAGTCGGTGATGTCCTTCTTCACCAGCGCGATCGCGTCCTGCAGGACGTCGCGCTTGGCACCGGAGACGCGCACGACGTCGCCCTGGATCGCCGCCTGGACTTTCATCTTGCTGTCCTTGAGCAGCTTGACGATCTTCTTCGCGAGATCCTGCTCCACGCCGACCCGGACCTTCACTTCCTGCTTGACCTTGTTGCCCGAGATCTTCTGCACGTCGCCGTAATCGAGGCAGCGCACGTCCACCTTCTTCTTGGTCATCTCGGGCAGCAGGATGGTCTTCATCTGGTCGAGCTGGAAATCGGTGTCGCCGAACATCGTGATCAGCTTTTCACCGAGCTCCAGATTGGCGCTGGTGCCCTTGAAGTCGTGGCGCCCGGCGATCTTGGTGTTGGCGACGTCGACGGCGTTCTTCAGCGACGGCTGATCGACCTCGGACATGATGTCGAAAGACGGCATCTACGGCTCCCTGCGCAACGATCAGCCGTAGTGGCAGATGTAGTGGTACGGCTCGCCGGCGACTTCGATGTCGAAGCTGGAGTTGCCCGGGACGTTGAAGGATTGCCCCGCCCCCCAGGTTTTCCACTCGGTCTCGCCCTTCAGGCGCACGCGGCAGCTGCCGCCCACGCCTTCCATGATTTCGGGGGCGCCGGTGTTGAAGGTCAGCGTGGCCGGCAGGATGACGCCGACCGACTTGCGGGTGCCGTCGGCAAACGTGATGGCGTGGCTGACGCACTTGCCGTCGAAATAGACACTCGCCTTGGTGCTCACGGCAACGCCGTCGATCTTCTCGGTAACGCTCATGAAATGATGTTTCCTTATTCGATACCCATGAATTTCTGGATGAAGCTCTTGGCAACGAAGCCGACGAAACCCAGTCCGAGGGCGACGAACAGCCAGATCGTGCCATAACGGCCGGCCTTGGACTGTTTCGCAAGGTTGCCGATGATGAACAGCATGTACACGATCAGCGCGGTGACGAGGATCCGGAGCGACCAGTCCTCGAATTCCGCTACCGTCAGCCCGAAAATGATCGGGTCACCCCCCATCCGTCCAGCTCCTTAACCGCGCTTGTTCCGGGCGTTCGCGGCGATGCGCATGCGCAGCGCGTTGAGGCGGATGAAACCGTGTGCGTCCTTCTGGTTGTAGGCGCCCTGGTCGTCCTCGAAGGTCGCGATCGTCGGATCGAAGAGCGAATCGGTCTTCGAGTCGCGCGCGACGACGATGACATTGCCCTTGTACAGCTTGAGGCGCACCCAGCCGTTGACGGTCTGCTGCGTGTGGTCGATCAGTGCCTGCATGGCCTGACGCTCGGGGCTCCACCAGTAGCCGTTGTAGATCAGGCTGGCGTAGCGGGCGAGCAGGTCGTCCTTGAGGTGGGCGACTTCGCGGTCGAGCGTGATCGACTCGATGGCGCGGTGCCCGCGCAGCAGGATCGTTCCGCCCGGGGTTTCGTAGCAGCCGCGCGACTTCATGCCGACGTAGCGGTTCTCCACGAGATCCAGACGGCCGATGCCGTGCTTGCCGCCGAGCTTGTTGAGTTCGGCCAGCAGTTCGTGCGCCTTCATGCGCTTGCCGTTGATCGCGACGAGGTCGCCCTTCTCGAACTCGAGGTCGACATATTCGGCGGCGTCCGGTGCCGCTTCGGGCGACACGGTCCAGCGCCACATCGACTCTTCCGCTTCGGCCGCCGGGTTCTCGAGGTGGCGCCCCTCGAAGGAGATGTGCAGCAGGTTCGCGTCCATCGAGTAGGGCGAGCCGCCCTGCTTGTGCTTCATCTCGATGGGGATGCCGTGCTTTTCCGCGTAGGCGAGGAGCTTCTCGCGCGACAGGAGATCCCACTCGCGCCACGGGGCGATGACTTTCACGCCGGGCATCAGCGCGTAGTAGCCGAGCTCGAAGCGCACCTGGTCGTTGCCCTTGCCGGTCGCGCCGTGCGACACGGCGTCGGCGCCGCTGGCGCGCGCGATCTCGATCTGGCGCTTGGCGATCAGCGGACGGGCGATCGACGTACCCAGCAGGTATTCGCCTTCGTAGATGGTGTTGCAGCGGAACATCGGGAAGACGAAGTCGCGCACGAACTCTTCGCGCAGGTCGTCGATGAAGATGTTCTCCGGCTTGATGCCGAACTTCAGTGCCTTCTGGCGCGCGGGCTCGAGTTCCTCGCCCTGGCCGAGATCGGCCGTGAAGGTGACCACTTCGCACTTGTAGGTGTCCTGCAGCCACTTGAGGATGACTGAGGTATCGAGTCCGCCCGAATAGGCGAGGACAACTTTCTTGACGTCGCTCATGTGGATTTCCGCTCTTTCCTTACCGCTTGACTGAAGGCCGTGCTGCCACGGCCGCTTTTGCTACTGTGGGCCGGCAAGCCTCGGGGCGCGCCGGACACCGCAATCCTTCGACCTCGCCGGCTAGGCCTCGACCTTGCCGAACACGAGGTATTCCATCAGGGCCTTCTGCACATGCAGCCGGTTCTCGGCCTCGTCCCACACCACGGACTGCGGGCCGTCGATCACCTCCGCCGTGACCTCCTCGCCCCGATGCGCGGGCAGGCAATGCATGAAGAGCGCGCCGGGATTGGCGACCGCCATCATGTCGGCATCCACGCACCAGTCGGCAAAGGCCTTCATGCGCGCCTCGTTCTCGGCTTCGTATCCCATCGAGGTCCACACGTCCGTGGTCACGAGATCGGCACCGCGGCACGCCTCCATCGGGTCCGCGAACACTTCGAAGTGTCCGGTGCCGGCAAGGCCGGCACTCGCGAGATCGATCGCATAGCCCGGGGGTGTCGACACGCGAACCTTGAAATCGAGCACCTCGGCCGCCTGCAGCCAGGTGTAGGACATGTTGTTCGCATCGCCGACCCACGCGACCGTCTTGCCCTGGATCGAACCGCGATGCTCGATGAAAGTGTAGATGTCGGCGAGGATCTGGCAGGGGTGATACTCGTTGGTCAGACCGTTGATCACCGGCACGCGCGAATTGGCGGCGAAACGCTCGATGATGTCCTGCTGGAAGGTGCGGATCATCACGACGTCGCTCATGCGCGAGATGACCTGCGCGGCGTCCTCGACCGGCTCGCCGCGGCCGAGCTGCGAGTCGCGCGTGTTCAGGTAGATCGCCGACCCGCCGAGCTGCTGCATCCCGGCTTCGAAGGACAGGCGGGTGCGCGTGCTGGCCTTTTCGAAGATCATCACCAGCGTACGGTCGAACATCGGGTGATACGGCTCGTAGCGCTTGAACTTGTCCTTGATCCAGCGCACGCGCCCGAACAGATGCTCGTACTCCTCGCGCGTAAGGTCCTTGAACTGCAGGTAGTGCCGCGGCTTGGTCATACCGGGCTCCTCATTGCGAAAGGAACTTGCGCACGAGCGGCGCCAGCTGCGACACGAGGGTCTGGGCGTCCTGCTCGGTGAACACCAGCGCCGGAAGCAGGCGGATGACGCGCTCGGCCGTGACGTTGATCAGCAGGCCGGCGTCGAGCGCCTGGCGCACGAGGTCGCCGCAGGGGCGGTCGAGTTCGATGCCGACCATCAGGCCGCGGCCGCGGATGTCGACGACGCCGTTCACGCCGGCCAGCGCCTCGCGCATGCCGTTACGGATCGCATCGCCGACGCGGACCGCGCTCTCCATCAGCCCCTTCTCCTCGATCTCGGCGAGCGTCGTGAGGCCGGCGGCGCAGGCGAGCGGGTTGCCGCCGAAGGTGGAGCCGTGGTTTCCCGGCCCGAACAGGCCCGCCGCGCGCCCCGAGGTCACGCAGGCACCGATCGGAACACCCGAGCCGAGGCCTTTGGCCAGGGTCATCACGTCGGGCTTGATGCCCGACTGCTGGAAACCGAACCAGTGCCCGGTGCGGCCGATACCGCACTGCACTTCGTCGCAGATCAGCAGCCAGCCGCGCTCGTCGCACAACGCGCGCAGCTCGCGCTGGAAGGCGTCGTCGGCGATGTTGATGCCGCCCTCGCCCTGCACCATCTCCAGCATGACGGCGACGACATTGTGGTGGTGCTCGCCCACCGCGCGGATCGCGCCGATGTCCTTGTACGGCACGCGCACGAAACCGGTCACGAGCGGCTCGAATCCCGCCTGCGTCTTGCGGTTGCCGGTGGCGGAGAGGGTGGCCAGGGTGCGTCCATGGAAGGCGTTTTCCATGACGATGATTTCGGGGTGTTCGATGTGCTGCTTGTGGCCGTAGAAACGCGCCAGCTTGATCGCTGCCTCGTTGGCCTCGCAACCCGAATTGCAGAAGAACACCTCGTCCATGCCGGACAGGGCGGCGATCCGGTCGCCCAGTTCTTCCTGGCGCGGAATGCGGTAGAGATTGGACGTGTGGAGCACGCTCCCGGCCTGTTCCGCGATGCTGCGGACGAGGCGCGGATGGTTGTGGCCGAGCGTGGACACGGCAATACCGGAGAGCGCATCGAGATAGCGCTTGCCGGTCTCATCGAAGAGCCAGACGCCCTCCCCATGCGTGAAAGCGACGGGCAGTCTGGCGTAGGTATTCATGAGATGCGACATGGGCGACCCCGTTCAGGATGTGGCAAAAACGCGCACGGCGGCACATGCCGCCGTGAAAGGTTGAAAGGTGATGTTAAGCGAAAACCGCAGGCGTTGTATAGGTTCCAGGGCCGTTCAGGGGCGGCCGTCGGCCGCTGCGCGCAGCACCGACCTGCCCCGCCCGAGATCCGCATTCCGGAATCGTCTGCCGCATGACGGGAAAAAGGGTGTGAATTTCTGCTAGAATGCGCCCCGTCTTTCGCGGTGCCAGCAGTTCCGGCTCCAGCCGGCGCACCATCCCCGGAAACTTTCCGCAGCCGCCGAAACCTCGCCTTATGAGCCAATCGATCGAAAGCTTCGTCATCGTCGGAGTCACGCGCGAAGGGAAGACCTTCCGACCGAGCGACTGGGCTGATCGACTGTGCGGAATCATGTCGGCATTCGGCGCCGACAACCGCATGATGTACTCGCCCTACGTACGCCCGGGATGCTCGCTCAAGGGGCACAAGGTGGTGCTGGTGGATGCCCGGCTGTATGAGGTCGAACCGCTCGCCTACAAATTCCTGATCAATTTCGCGAAGGACAACGATCTCATCCTCGACAAGATCGAAGACGAGCACATGAAGATCTGATCGGGGAAGCGAGCGACACGGCGCCCCGCCTCACGAAACAAAAACGGCGACCGAAGTCGCCGTTTTCTTTTTCCCAAGAACCGGGAGATCAGGCAGCCATCGCCTTGATCGCGGCCGACAGGCGGCTCTTGTGGCGAGCGGCCTTGTTCTTGTGGATGATCCTCTTGTCGGCGATGCTGTCGATGGTGCTCATCGAGGTGCGGAACACCGCCTGAGCCGCAGCCTTGTCGCCACCGACGACGGCCTTTTGCACAGCCTTGATCGCGGTACGCAGACGAGAACGGAGGCTGCCATTGTGAGCGCGGGCCACGACCGCCTGACGGGCGCGCTTGCGGGCTTGTGCCGAATTGGCCATATGTATGTTCTTCCGTTGAAGTGGTTCTAGAAAACGCGCGAGTCTACCGCGTTGCCTGACCCCGCGCAAGTGCATTGGCGCCCGCCAGCGGCTATCATCGCGTCTTTTGCCACGACACCCCGCCCGATGAACCTGTTGCGCGCACTCGCCACTGTCAGCAGCATGACCCTGCTGTCGCGGATCCTCGGTTTCGTCCGCGATTTCGTCATCGCGCGCGCATTCGGCGCCGGCGTGGCGACCGATGCCTTCTTCGTCGCCTTCCGCCTGCCCAACCTGCTGCGCCGGATGTTCGCCGAAGGCGCATTCTCGCAGGCCTTCGTGCCGATCCTGGCGGAATACAAGAACCGCCAGGGACCGGAGGAAACGCACCGGCTGGTCAATCGCGTGGCGACGGCGCTCTCGCTGGCCGTGACCGCGGTGACCGCGCTGGGGATCGTCGCTGCCCCCCTGATCATATGGGTATCGGCACCCGGGTTTGCCGCGGAACCCGACAAGTTCGCGCTGACGGTGCAGCTGACCCGCATCACCTTTCCCTACATCCTGTTCATGGCGCTGGTGGCGCTCGCCGGCGGCGTGCTGAACACCTGGAGCCGCTTCGCGATCCCCGCCTTCACGCCGGTGCTGCTGAACCTTTCCTTCATCGGCATGGCGCTGTTCGCCGCGCCGTGGTTCGATCCGCCGGTCCTCGCGCTGGCCTGGGCCGTCTTCCTCGGCGGCATCCTGCAGCTGGCGCTGCAGTTGCGACCGCTCGCACGCATCGGATTGCTGCCGCGGTTCGAGCTCAAGCTGTCCGATCCCGGCGTGCGCCGCATCGCGAAACTGATGCTGCCGGCGATGCTGGGCGTCTCGGTGAGCCAGATCTCGCTGATCATCAACACGATCTTTGCATCCTTCCTGGAAAGCGGCAGCGTGTCATGGCTGTATTACGCCGACCGGCTGATGGAGTTCCCCGCGGGCCTGCTCGGCGCGGCGCTCGGGACGATCCTGCTGCCGAGCCTCTCGAAGCTGCACGCCGACGAACAGCCGGAGGCGTTCTCGTCGCTGCTCGACTGGGGCCTGCGCCTGACCCTGATGCTCACGCTCCCTGCCGCCCTGGCCCTCGCCCTGCTCGCGGTTCCCCTCTTGTCGACGCTGTTCCAGCACGGCGCATTCACGGCCGCGGATGTCCAGCAGACGCGCCTCGCGCTGGTCGCCTACAGCGTCGGCCTGAGCGGCCTGATCCTCGTGAAGATCCTCGCACCGGGCTTCTATGCGCGGCAGGACATCCGCACGCCGGTGAAGATCGCGCTGATCACGCTCGTCGCGACGCAGCTGATGAACCTCGCGTTCATCGTGCCGCTCAGGCACGCCGGCCTCGCGCTGTCGATCGGGCTCGCGTCGCTGCTCAACGCGGCGCTGCTGTACCGGGGACTGCGCCGGCGCGGCGTCTACCGGCCGCAGCCGCGCTGGGGACTCTTCACGCTGCGCCTGCTGGTCGCGCTGGTGGCGCTGGGGGCCGTACTGTGGTTCAGCATGGGCGACGAGGCATGGTGGCTCGCCCAGACGGCGACGATGCGCCTGCTGCGGCTGTCCGCGGTCGTGCTGGGAGGCATCGCGGCGTACTTCCTCACGCTGTTCGCCCTGGGAATCCGGCTGCGGGATTTCCGCCGCCGCGCGGCGAGTTGAGGCCGGCAGCCATGGCGCTACAATGAAACATCTGCTTGTCCCGATCGACATGAAAGGAGTCCATTGGCATGAAACTCTCCAGCCAAAGCTTCGCTGACGGTGCACGGATCCCCGGCGAGTTCTCGTTCTGCGTTCCTGCCGCCGAGGGGCATGTACGCCTGGGCGGCAACCGCAATCCTCATCTGGCATGGAACGGCGTACCGGCTGGAACGCGCTCCCTGGCGCTGATCTGCCACGACCCCGACGTGCCGAGCAAGGGTGACGACGTCAATGTCGAGGGGCGCGTGGTGCCGACGAGCCTGCCACGCGTCGATTTCTTCCACTGGGTCATCGTCGACCTGCCGGCGGACCTGCGGGAAATCGCGGCCGGAAGCTTTTCCAGTGAAGTGACGCCGCGCGGCAAACCCGGGCCGAAAGGCCCCCTGGGCACCCATCAGGGGATCAACGACTACACCGCGTGGTTCGCGGGCGACGAGACGATGCGCGGCAACTACCACGGCTACGACGGCCCCTGCCCGCCGTGGAATGACGAATTGGTGCATCGCTACGTGTTCACGCTGTATGCGCTGGACGTCGAATGCTGCGGCCTCGACGGCCAGTTCAGCGGCGCCCAGGTGCGCAACGCGATCGCCGGCCACGTGCTGGCCGAGGCGAAGCTGACCGGCACCTATACGCTGAACCCGGCGCTGCCGGGCTGAGCGCTGCGCGCAAGCCCGACGGTCTTCAATATCCGGCGGCGGTCCCTTCCCTGCGCGGGTCCGCCGCCCCGATCCATTTCCCGTTCTGCCTGACGATCACGCCGAGCCCGCTGGTGAGGTCGCGCATCACGGGTTCGTGACCGAAGGCGGCGAGGCTCGCCGCCAGGGCCCGCGCGTCCGGGCGGTCCTCGACCTCGGTGGGGCCGTTGCGGCTCCCGACGTGCGGCCGCGCGAGCAAGGCGTCGGGCGGCAGCTTCCAGTCGATCAGGCCGACAAGGTTTTCCGCGACGTAGTTGATGATCTGGCTGCCGCCCGGAGAGCCGGTGACCGCGAAGAGCTGCCCGTTGGAATCGAACACGAGGGTCGGCGACATCGAGCTGCGCGGGCGCTTGCCGGGCCCGACGCGATTCGGGTGGGGACCGCGCTCGTCGGCGGGAGCGAAGGAGAAATCCGTGAGCTGGTTGTTGAGCAGGAAGCCTCGCACCATCCGCCGGCTGCCGAAGGCATCTTCGATGGAGGCGGTGAGCGACACGGCGTTGCCCGCCGCATCGACAATGGAGATGTGGGAGGTCGCCGGCTGCTCGACGCTCACCGAGCGCGGCGTCGCGCCCTTGCCGGGATTGCCCGGCAGGGCGCGGTCGAGGCTGTCGTCGAGGCGGATCTGCTGCGCGCGGCCGGCCAGGTAATCGCGTGCGAGCAGCTGTGCCGGAGCGACGGTCATGGCCGCGGGGTCGCCATACCACGCATCGCGATCGGCGAACGCGAGCCGCCCCGCCTCGCTGAACAGATGGGCGGAGAATGCCGAATCGGGTGCGATCCCGGACAGGCGGAAGCGTTCCAGGATGCCGAGCAGCGCGAGCACGGTGGCGGCACCCGAGCTGGGCGGCGGCATGCCGCAGACGCGATAGCTGCGGTATGTGCCACACAAAGGGGTACGCTCGATGGCGCGGTAGCCGGCAAGATCGCGCAGGGACAGCCCGCCTGGATTCGGGGTGGCAGTGACCGCGGCGGCGATGTCCCGCGCGATCGGGCCTTCGTAGAACGCGTCGGCGCCCTGCTCCGCGACCGTACGCAACACCTCGGCGAGCAAGGGATTGCGCAGCGTGGCGCCCTCCGCCAGCGGACGGCCGTCGGCGTCGAAGAAGAGCTGCCGCGCGGCCGGGTCGCGACTCAGGAAGCGATCCTTCGCGATCAGCGCGTGCAGACGTTGCGAGACGGGGAAACCGTCGGTGGCGAAGCGGATCGCGGGTTCGAACAGGCGTTTCCACGGCAGCCGGCCATGTCGGGCATGGACGTCGGCGAACATGCGCAGCAGCCCGGGGACACCGACCGAACGCCCGCCCACGACGGCGTCGTAGAAGGCCATTTTGTCGCCGCCCGGCGTGAGGAAGAGATGTTCGTCCACGCCGGCGGGCGCCGTCTCGCGCCCGTCCCACGCGCTCGTCCGGCCCCTGCGCGCGTCATGGTGGACCAGGAAGCCGCCGCCGCCGATGCCGGAGGACTGCGGCTCGACGACGTTGAGCACCAGTGCGGCGGCGATCGCGGCGTCGACCGCGCTGCCGCCGGCATGCAGGAGCTCCAGCCCTGCCGCAGTCGCATGCGGGTTGGCCGTGACGACCATCGCCTTCGATGCCGTGACCGCCGGCTTGAGGCTGAACCCGGAGGCCGCTTCCGGTTGTGCCGGCACCTGCGCAAGTACCGCCTGCGGTGGCGGCAGCCCCCAGAGCACCCCGGACAAGAGCAGCGCAAACCCCGTTCGCGATATGTGCATGACACCCTCCGCATGCCGCCGGCCCGCGGCCTGGAAGCAGTAACAGGAACGATACGCGTCGACGCGGTTCGCCGCGCCGCCCGAATATAGCCGTAGCGCCCCGTTTCAGGGGACGTACGACGCGAGCTTGCGCGGGACCGCGGGCAGTTTCAGCCGCCGGTAGTCCGGCACGCCGCGGGCAAATGCGGGATAGACCTCGCCTTCGATCAGGGGCCGCAGGTAACGCCTTGCCGCGTCGGTGACGTGGAGGCCATCGGCACGGATGAAATGGGCGGGAACCCGGCGTTCGAGGTTGGCGATCGCGGCGGCGTCGGCGAATTCGAGATCCCAGCGATAGGGTTCGTCGGAGAGGCGGCGAATTGCGGGCATCACGCAGTCGCGCCCGGCGATTGCCGCCTCGACCGCGGCGCGCCCCACGGCGCTCGCGTGGGCGTGATCCACGGCGGAAACGAGGTGCCCCGCGGCGCGTTGCAGGTAATCCGGAATGGCCCAGTGGTGCTTGTGGCCGAGACGCGCGTGGATCAGCCGCGCGATGCACTGGCCGGCACCGCCGAGCTGCACGTGTCCCTTGCGGTCGTGGTCCTGTTCCATCACGAGCGTGCCGTTCGCACGGCGGATCCCCTCCGAGACGGTCACGGCACAGTAGCCGAGGCGCTTCACGGTGGCGTCGACTGCGGCGAGGAAGGCGTCCTCGTCGAACGGGATTTCGGGCATCAGGATGATGTGCGGCGGCTCGTCCGCCGTCTGCGCCGCGAGCGCGGTTGCGGCGGCGATCCAGCCGGCGTTGCGCCCCATCACCTCGAGCACGAAGACGCGCCCGGAGCGGCTGGCCATCGACGCGACGTCGATGCCGGCCTCCAGCATCGCCACCGCCGCGTACTTGGCGGCGGAGCCGAAGCCGGGCGAGCAGTCGGTGCCTTCGAGATCGTTGTCCACCGTCTTGGGCACGCCCACGCACGCCAGCGGATAACCCCGCGCACGCGCCGCGGCCGAGAGCTTGGCCACGGCGTCCATCGAGCCGTTTCCGCCGTTGTAGAGGAAACCGCCGATACCGTGGGCCGCGAAGACCGCGAACAGGCGGTCGTACTGGGCCGGGTTCCGCTCGGGCGGATCGAGGTCGAAGCGGCACGAGCCGAAGGCGCCGCCCGGCATGTGCGCGAGCGCGTCGACCTCCTCGGCGCCGAGCACGGCGGTGTCGATCAGGTCCTCGCCGAGCACGCCGAGAATGCCGTTGCGGGCCGCAAACAGCGTCCCGACGGCGTCGTCACGTTCGCGCGCCGCGGCAATGACCGCCGCTGCCGTGGCGTTGATGACTGCGGTGACGCCGCCCGACTGGGCGTAGAGAAGATTGGTCCTGGCCATCGCGCTCCCGTGTAATGCAAAAGCAAACGCGGCGAGGAACGGGATGAACCCGCCGCTCGCCGCGCCTGTGCCGGAGATGCTGCTTACTTCAGCGCTTCGAAGGCGCGTGCGGTGATCGCATCAACCGCGCCGAGTCCGGCGATCTTGCGGACCTTCGGTGCCGTCGCCGCGCCGGAAGCAGCCCACTTGGTGTAGTAGTCGACCAGCGGCTTGGTCTGGGCATGATAGACCTCGAGGCGCTTCTTCACCGTTTCCTCGCGGTCGTCGTCGCGCTGGATCAGGTCCTCGCCGGTCACGTCGTCCTTGCCGGCGACCTTGGGCGGGTTGTACTTGACGTGGTAGGTGCGGCCCGAGGCGACATGCACGCGGCGGCCGCTCATGCGCTCGACGATCTCGCTGTCGGGGACGTCGATTTCGAGGACGAAGTCGATCGGCACGCCGGCATCCTTCATCGCATCAGCCTGCGGGATCGTGCGCGGGAAGCCGTCGAACATGTAGCCGGACTTGCAGTCGTCCTGCTGCAGGCGATCCTTCACCAGGCCGATGATGATGTCGTCGGAAACCAGGCCGCCCGCATCCATCACCTTCTTGGCCTCGATACCCAGCGGGGTGCCGGCCTTGACCGCGGCACGCAGCATGTCGCCGGTGGAAATCTGCGGAATGCCGAACTTTTCCTTGATGAAATTCGCCTGAGTACCCTTGCCTGCGCCCGGGGGCCCCAACAGAATCAAACGCATGAATCCTCTCCTCCCTGTCATGCGGCGTCTATCGGGCCGCATGGTTCCCAAAAAAAATGAACCCTGAAACTTACTCGACTCGACTCGCGCGGTCAAACACCGCCCTCACCCGTTCGAGGTCCTCGGGGGTATCGACGCCCGCTGCCGGCGCGCGCTCGACCGCAAGCACCCGGATGCGGTAGCCATGCCACAGCGCGCGCAACTGTTCGAGCGCTTCCCAGTTTTCCAGCGGCGATGGGGCGAGGCCCGCGTAGCGGCGCAGGAACTCGACGCGGTAGGCGTAGATGCCGACGTGACGCTGCACGGGCAGCCCCGCCGGGATGAGGTCGCGGGACTTCGCGAAGTCGTCGCGCGCCCAGGGAATCGGTGCGCGCGAAAAATACAGCGCCAGATCGCGCGCATCGCACACGACCTTGACGACGTTCGGATTGAAGAGCTCGGCGGCATCGTGCAGCGGATGCGCCGCCGTGGCGATCGCGGCGTCGGGTGAGTCGGCAAGCGCGCGGGCGACGTCCGCGATCAGGGCCGGGTCGATCAGCGGCTCGTCGCCCTGCACGTTGACGACGATCTCGTCGTCGCCCCAGCCGAGCGCGGCGACGACTTCGGCCAGGCGGTCGGTGCCGCTGGGGTGGTCGGCGCGCGTCATAAGTACGTCGCCGCCAGCCGCCTTCACGGCCTCGACGACGCGCGCGTCGTCGGTCGCGACCCACGCGGACAGCGGCCCTGCCTTGCGCGCCTGTTCGAGCACGCGCACGACCATCGGCCGGCCGCCGATATCGGCGAGCGGCTTGCCCGGCAGGCGCGTCGATGCGTAGCGCGCCGGGATGACGACGTGGAAGCCCGCCATGCTCAGCGGCGCAGCGCGTCGACTTCTTCTGCGGACAGCTGGCGCGCCTCTTCCTCGAGCATCACCGGGATGCCGTCGCGGATCGGGAAGCCGAGACGGTCGGCCTTGCACACCAGCTCCTGCCTGTCCTTGACGAAGTCGAGGGGGCCCTTGCAGATCGGGCACACGAGGATTTCAAGCAGTCGGGCGTCCATGCGACAGTTTCTCCAGGATATGTTCGGCGGCGCCCGCCGGGATCTGTGCCCTGACCGGGAACTCCCAAGTATTGGCGGGCGCGAAAGCTGAGCATTTTACCGCATCCTTGCTGGTCAGGATTTTCGGCTCGCCGGGCGCGAAGGCGAGGTCGGCGGCGGTGAAGGGGTGATGATCGGGGAAGGGATGCGGCACGACGTCCAGCCCCATCGCGCGCAGCTGCGCGAAGAACCGCTCGGGGCGGCCGATGCCCGCGATCGCGTGCACGCGGCGCCCCCGGAACGCGTCGGGGAGGCAGCGTTCGCGGGCGTCGTGGAGGGAAACCAGGGCGTCGCCCTCGAGGCGCATCGGAAACACCGGCGTATCGCCGAGCGCCCCGTGCACATCGGCCGACAGCGGCCCGTGCGCGATCACGGCGTCCACCTCGCGCAGGCGCGAGACCGGTTCGCGCAGCGGCCCGGCCGGCAGGAGCCAGCGGTTGCCGAGGGTGCGCTCATCGACCACGACGAGTTCGACGTCGCGCGCCAGGCGGTAATGCTGCAGCCCGTCGTCCGACACCAGCACGTTGCACGCGGGATGCGCGGCGAGCAGTGCGCGCGCGGCGGCCGGGCGGTCGGCGCCGACCGCGACCGGGCAGCCCGTGAGCCGCGCGAGCAGGACCGGCTCGTCACCGAAGACCGCGGGATCGCCATCCGCGGGCACGAGGGCGACGCCTTCGATCTGCCCGCCGTAACCCCGGCTGACGACGCCCGGCGTCCATCCCGCCGCACGCAGTTCGCGCACGAGCCAGTCGACCACCGGCGTCTTGCCGCTCCCGCCGACCGCGATATTGCCGACGACGATGACGGGAACGGGGAGACGTTCGACCCTGCCCGGGTCACGGCGGTAACGGCTGCGACGCGCCGCCGCGAGCGCGCCGAAGAGCACCGACACCGGCTGGAGCAGGCACGCCGCGAGCGAGCGGCTGCGCCACCATGCGGGACTGCCGCGCGCCATCGTTCAGGTGCGCGGCTGCGGCACCCCGGACGCCGCGGCGGCGCGGCGCCTCACGGGGCGGACTGGGTGGCGAAGGTGATGTGCGGCAGGCCCGCGCGCTGCGCCGCCTGCATCACGTCGATGACGCGCTGGTGCGCGGCCTTGGCGTCGGCGGTGATGACGACGACCGGCTCCTTGCCGCCCGAAGGCACTGCCTTGCCGAGCGCCGCAGCGATGGCGTTGATGTCCTTGTCGCCGACCGGCTGGCGATTGACCAGCACGTCGCCGGCCGCACTCACCGCGACGACGATCTCGTTCGGCGTCACTTCCGCGGACGGGGTTTCCGCGGTCGGGAGATTGATCTCCAGCCCCGAGACCTTGGAATAGGTCGTCGTCAGGACCAGGAAGATGATGAGCACCAGCAGGACATCGATCAGTGGAATCAGATTGATGTCCGGGGCTTCGTGCTTGCGTCCGCGCTGAAAATTCATCCGCTGCATTCCAGCTCAGTGGCGACGCTCGCCGTGGACGACCTCGACCAGCTTGATCGCCTGCTGCTCCATGTCGACGACGAAACCGTCGACCGCGGCGCGGTAGTGGCGCCAGAAGATGATCGACGGGATCGCGATGATCAGGCCCAGGCCGGTGGCGTAGAGGGCCGTGGAGATGCCCTGCGCGAGCTGTTGCGGGTTGGTCGTGGCGGCGCCCTGGGCGGCGAAGATGTCGATCATGCCGACGATGGTGCCGAACAGGCCCATCAGCGGGGCGATCGACGCGATGGTGCCGAGCGTGTTGAGGAAACGCTCGAGCTCGTGGGCGACGGCGCGCCCGGTCTCTTCGATCGACTCCTTCATGACCTCGCGCGTGCTGCCGACGTTGCGCAGCCCCGCGGCGAGGACGCGGCCGAGCGGGGAATGGGCGGCGACATGGTTGGCCATCTCGTTCGAGGCGCCCTTCTGGCGCAGGTCGGCGAGCACCTTGTCGAGCAGGCCGTCCGGCACGATGCGCGAGCGGCGCAGGGTCACGCCGCGTTCGATGATCAGGGCGACGGCGACAATGGAAACCAGCAGGAGGGGCCAGACGGGCCAGCCCGCGGACTGGATGAGCGCGAACACGCAAGGAACTCCGGAATTGCGAAAAAAAAGAACTCTAAACTCGACTCGCGGACAGGGCAAGGCGCACGCGTTTGTCATGGCAGCAGCAAGAATCCACAAAACCTGTGGATAAGTTTGTGGATTTTTCGGGAATTACGCGCCAAATCGCTGTCCCGACAAGTGTTTCCTTGCTCCGCTGAAAAATTGTGCAACACTTTTATTGTTTAAAAACAGATACTTAAAAATTCGCTCATCTGATTGTGGATTTCACTAAGACACCGTTGACAGAACGGTCTGCTTGTGGATTCCGCTACAATCCGCCCCATGCAGAACTCCACGTCCCTCCCCTACGACGATTCCGGCGCCCCCCGCGGCGCGGGCCGTGCCATCAGCGTCTCGGAACTCAACCGGATGGCGCGCGAAGCGCTCGAATCACGCATCCCGCTGCTGTGGGTGAGCGGCGAAATCTCCAACCTCACGCGCGCGCCGTCGGGCCACCTGTATTTCACGCTGAAGGATTCGCAGGCGCAGGTTCGCTGCACGATGTGGCGCAATCGCTCCCAGTTGCTGCCGTTTCGCCCGGAGAACGGCATGCGCGTGGACGCGCGCGCGCTCGTGACGCTGTACGAGGCGCGGGGCGACTTCCAGCTCAACGTGGAGGCCCTGCGGCAGACGGGACAGGGCGACCTGTTCGAAGCCTTCCTGCGCCTGAAGGAGAAGCTCGCGACGGAGGGGCTCTTCGATCCGGCGGCCAAGCGCGCGTTGCCGCATTATCCGCGCCGCCTCGGCGTCGTGACCTCCCCTGCCGCCGCCGCGTGGAAGGATGTACTGGCGACCTTGCAGCGGCGCGCACCGCACCTGGAAGTCGTGCTGTATCCGGCTCCGGTGCAGGGCGCGGATGCCGGTGCCCGGCTCGCCGACGCCGTGCGGAGCGCGGATGCCCGCGCCGCGGCGGACGGCATCGACCTGCTGCTGGTGGTGCGCGGCGGCGGCAGCATCGAGGACCTGTGGGCCTTCAACGACGAGTCGCTGGCGCGCGCGATCCGCGCCTGCCCGGTGCCCGTGGTGAGCGGCGTCGGCCATGAAACGGACTTCACGATCGCCGATTTCGCCGCCGACGTGCGCGCGGCGACGCCGACCGGAGCGGCTGAACTCGCCAGTGCCGGCTATCACGCGGCCCGCGCACGGCTCGGCGAGATCGGTCGCAGCCTCTCGGCCGGCATGGATCGGCGCGTGCACGGGCTTGCGCAGCGCCTTGACCGCGCGGCGCTGCGGCTGGTGCATCCGCGCGAGCGGCTGGGGCTCGCACGCGAGCGCAGCGAGCGCCTCGGCGTACGCCTGCATGCAGCGATGTCGCGGCGGCTCGAACGGCTGCGCGCATCTCAACAGGTCCTCCGGCTACGCCTCGTTGCGCGCCGGCCGGATCTGCAACGCGAGATGGAGCGGTGCGTGCGTGCCGGGCGGCGGCTGGCGCAGGCAGGGGAGCAGATCGTGCAGCGCCGGGCCGAGCGGCTGGCGACGATCGCCGCCCATCTGCAGCACCTCGCGCCGCAGGCGGTGCTCGCGCGCGGTTACAGCATCACGCGCGACGCGGACGGCCGCATCCTGCGCGCCGCGGGCGACGCGACGATCGGCGGCGAAGTTTCGGTGGAGCTCGCAATCGGCCGGTTGCGTGCTATCGTGAATAGCACAGAAGCATGACGAGCGAGACTCCGCCCCCGCATCGGGGCCGGCCCGCGGCAGGCTTCGTGTCCGCAGGTTTGCAAGCGCACGCAAAACCCGACTAGAATAGTCAGGCTTTAACCCCCGACAACCCTGAAACCGAACAGGAAGGAGAACAAATGGAACATACCCTGCCCCCCCTGCCCTACGCCAAGGACGCCCTGGCTCCGCACATCTCGGCCGAGACCATGGAGTTCCACTATGGCAAGCACCACCAGGCCTATGTCACCAACCTGAACAACCTGATCAAGGGCACCGAGTACGAGAACCTCGACCTCGAGTCGATCGTGAAGAAGGCCCCGGCCGGCGGCGTGTATAACAACTCCGCCCAGGTGTGGAACCACACCTTCTTCTGGAACGGCATGAAGCCGAACGGCGGCGGCGAGCCGACGGGCGCGCTGGCCGATGCGATCAAGGCCAAGTGGGGTTCGTTCGAGGACTTCAAGAAGGCCTTCACGACCTCGGCCGTGGGCAACTTCGGGTCCGGCTGGACCTGGCTGGTGAAGAAGGCCGACGGTAGCGTCGACATCGTCAACATGGGCGCCGCCGGCACCCCTCTGACGACCGGCGACAAGGCACTGCTCTGTATCGACGTGTGGGAACACGCCTACTACATCGACTACCGCAACCGTCGCCCGGACTTCGTCGCGGCCTTCCTGAGCAGCCTCGCGAACTGGGATTTCGCCGCGAAGAACTTCGCCGGCTGATCCGCACCGTCATCTGCCTGATCGGCCCGTCGCGGGCCGAGTGCGTGGCCTCCTCCCTCCGACGGGTGGAGGCCACGTCGTTTTGGAATATACATTCCAGTTTTTCTTCGTTCAGGTAATAAGCGAGGACCGGTAGATTTTCTCCATCGAATTGCACCCCAGGGAGAAAATCATCATGAGTTCCAGCCTGATCCGCGGCAGCCTGCTCGCCTTCACCTTCGCCGCCAGCTTCGCCGGCGCGGCGCATGCCGAAACAACCCTGCTCAACGTGTCCTACGACCCGACGCGCGAGCTCTACCAGGATTTCAACCCGCAGTTCGCGAAGTACTGGAAGGACAAGACCGGTCAGGACGTAACCATCAAGCAGTCGCACGGCGGCTCGGGCAAGCAGGCGCGCGCGGTGATCGACGGCCTGGAGGCGGACGTCGTGACGCTGGCGCTGGCCTACGATGTCGACGCGATCGCCGCGAAGACGGGCAAGTTTCCGGCCGACTGGCAGAAACGCCTCGCAAACAACAGCTCGCCCTACACCTCGACGATCGTGTTCCTGGTGCGCAAGGGCAACCCGAAGGGCATCAAGGACTGGGGCGACCTCGTGAAGCCGGGCGTCGAGGTGATCACGCCCAACCCGAAGACTTCGGGCGGGGCGCGCTGGAACTACCTCGCGGCCTGGGGCTACGCGCTGCAGCAGCCGGGCGGCAACGAGGCGAAGGCCAAGGCGTTCATCACCGACCTGTTCAAGCACGTGCCGGTGCTCGATTCGGGCGCGCGCGGGGCGACGAACACGTTCGTGCAGCGCGGCATCGGCGACGTGCTGCTGGCGTGGGAGAACGAGGCCTTCCTGTCGGTGAATGAGCTCGGCCCGGACAAGTTCGAGGTCGTCGTGCCGTCGGTGACGATCGTCGCCGAACCGCCGGTGACCGTGGTGGATGCCGTCGCGACCAAGCGCGGCACCGCCGAGGTCGCCAAGGCTTACCTCGATTACCTGTATTCGCCGGCCGGGCAGAAGATCGCGGCCAGGCACTACTGCCGTCCGGCGAAGCCGGAACTGGCCGATCCGACGGACGTGGCGCGCTTTCCCAAGGTGAAGACCTTCACGATCGACGGCCTTTTCGGCGGGTGGGCGAAGACGCAGAAGGCGCACTTCGACGACGGCGGCGTGTTCGACCAGATCTTCACGAAGTAGTCGCGGCTCGACGGATACCTCGGGAGGAGTGCGATGCGACACACGACGCTGATCGTTCCGGGCTTTCACGGCAGCGGGCCCCAGCATTGGCAGAGCTGGCTGCAGGCGCAGCTTGCCGATGCACGGCGCGTGCGCGGCATCGACTGGGAGGCGCCGGTGCTGGCCCGCTGGGCAGCCGCGGTGCGGCGCGAGATCGACGAGGCGCCGCACGCAGTGTGGATCGTTGCGCACAGCTTCGGTTGTCTCGCGAGCGTGGTTGCGGCGGCCGACCGGCCGGAACGGGTGGCCGGCGCCCTGCTCGTCGCGCCCGCCGATCCGGCGCGCTTCGGTCCGCTCGGGTTGTACGACGAGCACGCCGGGCCGGCGGAGGAGCTGGGGGCGTGGCTGCCCCGGGAGCAACTGGGCTTTCCCTGCGCGGTGCTCGCGAGCACCAACGATCCCTGGGTGCGCCTGACCGTTGCGGCGTATTGGGCGGATCGCTGGGGCAGCCGCTTCATCAACGTCGGCGCGGCCGGGCACATCAACATCGAATCGGGTTTCGGCGCCTGGCCCTATTGCCTGGAATTGCTGCAGGGCATGCAGCAGGCGCATGAGGATCTGCCCCTCGGCGCGATCGGCGCAGACAGGCCTTCGCACCGGGGGCGTCGCAGCGCGCTGGCGCGGTTAAGGCATCGGACGCGCGTGTCGCTCGACTTCCAGCCGACCGACCCGGCCTGAGCTCCCTTCCGCGTCCTGTGACGACCGCCTTGGCGGCTGGGGGCGCAGGCCCGCACGAAGGACGTGATGCGCGATGACAGCGTGGCGTTGCGACAAGGCGGTAGAATTTTCGCCCCATCGCGAACTTCCTTTTCCCATGCAGTTCCCCAGCCTGCGCCACCTCTTCGGCCACCCCCGCTTCATCAAGTTCTGGATCGCGCGCGTTGTCGGCACGATCGCCAACCAGATGCTCATGGTGGCCGTCGGCTGGCAGATGTACGACCTGACCGGAAGCGCCTGGGACCTCGGCCTGGTGGGCCTGTTCCAGTTCGTGCCGGCACTGCTCCTGACCCTGCCGGCGGGCCACGTGGCCGACCGGCTTCGGCGCAACCGCATCTTTGCCGCCTGCATGCTGCTGCAGGCGATGGTCGCGGTCCTGTTGCTGACCGCCACGATGCAGGGATTCGCCAGCCGCGAGCTGATCCTGGGTATTTCGGTGGCGCTGGGCGTCGCACGCGCCTTCCAGATGCCCGCCCAGCAGGCCATCATCCCCTTGCTGGTCCCGCCGGGACTCCTGAGCCAGGCGATCGCCCTCGCCGCAAGCGGCATGCAGACGGCCATCATCGCGGGCCCGGCCCTCGGGGGCGCGCTCTACGTCGCCGGCGCCGCGCACGTGTATGTCGCCAGCACCGCGCTGCTGGTGCTGGCCTGCGCCCTGATGGCGGCGGTCCGTTACGACCACCAACCGGCCACCGGCGGCATCACGCTCGAGTCGGCCCTCGCCGGGGTGACTTTCCTGTGGCGCAACAAGCCCCTCCTCGGCGCCATCTCCCTCGACCTCTTCGCCGTGCTGCTGGGTGGCGCCACCGCGCTGCTGCCCATGTTCGCGCGCGACATCCTGCATACCGGGCCGGAAGGCCTCGGCCTGCTGCGGGCCGCCCCGGCCGCGGGTGCCCTGGCCATCTCGCTCGTGCTGTTGCGCTGGCCGATCCGCCGCCGTTCGGGCCCGCTATTGCTCGCCTCCGTGGCCGTTTTCGGGTTGGCGACGATGGTGTTCGGTCTTTCCAGCCACTTTGGCCTCTCGCTGGCGGCCCTGGCCGTCACCGGCGCAGCGGACAACATCAGCGTCGTCATCCGCCAGTCGCTGGTGCAGCTGGACACGCCCGACGAGATCCGCGGCCGCGTGTCCGCCGTCAATTCGATCTTCATCGGCGCGTCGAACCAGCTGGGCGAATTCGAGTCCGGCGCCACCGCGGCATGGTTCGGCCCGGTTATGTCCGTCGTGCTCGGCGGCGTCGGCACCCTGCTGGTGGCCGCTGCGTGGATACGGCTCTTTCCCGGTCTTGCCCGGCGCGATCATCTGGTACGGGAACCCGCTCGGGCCTGATGCCCCTTTGCTTTAGCAGGATTTCGAATAACCAGCCCGTTTTTTATTATTTAACGGGAACAAGGAGGCCCGCATAGACTTCATTCAACAAATGCATATGGAGCGCCGAATGAGCGCCAGCCGGACTTTCCGGGTGCTGCCGGGCTTTCGCCTCACGCTCGGCTACACCCTCGCCTACCTCTCGCTGATCGTGCTGCTGCCGCTCGGCGCCGTGTTCCTCAAGACTGCGACCCTCAGCCTCGCGGAGTTCTGGACAGTGGTCAGCGCCCCGCGCGTCGTCGCCACCTACAAGCTCTCCTTCGGCATGTCGCTCGCCGCTGCCGCGATCAATGCGGTGTTCGGCCTGATGCTCGCCTGGGCGCTGGTGCGCTACGCATTTCCGGGCAAGCACCTGATCGACGCGCTGATCGACCTTCCCTTCGCGCTCCCCACGGCCGTCGCCGGCATCGCGCTCACCGCCCTCTACGCAAAAAACGGCTGGCTCGGGCAATACCTCGAACCGCAGGGCATCCAGGTCGCGTTCAGGCCGCTGGGCGTGCTCATCGCGCTGGTCTTCATCGGCCTGCCCTTCGTCGTGCGCACCGTGCAGCCCATCCTCGAAGACCTCGATACCGAACTGGAAGAGGCCGCCGCGAGCCTCGGCGCGCACCGCTGGCAGACTTTCCGCCACGTGATCCTGCCGGTTCTGCTCCCGGCACTGCTGACCGGCTTCGCGCTGGCCTTCGCGCGCGCGGTCGGCGAGTATGGCTCGGTCATCTTCATCGCCGGCAACATCCCGATGGTGTCCGAGATCACGCCGCTGATGATCATCACCAAGCTCGAACAATACGACTACACCGGTGCCACCGCGATCGCGGTCGTGATGCTGGTGGTGTCGTTCGCGCTGCTGCTGCTCATCAACAGCCTGCAGGCGTGGACCGCCTCATCCGGCAAAACCGGTACCGGGAGGGACCGCTGATGGCCGCCGCAACGACACTCGCCTGGACCGGCGCCGCGCGGGCCGACGCCGCCACCCGCTTCGAGGCGCAGGCCGCGACGCGCGAGGCACCGTGGGTGAAGTGGCTGATCCTCGGCATCTCGCTCGCGTTCTTCGCGGTGTTCCTGCTGCTGCCGCTCGTCGCGGTGTTCGTCGAGGCGCTGCGCAAGGGCTGGGAGACCTACTGGAGCGCGCTCGCGCACGACGACGCGCTGTCGGCGATCGGTCTGACGCTCACCGCCGCAGCGATCGCTGTGCCGCTCAACCTCGTGTTCGGCGTCGCCGCGGCGTGGGCGATCGCCAAGTTCGAATTCCGCGGCAAGCATTTCCTCATCACGCTGATCGACCTGCCCTTCTCGGTGTCGCCGGTGATCGCCGGCCTCATCTACGTGCTGATCTTCGGCGCACAGGGCTGGCTCGGACCGTGGCTCGCGGAACACGACATCAGGATCATCTTCGCGGTGCCGGGCATCGTGCTTGCGACGGTGTTCGTGACCTTCCCCTTCGTCGCGCGCGAGCTGATCCCGCTGATGCAGGCGCAGGGCCGCGAGGAGGAGGAAGCGGCGCTCGTGCTGGGCGCCAGCGGCTGGCAGACCTTCCGGCACGTGACGCTGCCCAACATCAAGTGGGGCCTGCTCTACGGCGTGATCCTGTGCAATGCCCGCGCGATGGGCGAGTTCGGCGCGGTGTCGGTCGTTTCCGGCCACATCCGCGGCCAGACCAACACGCTGCCGCTGCACGTCGAGATCCTCTACAACGAGTACCAGTTCGCCGCCGCGTTCGCGGTGGCCTCCCTGCTGGCGCTGCTCGCGCTCGTGACCCTCACGGTCAAGACCTGGGTCGAGCATCGCGCCGGCAGCGGGACCCCATCCAGCAAAGCCCAACAGGACGCCGCATCATGAGTATCCAGGTCCGAAACATCCGCAAGGCCTTCGGCGATTTCGTCGCGCTCGACGACGTCTCGCTCGACTTCCCCACCGGCGAACTCGTCGCCCTGCTCGGCCCCTCGGGCTGCGGCAAGACGACGCTGCTGCGCATCATCGCCGGGCTCGAACAGGCCGACGCCGGACAGGTGCTGCTCGACGGCGAGGACGCCTCCGGTACCCATGTGCGCGAGCGCCAGGTCGGCTTCGTGTTCCAGCACTACGCGCTGTTCCGCCACATGAGCGTGTTCGACAACGTCGCCTTCGGCATGCGCATGAAGCCGCGCGGCGAGCGCCCGTCGGAGCGGCAGATCCGCGACAAGGTGCATGAGCTGCTCGCGCTGGTGCAGCTCGACTGGCTCGCCGACCGCTTCCCGACGCAACTCTCGGGCGGCCAGCGCCAGCGCATCGCGCTCGCCCGCGCGCTCGCGGTGGAACCGCGCGTGCTGCTCCTCGACGAGCCCTTCGGCGCACTCGACGCCAAGGTGCGCAAGGAGCTGCGCCGCTGGCTGCGGAAACTGCACGACGAGTTGCACATCACCTCGATCTTCGTCACGCACGACCAGGAAGAGGCGCTGGAGGTCGCCGATCGCGTCGTGCTGATGGACCACGGCCATGTCGAGCAGACCGGCACGCCCGAAGAGGTCTACCGTCACCCCGCGACCCCCTTCGTGTATGGCTTCCTCGGCGCGGTGAACTTCTTCCATGGCCGCGTCGATGGCAGCGCCCTGCGCGTCGGTGACGACGTGCTGCCGCACGCGTCGCAGGAGTTCGACGCCGGCGCCGAAGTCATCGCCTTCGCCCGTCCGCACGAACTCGATCTCGTGCCGGATGAGCAGGGCGACGCCGGCGAGATCGGCGTCGGCGCACGCATCGCGCGCATCCTGGCCTTCGGCGTCACCGCCCGCATCGAGCTCGACGGGCTGAACGGCCTCGGTGGCAAGAGCAGCGGCCAGCATTTCGAAGTCGAACTGACGCAGCAGCGCGTCGCCGAACTGAATCTCGCCGAAGGCCAGCGCGTGCGCCTGCTACCCTCGCGCCTGAAGGTCTTCGAGCGCAACGGCACCACGGGAGCAAGCGCATGAATTTCCAGCAGCTGCGCATCATCCGCGAAACGGTGCGGCGCAATTTCAACCTCACCGAAGTCGCCAACGCGCTGTTCACGTCGCAGTCGGGCGTCTCCAAGCACATCAAGGACCTCGAGGACGAACTCGGCGTCGAGCTCTTCGTGCGCAAGGGCAAGCGCCTGCTCGGCCTCACCGACCCAGGCAAGGAACTCGTCGTGATGGTCGAGCGCATGCTGCTCGATGCCGGCAACATCAAGCGTCTCGCCGAGCAGTACAGCAACCGCGAGGAAGGCCGCCTGACGGTCGTGACCACGCACACGCAGGCGCGTTACGCACTGCCCAGGGTCGTGACCGAGTTCAAGAAAGCCTTCCCGAAGGTGCATCTCAAGCTGCACCAGGGCAGCCCCGAGGAGATCGTGTCGATGCTGCTCGACAGCCAGGCCGACATCGGCATCGCGACCGAAGCGCTCGCGGACGTCGCCGAACTCGCCTCCTTCCCCTACTACTCGTGGCACCACTCCGTGATCGTGCCGGCCGGCCATCCACTGGAGTCGGCACCGCCGCTGACGCTGGAGGCGATCGCCGAATACCCCCTGATCACCTACCACGAAGGGTTCACCGGACGCTCCATGATCGACCGCGCGTTCGCTGCCGGAGGCCTCGCGCCGGACGTCGCGATGTCGGCGATGGACGCGGATGTCATCAAGACCTACGTCGAACTCGGACTGGGTGTCGGCATCGTCGCATCGATGGCCTTCCAGCCCGGCCGCGAAGGCGAATTGCGCCAGCTCGACAGCAGCCACCTCTTCCCCGCGAACACGACCCGCATCGCGGTGCGCCGCGGCCACTACCTGCGCGGCTTCGCCTACCGCTTCATCGAGATGTGCTCGCCGACGCTCGGCGAGGCAGCCGTGCGCAACAGCATCGCCCCGGCGGGCAATGGCCACGCCGAGGAATGAAGCAGCACGCCGGCAGGCAGCGCCTGCTATTCTCCAGTTTCCGCACCATGGAGCTCAGAAAAATGTCGAATTGGTACTCTGATAACGCCGAATCCATCGGCAAGACGCCGCTGGTGAAACTGAATCGCATCACCGACGGCGCCCCCGCGATCGTGCTGGGCAAGATCGAGGGCCGCAATCCCGCGTATTCCGTGAAGTGCCGCATCGGCGCGGCGATGATCTGGGACGCCGAGAAGCGCGGCCTGCTCGGCCCCGGCAAGGAGATCGTCGAACCGACCAGCGGCAACACCGGCATCGCGCTGGCCTTCGTCGCGGCGGCCCGGGGCATCCCCATCACTCTGACGATGCCCGACACGATGAGCGTCGAACGGCGCAAGCTGCTCGTCGCCTATGGCGCGAAGCTCGTCCTGACCGAAGGCGCCAAGGGCATGAACGGTGCGATCGCGAAGGCGGAGGAGATCGCGGCGTCCGATCCGGGCAAGTACGTGCTGCTGCAGCAGTTCACCAACCCCGCGAACCCAGCGATCCACGAGGCGACGACCGGCCCCGAGATCTGGAACGACACCGACGGCAAGATCGACATCCTCGTGTCGGGCGTCGGCACCGGCGGCACCATCACCGGCGTGTCGCGCTACATCAAGAACACCCAGGGCAAGGCGATCCAGACCGTCGCCGTCGAGCCGGCGGCGAGCCCGGTGATCACGCAGACGCGCGCGGGCGAACCGTTGAAGCCTTCGCCGCACAAGATCCAGGGCCTCGGTGCGGGTTTCATCCCCAAGGTGCTGGACCTGTCGCTGATCGACGCGGTCGAGACCGTCAGCAACGAGGACGCCATCCTCTACGCGCGCCGCCTGGCACGCGAGGAAGGCATCCTGTCGGGCATCTCCTGCGGCGCCGCCGCGGCGGTCGCGGCGCGCCTCGCGAAGCGGCCCGAGAACGCGGGCAAGACCATCGTCGCGATCCTGCCGGACTCGGGCGAACGCTACCTCAGCTCGATCCTGTTCGAAGGCCTTTTCGACGCGAACGGCGCGGCGCTTTGAGCAGCGCGATCCGGACGGACGACGCGGGGGCAGCCGCCCCCGCGGCGCGTGCGCCCGAAACCCTGCCCATCCTGTACCGCGACGATTTCCTCGTCGCCGTGCACAAGCCCTCGGGGCTGCTCGTGCACCGCTCGGTCCTCGACGTACACGAGGAACGCTTCGCGGTGCAGATCCTGCGCGACCAGATCGGCCGCCACGTGCATCCCGTGCATCGGCTCGACAAGGGCACCTCGGGCGTGCTGCTGTTCGCGCTCGACCGCGAAACCGCGGCACTGGTCTCCGCCGCCTTCGAGCAGCAGGCGGTGCGCAAGACCTACCTCGCCGTCGTGCGCGGCCACCCACCGCTCGAAGGCGTCATCGACCATCCGCTGACACGCCGTTTCGATGACGCCGAACGCCGCCCCGACACTGCCGCGAATGCCCCCGCGCAGGACGCCGTCACCCGTTTCCACCGCCTGGCGACGACCGAACTGCCGTACCAGGTCGACCGCTACCCGACGAGCCGCTACGCGCTCGTCGAACTCGCGCCGGAAACGGGCCGTCGCCACCAGATCCGGCGCCACCTCAAGCACATCTCCCACCCCATCATCGGCGACGCCACGTTCGGCAAGGGGCGGCACAACCGGCTGTTCGCCAAGCTCTTCGGCGTCTCGCGGCTACTCCTCGCCTGTACCCGCATGCAGCTCGTGCATCCGCACACCGGCGCGCCCCTGGATCTGAACGCGCCGCCGGCGGACGACTTCGCGCACGTCCTTGCCGCACTCGGCTGGACGCAGGCCGCCGCGAGGTAGCAGCCGCCCGACACGCCCGGCAACATCCTCGCGTGACCGGCGTCTTTCTGCCGTCACCGATTCGTTGCACAATGGACTTTCACCCATACAACCACGACACCGGCTCCAGCTCATGAATCCCCTGCTCCAGGTCCGCGCCCGGGGCCAGCAAGTCTGGCTCGACAACCTCTCCCGCACCCTCCTCAACGAAGGCCAGCTCGCGAAGATGATCGCCGAGGACGGCGTCGACGGCGTCACGACGAACCCCGCGATCTTCCACAAGGCCATCGCCGGCGGGCGCTATTACGAGGACGACCTGGCGGCGCTCAGACAGCAGGCGCTCGACGCCGAAGCGCGCTACGAAGGCCTGGTGATCCCCGACGTGCAGCGCGCCTGCGACCTGCTGCGGCCGACCTGGGAGCGCAGCGGCGGCAACGCCGGATACGTCAGCCTCGAAGTGTCGCCCGCCCTCGCGCACGACGCCGCCGGCACGGTCGCCGCCGGCGTGCGGCTGAAGCAGGCCGTCGCGCGCGACAACCTGCTGATCAAGGTGCCCGCGACGCCGGCGGGGCTGGACGCGATCGAACAGCTGGTCGGGCGTGGCGTGAGCGTGAATGTGACGCTGATGTTCTCCCTCGCCCATGTCGACGCCGTCGCCGACGCCTACCTGCGCGGCCTGCAGAGGCTTCGTCAGGCGGGCGGCGACGTGCGGGCGGTGATGTCGGTCGCGAGCCTGTTCCTGTCGCGCGTAGACACCCTCATCGACAAGCAGCTCGACGAACTCGGCGGCGACGCGCTGGCGCTGCGCGGCAAGGCCGCCGTCGCGATGGCGAAGCTCGCCTACCAGAAATATCGGGAACGCTTCCACGGCGCGGCGTTCGCCGACCTGCGCGCGCTGGGCGCCCGCCCGCAGTACATGCTGTGGGCGAGCACCGGCACCAAGAACCCGGCCTACAGCGACCTGCTCTACGTCGAGCCGCTGATCGGCGCGGAAACCGTGAATACCCTGCCCGACGCGACCCTCGCGGCGCTGCGCGACCACGGCAAGGTTGGCGCGACGCTCGCCGACGACGCGGCCGCGGCCCGGTCCGCCTTCGACGCGCTTGCGGCGCTGGGCATCGACATGACGGCAGCCGGCGAACGCCTGCAGCGCGAGGGCCTGGCGCAGTTCGAGGACGCCTTCGCGCAGCTGCTGCAGCTCACCGCCTGACGCGCGCGCGACGCAAGACAAAGCCCGGCGGAGGTCGTCCCTCCCGCCGGGCTTTTCGTTTGCCGGACCGGCCGGCGCTCAGGCGGTCGCGGCCTGCTTCGCCATCATCGTCATGCGGCTCAGCCAGCGCTGGTCGCCCGCACTGCCGAGCAGCTCCTTCATGTCGAGGATCAGCACGATCTGGCCGTTCGACAGCGTCGTCACCCCGGCCACGCCCTTCGGGCGGAAGTCGTCGAGCGACTTGATCACCGCATCCTCGCGGCCGGCGAACGTATCGATGCCGAGGATGAAGGACATCTCCGCGGTCTGCATCAGCACGCCGTAACACGGCGCGCGCTCCAGCGGCCAGCCTAGCAGCCCCGCCAGCGGCAGGATCGGCAGGACCTCGCCGCGCACGACCATCGTCGCGCGCCCGCCGACCTCCTGCACCTCCTTCGCCTCGATCGGCAGGATCTCGCGCACCATCGACAGCGGCACCGCGAACGGCTGATCGCCCAGACGCACCAGCAGCACCGGCAGGATCGCCAGCGTCAGCGGCAGGCTGATCACGAAGGTCGTGCCCTTGCCGAGCTGCGACTGGATCTCGATGTTGCCGTTGAGCTTCTGGATGTTGGTGCGCACGACGTCCATGCCGACGCCGCGGCCCGACACGTCCGACACCTGCGCCGCCATCGAGAAGCCCGGCAGGAAGACCAGGTTAAAGCTCTGGCGCTCGTCCATCGCGTTGGACTCTTCGTCGGTGATGAGCCCCTTCTCGACCGCCTTCGCGCGCAGGCGCTCGGCGTTCATGCCGCGGCCGTCGTCGGCGACGAGGATCACGATGTGATCGCCCTCCTGGCGCGCCTCGAGGCGCACGATGGACTTTTCCGGCTTGCCGCTCGCGACCCGCCCCGCCACATCCTCGACGCCGTGGTCGACCGCGTTGCGGATCAGGTGGATGATCGGATCGGCGAGGTCCTCGATCATCGTCTTGTCGATCTCGGTTTCCTCACCCGCGAGCACCAGTTCGACGTCCTTGCCCATGTTGCGCGCGAGGTCGCGCGCGATGCGCGGATACTTCTGGAACAGGCGGCCGATCGGCTGCATGCGCGTCTTCATGACCGCGTTCTGCAGGTCGGACACCAGCAGGTCGAGCTGGCTGACGGCGAGATCCAGCGAGTGCAGCGTCTCGGTGTCGTTGCGCCCGGAGAGGATGTCGCTGCGCAGCGCGTTCAGGCGGTTCTTGGTGAGGCCGATCTCGCCCGACAGGTTGAGCACCTGGTCGAGGCGCGTCGTGTCGACGCGGATCGAGTTGTCGCGCTGCTTCTCGCCATCGCGCCGCCCGGTGCTGACTTGCGAACCGGGCTTGTCGGACGCACGCCGCCCCACCGCATTCCGGATGACCTCCTCGGCCGGCCGCGCCGGCGCAGCAGCAGGCACGACGGCCGCCAGCGGCGGCGCTTCGCGCACGGGCGGGATCACGCGCGCGACCCCCGTCACGATGCCGTGCAGCAGTTCCCAATCGGGGGTGCCGCCGGCCTGGCCCCGCGACGCCGCGCCTGCCGGCGCCGCAACCGCGGGCGGCTCGGATGCAGCCCCGCCGCCACCGATCAGCTCGCCGGCAATGGCCTGCCTGAGGCGCGCGATCAAATCCGCGTCCGCCGCCCCCGGCTGCATGGCCTGCTCCAGGCTCGCGAACATCTCGCGCACCGTCCCGGTCGCCTCGAGGATCACATCCATGATCTCCGGCGTAACCGCGATTTCGCCGTTGCGCAGGTTGTCGAACAGGTTCTCGGTCAGGTGGCACAGCGTGACCAGCTCGGTCGCGTTGAGGAAGCCGGCGCCGCCCTTGATCGTGTGGAAGCCGCGAAAAATTTCATTGAGGAGGCCGCGATCGTCGGGCGCGCGCTCCAGATCCACAAGCTTGTTGTCGACCCCGGAGAGCAGGTCTCCCGCCTCGATCAGGAAATCCTGAAGGAGATCTTCCATTCCGGCGAAGTCACTCATCACGTTCTCGCTTTGTCGTTACCGGCAGGCGATGCCCTGCATCCGCGCCGCCTTCTTCTCAGAACCCGAGGCTGTCGAGCAGGTCGTCGACCTGTTCCTGTGTCGTGACCACGTCGTCGCGCCCTTCGGCGCTGACCACCGGGCCGTTCAGCAGGCCGCTGTGCCGCTCGCCGCGCTTGTCCGCCGGCGTCACCTCCAGCAGCACCTGCAGCAGCTCGGTCTCCAGCTTCTGCGCCAGGTCGACGACCTTCTTGATCACCTGCCCGGTAAGGTCCTGGAAGTCCTGCGCCATCATGATTTCCATCAGCTGCGCATTCGTCGCCCGGCTGCCCTCGGAAACCTCACCCAGGAAGGTGCGCGTGTCGCCCGACAGGGCCTTGAATTCCTCGACGGAGAGCTGGTTGGCGAACAGCTTGTCCCAGCGCGCCTGCAGGCCGGCGGCACCCGACTGGAGCCGCCCCTGGATCGGCTGGGCGATGTCGGTGGCGTTGAGCACGCGGCTCGCCGCCTGCTCGGTCATCTGCGCGATGTAGGTGAGCCGCTGGCGGGCGTCCGGGATGGCCTGCACCGCATCCTGCAAGCCGTCGTTGGTGCCGAGCTCGCGCAGCGTGTCATGGACCTGTCGTGTCATCTGCCCGATCCGCGTGAACACCGCGTCACAACTGTGCTCGGGCTGCGCGCCCCCCTCCGCGCCCGCTTCCGCGTCGGCGCCCGAGGCTTCCGCCGCTTCCGTTGCGGCGAAACCTGCATCGAACTCCGCCGCGACGGAATCGAACAAGGCCTGCAGTTCGTCATCGTCGCCACCGGAATCGCGCGCCGGCGCCGCGGCACGGACGGGCGCCACGGCAGGCGCAGGCTGCGCCTGGCTGTTCGCGATGCTGTCGAACAAGGCCTGCAGCTCGTCCGAATCGCCGAGTTCGTCCTGTTTCAACTTCTTCACCATTTATCGGCCTCCCTGATCGTGCCTCGTCCCGCCCGTCAGGCGGTGGCCTTCTTGCCCATCTTTTCGAAGATCTTTTCCAGCTTTTCCGACATCGTCGCCGCCGTGAACGGCTTGACGATGTAGCCGCTGGCCCCGGCCTGCGCCGCGGCGATGATGTTTTCCTTCTTCGCCTCCGCGGTCACCATCAGCACCGGCAGGTGGCGCAGGTGCGGGGTCTGGCGGATCGTCTGCAGCAGCGTCAGCCCGTCCATGTTGGGCATGTTCCAGTCCGTCACGACGAAGTCGAACGGCGCGCTGTTGAGCTTCTGCAGGGCGACGGCGCCATCCTCGGCCTCCTCGACGTTCGTGAAGCCCAGCTCCTTGAGCAGGTTGCGCACGATGCGGCGCATGGTCGAGAAATCGTCGACGACGAGAAACTTCATCTTGGGGTCGGACATTCTTGTATCTCCGTAATCTTGCGGCCCGGGTCAGCCTTGATGACCCCGGGTCAGCAGCGGCCGCAGGGTGTCTGCGAGCGCGTCGGCGTCGAATTTTGCCACGTACGCATCCACGCCGACCCGCTTTCCCATCGCCCGGTTCGCCTCGGACGACAGCGAGGAATGCATCACCACCGGGATGCCGTCGAAGCGGCTGTCGGCCTTGATGTTGCGCGTCAGCACGTAGCCGTCCATCTCCGGCATCTCCGCATCGACGAGGATCAGGTCGAGTTCGTCGCTCAACGGGCGGCCCGTCTGCTGCGCGTGGCCGGCCATTCCCTGCAGACGCGTCCAGGCCTCCAGGCCATTGATGGCATGCTTGTGCTTGACCCCGAGCTTGTCGAGCACCTCGGCGATCTTGCGCCGCGCGACGCCCGAGTCGTCGACATAGAACACGTCGTAGTTCTGGCCGTCCGGGATCGGCGTGATGTTGCCGACCACCGCATCGCCGAAGGTGGTCGCGAGCACCGTCTCGACGTCCACGATCGACACGAGCTTGCCGTCGGGCAGTTCGGTGATCGCGGTGATGTAGTTATGCACCGAGCTCGACACGTTGTCCGGCGCGCGCACCTTGTCCCACTCGACGCGGATGATGCGATCGACGCCGGACACGAGGAATCCCAGCGTGCGCTTGCTGTATTCGGTGACCATCATCGAGGCGCCGAGCGGTTCGCCGGGGCGCGCGAGACCGAGGATCTTCGCCAGCGACAGCACCGGGATGACGTTGCCGCGCAGCGAGATCAGCCCCTCCACGCCCGCCGGCATGTTGGGCGCGCGCGTGATGAACGGCGCAACCGACACCTCGCGGACCTTGAACACGTTGATGCCGAAGGTTTCCGTGGTGCCGAGGGAGAACAGCAGGATCTCCATGCGGTTCGAGCCGGCGAGGCTGGTGCGGCCATCGACGACGTTGAGCAGGCCGTTTTCTTCGGGCTGGTAACTGGACATGACTGGAATTCCTCAGGACGCGCGAGACTGCTGCTCCACCCGATGGAGCAGACGGCGCAGCGTCTCGGCGAGACGCTGAGGTTCGAACTTGGGAACATACTCGTCGACGCCGACCGAGGCGCCGAGCTGCTGGTTGGACATGCCCGACAGCGACGAATGCATGATCACCGGGATGCCCGCGAAGCGCGGATCGGACTTGATCGACTTGGTCAGCATGTAGCCGTCCATCTCCGGCATCTCGACATCGGTGAGCACCAGGCTCACCACGTCACTGGTCTTGCGCCCGGTGGCTTCGGCAAAGCGCGCGGCCTTCTGCAGCTCGTCCCACGCCATGCGGCCGTTAACCGCACCGACGAAGGGCACGCCGAGGACCTCGAGCGTGCGTTCGATCTGGCGGCGCGCAACCGAGGAGTCGTCGGCGAAATACACCGTGTGCCTGCTGTCCTCGATCGGCTCGATGCCCTTGAAGAGATACTGGTCGTCCTGGCTGGTCGTCTCCGCCAGCACCTTCTCGACGTCGAGCATCATCACCAGCTTGTTGTCCTTCAGCTCGGTGACCGCGGTGACGAGCCCGCCCATGTTGGCGGTGAGCATCTCCGGCGGCACGCGCATCTGCGACCAGTCGAGGCGCAGGATGGTATCGACGGCCTCGACCAGGAAGCCCTGCGTGTGGCCGTTGTACTCGGTCACGATCATGATGTCGCGCCTGGCGTCGCCCCCGACGCCGACATAGCGGCCCAGATCCACGACCGGCACCAGCACGCCGCGCAGGCTGACCATGCCCTGCACCGACGACGGCATTTCCGGCGCCGCGGTGATCTCCGGCGTGCGCATCACCTCGCGCACCTTGAACACGTTGATGCCGAAGGTCTCCCGGCGGCCGGTGCGCTGATCGACGCCGAGCGTGAACAGCAGGATCTCCAGCTTGTTCGTGCCGGCCAGCCGCGAGCGGGCCTCGATATTCTTGAACAGTTCGGACATTTCACTCTCCGCGATTCGCGGCAATATGACCGGCGCGGCATCCCCGCGCCGTGATTTCACTCAAGATAACGTCAGTGCCCTGGAATACTTGAGGCGCCGCACCGGAGAATTTGCCCGGCGTTGCACGGGAATCGGATTTTCGCACTATGGCGGCGAGCCGGGTGAACCGCGGCTGCCCCCGGACATGACCTGACGCAGCACCTGCTGCGCAATGCCGTCGAGCGGTACCACCTCGCACGCCGCACCGATGACGGCCGCCTCGCGCGGCATCCCGTACACGACACACGAACGCGCATCCTGGGCGATGGTCCACGCCCCGGCCTGGCGCATCTCGAGCAAGCCCCGCGCGCCATCCTTGCCCATGCCGGTGAGCAGGACACCGACCGCCGCCGGCCCTGCCAGCTCCGCGGCCGCCGCGAAAAGGACATCCACCGAGGGGCGGTGGCGATTGACCGGCTCCCCGCGCGACAGCGCGCACGCATACCCGCCCGCCGCGGCACGCCGGATCAGGAGATGCGAATGGCCCGGCGCGATGTAGGCGGTGCCGGGCACGACCGCCTCGCCATGTTCCGCCTCCTTCACCCGCAGCGCGCAGAGTCCGTCCAGGCGGCGTGCGAACGCGCCGGTGAACATCTCCGGCATGTGCTGGACGATCAGGATCGGCGGCGCGTTCGCCGGCATGCCCAGCAGCACCTGCTTGATCGCGTCGGTTCCGCCGGTGGAGGCGCCGATGAAGATGACGCGGCCGCCGGCCGGGTACGGTCTAGCGGCTGTCTGCATCGACGCGCTGATACACCGTCCGCCCCAGCGAGCGGAACAGGTCGCCCGCATGCAGGAAGCTCTCCGAATGGCCGGCAAACAGGGCGCCGTCCTTGCGCAGCAAGGGGGCAAAGCGCCGGAGGATGCCGTACTGCGTCGTCTTGTCGAAATAGATCATGACGTTGCGACAGAAGATCGCATCCAGCGGCCCCTGCACCGGCCATACCGGGTCGAGCAGGTTGATGCGGCGGAAGGTCAGCAGGCGCTTGAGCTCCGGCCGCACGCGCACCTCGTCCGGCGCCAGTCCGGCCCCGCGCTCGAAATAGCGCCGCTGCAGGTCCGGCGACACGCGCGCGACCCGATCGTCCCGATAGACGCCGCGCTCGGCGTGCGCGAGGACGCTGGTGTCGATGTCGCTGGCGACGATCTGGACGGGAGGGTTGAGCGTATCGAAGGCCTCACAGGCCGTGATCGCCAGCGAATACGGCTCCTCGCCCGTGGAAGCGGCGTTGCACCAGATGCGCAGCGTGCGTCTTTCAGCGATGCGGCGCAGGCGTTCGGACAGGATGTCGAAATGATGCGCCTCGCGGAAGAACGAGGTGAGGTTGGTCGTCAGTGAATTGACGAAAGCCTCCCATTCGCCGCGGTCGCGCTCGAGACGGCCGATGTACTGCGCGAAGCTGCGGTCCCCGCATGCACGCAGGCGCCGGGCGAGCCGGCTGTACACCATGTCCTGCTTGGCCGGCGACAGGACGATTCCCGCGTGATCGTAGATCAGCTTGCGGATGCGTTCGAAGTCGGCCGGCGTGAGCTCGAATTCGCGCTCGCCGGCCATCGACATGGCCGACGCGGCTGCGGCGGCGGCCATCGCCGCGAGGCTCGCCGCGGGCTTGCGCGAAGAGGGATCATCGAAAGGCATCTTCACCCCGCCTCACCGGCCGTTTCCACGCGGCACATCCTTGCGCGGCGCATCGCATCAGGACGGATTTCCGGCCGGCGCCGGGGCCGGCGGCAGGTGGCGCACCGCGCCCGGCGGCGCCGGGGCCTGGGTCCCGTTTTCGATGTTCTCGCGCAGCGCCTCGCCGTCGAGCGGCGAGCCCGAGCCGATATCCAGCGCACCGGCCTGGTTGCGCACGGCCTCCTCGGTCTTCTTGTTCATCACGATGATGCTGATGCGCCGGTTCATCGGATGAAACAGGTCGTCCTTGCGGAACGGAGCCATGTCGGCCAGCCCCACGACGCGGATCACCTTGCCGGCCTCCAGCCCGCCGGCGACGAGTTCGCGGCGCGAAGCGTTGGCGCGGTTGCTCGACAGCTCCCAGTTGGAGAAGCCGCGTTCGCCGCCGGCGTATTGCGCCGCGTCGGTATGGCCCGACAGGCTCAAGCGGTTGGAGACGTCATTGAGCGCACGGCCGATCGCGCGCAACAGCTCGCGCGTGTGCGGCAGGAGTTCGTCGCTCGCGGTGTTGAACATCGGGCGATTCTGCGCATCCACGATCTGGATGCGCAGGCCTTCCGACGTGATGTCGAGGAGGATCTGGTTGCGGAAGGGCCGCAGCTTGGGATCGGCTTCGACGAGCGCCTCGATGCGCCCCTTCAGGTCTTCGAGCCGCGCACGTTCGCGGGTGGCCTCGACGCCTTCGTCCTTGCCTTCGACGCGATACACTTCGCGCCCCTTGGCCGCGTCGAGGTTGATGGAGCGGCGTCCCTCGACTTCACCGCGCTTGCGCTGGCCAAGCGAACGGGTGAGATCCTCGCCGCCCCCCTGGATGATGCTGGAGCTGTCGCCGGAACCCGATCCGCCTTGCATCGACACCTTCAGCGGATTCTGGAAATAATCGGCGATGCCCTCGAGATCGCCTTGCGCGGTGGAGCCCAGGAGCCACATCAGCAGGAAGAACGCCATCATCGCCGTGACGAAGTCGGCGTAGGCGATCTTCCAGGCGCCGCCGTGTGCCGCGGCGGCGACCTTGTTGATGCGCTTGACGACGATCGGCTGCTGGCTGTCGTCGCTCATGGGGGCGTCGCCCTCCCCTTCCGGTCAGCACCGGGCGCTTGCGTGGCGGCGGGAGTCATCGCGTCCTCACCCCTTGCGGCTCTTGATGTCCTGCTCGAGCTCGGCGAAGGTCGGACGCTCGCCCGAGTACAGCGCCTTGCGTCCGAATTCGACGGAAACCTGGGGGGCATAGCCGTTCATGCTGGCGAGCAGGACCAGCTTGATGCATTCGAACATCTTGCCGCTTTCCTCGACCCGCTGTTCGAGCTGGCTCGCGATCGGCTGCACGAAACCGTAGGAAAGCAGGATACCCAGGAAGGTGCCGACCAGCGCACCGCCGATCATCTTGCCGAGCACGGCCGGCGGCTGGCCGACCGAGCCCATCACGTTCACGACGCCCATCACCGCGACGACGATACCGAAGGCCGGCAGCGCGTCGCCGAGCTTGGCCACGACGTGCGGCGCGATATGCGCTTCCTGGTGGTGCGTGTCGATTTCCTTGTCCATCAGCCCTTCGATCTCGAAGGCATTGAGGTTGCCGCCGACCATCATGCGCAGGTAGTCGGTGAGGAACTCGACCGCATGATGATGCGCCATGATGGTCGGGTACTTGCTGAAGATCGGGCTGGCGTCGGGATTGTCGACGTCGTTCTCGATCGACATGAGGCCTTCCTTGCGCACCTTGGCCAGCACCTCGTAGAGCAGTCCGAGGAGATCGAGGTAGAGGGCCTTGGTGTAGGGCGAGCCCTTGAACACGCCGGGAATCCCGCCCAGCACCGCCTTGAGCGCCTTCGGCCCGTTGCTGCCGACGAAGCCGCCGATCATCAGGCCGAGAATAGCGAGATATTCCATCGGCATCCATAGCGCCATCAGGCTGCCATGGACAGCGTATGTACCGACGGACGCGGCAAGGACGATCAGATAACCAATAATCAGGAACACCGGGAAGCCCCCGTCGATTCGGGAAGCGCGGCGGCATGGCCGCGCGCCAGAAGATTTACTGCAATTTTAACGTCACTCGGGAGCGAAACTTGAACGCGGAAATGAAAAGGCCGCCGGCATCTGCGGCGGCCTTGCAACGACGCGCGAAGCGGATCAGTCGGCGGTGGCGAGCGCCTTGGCCTTGCCGCGCTTCGCGGTCACGGCGCGTTTCGTTCCGGTCGCACGCGCGGCCTCGGTGGCACGCTTGGTCTTGCCGGCGCGCGACGGCATGTTGCACAGGCCGCACACGAATTCGTGCGTCGGGTCGTAGGCGTGCGCAACGAAGTGGCCGCCGCAGGTAGTGCAGGAGGCCATGTGCAGCAGGTCGGCGTCGAAGAAGCGCACCAGGGTCCACGCCCGCGTCAGGCTCAGCGCCGGCTCGATCACTTCGGCCTCGATGTGGTCGAGGTAGAGATGGTAGGCCTTCAGGATCGCATCCAGCCCCTTGAGGCCGGTGTGCTGCTGGAAGAAATTGAAGAAGTTCATGAACAGCGAGGCATGCACGTTGGGCTGCCAGGTCATGAACCAGTCGGTCGAAAACGGCAGCATGCCCTTCGGGGGGGACATGCCACGGATTTCCTTGTAGATCTTGAGCAGGCGCTCGCGGCTGAGCCTGGTTTCGGCTTCCAGCATCTGCATGCGCGCACCGAGGCGCACCATTTCGGCAGCACGCTGGATGTCTTCGGCTTCTTCGATAATGCTCTTGTTCTTCATGTTGCTCTCCTTGACGCCCCGACCCCGGGGCGCTTCGCCGCGGCACGACAGGGTGGGCGGTATCCCCTCCGCCCGTTCGCCCCTGCAGTCGCCCAGCGCCTCGTGGGCGCTATCCCGCCAACCGCTTCACCGGCTTGCCCGCTGCGAGAATCGCCGCGTGCAGGCTGGAACTTGTCTCGTCCCGCCCCTTGCCCGCCAGCAGGCCGGCAAGCAGGGCATCGTCGAACCGGAACAGCAGCATCTGGCTGCTGGCCATTTTCACCAGCTTCGCGCTGGAAAGCCCTTCGATGAGGTCTGCCACGTCCTTGTCGACGCCGAGGCGGAACATCGCGGTTTCCCGGTCGCTGCGCAGCATCTGCTGGGCGAGCATCAGGTACGCGAGATTCAGCTCCTTGATTTCCGCCTGAAAATCAGGACGTTTCATTTCCGCTCCCTATCAGGGACAAGCGCCTTAAAGTTAAAGTGAATTGTGAGCAATTGCAAGCGCATACGGTGAAACCCCTGTTGCGGCTACGCCACACGTAATAACCGCAATCTGTATAAGGTCTTGTATTCAAAGGGGAAGCACGGGGATCACGCGTCATGCCACGGAAGTCGCCCCGCGGGGCGCAGGCTCACTCCGCGGCGACCGGCTCGTTGCGGGAATCGCCGGTTTTCTGCACGGTCGCGACGCAGTTGCGACCCTTCTGCTTGGCCAGATAGGCACCGAGATCGGCCTGCTTGATCAGCGCATCGACGTCCTGCATCCAGCTCTCGCGCATCGCGACACCGATGCTCGCGCTGATCACCACCTTCGCATCGCCCACCTGCAGCGAAAGGCTGTCGAGCGCGTTGCGCAGACGCTCGGCGCATACGAGCGCACGCGCGAGATCGGTTTCCGGGCAGATCGCGAGGAATTCATCGCCCCCGGTGCGGCAGATCACGTCCTGGCCACGCAACGCGCTGCGCAGCGCATCGGCGGCGCTGCGCAGGACTTCGTCGCCGACGTCGTGGCCGCGGGTGTCGTTGATCTGCTTGAAGTTGTCGAGGTCGATGATCATGCACGACAAGGGCCGCCCCCAGCGCTGCGCGGCCGACCATTCCTGCTGGATGCGGTCGATCGCGTAGCGACGGTTGGGAAAGCCCGTCAGCGCGTCGGTCAGCGCGGCTTCATGCAGGCGCCGGTTGGTGACGGCCAGCTGCGAGGCGAAATGGCGGATCTCTTCGTGCTCGCGCTCGACTTCCTGTTGCAGGCGCACCACGCGCTGACCGGCTCGCAGGCGGGCGGCCAGGATACGGGGACGCAAGGGCTTGGCGATGAAATCGTCGGCACCGGCCTCGAAGGCTTCGACCAGGTGCTCGTCGTCGTCGCTGTGCGTCAGCAGGATCATGTAGATCGTCTGGCCGATGCGCGTCTGGCGGAGCGCGCGCACGAGGTCCGGGCCGTTGAGCTCGGGCATGTTCCAGTCGAGGATCATGATCTGCGGCTGCAGTTCGAGGGCGCGCTCCATGCCTTCGCGGCCGTTGCCGGCTTCGTGGACTTCGTAATGCGCCTGCTCGAGCACGGCACGCAGGCTGCCACGCGTGCGTGGTTCGTCGTCGACGATCAGGGCACGCGGACTGTTCGCCGGTGCCTCCTCCACGGCCGGACCGTCGGGCTCCGGGTGGTTCGGCTGCTTTGCAGGGATTTGCTCTTTGCTCCCGGCCTGCGCCACGGGACCGGGATTTCCGGCCGCAATGCTGATGGGCCCGGACTCGGCGAGGTTGGCGAAATTCGGCGGCGCGGGCGGGTCGAGCTGCAACATGCTGCACCATTCGACCCACAGGCCTGCGATGCGCTGGCAGTCGGTGACGAGGCATTCGCGCTCGACGCCCAGCGAGCTTTCCGCGAAGAGCGCGGCGGCGAGCCGGGGCCGGGCGGATTCCTCCGCGACGCAGATCTCGGCAACGCGGCTCGCCGCAGCAAGGGTGTGGAGCAGGCGGCGCGCCCGCGACCCTTCGGGCGCGGGAACTGTCGCGGGCGCATCGACCTGGGCTACGGCATCGAGGAAGACCTTGGGCAGCCCCCAGTCTTCGAGCATTGCACTTGTCAGCTCGCAGTGATTTATCGCGAACTGCGCACCTTCCAGCTCGAGCAGCGGTGCAGCGCCGGGTTTGCGCGTGGACTCAAGCACGAGGTCGTATTCGGCAGGATAGAGCGTCGCAAGGGCGAGTTCCCCGACATGGGCGAGCAGCCCCACGGCAAAGAGTTCGTCGGCGGCCCCGGCACGGGTCCGCTCCGCCAGGACCTGGGCCGCCAGCGCGCTCGCGAGGGAGGAACTCCAGAACCGGTTGTAGTCGAATGCACGACAGGCCCCGCGCCGGTAATGCGAGAGCAGCGAGAAACCCAGCACCATGGTCCGCACCGCGGGCAGCCCCAGCACCATGAGTGCCTCGTGCACGGAGGCAACGGGGCGGCGCTCGAATGCGACGAGTCCGTTGGCGGCCTTGATGACCCGTCCGACGAATGCCGGGTCGGCACTGATCACCCGCGCCAGCTCGGCGATCGTGACGTCCTGCTGACGCGTGAGGCGGATCACCGCAAGCGCCACCCCTTTCGGCGACGGAAGGTCGCCCGAGGCGCGAAGCTGCTCGAAGCGGGTCGAATCCAGCGGCGGAGACATCGGCGGCAGTGTCGGGGGAATCTGGAGAATGTGCCGCGATGCGGGGCGCAAAAACGGCGTTTTGGTTGGGGCGAACTGTACCGCGCCGGACGCTAGGCTGTCACGGGCAACGAATCGTGAAGGCATCGCGACGGGGTGTTACGGGATAAAATCTGACCTTACGAACAGGTCGGCGAACACGATGAAATATTGCTCAGACTGCGGCGCGAACGTCACGCTGCGCATACCGCCCGGTGACACCCTGCCGCGCCACGTGTGCGTGAGCTGCGGGACGATCCACTACCAGAATCCGAAGATCGTCGTCGGCGCAATTCCCGAATGGGGCGAGCGCATCCTGCTGTGCCGCCGCGCGATCGAACCGCGCCACGGCTTCTGGACCTTGCCGGCGGGCTTCATGGAGAACGCCGAGAGCACCGCCGAGGCCGCCGCGCGCGAGACGCTGGAAGAGGCGTGCGCACGCATCGAGGTCGGCGCGCTCTTCACGCTGATCAGCGTGCCGCACATCAACCAGGTGCATATCGTGTACCGCGCGCGCCTGCTGGATCTGGATTTCGGCCCCGGCGAGGAGTCGCTGGAGGTGGCGCTGTTCGAGGAGCAGGACATCCCCTGGGACGACATCGCGTTCCGCACGATCGCGCTGACGCTGCGCCACTATTTCGAGGATCGGCGCCGCGGCAGCTTCGGCACCCACAACGCGAGCATCCCGGCCCCGCCGGCCGTGACGATTCCCTGAGGACCACGCGATGCGTGCGATCCGCGGCGAACTCCTGCACTTTCTCGGCGACCCGGCCGAGCGCGGCGCGGATGCGGTGGAACACTTCCCCGACGGGCTGCTGATCGTGCGCGAGGGGTTGGTCGCGGAGGCCGGCCCCGCCGCGGCGCTGCTCGCGAAGCTGCCCGCCGACGCACGCATCGACGACCGCCGCGGCCGGCTGATCCTGCCCGGCTTCGTCGATACGCACATCCATTGCGCGCAGACGGACATCATCGCGAGCCCGGGCGGACAGCTGCTCGAATGGCTCGATCGCTATACCTGGCCGGTCGAGCGGCGCTTCGCCGATCCCGCCCATGCGACGGAAGTCGCGGAATTCTTCTGCGACGAGCTGCTGCGGAACGGGACGACCACGGCCGCGGTGTATCCGACCGTGCATCGTGCGTCGGTCGAGGCGCTGTTCGAGGCGGCGTTGCGGCGGCGCATGCGCGTCATCTCCGGCAAGGTGCTGATGGACCGCAACTGCCCGGCCTTCCTGTGCGAGAGCTGCGAAGGCGGCCACGCCGAATCGGTAGCGCTGATCGAGCGCTGGCACGGGCGCGGCCGCCTGCTGTACGCCGTGACGCCGCGCTTCGCGGCAACCTCGACACCGCAGCAGATGCGGCTCGCGGGGCAGCTGTTCGCCGATCACGCCGGGATCTACCTGCAGTCGCACCTCGCGGAGAACCGCGCCGAGGTCGCGTGGATCCGCGAGCTGTATCCCGATGCGCGCAGCTATCTGGACGTCTATGAGCGCTACGGGCAGCTCGGTCCGCGCAGCGTATTCGCGCACTGCGTGTGGCTCGACGACGCCGACCGCCGGCGCATGGCGGCGACCGGGGCAGCGATGAGCTTCTGCCCGACGTCGAACCTGTTCCTCGGCTCGGGGCTGTTCGACCTCGCGCAGGCCGATGCGGCCGGGGTGCGCGTCGGCATCGGCACGGACGTCGGGGCGGGGACGAGCTTTTCGATGCTGCGGACGCTCGCCGAGGCATACAAGGTGCTGCAGTTGAACGGCCAGTCGCTGGCGGCCGAGCGGGCCTTCTATCTCGCGACCCTGGGAGGCGCGCGCAGCCTGTATCTCGACGACCGGATCGGCAGCTTTGCGCCCGGGCGCGAGGCCGATTTCGTCGTCCTCGACCCGACGGCGACGCCCCTGCTCGCGCGGCGCAGCGCCGCGTGCGGGACGCTCGCGGAACGGCTGTTCGTGCTGATGATGCTGGGCGACGATCGTGCCGTCGCCGAGACCTGGGTGATGGGCGAGCCGGCGTGGCGCCGGCCGTGACATGGGGAATTCGTCGGGCGGAAAAGCGCAGCGCCTTCCGCCGAATGTAAAGCTCCCCATCCGGCGGATAACGCCTCTGGCTCATCCGCCCTACCCCCTATCGATTACGACGACAACTCGCGACGATTCTCGAACAGCGCGAGCGCCTCGGGGTTCGCGAGCGCTTCGATGTTCTTCACTGGCCGGTGATGCACGACGTTGCGCACCGCGAGTTCGACAAGCTTGCCGCTCTTGGTGCGCGGAATGTCGCCGACCTGCACGATCTTCGCGGGCACGTGGCGCGGCGTGGCGTTGTCGCGGATGGCCTGCCTGATGCGGGCGACGAGGGCGTCGTCGAGCGCGAGGCCTTCGCGCAGGCGCACGAAGAGGACGACGCGCACGTCGGTCGGATCCTGCGGCGGCCAGTCCTGGCCGATCACGATGGATTCGACCACCTCGGGCAGTTTCTCGACCTGGCGGTAGATCTCGGCCGTGCCGATGCGCACGCCGCCGGGGTTGAGCGTCGCGTCCGAACGCCCGTGGATGACGAGGCCGCCGTGGGCCGTGATCTCGCAGAAGTCGCCGTGACACCACACGTTGGGAAAGCGCTCGAAGTAGGCGGCGCGGTACTTCGTACCGTCGGGGTCGTTCCAGAAGCCGATCGGCATCGACGGGAAGGGTTTGGTGCACACCAGCTCGCCCTTTTCCCCGGCGACCGGGCGGCCTTCGTCGTCCCACACCTCGACCGCCATGCCGAGGCCGCGACACTGGATCTCGCCGCGCCACACCGGCAGGGTCGGGCTGCCGAGGACGAAGCAGGAGACGATGTCGGTGCCGCCGGAGATCGACGCGAGCTGGACGTCGGCCTTGATCGATTCGTACACGAAGTCGAAGCCCTGCGGCGCGAGCGGGCTGCCGGTGGAAAGCACGGCGCGCAGCGCGGAGAGGTCGTAGGAACGAGCCGGACGGAGTTCGCTCTTGCCGAGGGTCTCGATGTACTTGGCGGAGGTGCCGAAATGGGTGATGCGTTCCTGCTCGGCGTAGTCCCACAGGACCTTGCCGTCGTCCACGAAGGGGTTGCCGTCGTAGAGCATCAGCGTCGCGCCGGCGGCGAGGCCGGAAACGAGCCAGTTCCACATCATCCAGCCGCAGGTCGTGAAGTAGAACAGGCGGTCGCCTTCGCGCACGTCGGCGTGCAGCTTGTGTTCCTTGAGGTGCTGCAGCAGCGTGCCGCCGGCGCCATGCACGATGCACTTGGGCACGCCGGTCGTACCGGACGAGTACATCACGTAGAGCGGATGGTTGAACGGCAGGCGCTCGTAGTGCGGTTGGGTTTCGCCCGCGTGCGGCGCGAGGAAATCGGCGTACGCGACGGCGTCGCGAATTCCGGAAAGGTCCGGCGTCGCGTCCCCGGCAAGGTAGGGTACGACGACGAAGCGCTCGACGCTGGGCAGTTGCGGCGCGAGTTCGGCGAGCTTGCCGAGGACGTCGATCGGCTTGCCGTTGTACCAGTAACCGTCGCAGGCGATCAGCACCTTGGGTTCGGTCTGGCCGAAGCGGTCGAGCACGCCCTGCACGCCGAAGTCGGGCGAAGCCGACGTGAAGGCGGCGCCGAGGCTCGCCGCCGCGAGCATCGCGACGAGGGTCTCGGGCAGGTTGGGCATCCAGGCGGCGACGCGGTCGTGCTCGCGCACGCCGGCGGCCCGCAGCGCGGCGGCGAAGCGGGCGACTTCGGCGCGGAGTTCCGCACGGGTCATCGTGCGCTTGACCTTGTCCTCACCCCAGAAGACGAGCGCCTGTTGATTGCTGCTGTCGCACAGCAGGTTCTCGGCGAAGTTGAGGCGCGCGTCGGGGAACCAGGCGGCGCCCGGCATGCGCTCGCCGTCGATGAGCTCGCGCGCGCCGCGCTCGCCGATCACGCCGCCGAAGTCCCAGACTTCACGCCAGAAATCGGTCGAATGGCGCACCGACCAGTCGTGCAAGGCGTCGTAGTCGGCAAGCTGCAAGCCCGAGGCGTTGCGGATGCGTGCGGTGAAGGCGGCCAGGCCGGTCGCGGCGATCTGTTCGGGCCGCGGGGTCCACAGCGGGCGATCGTCGAATTCCTTGTTCGTCATTTATTGTGTGTCTCCTCGTTCAGAACGGGCCGGTCGCAAAGGCGACCGAGTGCGGCAGCACGCCCTGCTCCACCGCGGCGCGCTGTTGCGCTGCGAGCGCCCGCCGATAGCCTTCGCGTTCCTGCAGACGCTGCCAGTAGGCGAGCACGGCAGGCTTGAAGCGTTCCTTGAGTCCGATGTCGTCGGCCAGCATCAGCGCGTAGCCGACCGACACATCGGCCGCCGTGAAGCGCCCGGCGCAGATGAACTCCTGCTTTTCCAGCAGCGGTTCGAGCGTGCGCAGGCGCGACAGGAACCAGCGTGCGTAGTCCTCGGCGACCTGCGGCTGGCGGCGCTCCTCCGGTTCGAAGCGGGAGTAGCGCAGGACCAGCGTCTGCGGGAAAGTCAGCGTCGCCTCGCCGAAGTGCAGGAAGTTGAGGTAGGCGCCGAAATCGGGCTCGTCGGTTTCGACATTGAGCGCGCCTGGCGAGTGCCGGGCGGCGAGGTAGTGGCAGATCGCCGCGGACTCGGTCATGCGCGTCGCGCCGTCGTAGAACGCGGGGATCGTGCCGAGGGGATTGACCTCCAGGTACTGCGGCGCGTCGAGGCGCGGCGGGAATGGCAGCACCTTCAGTTCGTAGGGCAGGCCGAGTTCCTCCAGCATCCACAGCGGCCGGAACGAGCGCGCATTGATGCAGTGGTACAGGGTGATCATGTCCCCTCCCCTCGCTCAGGCGGTCTTCGCTTCGGCCAGCCCCAGTTCCTGCTTCATGCGTTCGCGGATCTGGAATTTCTGGATCTTGCCGGTGACGGTCATCGGGAATGCATCGACGAAGCGGATGTAGCGCGGGACCTTGTAGTGTGCGATCTGGCCCTGGCAGAAGTCGCGCACCTCGGTTTCGGTGAGCGTCTGGCCTTCGCGCACGATGACCCAGGCGCACAGCTCTTCGCCGTATTTCTGGTCCGGCACGCCGACGACCTGCACGTCGAGGATCTTGGGATGGCGGTAGAGGAACTCCTCGATCTCGCGCGGGTAGAGGTTTTCCCCGCCGCGGATGACCATGTCCTTGATGCGGCCGACGATGTTGCAGAAGCCTTCGTCGTCGATCGTCGCGAGGTCGCCGGTATGCATCCAGCCGCCGGCGTCGATCGCTTCGCGGGTTTTCGCTTCGTCTTCCCAGTAGCCGAGCATCACCGAGTAGCCGCGCGTGCACAGCTCACCCGGCGTGCCGCGCGGGACGATGCGGCCTTCGTTGTCGACGATCTTCACTTCGAGGTGCGGCTGGACGCGGCCGACGGTGGAGACGCGGCGATCGAGCGGGTCGTCGGTGCCGCTCTGGAAGCTCACCGGCGAAGTCTCGGTCATGCCGTAGGCGATCGTCACTTCGCGCATGTTCATCTTGTCGATGACGCGCTTCATCACTTCGATCGGGCACGGGCTGCCGGCCATGATGCCGGTGCGCAGGCGCGACAGGTCGAATTCGGCGAAGCGCGGATGGTCGAGCATCGCGATGAACATCGTCGGCACGCCGTAGTTTGCGGTGCAGCGCTCCTCGGCGAGGGTTTCGAGCACGGCCAGCGGCTCGAAGGCTTCGGCCGGGTAGATCATCGTGGCGCCGTGCGTGAGGCAACCGAGGTTGCCCATCACCATGCCGAAGCAGTGATAGAGCGGCACCGGGATGCATAGGCGGTCGCCTTCGACGAGGCGGATCGCTTCGCCGACGAAGAAGCCGTTGTTGAGGATGTTGTGGTGCGACAGCGTCGCGCCCTTGGGCTGGCCGGTGGTGCCGGACGTGAACTGGATGTTGATGGGGTCGTCGAACTGCAGTTCGTCGCCGAGGGTTTCGAGGGCGTCGAGTTCGTCGCCGGAGGGGGCGTGCAGCAGGTCGTCGAAATTGAGCATGCCGTGCGTCCTGTCGGCGCCCATGCGGATGACGATTTCGAGCGACGGGAGCTTGGCGGATTTCAGCTGGCCGGCTTCGGACTGCGCGAGTTCGGGCGCAAGGTCGCCGAGCATTTCGAGGTAGTTGCTGGTCTTGAAGGCGGGCGACATCACCAGCGCACGGCAGCCGACCTTGTTCAGCGCGTACTCGAGCTCGGCGCGGCGGTAGGCGGGGTTGATGTTCACCAGCACGAGGCCCGCCTTCGCGGTCGCAAACTGGGTCAGCGCCCATTCGGTGTTGTTCTGCGACCAGATGCCGACACGCTCGCCGCGCTTGAGGCCGAGGCGCATCAGGCTGCACGCGAGGGCATCGACGCGTTGCTTGAGCGCTGCGTAGGTGAGGCGCACGTTCTGGTGACGCACGACGAGGGCTTCGCGCGCGGCGTGGCGGGCGCAGGCCTCGTCGAAGAAGCGGCCGATGGTCTGGCCGATGAGGCGCTTTTCGGACGCGCCATGGACGTAGCTCAACGGGGTCATGGTGTCTCTCTCCACTCTTCCTTATTTGAATTCATGGCGTAGCGGCGGGCTCGCATCCGGCCCTAAGATATCGGCGCGGTCGCTCCCTCCCCTTCAAGGGGAGGGTTGGGGTGGGGATGGGTTAAACGGGAGCCACAGAAACCCATCCCCCTCCTAACCTCCCCCTTGAAGGGGGAGGAACAAGGCGTTCAGCCCTTCGTCGGCTCGAACTCGACGAGCTCCGCGCCGTCCGCGACCTGATCGCCGACCGCGAAGCGGAAGGCCTTCAGCGTCCCGGACGCGGGCGCGGTGATGGTGTGCTCCATCTTCATCGCCTCCAGGATCAGGAGCGGCGCACCCTTCTCGACCTGGGTGCCGGCTTCCGCCAGCAGCGCGATCACCTTGCCCGGCATCGGCGCAAGCAGCCCACCTTCGGCACCGCCGCCCTCGCCGGTGTAGTGCAGGGGGTCGACGTTGGCGAACTGCCAGCTGCGGCCGTGCAGGAAGACATGACGCATGCGGCCCGCGGTGATCATCGTCGCGTCCATGCGCGTCCCATCAAATTCGACACGCATGTGGCCACGGTCATCGAGACGACCGCGTGCTTCGGTGCTGCGACCATCGACGGCGAGCGTGTAGCGGTTACCGCTGCGGTAGGCGACCTGAACGCTCTTCTGCATCTCGCCGAAGCGGAAGATCAGTTCGCGCTTCGCGGTGGCATTCAGGCGCCAGCCGTCACGTGCATGCCATGGTGAGCCCGGATCGGAGCCGCCCTCCGCCTCGTCTTCGGCGCATGCGGCTTCGCGACGCAGCTCGCCGAGGGCCGCGACGAACCAGGCCTCGGCCGGCGGCTCCTCGCCTTCGGGGAAGAGGTAGGCCTTTTCGCGCTCGATGAGGCCGGTATCGAGATCGGCGTTCGAGAAAGCCGGGCAGTTCGTCAGGCGCGACAGGAACTCGATGTTGTTGGCGACGCCGACGACGCGGTAGTCCGCGAGCGCCTGCAGCATGCGCGCGAGCGCCTGGTCGCGGTTCTCGTCCCACACGATCAGCTTCGCGATCATCGGGTCGTAGAAGGGGCTGATCTCGTCACCCTCCTCGACGCCGGTGTCGACGCGCACGTGCAGGCCCTCCGCCGGGGGAGCCAGGTGCAGCAACTTGCCGGTCGAAGGCAGGAAGCCCTTCGCCGGGTCCTCGGCGTAGATGCGTGCTTCGAGCGCGTGGCCGCGGATCTGGAGCTGTTCCTGCGCGAGCGGCAGCGGTTCGCCGGAGGCGACGCGCAGTTGCCATTCGACGAGGTCCAGCCCGGTGATCATCTCGGTGACAGGGTGCTCGACCTGCAGGCGCGTGTTCATCTCCATGAAGTAGAACGAGCCGTCCTGGTTCGCGATGAACTCGACGGTGCCGGCGCCGACATAGCCGACCGCTTTCGCTGCCTCGACCGCGGCCTTGCCCATCGCGGCGCGGCGTTCGGGCGTCATACCGGGCGCGGGCGCTTCTTCGAGCACCTTCTGGTGGCGGCGCTGCACCGAGCAGTCGCGCTCGAAGAGGTACACGCAGTTGCCGTGCGTGTCGCCGAAGACCTGGATTTCGATGTGGCGCGGGCGGGTGATGTACTTCTCGACCAGCACGTGCTCGTCGCCGAAGGAGGACGCGGCTTCGCGCTTGCACGAGGCGAGCGCGGCGATGAAGTCGTCCGACTTCTCCACCAGACGCATGCCCTTGCCGCCGCCGCCGGCCGCGGCCTTGATCAGCACCGGGTAGCCGATCTTGTCGGCCTGCTCGTGCAGGTAGGCGGGCTCCTGGTTGTCGCCGTGGTAACCGGGCGTGAGCGGCACGCGGGCCGCTTCCATCAGTTTCTTCGCCTCTGACTTCGAGCCCATCGCGCGGATCGCCGACACCGGCGGGCCGATGAAGACGATGCCTTCGCGCTCGCAGGCGTCGCAGAAGTCCTCGTTCTCGGACAGGAAGCCGTAGCCGGGGTGGATCGCCTGCGCGCCGGTCTGCTTCGCGGCGGCGATGATGCGGTCGATGACGAGGTAGCTTTCCTTGACGGCCGCCGGGCCGATCAGCACGGCTTCGTCGGCGAGGCGCACGTGCCGGGCGTTCGCGTCGGCTTCCGAATAGACGGCGACGGTCTTGATGCCCATGCGGCGCGCGGTCTTGATCACCCGACACGCGATCTCGCCTCTATTGGCGATCAGGATCTTTTCGAACATTCTTGTCTCCCCCTTACATCCGGAACAGGCCGAACTTCGTCTGCGGGATCGGTGCGTTGAGCGTCGCGGACAGCGACAAGCCCAGCACGCGGCGGCTCTGCGCCGGGTCGATCACGCCGTCGTCCCACAGACGCGCGGTGGCGTAGTAGGGGTGGCCCTGCACTTCGTATTGTTCGCGGATCGGCGCCTTGAACGCCTCCTCGTCTTCCTTGCTCCAGGTGCCGCCCTTAGCTTCGATGCCGTCCCGGCGCACCGTCGACAACACGCTCGCGGCCTGCTCGCCGCCCATCACGGAGACGCGCGCGTTCGGCCACATCCACAGGAAACGCGGACTGTAAGCGCGGCCGCACATGCCGTAGTTGCCGGCACCGAAGGAGCCGCCCATGATCATCGTCAGCTTGGGCACCTGGGCAGTCGCGACGGCCGTTACCATCTTCGCGCCATCCTTGGCGATGCCGCCGTTCTCGTACTTGCGGCCGACCATGAAGCCGGTAATGTTCTGCAGGAAGAGCAGCGGGATGCCGCGCTGCGCGCACAACTCGACGAAGTGCGCGCCCTTCTGCGCCGACTCGCCGAACAGGATGCCGTTGTTCGCGACGATGCCGACCGGGTAGCCGTAGAGCTGGGCGAAGCCGGTCACGAGCGTCGTGCCGTAGCGCGACTTGAATTCGTCGAAGCGCGAGCCGTCGACGATGCGGGCGATGACTTCGCGCACGTCGTAGGGCTTTCTCGGGTCAGCGGGGATGATGCCGTAGATCTCCTCCGGGTCGTACAGCGGCTCTTCGCCCGCGCCGACCTTGAGCGACACAGGCTTCTGGCGATTCAGATTCGATACGATGCGGCGCGCGATGTAGAGCGCGTGGGCGTCGTTCTCGGCGAGGTGGTCCGCGACGCCGGAGATGCGGGTATGCACGTCGCCGCCGCCGAGGTCTTCGGCGCTGACGACTTCACCGGTCGCGGCCTTCACCAGCGGAGGCCCGCCGAGGAAGATCGTGCCCTGGTTCCTGACGATCACGGCCTCGTCGCTCATCGCCGGCACGTAGGCGCCACCCGCGGTGCACGAGCCCATCACGACCGCGATCTGCGGGATGCCCTGCGCGCTCATGTTGGCCTGGTTGAAGAAGATGCGGCCGAAGTGATCGCGGTCGGGGAAGACTTCGTCCTGCGTCGGCAGGTTCGCACCGCCCGAATCGACAAGGTAGACGCAAGTCAAATTGTTCATCTGCGCGATCTCCTGCGCGCGCAGGTGCTTCTTCACCGTCATCGGGAAGTAGCTGCCGCCCTTCACCGTCGCGTCGTTGGCGACGATCATGCACTCGACGCCCTTCACGCGGCCGATGCCGGCAATGACGCCCGCGGACGGCGCGTCGTTGTCGTACATACCGTATGCGGCCATCTGGCCGATTTCGAGGAAGGGCGTGCCGGGATCGAGCAGGTGATTCACGCGGTCACGCGGCAGCAGTTTTCCGCGCGCGGTGTGCTTTGCACGCGCCGATTCGCCACCGCCGAGTGCCACTTCCGCGGCCTTGTCGCGCAGATCGCCGACGAGCTTGCGCATCGCCTCGGCATTGCCCGCGAAGTCCGGGCTGCGCGTGTTGATGGAAGACTTGATGACGCTCATATCGCTCTCCGCAGGGCCGCCCCAAGGAGGGCGATCGCCCCCTTGGGGGGCAACGAAGCGGCTTTAGCCGCAAGTGTGGGGGTCGTCATCTCACAGCGTCTCCGCGAAGAGTTCGCGACCGATCAGCATGCGGCGGATCTCGCTCGTGCCGGCGCCGATCTCGTAGAGTTTCGCGTCGCGCCACAGCCGGCCGGTCGCATATTCGTTGGTGTAGCCGACGCCGCCCAGGGTCTGGATCGACTCACCGGCCATCCAGGTCGCCTTCTCGGCCGAATACAGGATCGCGCCGGCCGCGTCCTTGCGCAGCGTCCGAGCGTGATCGGCGCGGTCGCAGGCCTGGCCGACGGCATACACATAGGCGCGCGTCGCGCTCCACACCGAATACATGTCGGCGATCTTGCCCTGCATCAGCTGGAATTCGCCGATCGACTGGCCGAACTGCTTGCGCTCGTGCAGGTAGGGCACGACGACGTCCATGCACGCCGCCATGATGCCCAGCGGACCGCCGCACAGCACGGTGCGTTCGTAGTCGAGACCGCTCATCAGCACCTTGACGCCGTTGCCGACGCCGCCCAGCACGTTCTCTTCCGGCACCTCGACGTCGTCGAAGAACAGCGGGAAGGTGTTCGAGCCGCGCATGCCGAGCTTGTCGAGGTGGGTGCCGTGGCTGAAGCCCTTCATCCCCTTCTCGATGATGAAGGCAGTGATGCCCTTCGGGCCGGCGCTGGTGTCGGTCTTCGCGTAGACGACCAGCGTGTCGGCGTCGCCGCCGTTGGTGATCCACATCTTCGAGCCGTTCAGCACGTAACGGTCACCCTTCTTGTCGGCGCGCAGCTTCATCGACACGACGTCGGAACCGGCGTTCGGCTCGCTCATCGCCAGCGCACCGACGTGGTCGCCCGAGATCAGCTTGGGCAGGTACTTGTCCTTCTGCGCGGCGTTGCCGTTGCGGCGGATCTGGTTCACGCACAGGTTGGAGTGCGCGCCGTACGACAGGCCGACGGACGCGGATGCGCGCGAGATTTCTTCCATCGCGATGATGTGTGCGAGGTAGCCCATCTGCGTGCCGCCGTATTCCTCTTCGACGGTCATCCCCAGCAGGCCCATGTCGCCGAACTTTTTCCACAGATCGGCGGGGAATTCGTTCTCGCGGTCGATCTCGGCGGCACGCGGCGCGATCTCGGCCTCGGCGAACTGGCGCACGGCGTCGCGCAACGCCTCGATGGTTTCGCCGTGGTGGAAGTTCAGGCTGGGAATGTTCATGGGGGTCTCCTCGTTCCTTTGATCGCGTTGGTATCCGGGACGTGCACCGATGAAGCTTAGACGCGCATCGGCAAAACGTCGTGACCGCGTAAGAGTAGGTCGGAGGGCGACGCATCGGGCGCCAATATGGTTGCAAATCCTGCCAAGCCACTTATGATGCGCCGATGGCAACCGTGATCCCTTCCGTCGGCGACCCCACGCGCGGCCCCGCCGCGACGCCTGTCGCCTTCATCCGCGCGATCGTCGCGGCCTACCGCCGCTACGGGATCAATCCTGCCAACGCCTTGCGCGAGGCGCAGATTCCACCGGCCGCGCTCGAAAACCCCGCCGCACGCGTCACCGCCGGGCAGATGGAGATCATGTCGGCGGTGGCGATGCAGGAGCTCGACGACGAGGCGCTGGGCTGGTTCTCGCGCCGCCTGCCGTGGGGCAGCTACGGCATGCTGTGCCGCGCGTCGGTCACCTCACCCGACCTCGGCGTCGCGCTCAAGCGCTGGTGCCGCCACCATCGCCTCCTCACGGACGACATCCTGCTGCACCTCGACGACGACGGCGCGGTCGCGACGCTGCGCATCGAAGTCCGCCGCTATCTCGGCGACATGCACGAGTTCTGCCTCGTGACGCTGCTGCGTTACGTGCTGGGCTATGCGTGCTGGGTGATCGACTCGCGCATCCCCCTGCTCGCGGCCAGCTTCCCCTTCCCTGCCCCGCCGCATCGCAGCGTCTATCCGCTGCTCTTCCAGGGGCCGGTGCAGTTCGACGCCGAACGCGCCGAGATCCGCTTCGATGCGCAATACCTGCGCCTGCCGCTGCGGCGCGACGAGGCGGCGCTGCAGCAGATGCTGCGCCGCGCGCTGCCGCTGACGGTGCTGCAATACCGCCGCGACCGCCTGCTGGTGCAGCGCGTGCGCCACCTGCTGCGCGAACGGCTCGACGAGGGCGCGACCGCCGAGACGCTGGCCGAACGCCTGCACCTGTCGCCGCGCACGCTGCACCGTCAGCTCGACGAGGAAGGCGCGTCGCTGCAGGAATTGAAGGACGAGGCGCGGCGCGAACGGGCGATCGAGCTGCTGCGGCGGACGAACCGCACCGTCAAGCAGATCGCGCTATCGGTCGGTTTTCGCAACGAGAAGAGCTTCGCGCGCGCGTTCCGGCAGTGGACGGGAGAATCGCCGAGCGCCTTTCGCGAGCGCTCAGCGGCGCTCGATGAGGGCCAGACGGCCCAGGGGTGAAGGAACGGGAACGGGGCGCTTGCCGCCCTGGTGCAGGCGCTCGTGCATGCGCCGCAGGCCGAACCACGCTACGCCCGCCACCAGCGGCAGCGCCAGCCCGACTGCGCGATCGACCGGAATGTCGATCCCCCAGCCATTCAGCGCCTTCAGCGCATAGGAGGCCAGGCCGATGCCGTAATAGGAGAGCGCAACGACGGACAGCCCTTCGACCGCCTGCTGCAATTTCAGCTGCAGGCGCGCATTGCGGCTCAGGCTTTCGAGCACGTTCTGGTTCTGCCGCTCCTGCGCGAGGCTCACTCGCGTGCGCAGCATGTCGTTGGCGCGGCTGACGTTGCTCGCCAGCGCCTCCTGGCGCTCCGCAACCGACACGCAGGTGTCCATCGCCGGCGCCAGGCGACGCTCCATGAACTCGCCGATCGTCGGCACCCCTTCGATGCGCCGCTCGCGCAACTCGCCGATACGGGCCTGCACGATGTGGTAATAGGCCTGCGACGCGCTGAAGCGGTATCCGGTACTGAGCGACATCGCACGCGTCTGGCCGTCCAGGTTCGAGATCTCGCGCAGGAGCTCTTCGGCGTCGGCGTCGATGTCGAGCGCACGCATCTGCGCACCGAAGCCGGCGAGGTCCTCCTCGATGCGGTCGAGCCGCTCGTTGCACTGGCGCGCGAGCGGCAGCGCGAGCAGGGCCATCATCAGGTAGGTCTCGATCTCGCAGATGCGCTGCACGAGCCGGCCCATCTGGGCTTCGCGCAGTCCGGTGTCGCGGATCAGGAAGCGCGAGAAGCCATCCGGTCCGACCTGAAAGTCCGTCCAGATCTCACCGCCGGACAGAACCCGGCTGCCGACCCGCGGCGACTTCGGGAGCAGCGCCTGCAACCGCTCGTCGGCGATGTCGAGCGGTTCGCCCCGCTCGGTGTGGATGTGCGATGCGACGATCACCGCGCCGTCCAGCGACTCGAGCCAGTCGGCCGGCACATGGCGTATCGCCGGCTGGCCGAAGTCGGCGTCACCGAGCGGGTCGGGTTCAACGAACGTGAAGGTGGAGAACTCGCTGTGGCGCTCCCACTTGATGCGGAAATGGCCCACATCGTGGAAGAAATGCTGCGCCCCGGATTTGGGCGGAGCGATGCCGAAGCGGTTGCACAGTGATTCGAGCAGCGCGTCGTGCCGCTCGGACTGGCCATCCCAGTGCACCGCGAGGTGCGAGATGCGCGCGGGCGCATCGATCACCATGAACGGCCGGGAGTGGATTTCGCTGGCGAGCGTCAGACGCAGCGGATGATTCAGGGTATTGGCTAGATTCATCGGCAAAAAGCCATTAGAGGCGCAATCGAGAGGGCGCCACTATGCGCGACGTGCGCCAGCGATGCGACTCTCAGTTGTAACCGAGCACTGCGACGGTAACGATGTCACGCCGCTCCACTTCCACCTGATAGCCATACATCTGGTTGCGCGGATCGACACAGCGCTTGCGCAGGTTCACCACCTCGGCGCCCTCGTTCCGCGCGCTGCCGAATTGTCCGCCGACGATTTCGCTTTTTCGTGCTCCGATCTGCTGCTGGGTAATCATCTTGCCGTCTCCTGAGACTGAATGACTCGAAAGAAAGGGAAACAAAACCGGCATCATCGAAACAAATTCCGCCACCCTGCACGTCTTTTCGCGTCTTATTGTCGTGAATGTCGATTTGCCAGCGCCGATTTTCAACCACGCGAAAAACCGGCTCAAACGAAATAAACTACGAAGATCATGAATCGGAGGAAGTATCCATGCGTCGGCGCATTCCCAGTATCGAAGCCCTGGTTGCCTTCGAAGCTGCGGCTCGCCACCTGAACTTCACGCGCGCGGCGGATTCGCTGTCGCTGACGCAAAGCGCGGTGTGCAAGCAGATCGCCGCACTCGAGGATTATCTCGGCGTTCCCCTCTTCAACCGGATCAAGAAACGCATTTCGCTGACCGAGGCCGGTGCGGTTTACGCGAAGCGCATCTCCGAAGACCTGGACCGGCTCGAACGCAATACGGTCTCGTTGATGTCGCACCGCGGCGAACGCAATGTGCTGGAGCTCGCGGTCATTCCGACGTTCGGCTCGCGCTGGCTGATTCCGCGCCTCGCGCAATTCCATGCCGCCAATCAGGGAATTACCGTGAATCTGACGACGCGCTCGGACCCGTTCGTATTTACCGAGACGTCCTTCGACGCGGCGATTCATTTCGGCTCGCCGGCATGGCCGGGTGCGATTTCGCATCCGCTATTCGGCGAGGAAATGATCCCGGTTTGCAGCCCCGAATTGCTCGCGGCCCACCCCTGCCGGGCACCGCGCGATCTCGCCGACCTGCCGCTACTGCATCAGTCGAACCGGCATGCGGCGTGGCAGCGCTGGTTCCTGGCCGCCGGAGTAAAGGACGTGGACGCGATGGGCGGGCCACGCTTCGACCTGTTCTCGATGCTCGTCGAAGCGGCGTGCGCCGGCCTCGGGGTCGCGCTGGTGCCCCGTTTCCTCGCGCTGAGCGAGCTCGAATCGGGCCAGCTGATCATCCCCTTCGATCGGCCGCTGCGCTCCGAGATGGGCTATCACCTCGTCTATCCCGACCCACCGAGCACGAACCCGGCCCTGCGGCGTTTCACCGAATGGCTGCTGGCCGAGGCAGCGGCCTATCGGGGCGCCCCGAAGCCCGCCGCGGACCGCACGAAGTAGCGGCATCGCAGCGCTCCGCCGCAATACCGCCCAATGCCGGAAATGCCCGGCCCCGCAGCCAGCGGGCCCGGAGTAACTCAGGCGACCTGCAGCTCGCGGGCCGCCTTGCGCGGCGCGGCGCCGACCGGCACGCTGCCGAACAGATTCTTCGGATCGGCGAGATCGGGGATCAGCGAAATCTCTTCCTCGACGCCCAGCTCGATCGCCAGATCGCGCATGAAGCGCAGCGCGGAGAAGTCCTCCAGCGCAAAGCCGACCGAGTCGAACACCGTGACTTCGTCCGCCGCCTGACGGCCCGGCATCTTGCCCGCAAGCACGTTCCACAGCTCGGTCACCGCGAAGTCGGCCGGCATCTGCTGCATGTCGCCTTCGATGCGCGACTGCGGCTCGAACTCGCAGAACACGCGGCCCATGCGCAGCACGTCCGCGTGCAGCTCGGTCTTGCCCGGGCAGTCGCCGCCCACGGCGTTGATGTGCATGCCCGGCTCGATCATGTCGGGCGTCAGGATCGTCGCGTTGGTCTTGTCGGCGGTCACGGTCGTGACGATATCGCAGCCCTTCACGGCCTCCTTCGCGCTGGCGAAGCGCCTCGCAGCGAGGCCCATGCGCTCGAGGTTGCGCGTCAGCTTGTCGGTCGCCGCGGCATCGACGTCGAACAGATGGAACTCGGCAATGCCCAGCAAGTGATGAAAGGCCAGCGCCTGGAATTCGCTCTGCGCACCGTTGCCGATCAGCGCCATGCGCCTGCTGTCCGGACGCGCCAGCGCGCGGGCCGCGACCGCCGAGGTCGCGGCGGTGCGCAGCGCGGTCGTCAGCGTCAGCTCGCTGACCAGGGTCGGCGCACCGGTATCGACGTCGGCGAGCACACCGAAGGCCATCACGGTGCTCAGGCCGAAGCGGTGGTTCTTCGGATGGCCATTCACGTACTTGAACGAGTACAGCGAATCGTCCGAGATCGGCATCAGCTCGATCACGCCGTCATCCGAATGGTTGGCAACGCGAGCCGTCTTCTCGAACTCGGTCCAGCGCAGGAAATCCGCGCGGATGTACTCCGCCATGCCCGCAAGGCAGGTCGCGACGCCCCTTTCCGCGACCAACTCGGCGGCGCGCTCGGCGCTCAGGAAGCGGGTGGGGATACGGTTGCTGGTCTTCATGGTCTCGCTCCTCGTTTATTGTCGTGCGATTCAATGGGGACATGATCGACCAGATTCGTGCCAATCAAAATATCAACAACTGTGCTATTTTGATAAAAAATTGATCACTCTGAAGCCTCTTTCTGCCATAACGACAAGATGGACAATCTGGACCAGCAACTGATCAGCCTCCTGCGCAACAACGCACGCATGAGCGTCGCCAACCTCGCGCACAAGCTCAAGGTGTCGCGCGGCACCGTCACGAACCGCATCGCCAGGCTCGAAAACGACGGAATCATCGTCGGCTACACGGTGAAACTGCGACCCGACTCGCAGCCCAACGAGATCCGCGCATGGATGAGTATCGTCGTCGCCGGCAACGAGACCCGCTCGGTGATCGCCAGCCTGCTCGGCGAACCCGGCGTCGCCTCCCTGCACGACACCAACGGCCGCTGGGACCTGCTCGCCGAGTTGCGAGCCGAGAACCTCACGGAGCTCTCCAACGTGCTCGAGCGCATCCGCCTGATCCGCAGCATCCAGCAGACCGAAACCAGCATCCACCTCGCGAGCTACCGCGGCGAAGCCTCCTGACCGATTCAGCCCTCGCTCTCGGGACGGCGATCGCATGATCCAACATTTAATCCATATCGCATGCTGCCGGCGGTATCATTTTGGGACAGCATCATCCGCAAAGGAACGGACATGGCCGCCCCTGTCCCGCGCTACCGTCAGATCGAAGAATTCCTGCTCGAGAAGATCCGCAGCGGCACCTATTCGGCCCACCACCAGATCCCCCCTGAAGAGCAACTGGCGCGCGATTTCCGCGTCAGCCGCATGACCGCCAACAAGGCGATCCGCGATCTCGTGCAGGACGGCTACCTCGTTCGCCAGCCCGGCCTCGGCACCTTCGTGACCGAGCGCAGCACCAAGTCATCGTTGCCCGAACTCCTCAACATCGCCACCGAGGTATCCGGCCGCGGCAACGCATACAGCAACGAGATCCTGCGCTGCGAAGCCATCGACGCCGATGACGAAGTCGCCCTCCACCTCGGCGTGCGCCTCGGCACGCGCATCTTCCATACAGCGATCGTGCACCGCGAAAACGACTGTCCGATCCAGCTCGAGGAACGCTTCGTCAACCCGAAGTGGGTACCCCGCTACCTCGAAGCCGACTTCACCAGGACCACCCCCAGCGACGTTCTCGCCGCGGCCTGCCCCATCTCCGATGTCGAACACGTGGTCGAAGCGGTCCTCGTCGACGCAGGCACGGCAAGTTCGCTCAGTACCGCCACGACCACCCCCTGCCTGCAGGTGGTCCGCCGCACCTGGTCAGGCGAACACATCATCAGCTATGCACGGCTGACCCACCCGGCGACCGCTACAAACTGCGCTCGACCATGCGCAACCGCCGCTGATACGCCTCGCCAGTCCGCGCAAACGGCCACGCACCCGCCGCGGTGCGCCGTAACGGGATCGCCCGCAGGCGACGTCCGGTCGACAAGGTATCCGCGCGCGAAGCCCGTCGCGGGAACACCCGCCCTCCCCTTCCGTCCAACTGCAGTTCCTTCGACGGAGGTACAGACAATGACCGACACCACGCTGCAAGATCGCGCCGCCGGCGCCATCCTCGGCGCCTTCATCGGTGACGCCCTGGGCCTCGGCCCGCACTGGTACTACAACCTCGACGAACTTCGGCGTGACTACGGAGACTGGATCACCAGCTACACCACCCCGAAACCGGAGCGCTATCACGGCGGAATGGCTGCCGGACAACTCTCCCAAGCCGGACTGATCCTGCGGATGCTCCTGCAGTCCCTCACGGAACGCGGCGAGTACGACGAGGCGGATTTCTGCCGACGCCTCGACGAAGACCTCTTTCCCCAGCTCGACGGCACCCCGATGCACGGCCCCGGCGGCTACACAAGCCAGTCGATCCGCGAAGCATGGCGCCGTCGCGTGCAACAGGGCCTGCCTTGGTCGCAAACAGGCGGACATGCCGACACCACCGAGGCCATCGAACGCACGCTAGCCCTCGCCGTGCGCTACGCACGCGAACCGCGACGTCTCGCCGAATCGATCGCCCGCAATACGCTCCTGACCCAGAGCGACGAACTGGTCCTCTCGCTGACCGTCGCATACGGCGCCGTGCTCGCGCTCCTCGTGCAGGGGGAGAAACTCGATGCCCACCTCTCCGGCAAGCTCATGCACCTGGTCAAATCCGACGAGCTTCCATTCCACGCAGTGACGACCGGAGAACTCCAGGCCCCGCGACGCGGAGAAGCGGAACCCTCCCATGTCGGTCGATTCGCCTCACCCGATGCGCTGCTCACGCCCTCATTCATCGCACGGGCGGCCGCCGACCCCGACATCCGCATCGAGCCGGCATGGAAGGTATCTCTCGTATACGGCATGCCATGCGCCGTGTACCACGTGCTCCCGGCGGTCTATTACCTCGCGGCACGCTTCTCCGACGACTTCGAGTCCGCCGTTCTGCACGCCATCAACGGCGGAGGCCAGAACCAGGCGCGCGCCATGCTCACCGGCGCCCTCGTCGGCGCCCAATGCGGGCTTTCCGGCATCCCCGGTCGCTTCATCGCCGGCCTCGAGCATGCCGATCAGCTGCGCGAACTTGCTCGGACACTCGCCTCGCACCTGAGTTGACACGGGTCCTCGCGCCTTACTTCTCCGGCATCGCCATCACCATCCACGACACCCCGAATCGGTCCGCGACCATGCCGAAACAGGGTGCCCAGAAGGTCTTGGCGAGCGGCATCTGCACCTGCCCGCCATCCGCGAGCGCGGCAAACACCCGTTCAGCCTCGGGCACGCTCGCTACCGATGCCGTCAGCGAGAAACCCTGGAAACCGGACTGCCCCGAACACCGACCATCCGAAGCCATCACTTCGGTGTCCCCGATGCGCAGGTTCGCATGCATCACCTTGTTCTCGAATCCTGCGGGCATGCCCTGAACAGGCTCAGGGCTCTCACCGAACCGTGCCAGCATGGTCACCTCGGCGCCGAGCACTTCACGATAGAACTCCAGCGCCTCCTCGCAACGACCTTCGAAAAACAGGTAGGGTTGCACTCGCATGGCCATCCTCCTCGGATTCGGGCCCCGGCACGCAGCCGTGGTTTCCCAGTGAATTCCATCCCGCAGGCCGTTCCGTCACACGACCGCCGCTCCGCCCCGCATGCCGATCACCCGCTCTACGTTATATGCCGCCAACCGCTTCCCGGCCATGTCGATCATGTGACAGTTTGTCGGGCGCCCCGGACGAAGGCACCATCCGACAGCCAGCGGACTAAAGCCCACGCTCAGCGCACCTCCGGTACAGACTTCAGGCGATCTTCCGCCGGAGATGGACGACCGGCGCGTAGACGTAAAAAAGCCGCTCATCCTGTTGTGAGGAGAGCGGCTTTTTTGGCGTAGGGTAGTCTGACGATGACCTACTTTCGCACTCAAGGAGAGCACTATCATCGGCGCGGTCCTGTTTCACTGTCCTGTTCGGGATGGGAAGGAGTGGTTCCGGGACGCTATGGTCGTCAGACTGTA